>JBDTSJ010000038.1:0-137870 GCA_039931205.1 Acidobacteriota bacterium
CGGCGGTGCTGGAATCCTCAGTTATGAATGGTTGATAAAAGCGAGGCATGTCAGTGGCACATCTTACAGGAAGCCTTGGCGCGATGTTGCTCCAGCCTGGCACGGACGGTCTTCGGCTGCTCGCCTGCCTTTTGTGAGAGGTCCGTTGCGGTATCCGGCGGCGGAGGCGTCGGCGGCGTGCCCAGAAGTTTATCCAACACCCACGCTCCCCGCAAGACCGGCGAGGTCCGGTCACCGTACGAAGTACGGAGCAGAACCGCGGCCTTGCCCAGTAGGCCCCAACGCTCCTTCGGAACCTGCGAAACCTTGCGGAACTGAGAGCCAGTGACGCCGGCAATCCCGTAGTGGCGCGCCAGCCGGTCATTCAAGAATGTAAAGTCAGCCGTCAAGAGTTCCACCACGCTCCGGTCATCCGAAAAGATACCGCCGACGAAGGCTTCCGCTTCCTTCACAAAGTCCTGCCGCAGTCGCTCATTGAAGCCGGGGAACAACGCTGGGTCGGGCACTACCTGATCGAGATCGGCGAGGTTCAGCCACTTCACTGCGAAACTGGTCACCAGACTGGAGGCGCGGGCGTCGGCAAGCATGCGCTTCACCTGCTTTTCCAGCGCTCCGGGTCGCGTCAACCCGTTCGCCGCGGCAAGCGTCAATAACTCTTCGTCCGGGCCCGTATTCCACAGGAAGAAGGAAAGCCGGGAGGCCAACTCCAGATCCGTGAGCGCGAACTCTGTATTAGGTAAGGCGCCCTTCGGTCCACGAATGCCGCGATAGAGAAACTGGGGGCTGGCTAGAACAGCGGCCACAACCTGCTCGATTCCCTGGTCGAAGGTTCCGCCGCCAGTTGCTCCTGGGGTTCGTCCCGATTCGTAAAACGGCATGAGCCGCTTCATATCTTCCGGTGTAACAGGCCGCCGGAATGCGCGGCGCGCCAGTGTTTCCGTGATCTGCCGGGCGCAGGGGGCGTCTCCCATTGCCTTCGGATCGCAAACGAAAATGAGCGCTCGGCTAGGGGTCATCGAAACGCCCGTAGGGTCGAACGGCCCGGCAATCACCACGCCGTCTCCAAGACGGGACATTCCATCGGTGACGGCCTGACTGCCAGTCAAGCCATTGTACGGTTCTGGCTTCTCGTAGTTTTCGTCTGACTCCACATGGGACCGGTCGACGAATGCCACTACGACGTCGCGCACTCCGGCTTTCACCGGCACTGGAATCTTTGCGAAGCGCTCCATAATTTGAGCGCGTCCCGTACCAGCCTTGCGGTCGGCCAGAGCAATGTCCGCCGGTCCGCCGATAGGTTTGCGAAACACGATCCGGCCATCGATCATGATGACCACCGTGTTCTCATTCTGAAGGGAACTGGGGTACGGGCCTACTCCAAGATCGTTGATCGTGATGCGATACTCGCCGTCGGCCGGGAAGTTGTGTTTAAATTTTATGCCGCCGCGTGTGCCTGGAGGCGGGGGATCGTCCGCGTTCTGGTTGGCCGCGATCGCATATTTTACACTCGAGACGCGGGCGTTGGGAATGCCGACGGCGAGCCGAGCGGCCTGTCGCGCAGCAGCAACGTATTGATCGAGGAACGCGGGGGACACGCTCAGCGCGTCCGCGATGTTGTCGAACCCCTCCACCTGAATGTCCTGCGGCAGAACTTCTTTCGCCTTCACGTCCACACCCACCAGAGCTTTCACTGCCGCGGCATACTCGCTGCGGTTTAGGCGCTGGATTGGCACATAGCCTGCTTTAGGGCCTTTGGCATGAGTATCGAGCGTGTTCTCCAGTTGGACAACAAACGAATCCACGTCCTTCTGCATCGGTTGCGGACTGCCCGGCGGCGGCATCTGATGCCCGCGCAACTTCCGCAACACCTTTTCCCAGATCTCCGCGTCGTCCGCCGCGGCTTGCAAATTCAGACCTTCCAAAGCCAAGCCGCCGGTTTTCAGACTCGTGTTATGGCAGGTGACGCAGTAGTTGGTGATGAGCGCGCGCTGGGGATCGAACGCCTTGCCGGCAGGACTCGGCCCTTGGGCCCTGGTTTGTAGGGTGGCGGGAACAGCGATTGCAATCACCACGGCAGTCGCAAAAATAAAACGCTTCATGGATGGCAATCTATTCTCGATCAAAGGTTTACAGAGATTCCGACGGGGAACTCCTCCTCTGTTTATCACAAATGGCGAAGAGATGAAAGGAGCCCCCGGTGTCCCTGACCGGATTCAGCACTTGCGGGGGGCCTGGCAGTTGCATAGAATCGAGTCTTGGATTATACGAAAATCGTCTACAGCCACTTGATCATAGCGACGCTTCTTCTGCCTGCGAGCGCGACGGCTCAATGGATCGACTTTCCCCAGCCCGGCGTACCGCGGCTGAAAAACGGAAAGGCGAACTTATCCGCTCCGGCGCCACGCGCTGCCGACGGCAAGCCGGATCTGACGGGCGTCTGGGCGCACGAGAAATCGTCTCCAGCCGATTACAAGCGCATCTTGGGACCCGACTACGACCCCCAGAAGCAAACCACGCTGATTGGGATGGAGAACGAAGCAGTCCACAAGTACGGGTTTAATATCCTGCTTGATTTCAAACCCGGAGAGGTCCAACTGACGCCCGAAGCGGAGGCAGTGATGAAGCGCCGCCTCGCCGAGCGGCGGGTGGACAATGTTTGCCATGGCGAGTACGGTTGGCCCGTGGCGGGCCTGCTGGCCGAACCAATGAAGATCGTCCAGGCGCCCAGAGAAACAATGATTCTCTACGAAGTCGACAACCTGCATCGCCAGGTCTTCACGGATGGACGCAAATTTCCAGCCGAGTTCCAGCTTCCCGCCTACCTCGGATATTCCATGGGCTACTGGGAGGGCCAGACCTTCGTCATCGAGACGCGCGGATTCAACGACCGCACCCCCCTTGACGCTGTCGGGCATCCCCGCAGTGAAGCAATGCACGTGACCGAACGATTCCGCCGGCGCGATTTCGGACATCTGGATACCGAGATGACCTTTGATGATCCCCTGATGTACAAGGGGAAGTTCACCGTCAAGGTTGCTTACGAACTGGTCCCCGACAATGACATCTTTGAGATGTTCTGCGGAGAGAACGAGAAGGATCGCGTCCACATGGTGAAGTAACGGCGGGCGCCAGCGGTTCTATTTGGTGGCGCGCGCGGGTGCAGCCAGCCCGGGTGCGCACCCGTCGCAGGGGGCGTAGGGCGTCAGAAAGAAATTATTCGGATCAGCGACGAGTACGCCTTTGAGATTGGGCGGAATCGGCTGTGCGATACCGTCTTCCGACATCACCCTCAAGCCCGCGGCTTTTACCGCCGCCACGATCGCGTCGGTATCCTGCACACGCAGCTGAAGCCGCGCCGCGCCCCGGTCCTGAATTCGCATACGGAGCGGCGAGCGATCCACGCCTTTGAATTCGACGAATTCTATCCACAGCGTAGACCCCGGCGCCTGGACGCGGCTGCGCCGGACCTCCGCTTTGGCGAGTCCCGTGAGGCTGCGCATGGCGGCTTCGCCCGAGAACGTGGTCTCTCCGTCCACCGTGAAGCCCAGAACGTTGCGATACACCTTCTTCGTCTCGTCCATATTGTTGACCGTGATGGAGAGGCGCATGTCGAGGATGTCACTCGCTTGTGAGGATGCCGGCGGAGTTGCCAATTGCCGGAGCTCTATGAAACGGCCGTCGATATCGCGAATCAGAATGGAGCGCGCGCCATCCGCTAGGGTGACCGGCTTGCCGCCGGGCGTTGCGACCGCCGCCTTGGCCTGCGTCGCACGTGCCAGCACTGCATCCACATCACGGACCATCAGCACAAGAGTCGCAGTCCCGGGATCTTGGATTCGCAACGCGATCGTCTGGTGCGGTACGTCCTGAATCTCCATCAACTCCAGGGTGACGCGCGTGCCAGTGATTCGCGCGGACTGATGACGCTCTTTCGCGCCCGCAATATCGAAGAATTTGAATAGCTGCGGGTTGGCCTGGTTGTACGGCCGTTGACCGGATGCTGGCAGCGCCGGAACCTCCATGCCTAAGGCGTCATGGTAGAACGCCAGAGAACGATCCATGTCTTCGACAAATGACGTGAAAGATCCTGTGCCCAAGACGACGGCGGCGGCTGCCGGAGCGCCGGTTGGTGCTTGCCCCTTGGCTAGTCCGGCGGACCCGAGCAGCGCAATGAGAATGGCCGCGGGAGCTGGTAGCGAAATCGATTTCAGCATTCTGTACTCCATTCTGGTTCGCATCCATCTTAACGAACTTACTTAGCGAACTTACTTAACGAACTTACTTAACGACGTTAACGAATCGGGCTTGCGTCCGCTCCGAATAAGGAATGAGTGTGGCGGCCCTTCGCTCAGCGCTGACGGCCGCATCTCCACGGCTACAGCAGCGGCAGGAAGGCCTCGGGCGTGACGGGCCGCACAGGCGAACCGCGAAATCCCTTCGGGTGCCGCGTGACGATGAAGTCGCAACCGGCCAGCAGAGCCGCCCCCGCGGTCACCGAATCCTCAAAGTCTGGCAAGGATCTCTGCAACGCCTGTTCCAGCACGGTCCGGTCGACCGGGGCGATTTCAAACACCCGCAGAATAGGAGCGATAGTCCGCGCCGCCCTGGCGTTGCCCAGTTCCTTGCGGATCAGATAGTGCACTGTCGTGACCGCATGAGCCGCCAGGAAGCCTTTGGCCACACCCATTTCGACCGCCGCCCAAACCGCCGCGCTGGCTTCCACGTGCAGTCGCCGGTCTAGCAGGACGTCCAGGACCACGTTGGTGTCCACCAGCACCTGCCTCATCGATACTTCGTCGCCAGATGCTTGCGGTACCCTTCGACGTCCGCCTTCTTGAGGCATCCCCGGAGCGATTGAAGCACGGGAGCATCCCGCCCTTCGCCCGGCGGCGCGGCCACCGCGGCCAGGTACGTCTCCACCATTTGGGACACCGAGATCCCCTGTTGTTTGGCGTAGAGCCGTGCACGGGTGACGACGCTCTTTTCGACGCTCAACGTAAGCTTCGACATGCTGTACGTATTATATCAGCGAAATCATACGTATCCGCGTCGTGCTGCCGACAGTCGAACTTCCGCGTTGACAAAGCGAGCACCAAACGCCCCGGGTCAGCCTAGGGAATTCGAGCCCAGCCACCCGGATAGGGTGCGGACCACCGCGAGGTGGAGCGCACTAACTGGAATCTCCACGCGCCTTGTTCGGAAACGATCTGGCCTTCCAAAGTGCCCGCCGTCCAGTAGCCTGCGCCTCCGGAGGCGCCACCGAGATCCAACCGGCGCGCTTGAACCTTCGCGCTCTTGCCGTCGGGCGCAATGTCGATCACTGGCTGCAGGATTTGGCTCGCGAAGATGGACCCGCCGTTCGCCGCAGGAGAATCATCCTGGCTGTAGCCTTGGGCATCAATCAAGTTCCCGGCGATATCGTAGGCTTCTGCCGCAGCGAGGCTGCGCTCCACCTTGGCCAAACGAATTTCCAGGTCCTTGGCGTTGCGGATCGCCGGTCCGTTCGTAGGCGGCGCACCGGTCGTGGGCCTCGCAACGAATGAAGTGCCTTCGGGATACTGGGGCGGCTTGCCGGTCGCGGGGTTGTCGAAGTGGAACGGGGCGACCGCGAACTTGGGATAGATGTCATAAAAAGCGGTTGGCGGGCGGTCCGGCGGAAACTCCTTGCTGGGAGCAGGCGCGGGCTTCGCGCTCTTGGCCCAGCCTGCGGCGGCATCGACGATCATGCGCGGGTAGAAGTGTACAGATTGAATCTTCCATTTACCGTCCCGTTTGACGAAACTATTCTCGAAAACGCCTTCGCTGAGCTCGCTCCCACCGGAAGTGTTGGAGAAGATCAACTCCACTCCGCGCGCCTTCGCCGTGCGCCCGTCCGGCGCGACGGACACGAGAGTCTGCAGATAGACGTGATCGTTCCGTTCGCCGTCTCGAATCCCCTGCCGCCCGAATTGATCGAGACCACGGCGGATGCTGGCCTTGCCCACGTAGACGCCCTGCATCCCCAGCTCCAGAGTTCCATTCTCGGCAAAAAAACCTGCCACATGGTCCCAGAGTTTGCGATCAATAGCGTATCCGTAGGTATCGAGAACGTTGGTGACCTCTGCTTGATCGTTCAGCCGCGAGGCGCGTTGCGCGAGTTGGCTGACGTCACGGCCAAGCGACGCGAGCGTGAGAGCCCCGGCCTTCGCGCTTCGGCTCGTGGAATCCGGGATGGGCGTCGCGACACTCGCGGCAGTGTAGTGAAATGGGACTCGCACGCCGGAGTCCTTCCACCCAGCGGCCGTGTACGCTGCCGTGACCTTGGGTTCCGAGTGGAGCACGCTGATCTTCCACGCGCCGTCTTGAAGAACATACTCATTCTCGTAGACTCCGCTGTACCAGGTAGCCGAGCCTCCATAGCCTCCCAATATCGCCAGGATGCGCCATCGCCCCTTCGCGGTTCGGCCGTCCGGCGCGAGGGTGATCACCGGCTGGAACAGGATATGCGGGTAGATGCGGCCTTCGGCGAGGCCCAGCTTTCCTTGCCCAACCTGCTCAAAGAAGAGTTTGCGGATCTCAGCTTTTCCGCGCACGCCCTGCTGATAGTTGGTGACCGCATCCTCGGTGAACAGGTCCGCGAAGTCGTTCCATAATCCGAGCTCGACGTAGTGTCCGTAAGCATACTGCAGGCGTTTGATCGCGCGAACGGATTCGAC
Source organism: Acidobacteriota bacterium (assembly GCA_039931205.1). Lineage (GTDB taxonomy): Bacteria > Acidobacteriota > Terriglobia > Bryobacterales > Bryobacteraceae > Palsa-187. The sequence goes on from JBDTSJ010000038.1 coordinate 6,696, forward strand.
GCTTTCGAGCTTGGCTTGTAGACGTTCGACCCGTTTTTCGAAGGCCGGCAGCGGGTCCGACTGGGCCTTGGCCTGCGCACTCCACGCGCCGATTGCGAAGGCAACGACAAGGATGGGTCTTGAGGGCATCGGCAGAATTCTACCACCAAGGGCACTGGAGTTTGACGGTTGTCAGTTCCCAATCCCCAAGAGCACCCTGCCAGATGGAGGGGTGTTTTTCGGGCGTCGCGGGAGTATACTGTAGCTGCATAACCATGTTCGTTTCAACGCGTAGGACGTTCTTCAAGGCTGCCGCGGCGGGAATCGCCGCTCCGTTCGCTTTCGGCCAAGCGCCCAACATCACGACGGCGCCATTGGGCGACAACCTATACCTGCTAAGCGGGGCAGGGGGCGGCGTAATCGTGCGCACGGGCGCTGACGGCGTGGTGATGGTGGATGGCGGCCTTGCGCAGAATGCCGCCGCACTGGCACAAGCGGTGGCGGCGCTGCCGAATAGCGGCCCCGTTCGGACGCTCTTCAATACGCACTGGCATCCCGCACAAACCGGCTCCAATGAAAGACTTGGCACGGCCGGGACCACGATTATTGCGCAGGAAAACACGCGGCTCTGGCTGCAGCAAAACGTGACGTGGCCATGGAACGGACAGAAATTCGCGAAGCTCCCCAAGATCGCCCAACCCAACAAAACCTTCTACGACAAGGGCACTCTGGATTCCGGAATCCGCTACGGCTATATATCCGACGCGGCCCATACGGACGGGGATCTCTACGTATACTTTCCTCAGCAGAACGTTCTGGCGGTGGGCGATGCCGCCTACGGACAAGGTTGGCCGGTAGTGGATTGGTGGTCTGGTGGCTGGATCGGCGGCATAGTCGGCGGCCTGCAACGAATCCAGACCGTTGCGAACCGCGATACGAAGATTGTTCCGGCGGTGGGTCCAGTGCTTAGCTTTGCCGACATCACCGCGCAGGTCGATATGTACGGCGCGATTTACGATCGCCTGAATCAGATGATGAACAAGGGGCGAGGCCCGTCGGAAGCCGTCGAGGCCAAGCCGGCCAAGGAATTCGAAGCCAAGATGGGCAACCCGGATGAGTTCATTCGCCGCTCGGCCGAGAGCCTGTGGGCGTATCTTTCCCCTGACGCATGAGGCACCCGACGCTTAGGAATTAAACATGACGCGACTTATTAAAAACTCGATTCCCGTGATTGCCGCCATCGGTTTGGTTGGCTTCTATGCCGTCCCATCCTCCAGCCAGGCTCCTGCCTCGCCGGACGCGCAACTTGCCACCGTCAAGCAGTATTGCTCGGGGTGCCACAGCGACAAGATCAAGACCGGCGGGATCAGTTTGGAAGGTGTCACGGCCGCGACCATCGCCCAGGATCCCGACCGGTTTGAGAAAGCGGTACGCAAGCTGCGTGGGCGCGTAATGCCGCCTCCTGGTTCACCGCAGCCGGACGGCAAGGCCGTGGAGTCGCTGGTGGCGTGGCTCGAAGAGTCGCTCGACAAGATTCCGGAGCCGCAACTCGTCGCCGATCAGATGGTGCTGCATCGCCTGAATCGCAAGGAGTACCAAAACGCGGTCCGCGATCTTCTCGGCATCGAGGTGAAGGGCGCCGAATTGCTTCCGCAGGATGATACCGCTCAGGGCTTTGATAATATTGCGTCCGCGCTCCAGGTTTCACCTTCCTTTGTTGAACAATACGTACACGCGGCCCACAACGTCGCTCTGGAGGCGATGGGTAAAGCCGATGCTCGCGCGCAGGGTTGGTCGTTCCGCGCGTCTTCCGGCAATCAGCTTACGCACATCCCCGGATTACCTTTAGGGACACGGGGCGGGATCTTGGCAAAAGTGGATCTGCCCGCCGACGGCGAATATCGCGTCAACATCGCTGATATGGCCACGCATATTTGGGGCAACGGCATGGAGTACGAGAATCCGCTGGTCGTGACGCTCGACAATAAAATTGTTTATGAAGCGACCATCGGCGGCGAGGAAGACGCGAAACTGTACGATCAGGTGCAGAACGGCGCACTCGACCGCGTGAACGCCCGCCTCAAAAACATCAAGTTCCAAACGACGGCGGGACCCCACAAGATCGGCGTAACATTCCGGCGCCAGAGTTTTGCCGAATCCGACGACCAGATTCAGCAGTTTGCGCCCGGTGGCGGCCAGGACCGTTCCTATCGCGTGAATTCCTTCCAGCTGCTGGGACCCTTTAATGTGACGGGCCTCAGTTCCACGCCCAGCCGTGCTCGCATTCTGATCTGCGATCCCGCTAAGGACAAAGCCAAGACGCCGGAAGCATGCGCGCGGGAGATTTTCTCGAATCTTGCCAAGCGCGCGTATCGACGTCCTGTCACCAATGATGACGTCGCGGACTTGATGCAGTACTATGGCGACGGCGTGAAGCAAGGCGGTTTTGAGGTCGGCATTCGAGAGGGACTTACCGGGATGCTGGCGAGCCCGTTCTTCCTCTATCGCGGCGAACGTATCCCCGCGGGCTTGAAGTCCGGCGATAAGTATTCGATCACGGATCTGGAACTCGCGTCGAAACTTTCGTTCTTCCTCTGGAATTCGATTCCAGACGACGAACTGCTCGAGCTTGCCAGTAAGAACAAACTCAGCGATGCAGCCACGCTCGACAAGCAGGTGAAGCGCATGCTGGCGGATCCGCGGTCGGATACGCTGGCCAGTAACTTCGTGTTCCAGTGGCTGGAAATGAGCCGGCTGGATGGGATCGTTCCGGACAACGACGTTTTCCCGTATGCCTCCGGCCGCATGGACCCCCGCGCGGATTTGCGTACGGAGCTGACGTTGTTTTCAGACAGCATCTTCCGTGAAGATCGCAGCGTCGTGGATTTGCTGCGCGCCAACCATACCTATTTGAACGAGCGCGTCGCGCTACACTACGGCCTCACCGACGTGAAGGGCGATCAGTTCCGTCGCGTGGAGCTCAAAGACTCCACTCGCTGGGGATTGTTGGGTAAGGGGGCCATCCTAATGGCGGCTGCCTACCCGAACCGTACGTCGCCTGTGCTGCGCGGATCGTTCATTCTGAAGTACCTGCAGGGCGTCCCGCCGGCCCAGCCGCCGCTGGGTGTTCCGGCCATCGATGACAAGGATGTCGGCACCACCAAAGCACTGACGGTCCGCCAGATGATGGCGAAGCACCGCGCCAGCCCATCCTGCTCGTCATGCCACGCCGTCATGGACCCCCTCGGGTTCGCGCTCGAGAACTTCGATGCGACCGGAATGTGGCGGGACAAGGACCGCTTTGCCGGGGTGGACATCGACTCGGGCGGTGAGTTGCCCGATGGCACGAAAGTCGCCGGACCGGATGACCTGCGCAAGGCGCTGCTGCGGCGTCCCGACCAGTTTGTGCAGACCTTTGTCGAAAATCTTCTGACCTATGCGATGGGCCGCACCCGAGAGTATTACGACATGCCGACCGTCCGCAAGATCGTCCGCGGCACGGCCGTGAAGGATTACAAGTTTTCAGCCATCGTGCAAGCGGTGGTCAACACAGAACAGTTCAAGATGCGCCGTGTGCCACCGGCGCAGAGTGCCAATAAATTGAGTGCCAGCAAATAAGGAGCCAGTCATGTTTATTTCCAAGAAACACGTTTCACGCCGTACAGTTTTGCGGGGAGTCGGAGCCGCCATCGCTTTACCACTGCTCGATTCCATGAGTCCCTCTTCCACGGCGTGGGCCGCTACGGCGGCAGGCCAGTCCCCGAAGCGCTTCGCGTTTATCGGCTTCCCCCATGGCGCGATTATGGACCAATGGTCGCCGGCCGAAACGGGCGCCAATTTCAAGATGTCGCCGATTCTGCAGCCTTTGGAGGCGTTCCGCAAACACCTGACCATCGTCTCCGGCTTGCGCAACAAACCGGCGGAAACCAATGAGCCTCACGCCTACATCGAGCAAGGCTGGTTGACCGCGGTAAAGCCCGCAGATTTCGGCAAGGCTGGTCCGGATTCCGGTGTGAGCTGCGACCAGATGGCGGTCCGTCACGTGGGACAGGATACGCGCTTGCCGTCGCTTGAACTCACCGTGGGGCAGGGCAGCGCCCGCCTCGCCTGGCGCACGCCGAACCAGTCGTTGCCTCAGGAAAGCAATCCGCGGTCAGTCTTTCAGAAACTCTTCGGACAGGGCGACACCGACAAGGAACGCGCCGAGATCCTGACGGAAACCGGCAGCATCCTCGATCGCGTCCAAGGACAAGCCAAGCGCCTGCAGGCCAGCCTCGGCGTGCAGGACCGCGTGGTGGTCAGCGACTATCTCGACTCGGTGCGCGAGATTGAGCGCCGCGTGCAGATGGCTGCCAAAGCCGACAACAGCGAACTGGTGATTCCGGATGCGCCGGTGGGCACTCCGAACGATCTCACGGAATACTTCAAGCTGATGTTCGACCTGATGGCATTGGCGTTCCAGGCCGACATCACTCGCGTAATCACGCTGTCCATGGATAAAGAAGCCAGCATGCGCACCTACACCAACCTGGGCATCGCGGAGGGCTTCCACCCGCTGTCGCATCACGGCAACAACCCGCAGAAGATGGACAAGCTGGTGCAGATCCAGAAGTACCACGCGGAAGTCTTTGCCGGCTTCATCAAGAAGATTGAGTCGACGAAAGAAGCCGACGGTACGGTGTTGGATCATGCGACGATTCTGTTTGGCAGCGACATGAGCAACAGCGATCGCCACAACAACGATCCGCTGCCGTCCGTGATCCTTGGACACGCGAACGGAAAGATCAAAGGCGGTCAGCACCTGAAATATCCCCAGGATTCACGACACGGCGACCTGTTGCTTACGTTGCTGCAGCGCAATGAGATCCCGGTGAAATCCATCGGCGACAGCGGTAACGGTATCTCGGAGCTCTAGGCATGCATAAGTTCGTAGCCGCACTTGTAATTCTGCTGGCTGGCTCGCCTGTGATGTTGGCCGCGGAAATTGCGCCGATGACACTGCTGGACGCGGCGGAATCCGGCGACCATGCCGCAGCCCTGCGCCTGGCCGGCACAAAGGGCGTGAACGTAAACGCTACCGGCGCCGATGGCACCACTGCCATCATGTACGCCGCCGCGAACGACGATCTGGAGTTGGTCCGCGCGCTGCTCAAAGCCGGCGCTAACGTCAAGCTGAAGAACCAGTTCGGCACATCGGCCCTCACGGAAGCTGCGATCATCGGTTCCGCACCGATTGTCGACGCACTGCTCAAGGCCGGCGCCGATCCCAATTTCAAAAACCCCAATGGCGAAACTCCGCTGATGGCGGCGGCTCGCAGCGGCAAGGTTGAGGCGGCAAAGGCACTGCGTGATGCGGGAGCCGACGTCAACGCCAAGGAAAGCTGGGGCGGACAGAGTGCGCTCATGTGGGCGGCTGCGCAAGGCCAGGCGGAGATGGTCAAGTTCCTGGCGGCCAAGGACGCGAACCTGAACGATCGCGGCAAGGTCAATCAGTGGGAGCGTAAGATCATTCAGGAACCTCGCCCGAAGGATATGAACAAGGGCGGCTTTACGGCCCTGCTCTATGCTGCGCGGGAAGGGTGCATCGTGTGCGCCCAAAACCTGCTGGCGGCCGGCGCCGATCCCGATTCCGAAGATCCGGATCGCGAGACGCCATTGCTGCTCGCCATCCAGAATATGCATTTCGATACGGCTGCCGTGCTGATCAAAGGCGGCGCCGATCTCGACAAGTGGGATATCTATGGCCGCTCGCCGGTCTACATGGCGGCTGATGTCAGCACGCTGCCGATGAAGGGGAACGGCGCGGTGGCCGTTATTCCGAGTATGGACAAGCTTACCGCAATTGATATCGGGCGCATGCTGCTCGAAAAGGGCGCCAATCCGAACATCCAGTTGAAGCGGCGTCCGCCCTATCGCGACGTCCCGCAGGATCGCGGCGGCGACGGCATGCTGGCCCAGAATGCCACTCCTCTATTGCGTGCGGCACGTGGCGGCGATGACAAGTTCGTCGCGCTGCTGTTGCAGTACAAGGCGCTGGTCGACTTGCCGAGCAAGGAAAATATCACGCCGTTGATGGCCGCGGCTGGGGTCGACTTCGGCGCACGCGCCACGCGCGGACGGAACCGAACCGATGAAGGCGTGCTTGCCACGATGGATCTTTTGATCAAAGCCGGCGCGAACGTGAACGCTCGCTCGCTTGCGGACCGCGCTGCCGGAGGCCGTGGAGCCCCGGGTGGTCGAGGTGGTGGCGGCGCTGCTGCGGCTCCTCCTGCTACCGGCGCGGTGCCTCCTGTTCCTCCTGCGGGAGATGACAGCGCCTCCGCACGTATCGCACAGGTTTTCCGTCGCGGCAGTCAAATGCCGAGCGCGAACGCCGTGCCAAGCCAAGCCGCTCTGCATGGTGCTGCCGAGCACGGCTTCGATAAGTTCATCGAATTCCTCTCCGCGAACGGTGCCGACTTGACGGCCAAGGACGCCAACGGCCGTACGCCCCTCGACGTCGCTCGCGGCGCCGGCGGTGCTCGCGGTGGCGCGGATGCCTTTCCGAAAACCGTAGCGCTGCTGGAGTCCTTGATGAAAGCGAAAGGGCTCCCAGTTCCGCCCGCTGCGGGCCGCTAGGAAACGAAGAAACGAACCCACAGAACTGTGCTGGCTTAGGTCCGCACAGCCCTTTGGTTTTGAACGACGCGTGTCTCAGTCAGTGCGGGCGCTGGTCCAGGCCTCGATCTGCCCAACGATTCGACCCTCGCGGATCGGAACGCAGTCGTCCGGGTACTCCTGCACAATAGGCACATTCGACTCTTTAAGCGCACTGAGAAAGTCATCCAGGTGTTTCATCGCTCCGCTGGGCTGATCATGCAACACCACCAGACTCCAATCTCTCGACCTGCATTGCTGCAAGGCTGTAGTCATCCACCCTTCCGGGTCTCGCCAGTCTCCGGGAACACAATTCCAAAGTACGGCACTGTATTGGCCTGACACTAGCTTCTCCACTACTGCTGGATGCAGCAAATGCTTTCCGAGCTTGCCTGCGCGCCCATAGGGCCGGAACAATCGCGGTTTCTGATCCAGCCAGGCCAGGGCTTCCTCTGCCTGCTCAAATTCACGCAGAGCGGCGGCGCGATCTAACTCACCCAGCGGCTTGGTGTGTGAGTAGGTATGGTTGCCGATCCAATGGCCCTCGGCACTTGCTCGCATAGTTAGAGCCCGCCCCTCGGGGGTGACGGCCTTTCGCCCCATCACGAAAAACGACGCTTTCACGGAATGCTTCGCAAGTGTGTCCAGCACCCCAGGCGTGACTTCCGGCTCTGGCCCATTGTCGAAGGAGAGCGTCACCATGTCCGAAGGAGAAGGTCCCTTTCCAGGGCGCGGCGAAGGCGCGATTTGAAGAAGGATAGGCTTTGAAGGTACGGATGTGCTTCAGGCATTTTGGGGATATGTTTCGCTGAAGTCCGTCGTGGACCCGCGAATGACGACTCTGTATCCAGTCTAGCCGATCAAGTCCACTAGGCGAACGTGATGACCGCGCCCAATACCGTGCGGTCACCGACCGCCTGAATTGCTTCACGAGTCCGCTCAATGGGATAGGTCGCGGTAATCATTGACTTCATGTCGATCACGCCCTTCTCGATCAGCTTCACGTAACGCGGGATGTCGCGCAGCATGTTCAGTCCGCCCTGCTGCCCGGAGTAAAACGTTCGCCCGCGATTGGAGAAGTTAGCGGCGTTGAAACTCACGTTGCCCCGCCATGCCACGCCCAACATTACGATATGGCCACCCGCGCGGGTGAAGTCGAAGCACTGCTGCAGCGGGATAATGGCGGTGGGATCGGGCCCCACCTCGGCCTTGGGCGGAAACCAATCGCTGCCCACGGCGTTGATAGTGAAGTCGGCGCCGTCCGGTACCGCCACGAAGCCGCTTCCGGAGATCCGGCCGCCGGCGAAGCGACGGTCCGTGATGCTCTTGCACAGGGATTGAATCTTGGCGACTAATCCGTTGCCTTCCGCGTTCGGATCCAGCGTTATCGTCCCGCCGACCTTCATGGCGATCTCCCGGCGCGCCTTGATTGGCTCGATCACAATCACTTGACCAGCGTTGGCGAGGCGCGCGGCTTGGATCGCGCCCATACCCACGGGCCCAGCGCCCTGCACGATCACATTCCAGCCGGGTTCGATCTGCACCAGATCGCGTCCAGCGGCCAGACCCGTCCCGACGGTGTCGCCCAGCAGGGTCAATTGCTCCGCCGGAAGATCGGTGAAAACCGGGCAGCAGTACTCCTCCGGCACCACCATAAGCTCGCTTAATCCGCCTAGTCCTGCCTGCTCAAAAATCTGCGTTCCGTCGGACATCTCGGCCAGTGGATGTGCCGGAGCTGTGTCGAGGAATTGGCACCAGTCTGCCCGGCCATGCAAACACTGATAACACACGCCGCATTGCGGAGTTCCGGGAACCACCACTCGATCGCCCTTTTGCACGCGCTGCACCAGCGGGCCCACCTCTTCGACAATGCCCATCCCGGAATGATTGGGGATGGACGCTTGAGCGACATTCGTGGTGGCGAGCGCGCCTCCGACGATGGTGTAACAGACGGCGGAAGCCTGCGTGCGGACTAACACTTCGCGTGGCCGGATCGGGTGCAGTCTAAGCTCCTCAACCGACGCGCCTGTACCCCGCCGGACGAAGGCCTTGAAACGTCGTCCAGCGTTCGTCCCGGTAAGTTGCGCGGGCGCTTGACCCGTTACCACCTGCGGAACGAACGCTGCCGCCGCTCCCGTTGTGAGCATCTTTCGTCGCGAAATAGGCATATGCGGACCTCCCACTGGCTGACTCAACATCTCAAGATAGCGCGTTGCGTCTACGGACACTATAGGTTTGACAGGCGGGGCACAAACAAAAGAGGGGACGCCGTAGCGTCCCCCTCTGTTTTGCTAGTTGCAGCTTCACAAGTACAATTGCTTCGGCCATTGTTCAACGGGAAGCTTGCGGCGAAGCGAGATGTTGTTCTGATCAAATAGAACGAAGAAAAGCGCCATGATGACTGCGCCGCTCCAGGGGACGCGAGCTCCGTACAAAGCCGGCAACACCGCAGCCACCGCCATCGTTGTCCACTTGAAGATGCGAAACCATCGGCTTCGCTGCTCCGTGTAGAGGGGCAGAATCTTTGGAGCCAAGAAGCTGGCAATCATCCACGCGGCTAGAGGTGCAAAGCTTGTAGGAAGCCACACCGCCATCCCGGTCTCCATGAGGAAAATGAACGCGATGCTCATATTTTGGTACGGTGAACCGTTGCGGAGCGTATTCAAGTACATCGCCTCCACGTGCGTCAACGCCGGCTCCTCGGGCAGCAGACTGTACGTTTGTCCCCCGGCCAACTTGCGGAAGATCGATAAGCGACGGTAGCTGAACAGATAGTCGAGCGAAAAACACACTGCGCCCAGAGACAACGCACTGATCCAGCCTTGATACCACCCGGCGACGGAAACCACCACCATACTGCGGGCTCCGTGGATATAGAGATACCTTCGGCTTCGCTCGATCGTCGTCAGAGGATAGGACCAGGAAAGGGGCAGGGTGCAGAAGATCGCGATCATAATCGGCCAGAACCCCGGAGCCGTTTGTTTGGGCATTAGCCGCCATACGAACAGGGCAAACAGCACGGAACCTAACAGCCGGTTCCGAACGCTGGGACGCGTGTCCCGTGTGAGAACAGGGGCCATCAACGCTTCCTGCTCCGTCAGCAGTGCGCTCCGATATCCGCGATTGGCGGCTCGAGGATCCCCCAGAGCGGCGATGGCGTCGCCACCGGCTTCGCAGGCCGATTCACAATGCTCCTGAATCTCCGTGCGCACCTGTGCGGCGGACTCGGCGGAGAGGCCGCGCGTCGCGTCGGATAACCACTGTTCGAGGGGAGTCACGTTAGGCCTCCCTCGGAATCATCGAAGTCACGCGAGATAGGGCAGGGCGTTTGCATATACATCGTTATCCTATGCATAGGATAGGCAGAAGGCGGGCGCTTGTCAAGTCCAGCCATCGCCAAACGAGTTCAGCGCGTAGAGCTTAGGTTGTAGATCCTAATGAGGTCGAAGTCCGAACTCTTCGAGCCGGCTAAGAGCAGTCTGTGCATCCACCAATGCCCAGACTGCGATCACCAGAGCTATTACAGCGATTATTAGAGGCAGGTTTCTCATCGGCTAGGAGTCTACCACGATAAAAGGGGCGCAATGAATGCGCCCCAAAATCTCAATCATCTTTTGTGGAGTTCAGGAGCGGAGTTCAGGCAAGGTCGTAGCGATCAAGGTTCATCACCTTGCTCCACGCAGCCGCAAAGTCCTTCACGAACGCCTCTTTCGCGTCGTCACATGCATAGACCTCCGAGATGGCTCGGAGTTGAGAGTTCGAACCGAAGACAAGATCGGCACGGGTACCCGTCCACTTGATTTCGCCGGTCGAGCGATTGCGCCCCTCGAACACACCTGGGTTTGAAGTGGCTTGCCACGTCGTGTTCATGTCGAGCAGGTTGACGAAGAAATCGTTCGTCAGCGTTTCAGGCCTGGTGGTGAAGACCCCGTGCTTTGATTGCCCCACGTTCGTATTCAGTGTGCGCATGCCCGCAATGAGAACCGTCATCTCGGGAGCACTCAGTTTCATTAGCTGTGCCCGATCCACCAGCAGTTCCTCGGCCGGTGGCTGGTCGCCCGCCCGCAGGTAGTTACGGAACCCGTCGGCCACCGGCTCCAGTACGGAGAATGAGTGCACGTCGGTCTGGTTCTGAGAAGCATCCGTGCGCCCCGGGGAGAACGGAATCTTCACCTCGTGCCCGCCCTTTTTCGCAGCTTCCTCGACGGCTGCACAGCCGCCTAGAACGATCAGGTCGGCAAGTGAGACCTTCTTTCCACCGGACTGTGAGCCGTTGAAATCTTTTTGGATTCCCTCCAGCGTCTTGAGGGTTTTCGCCAGTTCAGCGGGCTGGTTCACTTCCCAATCCTTTTGCGGCGAGAGGCGAATGCGCGCGCCGTTTGCTCCGCCGCGCTTGTCGGAGCCGCGGAACGTCGAAGCCGATGCCCAGGCGGTGGTTACCAACTGGGAAATCGACAGTCCCGATTTGAGGATCTTGGACTTCAGCGCGGCGCTGTCCTGCTCCCCGATTAATGCATGATCCACTGCAGGAATAGGGTCTTGCCAAATTTGAGGTTCCGCGGGAACCAGCGGCCCGAGGTAGCGGGAGAGAGGCCCCATGTCGCGGTGCGTCAGCTTGTACCAAGCCTTGGCAAAGGCGTCGGCGAACTGCTGCGGATTATCGAGGAAGCGCTTGGCGATCGGCGCATAGTTCGGATCCATTCTCAGGGAAAGGTCCGTTGTGAGCATGAACGGGGCATGCCGCTTCGAAGGATCGTGTGCATCCGGCACCGTGCCGGCACCAGCTGCCTCCTTGGGAGTCCACTGATGTGCGCCGGCAGGGCTCTTCGAGAGCTCCCACTCGAAGCCGAACAGGTTTTCCAAAAAGTTGTTACTCCACTTCGCTGGGGTGGTGGTCCATGCGCCCTCCAGCCCGCTGGTGATCGTGTTCACACCGTTGCCGCTGCCCAGGGTGTTTGCCCAGCCAAAGCCTTGCTGCTCGATGCTGGCGCCCTCGGGTTCGGCGCCGACATACTTGCCTGGATCCGCGGCCCCGTGGGTTTTCCCGAAGGTGTGCCCGCCCGCAATCAGCGCAACCGTCTCCTCGTCATTCATCGCCATGCGCTCGAAAGTCTCCCGGATATCCCGCGCCGCCGCGATTGGATCGGGGTTTCCATTCGGCCCTTGCGGATTCACATAGATCAGGCCCATCTGAACCGCGCCGAGAGGATTGTCGAGCTGACGATCGCCCTTGTACCGCTCGTCGCCTAGCCACGTGCCTTCAGGCCCCCAGAAGATGTCCTCTGACGGCTCCCAGACGTCCTCGCGCCCGCCAGCGAAACCGAAAGTCTTGAATCCCATCGACTCTAATGCAACGTTACCCGCCAGAATCATGAGGTCGGCCCAGGAAACCTTCCGGCCATACTTCTGCTTGATCGGCCAGAGTAGCCGGCGCGCCTTGTCGAGGTTGGCATTGTCGGGCCAGCTGTTCAGAGGCGCAAAACGTTGGGTCCCATAGCCCGCACCGCCGCGTCCGTCGCCAATGCGATACGTGCCCGCGCTGTGCCACGCCATACGAATGAAAAATGGCCCATAGTGGCCATAGTCAGCTGGCCACCAGGCCTGCGAGTTCGTCATCACCGCATGAAGGTCCTTGAGTACGGCATCCAGGTCAAGGCTCTTGAATTCTTTTGCATAATTGAATTCCTTGTCCATCGGATCGGACAGATCGGAGTGCTGATGCAGGATCTTCAGGTTTAGCTGGTCCGGCCACCAGCCCGCATTCGTGGGGGCGCCGGCCACCGTATGTCTGCGAGCGCCGCCCATTACCGGGCACTTGGCGCCGCTCGACGAGCTCTGCTCATTATTGGGGACAGCCGCCGCGGTCCCTGAGACTTCTTTCTCCATCTTTCATTCTCCTTCGGACTAGTGTTCAAAAGATGCGACGAACCGCGGACCATCCAAGGCTGTCGCGCTCGCGCAGTCTACGGCGTATACACGCCTTCTTTACTTAATTTATTGGGGAGCTCGTCGCGCCGCGCACTTCGCGCAGAAACCCCGGAAAATGAGCTCACAATCCCTAAGAATCCGCTTTCCAAGGGAGCCCGATGCCGGGCTAGGAACGTCATACCATTCTATGTCCTCAACATTGCCGCAGCGGTCGCAAATGAAGTGATGATGCCGTACGCCCTTCATATCGAATCGTGCCGCGCGGCCCTCGACAGCCACTTCGCGCACCAGACCCGCCTGCACCAAGTCCCGTAGATTGTTATAAGTCGTGGCCCTTGAAGAGCGCGGATCCACGCGATTCACGGCTTCAAAAATCTCCACCGCCGTGGGATGCCTGTTGTCTTCCATCAAGAAAGCCATCACGGCGTAGCGCTGCGGAGTACACCGCAACCCGCTACCTTCCAAGGACCGTTTGATAGCCTCGTAGTCCATGCGTATAGACTATATCTAATCTGAGAAGTTGTCAAATGCTAACCCTTGGGATACCCTGCGATTTCGCGATGTGATGCTAGTCGGCGCCTCTTGATAATCATCTAGAAGCGTCGCCTCTTCTCCGTAGTAGAATGAAGCCTCACATGAGGTAGGGACAAGCGAAGAAATTCTGAGAAAGAAAATAGCGGCGCTCTGGACCCGTAGTACCTAGTCGCGGTTCAAGTCGGCACCTTTTAGGCGAATGATTCGCGCAAAACTTGGGGATGTTGTAAAGGTGGACTCCACAGCGCGGATTTTACAGAACATCAACACCGGTAAGTGTTTGACAAGGTGTGGTGGCCAGGGACGGAATCGAACCGCCGACGCCAGCCTTTTCAGGGCTGCGCTCTACCAGCTGAGCTACCTGGCCTGAACTTCGGGGAGTTTTTCCATCTTAGCACGCTCCTCTGGTCGCTCGTCAAAGACTTATTGCAGACTTATTGCCCGCATTCCACCTTCGCCGCGACTCTTCCGGGCTCCCTGGGTTAGACTACTTTGTAACGTAACGGGAGCCCATGCATCGAAAACTTCTCTTGATCGCCACTATGTTTGTGGCCACTGCGACGGCTCTGTTGGGCCAAGTATCATCCAATGCCTCGCTCACCGGCAGCTACTTTTTTCGCCATGTCCTCTTCGTGACCGACGGCGGCACCGGTATCAGTGAGACCCGCAGCGCGGGCGGCACTCTCACGTTCGACGGCAAGGGAGCCTTTACCTTCACCGGTCAGCAACTCGTCGGCGCCGCCGCACCCGTTGCGCTCTCGGGAGCAGGCACCTACAGCGTCAAGCCTGGTGGCGTGACTACTCTCACCAACCCTCTTCGCTCGACCGCGACCATCAACGCGCGCCTCGGTGTGGCAGCGCTGGTTGGTGCGGCAACAGAAGCAGGACCAACCGTGTTCGACCTCTTCATCGCGATTCCAGCCGCCTCCGCCCTCACCAACGCCTCGCTCACCGGCCCGTACCTCGTGTCGAGCCTCGAGTTCCCCAGCGGCGGCGTCGCGAATGTCCGCAACACCAGCTTCAAGATCACCGCAAATGGGGCAGGCGGCATCGCCGAATCCAGCGTCACCGGACAAGCTCGCAACCTGGGCAACAAAAGAACCACGCAGACCATCTCGCCGATCACCTACCTGGTTTCCCCCGATGCCACCGGCGTTCTGAATTTCCCGGCCGCTACCGGTTTGGACCAAACCACCCAACTGATCCACGGATCAAAAATCATTTACGTTTCGCAGGATGGCTCCTATTTCATAGGTGGATCGTTAACCGCTGGCGCCCACGGACTGGTGATCGGAGTAAAAGCATTCTCAACACCCCCCGCTTCTAACGCCAATTTCAGCGGATTTTATTTCAACGCCGGGCTACGCTTCGATGCCGACCGCTTACGGCTCTCTTCCACCGTAGGTTCTGTGAACGCGACATCCGTGGGCGGCGCTTGGGGACGACGGACCCGCCAAACCGACGGCCTGTTCGACGCCTCTACGGTCACCAACTACGCGGTTTCCGCCGACGGCTCAGGGAATGTTACCTCCACTCCGGGCCGCATTAATCTTGCAGCGGGCGGCTCTCTCTTCACCACCAGTGGACTGGACGTCCTCGACTCATTCGACTATGAACTTTCCTTCGGTGTTCGTATGCCTCCCCAATCGGGCACCGGCGTTTTCATCGATCCCCAGAGAGTCCTCAACGCCGCCAGCTTCGCCCTCGGCTATCCCGTCTCGCCGGGTGGTTTCATCACCCTCTTCGGCACCGGCTTCGGATCCACCACAACCTCCGCGAAATCATTCCCGTTCCCGCTCTCACTCGCCAACATCAGCGCCACCGTAAACGGTAAGGGCGCTCCTATCTATGCGGTCTCGCCCACGCAGATCAGCCTGGTGGTTCCCTATTCGACGACTGGTTCCACCGCGACGGTGGTCGTCACAGTGAGTGGAGCCGGCTCAAATTCCGTGGACGTCCCGCTAGCCGCCACTGCGCCGGGCCTGTTCAGCCTTACACAGAACGGCTTGGGCGACGCCGCTGTGTTGCACGCGAACTATACGGTTGTGAATAGCGACAGTCCCGCCAAGCCGGGCGAAATCGTACAGCTGTTCCTCACTGGCATGGGAGCCGTCTCTCCCACCGTCGCCGACGGTGCCGCCGCGCCCGGCGCCGAACCCTTCGCCCGCGTAACTTCGCCTGTAGCAGTCACCATTGGCGGAATCGTTTGCTCCGTCTCATTCAACGGCCTGACACCGCTGCTCGCCAGCCTGTATCAACTAAACGTGAAAGTGCCCACCAACTTGCCGCCCGGAACACACAGCCTGGCCGTGCAAACGCTGGAAGGCTTCTCCGACATGGTCAGCATCCGCGTGGGAACGCCCTAAGCTATTTCCCGATACAAAACGTAGAGAAGATCCGATTCAAAATATCGTCCGCCGTGGTCGCGCCCGTAATCGCGTCAATCGGGGCCAGCGCCGCGTACAGATCCAACAGCAACATCTCGTGTGGAATCCCTAGCGCGGCAGCCGTGCGCGCTTGCAGCAAAGCCTCGCGCGACTCGCGCAATAATTGCTCCTGCCGCAGGCTCGTGATGAAGCCGCCATCCTGTTCCATGCGCCCTTCGGGAGCCACAGCCTCGCTAATAGCTCGCCGCAACTCATCCACCCCTGCACCAGTCAGCGCCGAAACGGAGAGCGCCCCTTCGACCATGCGAGACTCACTAAGGTCGCTCTTGTTCGCCGCCACCACAAACTTCCCTTGGGCGCGAGCCCTCGCCAGCAGCTCCCGGTCTTCTTCCGTCACTGCGGCCGAGCCGTCCAGTACCACTACCGTCACATCGGCATCCGCCATCGCCTGGTAACTGCGCGCAATGCCCAGCGATTCCACCACATCCTGCCCCTCGCGAATTCCCGCAGTGTCCAGCAGCCGCACCGGAATGCCTGCTATCGCAGCAGTCTCGGAAACCACATCGCGCGTGGTCCCCGGGATGGCCGTCACAATCGCCCGATCCTGCTCCAGCAAGCGATTGAACAAACTGCTTTTACCCACATTCGGCCGTCCCACAATCGCCAGCGTGAATCCGTCGTGGACCAGTTTGCCGTATGCGAAGCTCTCAGCCAGCTGAGAAACGCCCGCAATCACCGGATCCAGCCGTCGCAGAATCTCTTCGGTAGGCGCCACACTGATGTCGTCCTCCGCAAAATCGATACCCGCTTCCAGCAGCGCCACCAACTCCAGCATCTGATCCTTCAGCGGCTTCAGTTTCCGCGAGACCGAGCCGTCCGCCTGCCGTGCCGCCACTCGCGCTTGATACAGCGTAGTAGCATCGATCAAATCCCGGATCGCCTCGGCTTGCGGCAGGTCAATCCGCCCGTTCAGATACGCGCGTAAGGTGAATTCTCCCGGCTCCGCCAGGCGCGCACCCGCCCGGCACGCACCATCCAGGGCATGCCGCAGAATCACAGGGGACCCGTGGCACGCAATCTCGATCACATCTTCCGCTGTATAGGATTTTGGCGCGGCGAAGAAAGTCGCCACCACTTGATCGATCACCTGCCCGCTCGAATCCACCAACTCGCTGAGCGTGGCAACCCACGAATTCCATTGCGGTGAGTTCTTAAGCAAACTCGCGGCAATCGGCCGAGCCTCAGGCCCGGAAATTCGAAGGACCCCGATGCCGCCATGTCCCGGCGGTGTCGAAATAGCCGCGATCGTGTCGCGGACTTGCACTTAACGGCGCGGTCCGCGGTCCCGGCCGCCTCGACCGCCACCTCGGCCACCCCCGCCTCGACCGCCGCCCCGGCCAAATGAGGGACGTCCACCGCGGCCGCGATCCCGCGGAGCATCGTCTTCCGGACGCGGACGCGGAGGACGAATCGCCTCCGGCATTACCGTCAATTCCTTCGGCACAATCACCACCTGCCGAATGGGACCTTCGCCCACGCTCTCACTGCGCACGTCGGTTTCTTCCCGCATCGCCAGATGCAGAATGCGCCGTTCGCGGCTGTTCATCGGGCTGAAATGGAACGGCTGCCGCGTTTTCTTAACCCGATCCGCCGCCGCCTGCGCACTCATGCGCAATTCCTGCACGCGCAGCACACGATGATCATTCGCGTCAAAGCACAACCGCGAATGCTCCTCGGGAGCCATGCCCAGCGCTTCCATCGTCAACTGCTCCAGCGCCAGCAGGACCTCTGCCTTGTTACTCAGCAGAATCTCGACATCCGGCCCTTCGAACCGGACCATGAAGTCCGGATTCTCGAAATCCGGGTGCAGTCCTTCGCCCCCCGTGATGTCGTATGTCAGGTCGAAGTCGGCGTCGTCCAGGACCATGTCCAGGAACTCTTCTATGCGGGCTTCCGCGTCAGCCTTGGAATACTTCTTTTCTGGCACCGTATGTGTTCCCTATTTCTTCTTTTTTGCTGGAATCACGACGGAGCTGGCAGGCGCCGCCGGGGTATTCCGATTGAGAAGCCACTGCTGCGCGATACTAACCACGTTGCTGGTTAACCAGTATAATACAAGCCCCGCCGAGGCGAAATAGAACATATACCCGAACAGCAGCGGCATGAATAACATTATCTTCTGCTGCGCCGGATCCATGCCCGGACTAGGTGTCATTTTTTGAGAAATAAACTGCGTCACCACTAGCAACAACGGCAGTACGCGCAACGCCAGATGTTCCGGCTGCGAGAGGTCGGTTACCCACAGCCATTCCGCCCCGCGCATTTCGATCGCCAGGCTCAGCACCTTATACAGCGCGTAAAAAAACGGGATCTGCACCAGCATCGGCACGCAGCCGCCCACCGGATTGATATCGTTCTTCTTATACAAATCCATCAATTCCTGGTTCTGCTCGGCCTTTTTCGGATCGTTCATCGAAAGGCCCTTGTACTTCGCATTGAGCGCGGCCACCTGAGGCTGAATCTTCTGCATCTTCTTGGAAGATTTCATGCTCGAAAGCCGCAGCGGGAACAGAATGGTGTTGATCACCACGGTCATCAGAATGATCGCCCACCCATAGTTATGGGTCACGTTGGCCTGCGCCCACAGCAGCGCGGAGAACAACGGCTTCGCGATCAGGCCGAACCAGCCCCAGTCAATGATTTGATCCAGGCGAGGATCCACCGTTCGAAGTTTTTCAACATCCTTCGGGCCTGTATAGATCTGGAAGCTGTTGGAGCCGCTGCCGCCCACGGCCGCGCCGACGTGCAATTCTTCCTTGCCTTCCGGTGTCGGAACATTATCCGCGTAAGTAGTCAGCTCTGAGGATGCACCCTCTCCAGGAAGCGCTACTGCCGCGAAGTACTTATCTTCCAAACCGGCAAACGCGTAGTTGCCGCTGCTGGAAATGGCCCCGTCTTTCGCGTCGCCCACGGGGTGTTTGACTAGCTTGGTATTCGCCGTATCGTAATACAGCGCTCCCGTGTCCGCCGTCGGATTCACGATGCTGGTGTCGCCAAATCCTCCGCGCCAGATCAGCGAATGCGGCAGCAATACGCCGTTTTCGATCACCTGCGAGCTGACCTTCACTAAATAGGAAGCCTGGGAGAACTGGAACGTCTTCTTGACCGTCATCCGCCCGTCGGACCACTCAAAATCGACGCTCATGCCGTCGTCGCCGCGCGTTACTTTGTATAACTTGTCGTTCGGATCGGTAGACGGCTTTGTCTTGAACGCCAGCGAAAACGGCGCGGGAAGTGCTTTGTCCCCGTTGATGGCCTTCTGATTCACAAGCTCCAGCGGTTGGCCCTTCTGGTCTCTGTAGGACTTCAGAACCCAATTCCGGATCGTGGCGCCGCGGTTGGAAAATACAACCTTATGCACGCTCGTTTCAACCGGGAAGACCATGACTTCCGTGCCCTGCACTTGCCCGGGTAGTTGCGCCACCGCAGGCGCCTCCGGCGGCACCGTTGGACTTATCGTGCTGGGCTCCGGCCCTTTGGTCGGAATGTTGGTTGCGGCCTTCGGTGCCGCCGGCGGGGGTTCATTCGTGCCTAAAATGTACGGACTAACAAACAGCACCAGCCCCATCAGCAGGAACGCAATCAGCAGCCGCACTTCCATCGACAACTTATCCATACAGAAAACCCGCCGGGTTACCGGACTGGGTCAAAGCCCCCTTCGTGGAACGGATGACATTTACTAAGCCGCTTCAAGCCCATCCACACGCCGCGCACCACGCCCCGAGTTTCAATTGCGTCCATCATGTATTCCGAGCACGTGGGATGAAACCGGCAGGCGGAGGGCAGCATCGGAGAAATCCACCGCTTGTAAAAGCGGAGAGCTGTTAGCGCAACCGGCTTCATCGTTTGCACCGGTCCATTACTTTGTCCAGCGCACGTTCGATTTCCATGCACGTAGCCTTGAGCACAGTGCGGCGCGGGTTGAGAACAACGTCCCAATTTCCGGTTTTGTCGCCACGCTTGCGGAATGCCTCGCGAATCCGGCGCCGGATGCGGTTTCGATCCACCGACCCTCCAACCGCGCGCGGTACGGTGATGCCCAAACGTGTTCCTGATTCTCCCGCCTCCGCCGGCCTCTGTAAAAGGAAGGCCGCGAAAAGTGGACCCGGGAGTCGGAGGCCGTTGTCATAGATGTTTCGAAACTCGGCGGAGCGCAATATGCGAGCGGTTTTCGGAAACACCTGCGTTTCCAAGCCGCGATCCCCACCCGTGGTCTCAATCGGGCGCTCCCGCCTAGGCGTAGCGGAGAGCTCTTTCGTCGCTGACGGTGAGTTTGTGGCGGCCCTTGGCGCGGCGGCGTGCCAGCACCGCACGACCGTTCTTGGTGTCCATGCGTGAGCGAAACCCGTGTGTTTTCGCGCGCTTACGATTATTAGGTTGAAATGTGCGTTTGGGCATTTTAGCTTCCGGAGTGCTCGGCGCCAAAGCGCAGGCACATCTTTAGGTTTCGTTTGATCAAATCTAGTATATCAAACGGAAGCCGGACCGTCAGAGTTCCAATTTCCCGTCTACCACCAAGGTGTCCAATTTGACCTCCACCGTGCGGAAGGGCGCCCCAATCCCAGGTAAGTAGATCTCGAACCGCACCGTCTTGTCGCTCAAAACCACCTCGCGAGGAAACGCCATCCGCAGAAACGGATCACCGGACGAAGGCGGGAAGTACCCCGTCATCGGGATCTTCCTGCGTCCCACTCGCATCACCGAGTTCTTCTCCAGCTCAGTCAGTTCCTTGCTGTCGTTGAAGGCTTTGTTATTGCCCACCCGCACGGCCAGAATGATCTGCGACTTGCTGTTGTCTTCCAGCCAAGCCCGATACTCTTCGGCGAATGGATCGAACTCCGCTTTCCCCTTCGCCTTGGCGCGCCCCCGCCGTTCGCGCTCCCGCTCGGCCACTTGAATCGGCCCCGCCGTAGCCAGATAAGCGGGGACCGTAGGACCCGTCGTTCGAACATCCGGAGCCCCAATACGCAGCGCCCAAGGCGAGTTAGCGAACATGTCGCTAACCTCCGCATCCGTCCACTCGGCCGGAGCCTTGGCCTGCCAAAACGGCGCCGCCAGCAAGAGCAAAGAGATTATGAGCTTCGCCATTTCTTATCCGTGTTCATCCGAGTTCATCCGTGGCCAATAATGAATTCCCTAAGTCCACCTTAGCAGTCTCCTAATTTGCAACCGTTATCTTCAGATTCTGCAAAGAAGGCACTCCGCCCACTTGGACCGTGAGGGTCGCGTCCCCCGGGAGGATGTTGGGGACAACTACGTTGAACTGGTACAAGCCGATTGCGCCTGTAACCAGACCGGCGAAGCTCACTGCAGCGTTGGCGCCACCAATTGTCACCACCGGATTCGGCAGAATGGCCGAGATCCCTACCACCTTCCCCGCTGGATGGGCGGGGACCGTGGCGCCCAATCCAACGCCATAAAGTGTGATTGTGTCGCCGGGCTTTGCTGGACGGAAAGCCACCCCCGCGATCAAGTTGGACCTGCCAACGAATACCTGATCCGGGAATAACGCGGCGGCATACTGCACTCCACCGACGAGAAACGTCGGTGGTGCCAGTATCGCTGGCGTCCGTGCTGCAACCGTGATCGGATAGGGATCGCTAGACCCCAGCGCGGTCGTCACCACTAATGCATCTCCCGTTGCGATGCCGTCGGGTATGTTCACGTTCAATTGCCCCGGACTGATGTACCAGACAAACGCAGCCTTGCCACCAATCGACACTCTGACACCGTCGAGTGTTGTTGGCGCTTGATCGCCGACAAAGTCCGCCCCGCTCCATTCTCTTGAAGTGGCCGAGAGGTTCGTCCCGTAGATCTCCACCCAACTACCGGGGGCGATCACTGTGCTTCCACCATACGCGCCGGCCGTAGCCGCAAGACGAAGAACCGGGCGATTGGGATTCACTGCGGCAGTCGCTGTCAAATTGAACGTGGCAGGTGTGAGGCCTGTGACGGTAGCCGTAATGACAATGGGTCCAGTGAATGCTCCCATCGTGACTTGTGTCGACGCGATGCCGCTGGTATCGGATAGCGCGGAACTTGCGCTAAACGTTGCGGAACCACTGGTTATCTTGAATTCAACAGGAATTCCCGGTAGGGCAATCTGACCGGACAGCACGCGAACGGAAATCGCTGTGGGCAAAAGGGTGTTCACCGCGCCCGACTGGCCGTTCCCGGCATTCACCTGCACGGAAGATACGGTAATAGGACGCAGGATGCGCACCCGATCCTCCTCACCCAGGATAAAGATTGAACCATTCGCACCGGCGGCAATACTGTCGATGTTATCGATCGTGGCCGCGCTGGCGGCAATCCCTTCGGCAGCCGTACCCCGGGCGCCGGTTCCCGCAATGGACCGAATTTGTCCGGTTCCTGCGTCCAACATGCGAATTACGGGTAGAAATTCAGTGAGAAATATATTTCCGCCAGGGTCGATGGCAAGCGATTGTGGGCCAATCCCGGCGGCCAGCGCATTAGCCGGGGTTAGCAATGCCGCTCCGGTGGGACTGCTTGTTCCATTTCCTGCGATCGTGCTGATTCGTCCGTCCGCGCTGATTCGCCGGAGGCGGCCATTTGAGAAGTCGGCAATCAGTACTCTGCCTTGTGAATCTATATCTACGTCTTGCGGAAAATTGAGGAGTGCGGAACTCGCCAACTCGCCGTCGCCCGAAAAACCCGACGTTCCAATCGTGCCGGCGATCCGCTGCGCGGTGGGCGAAGCGGCGTTCAAATCGATTCGATAGAGCACCTGATTATCGGCCGCCAAGTATGCCAGCCGGTTGACTGAATCGATGCGCAATCCTGTCGTTCCTCCGGGTAGCGTTGCAATTTTATTGATTATTCCGCTCGCGGAATCCACGCGCCGCAGCGAAGTCCCGTCCGCGATGAACAAGTTGCCCGTCGTGTCCAGCGCGATGGCATTTAGTTGTCCGAACTTAGCGAGTTTTGCGTTAGCGCCGTCTCCCGCCGTATTTCCATAGCTGTTGTTTGCCGGAGTCTTGTCGATCGGCAGGCCCGCCACTGTCGTGATCAATCCGTCTTTGTCAACGCGCCTCACCGTCAGCAGGTTCCTATCGGCAATGTAGAGTGACCCGTTCGCGTCCGATGCCAGCGAGTTACCTGACTGGTTATTGCCGCGGTTATCCAAGTCCGCCGTTGTAGCCAGTGTTCCTTCAACCACGCTAGGCCAACGACCTGCCACGGTTTGAATCGTGCCATTTATTCCTACCCGTCGAATACGGCTGTTGCGTGTATCCGCGATCAGCAGGTTGCCCGTCGGATCCACAGCCAGCCCCGCGGGGTTTGCCAGGCCGGCCGAGGATGCGGCGCCGCCATCACCGGAGAAAGAGGTCGCGAATGTGATGCCGGAGCTAAAGGTAATGCCGGCCTTGTGGCCAATCGTGTTCCCCCCAAGATCGATCGCGCGTACGCGATTAGCGACACCGTCGCTGACGTACAGAACATTGCGGCCGGCGTCCAGCGCAATCCAAGCGGGGCTCATGAACCTCGCGCTCGTCGCCGCCCCTCCATCGCCCGTGTTCCCGCTAATGCCGGTTCCAGCCACAGTGGAAATCAAGCCGTTCGCCGCAATCATTCGGACCCGGAGGTAGCCCGTCTCCACGACGAAGATCCGGTTATTGGAATCGACCACGATCCCGGCCGGCCGAAGGATCGTAGAACCGATGGCCGCGACGCCTTCGCCCCCGAAGGTATTCGCACCATTCCCTGCTACCGTGGTAATCACTCCACTGGTCGGATCGATCTTTCGAATGCGATTGTTGCTGAAATCGCTTACATACAGCGCTCCGTTCGGCGCAAAAGCGAGTCCTTGCGGAAAATTCAGACTCGCAGCGGTTGCTAATCCTCCATCGCCGCCGAAACTGCAAACTCCCACTGTCCCAGCGATCACCTTCAAACTGCCATTTTGCTCCCGGCGGACTACCACGCAGGAAGCGCTGTCGACGAAATTGAGCCGCCCTTCCGAATCCAGCGCCAGGGCAACAGCATAGTTAAAGATTCCAAGGGCCGGCCGGGCTGTTGCTTGGTCCACAACGGTCGAAATATTTCCCGCTGCATTCACATAACGAGTCCGGAAATGCAGAGTGTCCGCAATGTAGAAGCCGCCCAGCGAGTCGGGTGCTATCGCGGCAGGTGTCGCCAGCAGCGCCTGCGTCGCCGGACCACCGTCGCCGATGCCGGCCCTGCCGGCGAAACTGTCGATCCGGTACTGAACTTGGCCATTTGCTGTCGAAACAAGGCCTGCTGCAAATAACAGCACAGGTAGGTAAAGCTTGGGGATCTTCATGACGGGCTCTCCGAATGAGGTGAATTTAGGTACTACCGATTGATGAGGGTGAGATAGCGATCAGGAGCCGATTGACCGCAGCGGATCCAATGATAATACGAGCAAGTGAGTAGGATAACAAAAGAGATCGGCAGCCTGCTGCGCCTAGAATCCCGCCAAGACCTCAAAGTCCACATTTCCCCCCGACAACACAATCCCAACATTCCCCAGCCCCGCCGGCAACTTCCCGAACAACGCCGCCGCGGCCGTGGCCGCCCCGCTAGGTTCCACCATAATCTTCATCCGTTCCAACAACCACTTCACCGCGGCTCGAATCTCGGCATCACTTACCAACACAATCTGGTCCACATTCTCCCGGATGATCGAGTAAGTCAACACGCCCAACTGCGGCACCCGCAAGCCATCCGCGATCGTATCCGGCGGAGCTATCTCCACCCTCTCCCCGCGCGCCAGCGACAGAAAAGCATCGTTGGCCGTCTCCGGCTCCACTCCAATCACGCGGATTCCCGGACGCATATGTTTCGCCGCAATGGAGCAGCCCGACATCAGCCCTCCGCCGCCAATCGGGACCAAGATCGCATCCAGATTAGGGACCTCCTCCAACAACTCCAGCCCCGTAGTCCCTTGCCCCGCGATGATCCACGGGTGGTCGAACGGCGGCACCAGTGTCGCTCCCGTCTCGGCCGAAATGCGAGCCCCAATCGCCGCCCGATCTTCGGTGAATCGATCATAGATAACGATGCTAGGCCCCTGCGCCCGCGTAGCTTCCAGCTTCGCCTTGGGAGCGTCCGCCGGCATCACCAGCGTCGCCGGGATTCCCAGATCACGCGCCGCAATCGCCACCGCCTGCGCATGATTGCCCGACGAAAACGCGACCACCCCTCGTGACAAATCCGCCTTGGGAATCGAGCGCAAAAAATTAGCCGCCCCGCGAATCTTAAACGCTCCGCCGGTCTGGAAATTTTCGCACTTGAAATACGCGGTCACCCCGGCCGTCGAATCGAACCCTCGCGACCGCATCACAGGAGTTCGTTTTGCAAGCGGCCGAATCCGCTCCGACGCCGCCTGAATATCGTCGAACGTAACGGTCATTAATAACCCGCGCTCTTATCCACCACGTTTTGCAACGGCTCGTTCGACCGGAACCGCTTCATGTTGTCGAGGAAACACTCCACCGCCAGATGCACGAAATCCTGCACATGATCCGCGGTATGCGGCGAAAGCAGGACATTCTGCAGCCGATAGAAAGGATGCCCCGCGGGCAGCGGCTCCACCGTAAAGACATCCAGTGCCGCGCCGCCGATCTTGCCGCCTTCCAGCGCCGCAATCAGCGCATCTTCATCAATCACCGCGCCGCGTCCGACGTTAATAATGACACCCGTGGGTTTCATCGCCGCAATCTGCGCCGCGCCCACCAGCCCTCGCGTCTCTGGCGTCAGAGGAGCCGCCACCATTACGTAATCGCTCGCCGCCATCAGATCGTTTATGTGCGCGGTGTCGAACGTTTGATCCACCAGAGGATCGCCGCCGAATAATTCTGGCCGCCGCCGCAGTGCCAGCACTTTCATCCCAAAGACGCGAGCCCGCTCCGCTGCCGCCCGCCCAATCTCGCCGTATCCCACTACGCCCAGCGTGCGCCCATACAGCTCTTGCGTCGTGAAAGCCTCCCACACGCCCGCTTCCTGCTGCCGGATCATGCGCCGCAGCCGATACGAGAAATGCAGCATCGCGCCGATCGTCCATTCCGCCAGTGACACGCGAAACACCCCGCGCCCATTGGTCAGCGGCACTGGACTCGCGATCACCTCCGGCGACATCACGTTGTCGACTCCCGTCCACAGCGAGTGTACCCATTGCACCTTCGCCGCCAGCGGCAGCGCGACGCTCAACAGTCGCGGAGTAAACGTCCCGTTCAAAATCACGTCCGCTTTAGCCGCTGCCTCCCGCACGGACGTCTCTTCGTTGGTGATGCTGACGTTCGCCTCGCCTTTTAGTTGCTCCAGTAATTTCAGCCAGGAAGCATTCGGGTCCGCGAGCACAAGCAGGTTCAGGTTTTCAGAGGGATTCACTCCCTTCAGAATAACGTGGCACACTGAAGACGTGCCTGATCAATGTACCTGCGGCGCACAACTCCCCGAGGATGCCCGCTTCTGCCATAAATGCGGGAAACCCCAACGCGAGGAGTTCATCCCCGTCGACGAACCAGTGGAGGTGGCGGAGCCCGTAATAGCGCCCCCGCCAGTGCTGGCCGTCGCCCCAGCTCCCATTAATTTGAGCAACCGCGTTGCCGTACGATCCGCCCTACTCGCTTGCGGCGTCGCCATTCTGCTTTCCATTGTCTTAGGTCCTCTCGGACTGGGCCTGCTCGCATTGATCGCCGGCGGCTTTTTCGCCGTCTATTCTTATCGCCGCCGCACCGGCCAGCCGGTCTCGGTGGTCAACGGAGTCCGCCTTGGCTGGATCGCGGGAATCTTCGTGTTCCTATTGATCGCAGTGATCACCACCCTGATGGTGGCGGCGCTGTCACAGCCAGAGGTGGCGCAGCAGCTGCGCGAACAAATGATCAAGAGCTCCTACCCGCCCGAGGAAGTCACCAGGTTGTTTGAAACCCTGCAAAAACCCTCCGGCATCGGCCTCAGCTTGCTGGAAGGCTTCTTCTCATCCGTCCTGTTGATGGGCCTCGGCGCCGCTGCGGGCGCGAAGCTTCTCGACCGCCACTGACGCCCGCCGCACCATCCAGATCCCAAGAAAAATCACCGCCATCGCGGCGGCCTCGTGCCACCCGAACGCCTCGCGATACCACACCCATCCCAGAAACACCGCCACTACTGGATTCACATACGTGTAAATAGATACGATCGCCAGCGGTAACCGGCTCAGCGCCATCATGTAGCAGCCATAGCCCACGATGCCTCCAAAAATGGCCAGATAGAGCACCGCGCCCACTGCGCTTGTGGTCCACACTGGCCTCTGCGGCTCCAGGATCGCGGGCACAATGAATGCCAGCCCCGTAAACATCTGCTGGACTCCTGCGACCACGAACGGATGCGTGATCACCTTTCGATTCCGCTGCAACAGCGATCCCAGTGACCACGTCGCCCCGCTGAATTGCAGCAGCAGAAATCCCAGCACGATCCCGCCGCCCGACGAAAACGAACCTTCCTGGATCACCGTGATTGCATCCGGAGCCACCAACCCCAGCACCCCGGCGAACCCCACCAGTAGGCCCACGATGATCGAGCCTCGCAACCTGTCTCCCCCCGGCAACAGCGCATCGATACCCGCGTACCAAAAAGGCGATGTCGTGATGAATAACGAAGCCAGCCCACTGGGCGTCCACAATTCCGCCACCGCCAGCGCGCCATTGCCGATGCCAATCGTCAGGATTCCGTAAACTCCCGTCAGCGCCAGATCCTTCCCGCGTGGAAGTTCCATGTCATGCAGCATCGCCCAGGTGAGCAAAATGGCGCCGGAAATCAGATTGCGAACGCAAACAATCGTCGCCGGGCCTACAGATTCCAGCGCCACGCGAAACCCCAGATACGTGGTGCCCCAGAAGATGCACACACATATCAGAGCGACGTACGCGCTGAATTGTGGCCCAGCGCCTGAAGGCGCGGTGAAAGGATTGCGGCGCACGGAGAGTTACCATGGTAGCTTGATTCTCACGCTCACCATCAATCCCGCCATCGACCGCACCATGACCGTGGACAAGCTGGTCTTTGAAGACCGCGGCTACATCCTCGCGCGTACGGAGGCCGCCGGAGGGCGCGGTATAAACGCCTCGCATGTCATCCACTCATTCGGAGGAAAAACGCTAGCCTTGCTCACCTCGGGCGGCGAAGTGGGTGAGCGTATGGAAAAATCTCTCGCCAGCATGGGTTTCCCCTACGAGACCGTGCGCGTCCAAGCGGAGAGCCGCGTCAACCTTACCATCTCCGACCAGCAAGGTCTCACCGCGAAACTCAATGAGCACGGCGCGCCCATGGAGGAATCGGAAATCGCCGCCGTGCGCGCCCTGGTGGAAGCTCGCCTGAAGAAAACCACTTGGTTGATGTTGTGCGGTAGCGTCCAGCCCGGCGTGCCGGACACCTTCTACTGCGACTTAATCGATCTGGCTAAAAAGAGCGGCGTCAAAACTTTGCTGGATACCGACGGCGAAGCCTTGGTGCGCGCACTGGAAGCCAAGCCCACCGTCATCACACCCAACCAGCCCGAAGCCGAGCGCCTGTTGGGCCGCGCAATTTTGACCCGCACGCAATCGTTGGAGGCAGTGGCGCGCATCCACGCCATGGGTCCCGAGACCGCGATTCTTTCCCTGGGCAGTCGCGGAGCCGTAGCCTCCACCCCCGAAGGTATCTTTGAAGCCCGCCCTCCGCGCGTCGACGCCCTGTGCCCCATCGGTGCAGGGGACGCCCTCGCCGCAGCCTACGTGTGGGCACTCGAAAAGAAAAAATCCATCCCCGAGTCATTGCGCTGGGCCGTAGCCACTGGGACCGCTACCGCCATTCTGCCCGGCACCAGCTTCCCCACCATGGATCAAGTCAAGGCAGTCCACAAAAACGTAGAAGTCCGCCAAGTGACGTGAGTGGGGCAGGCTCGCCTACCTCTTCTCCCGCCGCTTAAAAAACACGTCCTGCCCCTTCATCTTCGTTGACACCACACCCACAAACACCACCAATAGCGCCACCAGCGTCGCCACCGTCCCCACAACGAAATAATCCGAATCCGTCAGCGGTTCCGGCATAAACCGCAGCATGATCGCCGCCACCAGTCCGAACATCACCAGCGCGGCTGACACAATCAAAACTATCTGTCGCATCTAGTCGTATTTCTCATAGCGAATCTGTTTGCGGTCAAACCCCATCACCTTCAGCATGGACCGCGTTTCATCCACCATAGCTTTCAATCCACACAAATAAAAGTCCACGTCGCGCCGCCCGCCAATGGCCTCTTCCAAATGCGCCTGCACATGCCCTTCGCGCCCTCGCCAACTCTCTTCCGGACGGCTCAGCGTCGGCCAAAATCGAAAATGCGGATGCCGCCGATCGAGATCTTCAAACTCCGCCCGATACAAAAGGTGCGACTCGTAGCGCACCCCGAACAGCAGCGTGAACGGCGGAGCGCCCGTACCCAGGTACGCCTGCAGATACGCCCGAAACGGCGTGATCCCGGTGCCCGTCGCGATCAGTATCGAGTCACGCGGTGGCGCCCGCAGCGTGAACGTTCCTAGGGGAGCGCTCATTTGGATCGATTCTCCCGCCCGCATCGCGAACAGATGCGGCGATAGCCGCCCATCCTCCACGCGATTCAAACAAAGTTCGAACCGGTTCCCGTCGCCAGGAGCCGACGCCAACGAATACGCCCGCGTGATCTCGCGCCCGTCGACCACCTCGGTAAAAGAGACAAATTGCCCGGGCAAATACTGCAGCCGGTCCGCCCCTTCCGCTTCGAACACGAAATGCTGGACATTCGGCGCAATCTCAGTGCTGTGAACTAAACGGGCTTGCATGTGGATTCCCGAGCCCGGTCCAACAGTGCATCCACCATCGCCGGATGTTGATCCAGCGGCGCCGCCACATCAATGCGTATGTCCGGATGCGCGCGCTGCACACCTTCGATCAGCCGCGGCAAGTCGCGCTGCAAGTGTAATCCCAAGGTAAGGAAATACGGCACCACCACCACATGCGAAACCCGGTCCACCATCGCAGCCAGGGCGCCCGGCAGGTCCGGCTTGCCGCCTTCCAGAAAGGCGGCCTCCACGCAATCCAAGCCGCCGCGCGCCGCCATATCCGCCGCCACCTTGCGTACCGCCTCGTTGGCCGATTCGATGCTGGACCCGTGCGCGAACACCACATATCCCGTCATGCCACTACGCTCTCCGCCGGCTGTTCCGGAAAATGTGCCATCAGGAAATCGAAGAAAGCCCGCCCGCGCCGCCGCCCGTTCGAATACTGTAGTTCCAGGCGCTGCAAGAACACCAGCACGCCCAGGACATCCGTATTGCTGAGCGGATTCGGGCCTGCGCTTAACTCACTCTCCGCGCCCTGCTTCGGCCAGTTCTCCACTGCCGCCTTCACCGCTTCCATAAGCGCCGAAGCATACGGATTGGCCGAGCGGCTTTCGTAAATCAATCCCGATTCCGCGGTTCGATAGGTCTGAATCAGTCCCTCGATCGCCTCCCGGGCATCGCTATCCACGGCCCGCCCCGCATCCATCGCCCGCGTCAGCGAATTGCCCAGCCACAACACCACATCTTCCTGCTTACGAATGAATTCCTCGCTCACTTGGATGTCCTGATGCGGCACCTGCTCGGCTGTTAGTTGGGCCGGCACTTCGTGTAAGCGCGCTTCCTGCAGGAACGGGCAACTGCGCGGACAATCGATGGTCACCTCGCGCCCCGTGCCGCAGCAGGTGGCGCAAATATCGCCTTCCACTCCAGGGCAATGCCGCTTGGCGCGATTCTTTTGACAAATTTTGCAGAGTATTTTCACGCTGGGTTCTTCTTCATCCTAACATCGCTCTTTGGGGCGCCATCATCAAAAAGCCCTTAGCGGGGTTACCTTAAAAAGCCCTTAGCGGGGTTACCTTAAATAGATGCCCCGCACGGACGTATACCTGAAAGTAGAACTAGACCTCGACCCCAAAGAATCCGCCGAAAGAGTGGCTGCCGAAATTTGCCGCGTCATTCGCCGGGTCTATAGCGTTCGCAATGCTGAGATTTCCAGCATTATGCCGCGCGAATCCTCTTCGTCGTGACCAGCGCGTATGCGATCATCAAAGAGTAACCGCTGGAGGTTTCTGCTTGAAATTCAAACTATTCGCCCTTCTCACCCTGAGTTCCATGCTGCTCTCCGCCGCCTCGGACGCCAACAAGCGTATTGTGGACGCCGCTGACTCCCTCAAGGAAATCATGGCTGTCCCCGACCGCTCAGTTCCCCAGGAATTGTTGGCGAAAGCCCAGTGCGTGATCATGGTCCCCGACCTGGTCAAAGGAGCATTCTTCTTCGGCGGTCATTATGGCCGTGGGTTCGCCACCTGCCGCAAGGCCGACGGCGTAGGCTGGTCCGCGCCCGGCGCCATCCGGATTGAAGGCGGCAGCTTTGGCCTGCAGATCGGTGGCAGCGCCACCGATGTCTTCATGCTGATCATGAACAAGAAGGGCATGGATCGGCTGCTCAGCACCAAGTTCACGTTGGGCGGAGAAGCCGCCGCCGCTGCCGGACCCGTTGGCCGCTCTTCGCAAGCCGAAACCGATGCGGCCATGACCGCTGAAATTCTGACTTGGTCGCGTTCGCGCGGTCTCTTCGCCGGCATCTCGCTGAAAGGTTCTACCCTTCGCGAAGACAAGGATTGGAATAAGGAACTCTACGGCAAGGAGCTTACCAATCGCGAGATCATTCTCAACGGCGTCGCCCCGCCTGCCTCCGCCGCCGAACTGCTGGGCGAGCTGAATCGCTTCTCCAGCCGTAAGTAGGAGCCATGTCCGACCCCGACGTTTCCGCTCGCATGCGCGATGACTGGAACGCGCGAGCGCGCGAAGACGCGGGCTATTACGTAGCCTTTGGCCGCCGCGACCAGGACGACGCCGAATTCTTTGCCACGGCGACGGAGACCGTCAATAGCCTGGAAACCGAACTGCGCCGCGTTCCGAAAGCTACCCGCACGCATTGGAAAGCGCTCGAAATCGGCTGCGGTCCCGGCCGTCTGATGCGGCCCATGAGCCGGCACTTCGCGGAGATCCACGGCGTCGACGTCTCCGACGAAATGGTCGCCCTCGCCAAGGAAAAGCTACGGGACATTCCCAACGCCCATCCGCATGTCTGCGATGGCGCGCGCCTCACGGAGTTTCCGGACGCGTGGTTCGACTTCGTCTATTCCTACGCGGTTTTCCAGCACATCCCCAGCCGTGAAGTGGTGCTCGAATATCTGGGCGAAATTCAGCGCGTGCTCAAACCCGGCGGCCTCGCGCGTCTGCAACTGAACGGCTTGCCGCGCGGCCATGACGATAGCTACACCACTTGGTCCGGAGCTCGCTTTGCTCCCATCGAGCTTCTCGAATTCGCGCAAATGCGGGACATTCAGGTGTTGGCTCTGGAAGGCGCGTCCACCCAATATATGTGGACCACGTGGCGTAAACAGGCTCCCGGTTGGTTCTCCCAGCAGTTCGACCGGACCTTCGCGGAATTCCCCTCGCGCATCCGCCGCATCACCAACGCCGGCAGCTCCGAACCCGTAGCGCCCTCACGCGGCCGCTTCGCGTCCATCTCCTTGTGGGTCGAGAGTCTCCCCCCGGGTGCCGGTCTGCACCATCTCCGTGTGACCGTTGGCGATTACCTCGGCAACATTATCTACATCGGCCCCGCCGACAATATCGGTTTGCAGCAGATCACCGTAATCCTGCCCGAACTGGAAGCCACCGGCCTGCTGCCCGTGGAACTGCGCTGGCTGGAAACGCCCATCGCGCCGCCAGCGACATTGCGAGTGATCCCGCCCGGTCCCTCCGTACCGCACATACGCTCGGTTACGGATGGCGTGAACCTGGTGGCCGGCAATCGCATCGAAACCCGCACCGTCAAACTCACGCTGGAGGAGATCGCGCGCCCGCATGAGTTGCAGGCATTTATCAACGGCCTGCCCGTGATCGACCTGGAATACTTCTGCATAGACCCGCGCCCGCAGATCTTCGAAGTGAATTTTAACCTGCCCGAAGAGATCACCCCCGGCGATTACTCGCTGGAAGTCCACATGGGCCGCCGCAAGCTCGCCCCGGTTGGCATTCAAGTCGTTCGTTAATGCCAGCCCATCGCTGTGGAAAGGCCCTTCCACGCGAGGTTGGCGCCCAGGCCCACTAGCGCGACGCATAATACGAACTTCAGCTTCTTGGACGGCAGTTTCTGGGCTAACAAAGATCCGACGATCGCGCCCACTGCGCCGCCCATCAACAGTTTGATCAGGACGGATCCATTCAGATCGCCCATAGCAGCGCGAATGCCGCCGCCTACCACGGACAGCACCAGCCCGAAACTCAAGTCGGTACCGACGATGGCGGCTGGGCTGAGCAGCGTCATGTTCATCAGGCATAGAGCGCCCAGTGCGCCCGCGCCTGCCGAGGAAAACCCCACTTCCAGTCCGATGGGCAGGCCTACCAACGAAAGCCACTTGGTCCGATCATGGCGCGTGACCGCTGAGAACCGGAAGAGGTTGATCAGCGAGATACACACGATGGTGAAGCCAACAAATGCGGTCACCCAGTCGCTCTTGATGCCGCTTAGGATCAGCGATCCCACCAGCACTCCGGGCAGTCCGGTGGCTAACAAAAAGCCCAGAGCGCGCCAGTCCACCTGACGTCGCGCCAGATAGAACGGAGTCGTAATGATTTTCACCGCCGCGCCGAAGATCAGCGCCGTGCCCACGGCTTGGGCAGTGGGCATCCCCAGCAACAGGATTAATAGGGGCGTGGTCATGGAGCCGGCGCCTACGCCAGTCATACCGATGAAGACGGCGATGACGAACCCCAACAGGATTTCCATATGTGATGAGTGATGTGATTAGTGGGCTTTTACGCCGCTGCCATCGGCGCCGATGTGGATGCCGCATTCGATCTTACCTTGCCCCTGCCAGCGGCCGGAGCGTGGATCATTGGGGTCCAGCGGTTTCACGGTGCACGGTGCGCAACCAATGCTGGTGTAGCCCTGATCGTAGAGCGATAATTCCGGAATCCCGAACTTTTGCATGTATTGGTAAACGTCGCGCGCAGTCCAATCCGCCAAGGGACTAATTTTTTGCAGCGCTTTACCGGTGGGCAGTTTGAAGGGCTCCACGAACTGGAGATTCGCGCGAGTCGGCGATTGGTCGCGGCGCAATGCTGTGAACCATGTGTCGTAGTTCTGCAGCCCGCCGAAAAGTGGCTCCACCTTGCGCATGCGGCAGCACTCGCTTGGGTTGGTTTGATTGAGAATACCGAATTGCGATTCCTGATCCTTCACAGCTTGCTTGGATTGCAGGTTGATCAGTTGCAACTTCCAGTCACTGGTGAGTTGATCCCGATAGGCCAGCGTTTCCGGGAAGTGATATCCGGTTTCGAGGAACAACACCGGAATCCCCGGCTTCTGGCGGCGGATCATGTCGACCAACACGACGCATTCAGACTGAAAGCTGGACGTGACGCAGGGCAATCCCGGGTTGCCTAGTTGCTGCCGGATGATCTCTTCCGCCGCCGCGATCTTGGCATCTATGGTTTCTATACCACTCATTTCAGAATTCCCTTCAACAGACCACGCAACACTTCCACTGCCTGCGTATCGTCGGCCGGCAGATTCAAGCGGGCGTCTTCCGTCACTGCGTGACGCAGCAACCGGATCAAGCGGTCTTGTCCACTCTCAGCCGAGCCCTCGGCCGCGCCCAATATCATGCCGGCGCCGGCCGTGGCGTTGGTCTTACGGTCTATTAGAATAAAACTGCCGGTCGCACGATTCTCTTTATATGGATCGAAAAATAGCGGCCGGGACGTCGCGATCCGCACCACGCCGATCTCGTTCATCGCCAGGCTGCTGGCGGGTTCGGTGTCCAGCTTCGACACATTCACCAGGTGCTTCACTTTTTCGACGCGCGCCGGAACCACTTGCGACGTGTGTTTCACCAGATAGTCGTGGGCCGGGTCCAGGGGATGCGAATCGAACCATACCAACGTGGCTTCATACGCCTTGGCCACCTGTGGTTCGTCGCCGGAGGCAATCATATCTCCACGGCTGATGTCGATTTCGTCGGCCAGCGTCAGAGTCACCGACATCGGCGCATGCGCAGCCTTTAGATCGCCGTCGAAGGTAACCACTCGCGTCACTTTCGTCCACCGTCCCGACGGCAGAGCTCGTACACGATCGCCGGGCTTCACTGTGCCCGAACCAATTTGCCCTTGAAAGCCGCGGAAAGTTTGATCCGGACGCGATACCCTCTGCACGGCCATGCGGAAGGGAGCGTGCTCGCTACGGTTTGAGGTGTCCACGCCTTCCATGTGTTCCAGCAGACAAGGCCCATGGAACCAGGGCATGTGCGAGCCGGGCTCCACCACATTGTCGCCCTTGAGTGCGCTGATAGGGAGGAAGTAGGCGTCCTTCACGCCCAGACTGTTCAGGTAGCTCTTATACTCGTCGTGAATGCGCTTGAAGACCTCCTGATCGTAGCCGACCAGGTCCATTTTGTTGACCGCGATGACGAAGTGCGGGATGCCTAAGAGAGCCGAGATGTAGCCGTGCCGCCGCGACTGCACCGTCATGCCGCGATGCGCGTCCAGCAGAATGATGACCAGGTCGGCCGTAGACGCGCCGGTGGCCATGTTGCGGGTGTACTGCTCGTGCCCCGGCGTATCGGCCAGGATGAATTTTCGTTTCGGAGTGGCGAAGTAGCGGTAGGCCACGTCGATCGTGATGCCTTGTTCGCGCTCGGCACGCAGACCGTCGGTGAGCAGCGCGAAATCGATCTCGCCGCCGCGGATCGCGCTCTTCAACTGGTCCTCATACGCGCCCTTGGCGTCGTGGAGAAGGCGGCCGATGAGAGTGCTTTTCCCGTCGTCGACGCTGCCGGCCGTGGTCAGGCGCAGCAGGTCCTTGGACTCTTCCTGGGCTAGGAAAGCCTCAATGTCAAACGCGCCCGAGTTAGCTAAAGTGCTCATTGTCTGAGATATACCGATTCTACCACCTGAATGTCCCTATTGTCTATCGGGATAAGGTATCCAGGATTCGGCGCCTGGAAAGTATCGCAAATTGACGGAACGAACCCAAGCTCCCGGCGCAAGCTGATGAAGCGAGCATACAGAACAGAGATATCACGAACGCGGAGATGGCTGGCGATCTTGCGCTAACGGCGGGACTTGCCCAGCGCTGGGATGCTTAACTCGCCGCTCGATTTTTGGAGGGCCGAAGTGGTGATTTGGTAGTATAGGGAGTCAGGCTCCGGGCTTCGTGCAACGGGTCGCTGCGAACCCCGCCAGGTCCGGAAGGAAGCAACGGTAGTGGCTTCTCCCGTGTGCCGCGGATCACCCGGGGTCTGGCATACTGAACTTCCAGCCTTCTTCCCATGTATCAAGTCATCGCGCGGAAATATCGGCCGCAGACGTTCGCCGAATTGGTGGGGCAGGAGCATGTCCGCACCACTCTCGAAAACGCGATTACGCAGCAGCGGATCGCGCATGGTTACATTTTTAGCGGCCAGCGAGGGACGGGCAAGACCACTGTTGCTCGCATCATGGCGCGCTGTTTGAACTGCGAGAAGGGTCCGACGGCGCAGCCTTGCGGGGTGTGCTCCAGTTGTACGGAAATCGCGGCTGGGTCATCGATGGATGTGATTGAAATCGACGCGGCGTCGAATCGCGGCATCAATGAGATGCGCGAGCTGCGCGAGAATATTCGCTTCCGTCCGGCGCGCGACCGCTACAAAGTTTTCATCGTCGACGAAGCTCACCAGATCACGAGTGAAGCGTTTAACGCGCTGCTGAAGACCCTGGAAGAGCCGCCTGAGTGGGTGGTTTTCCTCCTGTGCACTACGGAATCGCACAAAATTCCGCAGACGATTGCTTCGCGCTGCCAGCAGTTCAGTTTCCGCTCGGTTGATTTTGGCGCGTTAGTGGAGCGGATGCAGTGGATTGCGCAGCAGGAAGGCATTGCGACGGATCCAGAGGTATTGAGCGTGCTGGCGCAGGCGGGCGAGGGCAGCGTGCGGGACTCGCTTTCGGCGATGGACCAGGCGATTGCGTGTTGCGGCGATACTCTGGAGGCCGGGCCGGTTCGTGAATTGCTCGGGATGTTCTCGCTGGATTCGCTGGACCAGGTATCGCAGGCTCTGCTGGCGGGCGATTCGCGGCGGATGCTGGACATCGTAGGCGAGCTGGAATCCAACGGACGCAGCTTGCAACACTTCGCGCGCGAACTGGCTCGCTACTTCCGGAATCTTATTGTGGCGCGAATTTCCGGAGCGGGCACGCGGCTGATTGCGGCGTCGCCGGTGGAGCAAGAACGGTTGGTTTCCGTGTCGCAGCAGTTTAGCGAAGAGGATCTGACGCGGGACCTGAAGCTGTCACTGGATTTGTTCCGTGACCTGCAGAGTTCGTTGCAACCGCGATTGCATTTGGAAATGGGCTTGCTGCGGTTGGTGCACGCGGCGAAGATGATCCCGATCGAGGAAGCGCTGGCGTCATTGGCTGGATCTCCTGCGGCGGCTGGATCTCCCGCGGCTCCGCCGGCGGCGCCACCACGGACTTCGCCACCGCCTGCTGGCGCGCCGCGAACGTCGTCGTTCACTCCGGCTAGTACGCCTGCGGCGGCGGCTCCGGCGCCATCGGCGGTTCCTTCGAGTGGGGATTTGCGCCAACGCCTGCATGCGACGCTGATTGAGATGAAGCAGATTCATCTGGCGGACGCGGTGGAGCACACCGATATCGCGGAAACCGCCACGGAAGTCACGCTCACGGCGTCGAAGATGTTCCAGATGTTCTTGAAGGATCCCAAAATCGACGCTGCGATCAAGAATCTGACAGGGCGGCCAGTGCGCGTCACCGTCAAGGTCGGCGAGGTGACGGGCGGGGCGGCGCCGGAAGCTCCTCCGCGTCTGGCGTCGAATGCGGGGGAAGCGGCGGAACGGGCGCTCTCGCATCCCGAGGTCAAGCGATTTCAAGAATTATTCCCCGATGCTCAAGTGCGCACGGTCCGCAATTTGAAGGAGAATTAAGCCATGAAGATGCCGAACATGCAGGCGATGATGCAGCAAGCCCAACAGATGCAGAAGAAGATGCAGGAAGAGATCGCCCTCATCCGCGTGGAAGCATCGGCCGGGGGCGGCATGGTGACGGTAAAGATGGACGGCCAGAAGAACGTGACGGGCGTGAGGATCGACCCGGAAGTGGCTGGCGATGTCGAAATGCTGCAGGATCTGGTGATGGCGGCTTGCAATGAAGCCACCAAGAAGGTGGATGCGGAAACGCAGAGCAAGATGGGCGGCATGCTGGGCGGTATGGGCCTGCCTCCGGGCCTGCTGTAGGCGTTTCGAGACCCGATGCCTGATTTCGCCGCTCCGCTGCAGCGCTTGATTGACGAATTCCGCCGGTTGCCTGGGATTGGGCAGAAGTCCGCGCAGAGGCTGGCGTTTCATGTGCTGCGCTCTCCCAGGGATCGAGCTTCCGGGTTGGCGGAGGCGCTGATCGATGTGAAGGACAACCTCGGGATTTGTTCGCAGTGCAACAATATCTCGGATTCGGAATTGTGTCCTTACTGCCGCGATCCCAACCGGGATCACATGCAGATCTGCGTGGTGGAAGAGCCGCACAACATCCTGCCGATTGAGACGACTCGTAGTTTCAACGGAGTCTTCCATGTGCTGCACGGGTCCATTTCGCCGCTGCGGGGGATTGGGCCGGAGCAATTGAAGATTAAAGGCCTGCTGGATCGAATCGGGCAAGGCGGGAATACGGAAGTGATTCTGGCTACGAATCCCACGGTGGAAGGCGAAGCTACCGCGGCTTATTTGTCACGGCTGCTAAAGCCGCTGGGCGTGAAGGTCACACGCATCGCGATGGGGATACCGGTGGGCAGCGACCTGGAATTCGCGGATGAAGTGACGATGTTGAAGTCCCTCGAAAACCGCCGGGAGATGTAAGCAGGTCCTACCTATTTGGCCGCGGCGGCGGTGGTGCCGTGGATTTCCTGCAGGCTCCACACACGAATGGGATCGCGGCGGCGGGAGGCGATGGCTTCCACTGCCGCGCGCGCTCCGCTCAACGTGGTGATGCACGGAACGCGATACGTTAACGCATTTCTGCGGATGGCTTTTTCGTCCTCGAAGGCGTGGGCGCCCGTGGTCCCGGTGTAGATCACCAGGCTGATGGTGCGGGCTTTCAGTAAGTCCACGGCATTGGGGCGTCCCTCATTCACTTTGAACACCGTCTTCACGGGGACTCCCGCGGTGCGAATCGCATTCGCCGTGCCTCGCGTGGCGGTGATCTCGAAGCCCAGCTCATGCAGTTTCTTGGCGAGCAGCGCCGCCTGTAGTTTGTCGCGATCGTTCACGGTCATGAACACCTGGCCCTGATCAGGTAGCGGAGTTCCCGCGCTTAATTGAGCCTTCGCGAATGCCTCGCCGAAGTTTTCGCCGACGCCCATGACTTCGCCGGTGGAGCGCATCTCCGGGCCTAAGGAAGGATCCACGCCGGGGAATTTGTTGAACGGGAAAACCGGGGATTTTACGAAGAACTGTGGGACAGGCAGAACGCCCTTGGCGTCCGTGAAATCGGAGATCTTCTGGCCGAGCATGACGCCTACCGCGATTTTGGGTATCGGGACGCCAGTGGCTTTGCTCACGTAGGGGACTGTGCGCGAGGCGCGAGGGTTGACCTCGATGACGTACACCTTCTCCTCTTTGACTGCGTACTGGATGTTCATCAATCCGATCACATGCAAGGCTCGTGCCAGCTGTTCGGTGTAGGCTTTGATGGTCGCCAGGGTGTTTTGCGATAGCGATGTGGCCGGCAGAACGCAACTGGAGTCTCCGGAATGCACGCCGGCTTCCTCGATATGCTCCATGATGCCCGCGATCAGGACGGTGCCCTCGGTGTCGGCAATGGCGTCCACGTCCACTTCGGTGGCGTCTTCCAGGAAGCGGTCGATCAGTACCGGCCGGTCTTGGGAGAACGTTACGGCTTCGCGCATATAGCGCCGGACGCTGTCCTCGTCGTAAGCGATGACCATCGCGCGGCCGCCCAGGACGTAGCTGGGGCGCACCAGCACTGGATATCCCAAGGATCGCGCAATCTCGCACGCGCCTTCGACGGTAGTTGCTGAACCGTTGGCCGGGGCGGGGATTTGCAGCTCGTCGAGAAGTTTGCCGAATTGCTTGCGGTCTTCCGCTAAATCGATGTTGGCGGGATCGGTTCCGATGATCGGCACACCGGCTTGCTTCAGAGGAATTGCCAGGGTAAGCGGGGTTTGGCCGCCGAATTGTACGATAACCCCGTCGGGTTTCTCGGTGTCGTAAATGTTGAGCACTTCTTCCAGCGTGAGAGGCTCGAAGTAGAGACGGTCACTGGTGTCGTAATCGGTGGACACCGTCTCCGGATTGCAGTTGACCATGATCGACTCCACGCCGAATTCCTGCAGCGCGAAGGAGGCGTGGCAGCAGCAGTAATCGAACTCGATGCCCTGGCCGATGCGGTTGGGTCCGCTGCCCAGGATCATGACTTTCTTGCGGGCCGTGGGGTTGGACTCGCAACTGGATTCGTAGCTGGAGTACATGTAGGGCGTGAAGCTCTCGAACTCCGCCGCGCACGTGTCCACGCGATTGAATACGGCTTTTACTCCTAATTCCTTGCGGCGTGAGCGGACGTCCAGAGGATTGACGTTCCAGCCACGCGCGAGCTGGGAATCCGACATCCCGTTGCGCTTGGCGGTTAGAAATTGTTCTTTGGTGGCGGTGCCCAGGGTGAGCTTCGCCATGGCTTTTTCTTCGTCCACCATCTCGCGGATCTGGCGCAGGAACCAGGGATCGATGTTGGTTAATTGTTGGACCAGCTCTTCGGTGTAATCCTTTTCGAAGGCGTAGCGGATGTAACCCAGGCGGTCCGGGTTGGGCGTGATGAGGCGCGCCTTGATCAGGTCCTCGTGAAATACGGCCGAGCCGTCGGCCTTGCCGGTTTCGAGGCTGCGCATGCCTTTGCCGAGAGCTTGTTTAAACGTGCGTCCGATGGCCATGACTTCGCCGACGCTCTTCATTTGCGTCCCCAAGACGGGCTCGGCGCCAGGAAATTTCTCAAACTGCCAACGCGGGATTTTGGCGACGACGTAATCGATGGTGGGCTCAAAACACGCCGGCGTCATGCGGGTGATGTCGTTCTTGATTTCGTCCAGACGGTAGCCCACGGCCAATTTCGCGGCGATTTTCGCGATGGGGAAGCCGGTGGCCTTGGAAGCCAGGGCGGAACTGCGCGACACGCGCGGATTCATTTCCACGATCACCATGCGGCCGGTTTTCGGGTCGATGGCGAACTGCACATTGGAGCCGCCGGTGTCGACGCCGATCTCACGCAGGCAGGCCAAGGCTGCGTCGCGCATCATTTGATACTCGCGATCGGTGAGCGTTTGGGCCGGAGCTACCGTGATGGAATC
Organism: Acidobacteriota bacterium; assembly: GCA_039931205.1. GTDB lineage: Bacteria > Acidobacteriota > Terriglobia > Bryobacterales > Bryobacteraceae > Palsa-187. The sequence goes on from JBDTSJ010000038.1 coordinate 47,672, forward strand.
GCCCGTGTGGACTCCCATGGGATCGAAGTTTTCAATGGAGCAGACGATGATGCAGTTGTCCGCGTGATCCCGCATGACCTCCAGCTCAAATTCTTTCCAGCCGAGGACGCTTTCTTCGATCAGCACTTCGTGGACGGGTGAAAGTTCGAGGCCTTTTTCGAGGATTTCAACGAGTTCCTCGCGGTTATACGCGATGCCGCCGCCGGAGCCGCCCATCGTGAAACTGGCACGCAGGATGACGGGATAGTGGTGGCGCTCCGCAAAATCGAGACCGGCGTCCATGGCGGCCTGTTTGTGCTCGCGCGTGTGGCCGTCCCAATTGATGAGCTGGGATTCGGGCAGTTCCAGGCCGATCTTACGCATGGCGTCTTTGAACAGCAGGCGGTCCTCGGCTTTTTTGATGGCGGGAAGTTTCGCGCCGATCAGTTCCACGCCGTATTTGTCGAGAACTCCGGCCTCGGACAAGGCTACAGAAAGATTCAACCCGGTCTGTCCGCCCACGGTCGAGAGCAGGGCGTCGGGTCGTTGCTTGCGGATCACCTCTTCGGCGTATTCCAGGCTGAGGGGCTCGACGTAGGTGTGGTCCGCCAGATTCGGATCGGTCATGATGGTGGCCGGATTCGAATTGATCAGGATGACTTCGTAGCCGTCGCCGCGGAGGGCCTTGCAGGCTTGGGCGCCGGAATAATCGAATTCGCAGGCTTGGCCGATGATGATGGGGCCTGAGCCGACGATCATGATGCGATGAAGGTCGTTACGACGGGGCATTTAGAAGATTCCCCTACGAGTGGGCACACTAAAACTGTGTCCCTTGAAGACTTTGATGTCTCCCAGGGCAAGGGATGCTTGGTTCAATCGGGTGGTGCCTCCAATTTCAAACCGCGCACGACGCTCCGCTGTGCGCTCGTTTCGGGGGTAACTTCCATTTGACCATATTGACCATGGCCGCGGGGCTCGCGTCTGATCCAGTGGTAAGCTTATTTCCCAAGGAGTTCCTCGTTGCTTCGTCACCTTTGCATATTCATAATTGTCGCGGCCGCCCTGGCCTGCGCGTCCTGCCGCGCGACTGTACGGCCTAAATCCAACGAAGTGTTGGCGCTGCTGGGGAAGACCGCCGGGATCGACGCCGGGAAATGTAGTTCGCCCGGCGGAATCAAGGAAGCGTACCTGCAGGAGATCGAAAATAAACCGACCCAGCCGCTAGCCGACACGCTCATCCCGTTTGCGCAAAGAGCGGCCAAGATTTGCCCGCAGGCGCATCCTTACATCCGCACCACAAATGATGTGGATGTGAAGACTGTCGCGGCGATGCTGGATGCGGCCAGCATTGAAGGGGACGGCAAGATGCAGATGGAATCCTGGCTGTGGCTGCGAGTCGCCGGAGGCAAGGTTATCGGGCTGGAAGTGGACCTCGAGAAGTTTTAAGTTTCGCAGGGATTCTGCCGATAGTACTCCGGACTGAGTTTACCCAGCGGGAGGCTTGCGGTGGCATCGAAGATCTGGATATTCGCGATAGTTGGGGCGGCGCTCTGCTGCCAATCATGCACATCATCTGGGGCTTGGCCGATCACCCCTCGAACCGCCGAAGTTTTGCGTGGGCTGGGTGCGGTGGACCGGGTGAAGAGTGACTGTTCGTCTGTCACCGGGACGGACAAGCAGATGAAGGTGTTGCAGCAGGAACTGATCGAGAAGACCCAGAGGTTAACCGTGGCCATATCGACAGTCGCTCCGGAAGCGGCCGCTTTGTGCCAGGGCTCGCACATCACAATTGAGCTGAAAGCGCCCATTGACATCCATGACGTGGCCATGGCCCACGGAGCTGACGACATGGTGGAGAACGGGACCATGCGCCTGGAAGAATGGCTCCGCCTGATGGTATACAGCGGACAAGTCACCGGGCTCACGATGGATGTGTCGAAGGGGCCGCTCTAGGCCTACTTATCGGCCATCAGCTTGATGAAATCGTCGAACAGGTAAAGGGAATCATGCGGGCCGGGGGCGGCTTCCGGATGATACTGGACGCTGAACACAGGATAGTTCCGCAGGCGGAACCCTTCCAGGGTGTTGTCGTTCAGATTCAAGTGCGTAATCTCGCACTCGCTTTGCTTTAAGGAATCCGGGTCCACGGCGAAGCCATGGTTGTGCGAGGTAATCTCGACGCGATTGGTGACCTGGTTCAACACCGGATGGTTCCCCCCGCGATGGCCGAACTTCAGCTTGTAGGTTTTGCCTCCCATGGCCAACCCCAGAATCTGGTTGCCCAGGCAAATGCCGAAGATGGGGACCTTGCCCACCAGTTTGCGAACCTGCGCGGCCTGATGCGTGAGAGGCTCCGGGTCACCGGGACCGTTGGATAGAAACACGCCATCTGGCTTCAGTGCCATCACGTCTTCGGCGGAAGTTGCGGCCGGCACCACGGTCAGGTGGCAACCGACGTGTGCCAGGCGTCGAAGGATATTGCGCTTGATGCCGTAGTCATAGGCAACCACGTGATAGCGCTGTTCGGCGGGCGCGCCGAAGTCTTCCGAGGGTGAGCAGCCGACTACGGGTTGGGTCCACGGGTAATTCGTCTTTGTCGAGACCACGGTTGCGAGGTCGAGGCCCGTCATAGACGGAGATTGCCGGGCACGCTCGACCAGATCCTTCCGGTCCGTGGATTCGGACGACAAAACCCCGCGCATCACGCCGCGCGACCGCAGGTGCAGCACTAAGGCTCGCGTGTCGATGCCGGAGATGACCGGCACTCCCGCCTTGGTCAGGAACTCCTGCGCTGTTTCGTCGGCGCGCCAATTGCTGGCCAGAGGAGAGAACTCGCGCACGACCAGTCCTTCAATGAAAGGCTTGGCCGATTCGTTATCGTCATTCGCGGCGCCGTAGTTTCCGATCTGGGGATAGGTCAGGACGACAATCTGGCCGGTGTAGGAAGGATCGGTGAAGATTTCCTGGTAACCGGTGATCGAGGTATTAAAAACGACTTCTCCGGTGCGTTCGACGGGCGCACCATAGCTCGTGCCCTCGAAGATGGTTCCATCTTCCAAGGCCAGGACGGCAGGTTTCAACAGGTGTTTCCTCCAAGCTTGACCGCGCACAACGATCCTGCTGTGCGCTCGTTTCGGGGGCTAAATTTCATTGGAACACACTTCGGTGGATCTGCCCAAATCGTACAATAGAAACTTGCAGCGATACCTGGTCAAAACATTCGGGTGCCGAGCCTCGCAGGCCGATGGGGCTGCGCTGGAGGCTGGCTTGGCCGGACGCGGAATGCAGCCGGCCGTGGAATTGGCCGACGCCGACCTGGTTGTGCTGAATACCTGCACTGTGACGGCCAGCGCGGACGACGAGTTGCGCCAGACCGTCCGGAGGATTCACCGCACGCGTCCGGAAGCGCGGATTGTGGTGACGGGATGCTACGCGCAGCGGGCTCCGCAAGAATTGGCGTCGTTGCCGGGCGTCACGTGGGTGGTGGGGAACTCGAATAAAATCGAAATCCCCGATCTGGTTTCGGATCCGGCGGAGTACCACGGCGAAATTCGCGTTGGCGAAATCGGGCGGGAGTTTCTGGCGGCTCCCATTGAGGACGCGCTAGGGGATCGCACCAGGCCCAATCTGAAGGTTCAGGACGGCTGCAGCAACAAGTGTAGTTTCTGCATTATTCCATCCGTGCGCGGACGCAGCCGCAGTTCGCCAGGGGACGACGTGATAGCGCAGGTAGGGGCGCTGGCCGCGAAGTATCGCGAAGTGGTTCTCAGCGGGATCAATTTAGGACGCTGGGGCCGCGATCTTGCGGGACGATTCCGGCTTGTCGATCTGGTGCGCCGCCTGTTGGACGAGACTGCGGTGGAACGCCTGCGGCTGAGTTCAGTGGAGCCGATGGATTTCTCCGACGCCCTGCTGGAGCTGATGGCGACGTCGCCGCGCATTGCGAAACACGTGCACGCTCCGTTGCAGTCCGGATCGGACGCGGTGCTGCGGCGCATGCATCGAAAATATCGGCCTCGGCATTATGCCGATCGGATTGAAAAGGCCCGCGCGTGGATGCCGGAATGCGCCGTGGGGGCCGATGTGATGACCGGGTTTCCGGGCGAGACCGCCGCGGAGTTTGAAGAATCGCGAAGTTTTATCGAAGGCCTGCCATTTACCTACCTGCACGTTTTCACCTATTCGGCGCGCCCAGGCACGCCTGCGGCGGAGGCGCTGGGGCAGGTCCCAATGGCGGTTCGAAAAGAGCGGACGCATATCCTGCGTTCGCTGGCGGAAGCCAAAAATCGCGCGTTCCGCCAGAGTCTTGTGGGCCGCTTGGTTTCCGTAGTCACGATTGACGAAGGGCGCAGTGCCCTCAGCGATCATTACGTCAAAGTGAAATTACAAAAGCCGCGCGAGGCCAATCGCATTGAGGATATCTTGATCGGCGGACTTACAGCGGACGGGTTGTTTGAGGCAGGCATGCTGCCGGTATTGTCATCTTGACGGTCCTGATTCTGGGTTGTGGATTTACGGGCGAACGCGTCGCGCGCAGGTTTCTGGCTCGCGGTGCGCGCGTGATCGCCACCACTCGGGACCCGGCTCGCCTGATTCTGGCCGGCGCGGAGATTGTCCGGCTGGAAGACGTGTCAGCGAGGATCGACCCCGGATCGCTGGTCCTGCATTCCATTCCACCGGAAGGGCTGCGCGACCTGGATTTCCTGGGTACGGCTCCCGCGCGGTTGGTGTATCTGTCGACCACCGGCGTGTACGGGGCTGCAGCGGAGGTGGATGCGGCGACGCCAGTGGATTGGTCCAGCGAGCGAGCCAAGCCGAGACTGCAGGCGGAACGGGCGGCGGCCGCGGGTCCGTGGTCCACACTGATCCTGCGGCCGGCAGCGATATACGGACCCGGCAGAGGCGTTCACGAATCCGTGCGGCGCGGGACGTACCCGCCGGGAGAGAATTTCATCAGCCGGATTCACGTCGACGATCTGGCGGCACACGCGGAAGCCGGGCTGCTTTCTGACCTCACCGGTGCCTATCCGGTGGCCGACGAAGAGCCCTGCACCTCGCGCGAGATTGCCGAATTCTGCTCGCAGCTTTTGAACGTCCCGCTTCCCACGGGTCCAGTGGCGGCTCCACGTATCTTTGGAGACCGCAAAGTGGATGGCTCCGCTATACGGGCTCTGTTGGGCGTGACGCTGCGCTATGCAAGCTATCGCACGGGCATCCCGACGGCGATTGAAGCTGCGACGGTATCCTAAGAGCGTGAGATACCTGACCCTGTTGCTAGTGACGGCGGCCTTTCTAGCGCAAACGAAAACGGGACACAGCCAAACTGGACAGACCCGTTCAAAAGCGCCCACCGGCACGCAGGTCTTTACGTATCAGGTAGTGAAGAGCTACCCGCATGACCGCACCGCTTTCACGCAAGGACTGCTCATTCTGGACGGACAAATGTATGAAAGCACCGGCCTGAATGGAAAATCCAACATCCGCCGTGTGGACTTGGAGACGGGCCGCGTGATGCAGATCCAGAACGTGCCGCAGCAGTATTTTGGCGAGGGTTTAGCCGCGATCGACGATCGCTTGATCGAGCTGACGTGGCAGAACGGCGTCGGATTCGTTTACGACCGGAAGACTTTCAAGATGTTGAAAATTTTCCCCTACAGCGGCGAAGGCTGGGGACTGACCTCGGACGGGAAGCGCTTGATTTTGTCCGACGGCACGGAAAATTTGCGTTTCCTCGATCCAACCACGCTTAAAGAGACCGGCCGCGTGGCGGTTACGGATGCCGGGCGGCCGATCAAGGAGCTGAATGAACTGGAATACATCCGCGGCGAGGTGTGGGCCAACGTGTGGCAAACCAATCGAATCGCTCGCATCAATATCCAGACCGGGCGTGTCACTTCCTGGATCAACCTCACTGGAATCTTGCCCGTGATGGATACGCCAGGCACCGATGTACTGAACGGCATCGCCTACGATGCACAGAGGGATCGCATCTTCATCACGGGCAAGTTGTGGCCCAAGCTCTTCGAGATCAAAGTCGTCAAGGCGAATTAGTGAGCTAATTCGGCTAGTTCGGCGTCGGTCTTCAGGTTGCTGGTCACCTTGAATACGCCGGGCACGGATTTCGCGCGAATGGCCGCGATGTCCGCGTCGCCTTTATTCGCCACAGCCCCCTCCAGAGTTACGTTGCCGTTATTCACGATGATATGGATGGATGGTATCGACTGCATGGCGTAGCGCTGCAGACTGGGCGTTCCATAGATGGCCTGGTAAGTGGCAATACGGATTTGATTATCGGCCGAGAAAACTGGCAGCACGGTGATGTTATTGTTCACCTTGTCAACGCCTTCGATCGATTTTACAGCCTTTTCCGCATTGTTCTTGATCACCGGCTGGGTGACGTTGCCCGCCAGGGTTACGGTGGAACCGGTCACCTGATACGTCAGATTATCGAACACCCCGTATCTCGACAGGGTTAGCAACTCGTGGCGTACTTCGCGTTCCAACCGGGATTGTGAGTTCGAGGATCCTTTGCTTTGCGCCCAGCCTGACGCAGGGATCAAGCAGGCGACCAGGGCTACGGATAACAGCGTCGATTTCATGTGAAAGCCTCCACTTGGGTGATTCCTCCGCGAGCTATGCGTTTCGATATCTCCCGCCAGGGCTTTCTTCTATTCGACTTGCCGCCGGGGCGCGACCCGAGTATCTTCAGGAAGTGGACTTTAATTCGCCGCAGTTCCGCCGGACGTTTCCTATCGTGGTTTACGCGGTAATCGGCGTCGGACTACTTATGATTTTCGTGGCCACGTTCATGGTGGCGCTGGGGTTCGGCGAATGAGCTTCCACCGCTCCACTGTCTTGGTGGTTGCATGCGCGCTGGTTCTGCCCTGTTTATGGGCCCAGCAAGGCCGGGCAATCGTGCAAGGAACCGTAGCGGGACCTCAGGGTCCGCTGGAAGGCGTCACGGTCCGCGCGCTCAACTTGGCGACCGGCATTTCGCAGGAAGCGGTCACGCCCGCCGGAGGTGGATACTCGCTGACATTGCCCGCCGGGTCCTACGATTTGTTCGTGACAAAAGTGAGCTACGGGGCATTCACGCGACGAGGCATGGCGCTGGAACCCGGCAAGGCGGTGCGGGTGGACGCGACTCTTCCTGTGAACGCCAACTTCGGTGTACCGGGTGAGTATGCGTTTGGATTAATGGGGGCCGGGGCGGCCGCCATCACGGGCATCGCGCCGCGTACGACGGACGGCAAGCCGGATCTCAGCGGCGTATGGTATCCCAGCGGCGACGTGGACCCGGATGAGCCTCCTTACTTGCCATGGGCCGCGGCTTTGCAAAAACAGCGTGTCGAGTCTTCCAGCAAGGACGATCCGCGGGCGCATTGCTTGCCCTCGGGCGTGGTGCGCACGAACATGCTGGACCTGACGAAATTCCTGCAGCTTCCCGGCGAGCTGGTGATATTGATCGAAGGCAGCCCTCCCGGATTCCGTCAGGTTTTTCTGGATGGCCGTCCACACCCCGCCGATTTGGAGCCTAGCTGGATGGGCCATTCGAGCGGCCGGTGGGACGGCGACACGCTGGTGATCGACACAGTCGGGTTCCATGACAAAGGCTGGCTGGACGTGACCGGCAAACCTCAAACGGAAAAACTACACGTGATCGAGCGAATGCGGCGCGCATCGCTAGGCGTGCTGGAAATCGAGATCACGATTGACGATGCAGGAGCCTATGCACGGCCGTGGAAGCTGAAGCGAATATTAAAACTCGCGCCAGGCGAGGAATTGCGCGAATACGTGTGTAACGAGAATGAGAAGCCGGAGCACCTGGTGGGTAAGGCGAAATAAGGACAAGCCTTCGTTTCTACTTCCCCACCATGTGGAAGACGTCTTCGTTGTTTTCCTGGCACACGTACTCCATCAACTCGCCGCCGGGCACGAACGGGATGGTGTAGCTGTTGCCCCACTTCGCCGAATAAGCGCCGGGATCGTCGATGCTGAACTCGTACTTCATCGTTAGCTCGTCAGTGCGAGAGTATTTCTCGATCACGTGCAGTTTTTCGCTGTGCGGGTGGCCATCCTGATCCAGCCACGTGCGCTCATTGAACGCGATCACGTCCACCACCAACGTGTCTTCTTCCCAATGGCCGATGGATTCTCCCAAGTACGTCGGTTCGGGGTCCTTGGAATGCGGGCGGCCGTCGGTATAGATGATCCGCCACATGTGCGCCCCACCTTCGTAAACGAACATCACACGATCCGGCAGCTGATAAATCTGGAAAGGAAACGGCGTCGCGGTCATGCGTGGAATTCCGGGCGGCAGGCAACGCGATTCGGGATCGTCCTTCGCCAGATTGTCCTGCGCCGCTTCGTAGTATGCCTTCGACCACGGCAGGAACGGGATATCGACCTTGCTGTCCACCGGCGAACGCCCCGGACCCTGACGGCCGCCGCCGCTCAGGTTCACGACCGTGCGCGGGTTCCACACGCCTTTGCCGTTACCCAGGTCGGGATGTCCGTCTGCCAGGCGCGGCGTCGGCTTGGCTTTGGTCCCCTTGGCAACATCGTTGAGCCGGCCACCGACCGCCTGTCCATAGGCCAGCACCGTGCAAGCCACCAAGCCAGCGGTCAGAGCGACGGCCAGATTCGTAAACGTGGAAAACCGCATAGACGTATCTTAGCTCCCCTGAGTGTCGTTATTCAGGCAGGGCGAACGAGAGGATGTTCTGGCCCGCCGCTACGGCTACGTATTGCTTGCCGTCGAACATATACGTCATGGGCGATGCTTTCCACACCTGGTTGGTCTGGAATTGCCATAGCGTGCGACCGCTAGTGGCGTCGGCGGCGACGAAGGCTCCGCTGTTGTCGCCATAGAAGACGAGTCCGGCGGCGGTCGAGATGACGCCGGCGGAGGCTGTGGTATCGCGGCTGATTTGTGGAACCTCCCACTTCACTTCCCCGGTCTGAATGTCGATCGCTCGCAGGAATTTTTCGAGCGTCTCGCCCGGAGCAGGCCTTCCGGCGCCGCCCATGAAGCTGCGGCCCGCTTGCCAATCGGCCTTGGTGATGGAGAAAACATTGCAGCGCTCCATCGCGTTGAAGTAATAAAGGCCGGTGGTGGGATTGAACGATGTCGAGAACCAATTTGTGCCGCCCTGAAAACCGGGGCAGACGTAAGTGTTGCCGTCGGCGGTCTTGGGCAGTTCCTTCAGGATGGGACGGCCCTTGGCGTCGATGCCATCGGCCCAATTGAGTTTCTTGAGGAAGGATTTGCCCAGCAGGAATTGGCCATTGGTGCGATCCAACACATAAAAGAAACCGTTTCGATTGGCTTGGATCAGCAATTTCCGTGGTTGCCCGCCCCAGTTGGCGTCGACTAGTACTGGAGGCTCCTGCGCGTCCCAATCATGCACGTCGTGCGGCGTGAACTGGTAATACCATTTCAACGCGCCCGTCTTGACGTCCAGCGCAATCACGCAATCGGTGTAGAGATTGTCACCCGCGCGATCACTGCCGTCAAAGTCGGGACCGGGGTTGCCCACGGGCCAATAGACCAGGCCCAGCGTGGCATCGTAGGTGCCCGTCATCCACGTTGCTCCGGAGCGATGGTCGGCGTTAGCGCCCTGCCATGTGTTGGCCACTTCTTGCGCTCCAGGTTGGCCGGGGCGGGGAACAGTCCAGAATTTCCAGACTTCCTTGCCGGAGGCAGGATCGTACGCCGCGACGAATCCGCGCACGCCTTCATCCCCTCCCGCGGTGCCTGAGATTACCAGGCCGCCGGCCACCAGCGGCGCGGATGTCCCATTATAGTTCTCGCGGAAATTCGCCATCTCCGTTTCCCACAGCAATTCGCCATTGGCTCGGCTGAGTGCGATCAGATGGGCGTTGTCGGTGAGCAGGAAAATGCGCTCGCCTTCCCAGGCCACGCCGCGATTGAATCCGATGGACGCGTTGCCCGTCAACCCCTGCGTACGATTTCGGCGGTACGTCCAAATCTGGCGGCCCGTGCCGGCGTCCAACGCCCAAACCTGGTTCGCGCTGGATACGTACATCACGCCCTCTACCACCAATGGCGTGTTCTCCACCTGCGTGACCGCGCCTAGAGGGAACATCCATTTGGGCGCGAGTTGGGCGACGTTGTTCTTGTTGATCGCGGTCAGTGTGGAGTAGCGGTTGCCGCCCGGCTCGCCGTTGTACGTCGGCCAATCAGTTTGCGACGTAACCACACGAACACGGCCGTTGGCAGCCTTGCGTAGCAAACGGATCCGCCCGCTGGCCTCGCGGAGTTGCATATCGGTGGAGCCCTCGTTTACCAAGCGGCCCTGGATCGTCTGGCCGTCAGTGGTAGTGACCGTGATGACGTCCTCGGGCTGCACTTGATTGCGCGGGATGACGTCATTTGGATTTACGGCGGGATTCACGGCGGGATTTACGGCCGGATTCACCGCCTGGGCCGCCCCCATCGCACAAGTGGTCAAAAAGACAAGGAAAAACCGCATGCGTCGAGGGTAACAGAGCGCCGGTCGCAGTTCAATCTGGAAGCTGTACAATGTCGGACAGATGGCAGCACCGCGTGATTTTTTCGACGCACGGGAAAAATGGGGGGAGATCCGCGAACTGCCCTCCGCCAGCGGCTTCGATCTGGACGCCGCCTATGCGTTGGAACTGGAGATCGTGCGGCTGCGCGAAGCGGCCGGCTACCCGGCAGTTGGCCGTAAGGTCGCCTTCGCGAATCAGGCGATGTGGCGCATCCTTGACATCCAAACTGTTGCGTGGGCACATATGTTTGAAGACACCGTACATTTCGCGCGAGAAGGCGTGGCGGATGTCTCCGTGGGGCGCTACCGGTCGCCCAAGATCGAGCCTGAGATCGTGATGAAGCTGCGCGACCCGTTTTTACACAATGGGCTCGCCTCCGTGGAATGGATTGCCCTGGGCTTTGAGATCGTCGATTCTCCGTATCCCACATGGGAGTTTCAACCCGCCGATTTCGTGGCGGCGTGGGGATTCCACGCGGGCTTGGTGGTGGGCGAGCCGTTGCCGGTGACGTCCGCATCCATGGATGACATAGCAAATCAGCTCGCGGATTTCCGCTTGTCGTTGCTACGAAATAACGAGTTCGTGGAAGCGGGCGAGGGTCGAAACTGCTTGCGCAGTCCGGCGCTGTGTCTGGCGGAATTGGCCCAGGCCGCGGCGCACAGGGGCGATCCATTGCAGCCGGGCGAGATCATCAGCACCGGCTCGCTTACCAGTGCCCAGCCCATCACCGCCGGACAAGAGTGGCGCGCGGAGTTGAATGGCCTGCCACTGAAGAGTCTGCGAGTCCAATTCAGCTAGACCGGAATGCTCCGGAGAAATGCCGCGCGTGACCGTGATAAGTTTGCATGCATTAAGATGGTCACCATGCGATTTCTTGCCGTCTTGTCTCTTGCGGCCTCATGCGGGTGTCCGCTGTCCGCGCAATCGGCTGCGCCAGCCGGAGTGAATTGGCCCTCCTACGGAGGCACCCAGTACAGCTGGCGTTATAGCGACCTGAATCAGGTCAACACCCAGAACGTAAAGCAGCTGGCGCCCGCGTGGATTTTTCAGACCGGCGACTATGCCGAGAATCTGCATTCCACGCCCATCGTGGAAAACGGAGTGATGTACCTGATCACCGCCCGTCTGCAAGTGTTCGCGCTGGATGCGGCCACCGGAAAACAGATCTGGCATTATCGCTATCCCACACCGATGAGCGGCTTGCCCGGTACCCATGCGGATTTCGTTCAGAACCGCGGAGTAGCCATCGGAGCCGGCAAGGTCTTCTTCGGGACCAAAGACAACTTCATGGTCGCGTTGGATCAGAAAACCGGCCGCGAAGTGTGGAAGGTGTCAATCGACGATCCCAAGCAGTGCGGCTGCAACATTACCGGAGCGCCTCTAGTCGTAAAAGACAAAGTGATCATAGGAGGCAACGGCGGAGATCAGGCGCATCGCGGATATCTCACGGCTCTGTCGACACAGACCGGCCGGCTGGCGTGGCGATGGTACGTTGTCCCGGCCCCTGGCGAAAAAGGCAACGAGACTTGGAAGGGCGACAGTTGGCGCTTTGGCGGCGGATCGCCATGGCTCACCGGGTCCTACGATCCGGACTTGAACCTGCTGTATTGGGGAACCGGTAACGCGGCGGCGGATTTCTTCGATGGCGATCGCCTGGTATCGGGCGCCAACAAGAATGGGCCCGTGAACCTCTACACCGCCAGCGTTGTGGCTCTGGATCCGGATACGGGAACGCTGAAGTGGCACTATCAGGAAGTCCCCGACGATGTGTGGGACTTCGACGCGGCCTACGAAGTCCTGCTCATGGATCGCCAGATTCGCGGACAGAATCGCAAGATTCTGGTCCACATGAATAAGAGCGGTTTGACGTTTGTGCTGGATCGCGTCACGGGCGAGTACCTTGGCTCCTTCATGGTGCCGGAGGTTTTCAATTGGATCGCAGGCGTTACGGAAGATGGCAAGCTGGTTGGCCGCAATGAGCCTGTGGTGGGCGAAACCAAGACATTCTGTCCCGCGGCGGCGGGCGCGAAGAGTTGGAACAGTATGGCGTATTCGCCCCGCACCGGATACATCTATACCCCGACGAACGAGATCTGTACCGATATCACGGCGGATGCCACGCCTGCGCGCGAGGGTGCGTTTTACATGAACGGAGAATTTCCGTTGAAGCTGCCACCGAATCGAACCACCTATAGCCACGTCGACGCGTGGGACCCGGTCACTGGCAAGCGTGTATGGTCGATGCCTTACCGGCTGATCCTGTTGTCCTCCATGCTGGCGACTGCAGGTGATCTGGTTTTCACCGGCGATCCAGAAGGCAACTTCTTCGCGCTGGATGCACGCTCCGGCAACAAGCTGTGGAGTTTTCAGACCGGGGCGGGGCATCGAGGCGCCGCGATTTCTTATGCGGTGAGCGGCAAGCAATACGTGGCGACAACGACGGGCTGGCATCAGACAGTGGTGGGCGGCGCGGTGGCGGCGCTCTTTCCCGATGAGGAATTCCGCCTGGGTTCCACCTTGGTAGTGTTCGCGTTGCCGGAGGGAACCCGATGAAGCTGCTATCGCTCTCGATCGCGCTGTCCGCGGCTGCGTGGAGCCAAAGCCCGCAAGTCTTACAGCGTGGCGAACAAGTGTTCACGCAGACCTGCGGTTCGGGTTACTGTCACGGCGCACGCGCGGCGGGTGCGGGAGCTCCCCGTCTGGCGGCGCGTGGGTTTACGCAAACCTACATCAACACCACCGCCAGCCAGGGCGTCCCCGGCACCAGCATGCCCGCTTTCGCGAAGAGTTTACCGGGCGCTGATTTTGCGGCCGTTGTAGCCTACGTGGCCAATTTGAATGGTGTCGCGAGTCCGGCGGCTGCGGGGACTACGACTTCCAAACCTGCAAAATTATCCATCGCCGGCGAGCGAGGCCGGGCCCTGTTTTCGGACGCGACAAAAAGTTTCGGCCGCTGCTCCACGTGCCATGAGGTGGACGGCCGCGGGATTCCTGTCGCGGCTCCCATCCACGATGTGCCGCTGGGCGTGGCCGGCCTGAAGGCGCTGAAGACTCCGCGAGTGGTTACCGCCACGGTCGCCGGTGAGGCCTTGCCGGCCTTGGTGGTCGCACGCAAAGCGGCAGGCGTGTCATTCTACGATTTGACGTCCTCGCCTCCGGTACTACGCAGCGTACTCGCCGCGGAATTCGAAAGCCGCGACGGAACGGGCTGGCAGCATTCGAATGTGATCCGAGCCTACTCCGATGCGGACTTAGGGACCATTCTCGGCTTCCTGCGCGCCACCCCGAAAAAATAGCCTGGAGGGGCGTGCAACCTCTCCAGGCCGAAGCCGTTAGGGGATACGGCAAAAAACTACTGAGCGCTACCGATGCCGTTGATCGTCTGGTTGCCGTCGGAGATGGCGAACACCAATCCCGGCTTCAGATCGAACAGGTTCTGGAACGCAGCTTGACCGCGATAATCCACGATGCTGACCGGCGGCGTGATCAGGAAGCGAACCGTCGTATTCGTAACCGTGGTCGTCGTTAGTGTCCCAGCGGTGGTGCTGCTGGACTGAGTCAATGCGAGTTGACCGGAGCAGTCGTTATTGACCGTGTACGTGCCCGTCTGCTGGAAAGTGCCCAAAGGCGAGCCCGTCGGCACGGTGTCGCTCACCAATTTTCCCGTTCCATCAAAGCGGATGCGCGCAAGGAAGTTCGATGGGACCAGGCTGGTGGTGGCCGTGACTCCCGAACCCGTTGTCTGTGACGTAATGCCGCTGCCGACCAGGCCGTAGGCTCCGTTGAGGGTAGCCACGGAACAGCCTCCCGAGTAGTTGATCACGCGCACCAGGCGGAGGATCGTCCTGTTGCTAAGCGCGACGTTGCCTGTGGGTACGGATTGTCCCGCCGCGACAGGCGTCGAGTACGCCAGATACATTTCCGTCCCGCTCTTCACAAGAAATCCCGTGAGTTTCACCGGTGTCTGCGGCGTGGTAGCCGTAGTGAACGCGTCCGTCAGTGAAACGCTGATCGCACAGTCCGAGGTCACGGAATAAGTTCCCGCTTGCGATCCGGAAATGAATTGGAACGGCGCGGCGGCGGTTTGCGCGGCCCAAATGCCGCCGTTGCCGTCGAAATAAAGGTTGCTGCTGACAGACGACCCTGTGGTCCCCATAATGCCGGTCAGCAAATTCCCCTCGGGAGTGTTACTAAAAGTGGGCGTCGTCGTCCCTGTGCCCGTTCCCGTGGAAGCTGTTCCAGGAGCCGCGAAGGTCGCGAGGTATCCGTACGACCCCGTGACCGAATTGTTGGAACACGTCTGGGCGAATGCATAGGAGCCAAAGAGCCCCCCTAGAAATAGAACAGAAATCCGGTGTGAATTGCGCATGCAAAAAGCATCCTTCCAACCGGTAGAGGTCCGCATTGTAAGAATGTTTCTTGCGCGCGTGGCGGGCACGCGGGGAATGGTTTTGCGTAACGAAGAGTATCCGGATGAGTCCACCTGTGAAGTGGTACAGGGACTTTGAAAGCGAGGCTAATTGCCGCCGGGGGCTATATAACCTTGGCGGGCGCGCACGATGTAGTCGCCCGTAATAGTCACCTTCACGTCGATGGGATGAAATCTCCCATCCCGGATCATCGGCTCAGGCCGGTAAACCGCGTTGTACTGATGGCGCAGCTCATTGGTGATGTTGACGAAGGATTGGCCCAAGTCTTCATCCTTGAATGGAAAGTACGCCAGCCCGCCGGTTTGTTCCGCCAAATGCTTCAGTACCTTGTCGCCGTCCGTGGCGTTGTGCGTGATGTTGGTGGAAACCGTGTAGATCACGCAATCCGCTTTCTGCGCCATCTCCAGGGCCTGCTCCCGGCTAAACTGGCTCAGCGTATCCTCACCGTCGCTCAGGATGATGATGGCCCGCCGGAACTGATCGTGCGGCTCGTCCTTGGTGAGTTGCTGGGAGGAGTAATAAATAGCATCGTTCAGCGCCGTACCTCCCCCTGCCAGCATGCGTCGCACCGCGGCGACCAGCGTCGTCTTATCGCCCGTCAAGCTCACGGCCAATTGCGCTTCCGTATCGAAGTGCATGATCAGAGCCTTGTCCTTGCCCGTGCGCATGGCGGTGTTAATGAACTCGATAGCGGCGTCCTGCAGGAACCGGAAGCGGGTGCGGATACTATTGCTGGTATCCACCAAAATGGCCAGCCGCAAGGGAAGATCCGTCTCAGCGGTGAATTCCAGAATCGATTGCTTTCGCTTATTTTCCATGATCTGAAAATCTTCTTTTTTCAGATTGTTAACGAAGCGTCCCTTCTTGTCGGTAACCGTGAACAGCAGGTTGACGCGGCTAACATCCAGGGTGATCGGCTTGTCGTCATCCGCCACAACGGCGGCAGCCGGAGGATTCTGCGCGAACAGAGGGGCGCATAGCAGCAGCGCGAAAACCGTGAGTTTCACCGTGAGTTTCATGGCTACCTTGAATTATAGACCCGCCAGCCAACCGGTGAGCTCCGGCGGCACGGGGGATTCCACGTAGACCCTCTCCTCCGCAGCCGGGCTGTCGAATCCGATGCGCCATGCGTGCAGGAATAATCGGGCCGCGGGGACATGTTTAGGAGCGCCGTAGGTGTAATCGCCCGCTACCGGATGCCCCAGGTTGGAAAGGTGAACGCGAATCTGATGCGTGCGTCCGGTGCCGATCCGGACTTCCAGGTACGTGTACTTTTCGAAGCGTTGCAGAACGCGATATTCGGTGAGCGCCTCGCGCCCGGTCCCCAGGCCCGCCGTCATGCGAGTGCGCCGCACCGGATCGCGCGCGATGGGCTTGGTAATGCGCCCCGCCGCGTCCCGTACCTTCCCATGCACTAGCGTGAGGTATGTTTTCTCGACCGTCCGGCCTGAGAATTGGGCCGCCAGCGCGCGATGCGCCGCGTCCGTACGAGCCACTAGAATCACGCCGCTAGTGTCCTTATCCAGACGATGGACGATGCCGGGCCTCAGGTCCCCGCCCACGTTCGACAGCGCCTGAAAGCGATGCACCAGGCGATTTACTAGGGTCCCGTCGTGGTTTCCAGCTCCCGCATGAATCACCAGGCCGGCAGGCTTGTTGATGGCCAGCACGGCGTCGTCTTCGTACAGCACCTCTACCGGCAGATCTTCCGGCATCGCCTTCAGCGGAGGCAGACCCGCCGGATGAACGTCCACCCGTTCCACCCCGCGAAGCAGCGTTGATACCTTTGCGGAGGCTCCGTCTACAGTGACATGCCCATCCTTGATCCAGGATTGCAGGCGGCTGCGGCTGAATTGCGGCAATTGTTCCTGCAGGAAATGATCCAGCCGCTTGGCTGCGTCGCGTTCCGTCGCCGTAAGGGAATGATCGGTCACGGGCGGGGTGCGCCCTGTGCGGAGCCGCCTGGGGCGGAAACCAGGAACACCGCCACTTCCGCCATCAGGTTCGGGAATGCCGTTACTTGTTTCTGGCCTGAGATAAAGATGCGCCGTTCCACCTTCCAGCGTTCCCGATCCAGTAACGCTTCGAAATCCAGCACGCTCAGGAAATGAATGTTAGGCGAATCGTACCAGTCATGCGGAAAGCGTGAGGTGCGCGGAGCTCGGCCCGTCCACATCGTGGACCAGCGCACGGAGTAATGTCCAAAATTCGGAAACGCCACGATGCCTCGCTTGCCCACGCGCAGCATGCCGCGCAGCACGCGCAACGGATCGCGGGTTTCCTGCAGCGTTTGCGAAAGGATCACGTAATCGAAGACCTGGTCGGGATAGTCGCTGACGGCCGATTCGAGGTCGCCTTGATAAACCGAAACGCCGCGCGCGATCGCCTTCTGCACGCGAGGCCCGGCCATCTCCACGCCGCGTCCGTCCACTTGTTTGTTTTCTTTCAGCCACTCCAGTAACTCGCCTTCGCCACAGCCTAGATCCAGAACGCGCGTGCCCGGCTCAATCAGCTCGCCAATGATTTCAAAGTCCCGCCGCACGTAAACGTTACGCACGCTTGGCTGCTCCTCTATGCGCGGCCGCTGGGCGCTGGATGTCCTTATACGTGTTATTCAGGAATCCGCTGACCACTTCGGTTTGCGCTTGCACTTCCACCAGGAACGCGTCATGCCCGTATCTCGATTCCAGATTGCAGTAGGCCACGTCGCAGTTGCGCCCTCGCAAAGCGCTGGCGATTTCCAGCGATTGATAGCTGGGATACAGCCAATCCGAGGTAAAGCTGATCAGCAGGAAACGCGCCCTCATTCCCTCAAACAAGGAACCCAGCGTGCCACGCTGCGTCAAATCGAAGGTATCCATCGCGCGTGTGATGTAGATATAGGAATTCGCGTCGAAGCGGTCCACGAACTTGTAGCCGCGATAGTTCAAGTAGCTTTCCACTTCGAACTGCGCAATGCCTGATGCGAGATCGGCGGCCCGCACCCGGCGTCCGAATTTCTCGCGCATGCTGTCGTCGCTCATGTAGGTGATGTGGCCCACCATGCGCGCCAGTTTTAGTCCATTCCCAGGAGGCTTCCGGCCGTAGTAGTTGCCGGCGTTCCAATCCGGATCCGCCATAATCGCCTGCCGGCCAACTTCATTGAAAGCGATCTGCTGCGCGCTATGCTGCGCCGTAGTGGCGATGGGCAGCGCCGCGGCGACGCTCTCCGGATAGGTTACAGCCCATTCCAGAGCCTGCATGCCTCCCATGGACCCGCCCGCCACTGCCAGCAGCCGCTGGATTCCCAGGCGATCCACCAACTTCTTCTGCAGCCGCACCATGTCGGCGATCGTTACCTGCGGGAACGTCATGGCCCACGGCTGTCCAGTGGCTGGATGGATCGAACCCGGACCCGTCGTTCCCCGGCACCCGCCCAGCACATTGGAACAAATGACGAAGTATTTGTTGGTATCGAAGGCCAGTCCTGGCCCGATCATGCTGGACCACCAGCCGCCGTCGCCCCCCGCGTGCGCGTCGCCGGAAAAAGCATGCGCCGTCAGGATAGCGTTGCTCTTGTCCGCGTTCAGCGTGCCGTAGGTTTCATAAGCAACCTCCACCGGCGCCAGCGTGACGCCGCAGTCCAGTTCCAGAGATTCGAAGGTGCAGCTGCCGGTTTCAGTGACCATTAGAGACTTGTACTTCTCAGTGTACAAGCCGCTAGGCCGCGCTATCCAGACTAAGCCTTTCGCCGATCGGCCAGCGCCTTGCGCTTCCGCGGGAATTCAGCGCCCGGGTACGGTGATAGAATCGCCTAACAGGAGGCGGGTCAAATGAACTCTTCGTTAGGCAGGAGCCTGGTCTTTGCGGCCGCTCTGGTGGCGTCGTCGATTCCAGCCCTGCAGGCGCATCATTCGTTCGCAGCCGAATACGACAACAACAAGCCCATCAACTTCAAGGGCGTCGTGAAGAAGGTTGGTTGGGTGAACCCACACGCCTACATATGGGTGGATACAACCGACGCCAGCGGTAAATCCGTCACCTGGGCCCTGGAATCGCTCAGTCCGAACGCCCTCTCGCGCCAAGGCTGGACCAAGAACTCGCTCAAGGAGGGCGATCAGGTTACCGTGGAGGGCTTCGCCGCCAAAGACCCGCGCCCGTTAGCCGACGGTTCCACGCACGGCAACGCGCGATCTTTCATCCTTGCCAACGGGAAACGTGTCTATTCCGGCAATGCGGAAGACGGCGGTCCCGGCGCCACGGCGGTCAAATAGAGATCCTATGACCAAGAACTACTTTGGTTGCCTGATGGCGGCCACCGCACTTGCGGCACTGCTTCCTTTAGCGCCAGTGGATATGTCCGCGCAGGAAAAGGGAGCCAAGGGCGCCGTCAAAGCCAAAGGCAAAGAGCCCGAGGACAAGGACACCCCCAAAGGTCCCACTCCCCACATGCCCGATGGCAAAGTGGATTTCTCCGGTCTCTACATCCCCGGCCTGGGTGCAGCCTTCGCCAATATTGGCGCTGTCCCGCTGCAACCCTGGGCCCAAAAGGTCGCCGACGAGCGCCGGGCGAATCTGAGCAAAGACGATCCCGAAGGCCACTGCCTGCCCGCCGGAGTTCCGCGCATTTCTCCGTTCCCCTACAAAATCGTCCAAACAACGAAGCTCCTGGTGATTCTGGATGAGGGGAACGTCCACAGCTACCGGCAAATCTTCATGGACGGCCGCGGCCACCCCGCTGACATGGACCTTACTTGGATGGGCCATTCCATAGGAACCTGGGACGGCGACACGCTGGTGGTCGACACCGTAGGCTTGAACGACATGACCTGGCTGAACGGTCAAGGCGTCCCCCACACGGATGCCCTGCACGTGATCGAACGCTACAGCCGCCCCGACTTGGGCCACCTCGAAATCGACATCACGCTGGAAGACTCCAAAGCCTTCACGGCTCCACACAAATTCAAACGTGTACATTTGCTGCGGCCCACGTGGGAGATCCAGGAATACGTCTGCAACGAATTTAATATCGACGTGGATCGTCTTGTAGGCAAGTAGGTGCCGTAGGTCAGGCTCGCAGCCCGCCTCTACTTCTTCATCACAATACTCACGTCATCCGGATTAATCAAATCCGGCACAGTCCACCCGTCCAGATCGTATTCCGCCATACACTGCTCCGCAAAGCCCTTGTATTTCGCGCTCTGCCCCAGCAAATCCGAGACCATCAAAGTCTCGAACCGGATACTCTCGTGGCTCCCGAAGTAGTTCCGCTCGTACAACTCGTGCCGTCCACCGAACTCCGTACCCATCGCATCCCACATCAATTTCATCAGCTTCACGCGATCTTCCGCGGAATACCCATTTGACCCGCGTACATATTGGTCCAAATATTTCCGTATCTCCGGATTCTTGAAATCCCGTGCATGCGACGGCAGATAGATCAGCGCACTCGCCAGCACGTTCTCCACGATCTCCTTGAGCTTCGGATAGATCGTGCTTGCGGCCACCCGATACGCCAGCCCATAGTCCAGGTTCGGCAGCACATACCCCGGCGTCCAGGGTTTCGTAGTCCGGGCCATCGCATCCGTCAGCCCCCAGAACAAATTCCGCCACGCCAGGACCTCGCCCACTTGCGCCTGCACGCCCCGAAAATCCTTGGTCCCGGTAGCATCCACGGCCTTCAGTAAAATCCCGGCAATAAAATCCAGCTTCACGGACAATCGCACGCAGCCATGGAACATGAACCGCGGCAGGAATCCGGAACGCGGGAAGAAGTTATTGACCTTCTCGATATCCCCATACGCAAACACGTTCTCGTACGGCACAAACACCTTGTCGAAAACAATGATGGAATCGTTCTCGTCCAGCCGGCTCGACAGCGGATAATCAAACGGACTCCCCGTGGCCGCCGCCTGCAGTTCATACGAGGGACGGCAAATTAGCTTCACCCCGGGCGCATCCGTCGGCACAATACAAACGAACGCAAAATCTTTCGTTTTAATCGGCAGCGCGCCATTATTCGCGATGAAATTGTAGTGCGTCAGCGCCGACGTAGTCGCCACAACCTTGGCGCCGCTTATAATCAGCCCGCCGTCGGTTTCCTTCTCGACGTGCATAAACACGTCGCGAACTTCCTCCAGTTGCTTGTTGCGGTCCACCGGAGGATTCACAATCGCGTGATTGACGAACGTGCATTCCTCCTGCGTCTTCTTGTACCAGCGCTTGGCGTTCTCATGATAGGGATGATAGAAATCCGAGTTCGCTCCCAGCGTCGCCAAAAACGCCGCCTTGTAATCCGGACTCCGCCCCATCCACCCATAGGTCACGCGCGCCCACTCCGCGATCGCATCCCGTGAGCCCACCATCTCCTCGACACTTTTCGGAGCCTGGAAAAATCTCTGCGTGTACCCGCCGGACCCGGTGTCGGTAGGGCAGCACAGGACGTCCTTCTTGTCCCCATGCAGCGCGTCATACAGTCGCGCGATCATACGGACCGTATTACGAAACGCCGGATGCGTGGTCACATCCTTGACGCGTTCGCCGTAAATATAAATCTCGCGCCCATCGCGCAAGCTCTCGATATACTCTTGTCCCGTAAACGGTTTGGTTCGCGCGGTGCTATTCGACATATCGGATGGATAATATCACGGCGGCCTCACTCCATGACAAGGCGAGTCTTCTCTCATACAAGATGAGCCTGGAGAGGGAGGCCGATTCTCACACAAGATCAGCCTGAAGGAAAAAGGATGGTGCAAGCTGGGGAGAAGTTGAGCCCTCTGGGATAATGCAGTAATCTAGGGTGGACATCGGACCCCTTATACAATGCAGGCCGAACGCTGGCAACAAATCAAGAGCCTTTACGAAGCGGTCCTGAAGCAACCCTCTCAGGCCCATGCGCTGTTGTCGGGGGTCGATCCGCAAGTGCGCCGCGAAGTGGAAGCCTTGCTCGCCAGCCGCGTTCCCGATGCCGACGCCACTCTCACCATGGCGAACCCCGCGGCGCCAGAACAATTCGGTCCCTACCAGGTGATCGCTCCCATCGGCAAGGGCGGCATGGGCCAGGTCTTCAAAGGACTGGACACGCGACTCGGACGCCTGGTGGCCATCAAGACCTCGCAGGACCGCTTCAATGAACGTTTCGAACGCGAGGCGCGCGCGATCTCGTCGCTGAATCATCCGCACATCTGCACGCTTTACGACGTGGGCACCACTCCCTCCGGCGCCGGTTACCTGGTAATGGAACTGGTGGAAGGCGAAACCCTCGCCGCCCGTCTGAAGCGCGGCAAACTGACCATCGAAGAGACCTTGCGCTGCGGAGCGCAGATCGCCAGCGCCCTGGCCGCCGCGCACCTCAAAGGCATCGTTCATCGCGATCTGAAGCCCGCGAACATCATGCTCGCGGGCGACGCCGCGATGCACGTCAAAGTGCTCGACTTCGGCCTCGCGAAAACCGCGCAGGATGCTACGTTGACCGCTATGAATGCTGTCATGGGTACGCCCGCCTACATGGCTCCCGAACAAGCCGCGGGTGCGGAAGCCGACGCCGCTGCGGACCTGTTTGCGCTCGGTCTGGTCCTGTACGAAATGGCCTCCGGAAAATTGCCCTTGCCCGGCAAATCCCTGGGAGCGTCTCTGCTGACCGCCACAACCGCTGCCCCCAGGCTGTCGAGCACACTCCCCAGCGCCCCCAAAGCCTTCGACGCGCTGATTGCGACGCTGCTCGAAAAGGATCCCGCGAAGCGCCCTTCTTCCGCCACCGTAGCAGCCCACCTATCCGCCCTCGCAGCCCGCTTCCACGCGCCGCAAACTTCTGCCGCGGAAACTTGGCGGCGACCCGCAGTTCTAATTCCGGTGGCCCTGGTCGTGCTGATCGCGGTCCTCGCTGGCGGTTGGATGTATCACCAGTCGCAGCAGCAGCGCTGGGCTTTGGAAGTCGCGGTGCCCCAGATCGCCAAGCTGCGCTCCGCGAATAAACCTCTGGAAGCCTATCGCCTATTGTTGCAGGCGGAAGAGGATCTGCCCGGCGACCCTAATATCGAGAAGACCGCTGCCGCGTCCACCCAGTCCATCTCGGTAACATCGTCCAGCCCCGGCGCGACGGTCGAGATCCAGGATTACTTCGCCCCGGACGCCGCCTGGTACACCCTCGGCACCACGCCTCTGGCGCACCTCAGAATTCCCAAGGGCTACTTCCGTTGGAGGCTATCGAAGCCCGGCGCCGACCCTTTCATCGCCGCGCCCGTCACCGTCGACGAAATGCAGTTCGCCTTCCCGCCCGCAGTCGAAGCGCAACCCGGTATGGTCTCCGTGCCCGGCGGACCGTGGGGAGATTTGATCGGTTTCATCGGCTGGATCGGATTCCGTCTCCCGGCCTTTGAGATCGACCGCTACGAAGTCACCAATCGCGACTATCAGAAATTCGTCGATGAAGGTGGCTATCAGAAACAGATGTATTGGAAGGAAAAATTCCTCAAAGACGGCCAGCAGCTAACGTGGCAGCAGGCCATGGACCTGTTCCGCGATCCCACGGGACGCCCCGGCCCGTCCACCTGGGACGGCGGACATTTCCCGCGCGGGCAGGAAAACTATCCGGTCTCCGGAGTCAGTTGGTACGAAGCCTCCGCCTATGCGGCCTACGCAGGCAAAAGTCTTCCGGCGTTGGGCGAGTGGTACAAGGCGGCTCCCGGCGCGACCGCTGGATTCACCACCAACCAGAGTAATTTCAGCGGCAAGCCTCTGGCTGTCGGCGCATCGCAAGCCGTGGGCGCTTTCGGAACGTATGATCTGACGGGCAACGTCCGCGAGTGGTGTCTCAATGAAGTCCAAGGCAGTGAGCGCTTCATCCTGGGCGGCGCGTGGGGAACGCAAACCTACCAGGCTTACGAGCCCGAAGCTTTGCCGCCCTTCGATCGGTCTCCCCTGAACGGCTTCCGCGGCGTGCGCAACCGCGAGCCTCTGCCGGCCGACGCAGCCGGCATCATCAAACGAGCTCCCCGGGATTTCTCCAAAGTTAAGCCGGCCTCCGACGAAGTCTTCCAGATCTACAAAAGTCTCTACGCCTACGATAAGCGCGCTCTGAAACCGGAGTCCGCGGGAGTCGTGCGCACCACTTCGGATTGGACGCTGGAGAAAGTGACCATCGACGCTGGCTACGAAAATGAACGCCTGCCGGTGTATCTCTTCCTGCCGAAGAATGTCGCGCCGCCATACCAAACCGCCGTCTTCTTCCCCAGCGCCCGGGTGAATACGATGAAGAGCACCGACGATCTGGCAGATCTGGATTTCGTCGACTACGTGATCAAAAGCGGCCGCGCCGTGGCCTACCCCATCTATCACGAAACCTACGGCCGCTACCCGCGTTCGGCTTTGCCCGGCACCTTAGGCGATCGCGACCTCACCATTCAGGAATCCAAAGAAGTGCGTCGCACGGTCGACTATCTGGAAACCCGCAAGGAGGTCGATGCCGGCAAGCTCGCCTATCTCGGCGTCAGCCAGGGCAGCGCCTACGGTCTGATCTTCACGGCACTGGAGGATCGCTTCAAGGCCGTTGTCCTTCTGGACGGGGGATTTTTTCTGAGTCCCGCGGTGGAAGGCAGAGACCAGCCGGACTTCGCGCCGCGCCTGAAAAAACCTGTGCTGATGGTCAACGGGAAATACGATTTCACTTTCCCGCCCGACCAGTCCCAGGCACCCATGTTCGCGATGATCGGCACGCCCCCTGCCGACAAGGTCCGCAAAGTGTTCGAGACCTCGCACGACGTCAGCCAGCTCAAACCGGCGCTCGCCAAGGAAGTGCTGGCATTCCTCGACAAATACCTGGGCCGCGTCAACTAACGCAAAAGCTACTTCGCCTTCGCGTCGCCTTCCGACGATCCCGCAAACAGCCGCTTCCCAGTCGCAGCGACCACCACGGAGCGCGCGTTCACAGTGTTCAACCCGTCCTTCGACATGGTCCCATCCACAGTCAACAGCTCGCCTTCCTTCACCGAATCCTTGCTCCACCCATTGCGCCGCACGCCGTTCGGAGCACCGCCCTCAATCTGCCACTTCCCGACGGCGCCATTGTCGTCCTTCACGTCCATATAAATCCACACATGCGGATTCATGAACTCAACCTTCGTCACCGTGCCCTTCAGCGTAATCCCCAGTGCACGTGAACCCCCAACCCGGACGCGCAACGCCGTTGGATCCGAAATTCTGCTGCAGTGGTTCACTGGGAGAATCAAGATCACAGGCGCAGCCCTGGCAAAATCGCGACCTTAACTGCTACGCGAAATATTTTGGGGGAATTAAAATGCCTCCGCGCGGAAAACTCGTGTTGGGGGGCGAGGTGTTTCCGTGCGGAGGCTGCTGCGGTTGTAATGTAGACGACGCAGACCCCCTTTCGTTTGTTCCCTCTTTTTCAAAGTTTTTTTCTGCGCCGGTCGACGTGCTCGCCCCATCCCAGCGCCCTCCGCATCCCGCCCTTGCTATGATGAAACTTACTCCCAGTAGTGCCGCTTTCTCCCTTATTTCATGTCTAAAACAGCTCCGTCGCTCAAACTTGCTTTTGGGTTCTCCTTCGAGGACCTCTACACCCGTGAGGGCATCGTCCGCTTGGATGCCGCGTTCCTGCACAACCTGCAAGACTCCAATGCCGGATTACGCGCCCGCTTAGGCGAAGCCCGCGCGAATCCCGCCACCCTCGATCGCAAGCCGGCTTCAGAATTGATCATCCAACTGGCACCGCATGTCGAGGATTTCATCGGCGAACTGTTCGGAATCGGACAGCAGCTGACCGAGTTGCAGGAACGCCACCACGACCTGGCTCCCCTCAATGCGCTGAAGCGCAAGTTCGTCCAGAAGAAAGCCATCAGCGGCGTCACGGCGGAGCAAGCCAATGACCTCAACGGAATCGCTCTCGAAGGCGAACTCGAGTCCCTCTTCGGCGAGCCGCTCACCGAGGCCAGTTTCACCATCCACGTCACCAAGTGGCTGGATGACGAAGAAGCGCATAAGCCGCAACTGGATACCGCCGCGAAGTTTGCCGCCTGGGCCGCTCTATCTGAAACCGGGCGCGAGAAGTACGGCCATCACAGCGTCCTTTTCCGCGTGCCCCACAAGTTAGACGTCAACCACCTGGTTCCCGTGGAATCGCTCCTCACCAACGGCGTCCACAACCAGATTCTGCCGGAACATCACCTGCGCCATCGCGAGGGTTTCAAGCTCACCGACGCGGGCATGGATCTGGCGGCCGGTCTGGATCAGGCCAACTATTGCATCAAGTGCCATAACCAGGGCAAGGATAGCTGCTCCACCGGCCTGCGCGAGAAAGATGGCAAGTTCAAAGCCAGCGCTTTCGGCGTCACCCTGGCGGGCTGCCCCCTGGATGAAAAGATTTCGGAAATGAATCTGGTCAAGCAGAACGGCAACCCCATCGGGGCGCTCGCCATTGTGACCATCGATAATCCGATGGCTGCCGGCACCGGACACCGCATCTGCAATGACTGCATGAAGTCCTGCATCTTCCAGAAGCAGGAGCCCGTGGATATTCCGCAGGTGGAAACCCGCTCACTCAAAGATGTTCTCGACCTTCCCTGGGGCTTCGAAATCTACGGCTTGCTGACCCGCTGGAATCCTCTCAACTTCTCGCGCCCCGTTCCGCGGGCAGACTCCGGCTTCAAGGTCCTGGTCGTAGGACTAGGCCCTGCGGGCTTCACGTTGGCACACCATTTGATGAACGACGGGCACACCGTCGCTGCCGTCGACGGCCTGAAGATTGAACCGCTCGCCAGCGATGTCTCCGGCGTCACCCCTCTGGGCGCGCGCGTTCCCTTCCGCCCCATCCTCGACGTCACCGATCTCTACGAATCGCTCGATAACCGCGTCATGGCGGGCTTCGGCGGCGTAGCCGAATACGGCATCACCGTCCGCTGGAACAAGAACTACCTGAAGATCATCCGCCTGTTACTCGAACGCCGCCAGCAGTTCGCGATGTTCGGCGGAGTGCGTTTCGGTGGCACCATCACCATCGACAGCGCCTTCGAGATGGGCTTCGACCACATCGCCCTATGCGCCGGCGCCGGCCGCCCCACCGTCATTCCGATGAAGAACGGCCTGGCTCGTGGAGTACGCCAAGCTTCCGACTTCCTCATGGCGCTGCAGTTAACCGGCGCCGCCAAAGCCAGCTCCGTTGCGAATCTGCAACTCCGCATGCCCGTCGTCGTCATTGGCGGCGGCCTCACCGCCGTCGATACTGCCACCGAATCCATGGCGTATTACGTGGTCCAGGTGGAGAAATTCCTGGAGCGCTACGAGAAACTCGCCGCCGAAAAGAGCGACGCCGACGTGCGCGTCGGTTGGAGCGCCGAAGACACTGAGGCCGCGAATGAGTTTCTGGAGCATGCCCGCGCCATCCGTGCGGAGCGTGCCGTAGCCGCCCGCGCCGGACGCGCGCCGGATCTGGTGGCGCTGCTGAACCAATGGGGCGGGGTAACCATCGCCTATCGCCGCCGCCTCATCGATGCGCCCAGCTACACCCTGAACCATGAGGAAGTGAATTTGGCGTTGCAGGAAGGCATCCGCTTCGCCGAAAGCCTCACGCCCAAAGAAGTAGAACTCGATCAGTACGGCCACGCCAGCGCCCTTCATGTGACCAATGCGGCGGGCGAAGCGCTGCGCATGCCGGCTCGTTCCATCCTTGTCGCGGCGGGAACCCAGCCCAACACCGTGCTGGGCCGCGAGGATACTACGAACGTCTTCCTCGACGGCAAGTGGTTCCAGGCTGTGAATGAGGAAGGCCAGCCCGTGAAACCGGAGAAGGTGGCCAAGCCCACCGAAGCATCGGTGCTAATGTCTCTCCGCCAGGATGAGCGCGCCATCAGCTTCTTCGGTGACCTGCATCCGTCTTTCGCAGGCAACGTCGTGAAGGCCATGGCCAGCGCGAAGCAAGGTTTCCCCGTCGTTACCCGCGCCCTGGCCCGGCGCAAGCCGGTTTCCCCCACACCGGAAGAATTGATCGACTATCTGAATCGCGAATTGCGCGCCACAGTCAAAGAAGTCGTGCGCCTCACTCCTACGATTGTGGAGGTGATCGTAAAAGCCCCCATGGCCGCGCGAGCCTTCCTGCCCGGCCAGTTCTATCGCTTGCAGAATTTCGAAACCTTGGCGCCCAAGGCCAACGGAACCGTGCTCGGCATGGAAGGCCTGGCGCTCACCGGAGCACAAGTCGACCGCCATCAGGGTCTGCTCTCCACCATCGTGCTGGAAATGGGAGGCTCGTCCGACCTCTGCGCCATCCTCAAACCCGGCGAACCGGTGATCCTCATGGGTCCCACCGGCACGCCCACGGAGACGCCCGCGCATGAGACCGTGCTCCTCGTGGGCGGCGGACTCGGCAATGCGGTCCTGTT
This sequence comes from Acidobacteriota bacterium, assembly GCA_039931205.1. GTDB lineage: Bacteria > Acidobacteriota > Terriglobia > Bryobacterales > Bryobacteraceae > Palsa-187. Next base: position 75,987 of record JBDTSJ010000038.1, read on the forward strand.
CAGCATCGGCCAGGAACTGCGCGCCGCTGGATCGCGAACAATCTACTTCGCCGGCTATAAGAAAATCATCGACCGTTACAAAGTCGACGAAATTGAACGCGCCGCCGACGTCGTGATATGGTGCTGCGATGAGGCCCCTGGCTTCACTCCCAGCCGCCCGCAGGACCGGTCGTTTGTGGGCAACATCGTTGAAGCCATCGTTGCCTACGGCAGCGACAACCTCGGCTCCACCGAACTGAAGCTCAGCTCCACGGATCGCGTAATTGCCATCGGGTCGGATGGCATGATGGCCGCCGTCGCCCGCGCGCGCCATACCACCCTCGCCCCGTATCTGAAACCCGATCACCACGCCATCGGCAGCATCAATTCGCCCATGCAGTGCATGATGAAAGAGATCTGCGCCCAGTGCCTCCAAATGCACAAGGACCCCAAAACAGGCGAGGAAACAGTAGTATTCTCATGCTTTAATCAGGACCAGTCACTGGACAAAGTCGACTGGGCCAACCTTCGTACCCGTCTCTCGCAAAACGGCGTGCAGGAGAAACTCACCAAGCAATGGATCGACCGCTGCCTGCACCAGATCGGTGTGCGCGGCCAGCCGGCCACTGTGGCATAAAGTGCCTGCATCTAACGATTCAAGCCGCGGCCGGCGCTTCAACGTTTGGGGTCTGATCGGCATCACCTACGGTCTGGTGCTGTTCACCACCGTGCTCGCGGTCGGCTCCTATTTCTATTTCCGCTCCGAGGTCAAGCAAGGCGATCAGGCCGACCCGAATCCCATGCGCCGCATCCGCGTGGGATCTGTGTGGATACCGATTTATGACCAGGCCACGTACTTCGAGCCAACGTCGTTGGAGCAAAAGGCCATCACCAAGGGTACGGTAAAGTTCCGCACCAAAGATGGTCCCGGCGCGGTCTTGGCGTTCTATCAGAGCACTCTCAAGGAAGGCGGCTTCGTGACGCTTACCACCGGAAGCGCCGGCGGCACCGTGCAAGCCGTGCGGCGCGCAGGTAAAACCACTGTCCTGGTGACCGTGAGCGGAGCCACCAAGCAGGGCGAAATCACAACGGGCGAGATCCAAACCTTGAACCACGAAGAGCCCAAGCAGACCTCGCCCTATTCCGTCCCGCCTAAATAACGCTATTGAGGCTGCTTTACCACCCGCAGGTAAGGCTTCACGGTCTTCCAGCCATCCGGATATTTCTGTTTGGCTTCCTCATCGGTGACCGCCGGGACAATGATCACGTCGTTCCCGGGCTTCCAATTCACCGGCGTGGCAACCTTGTGTTTGGCGGTGAGTTGCATGGAATCCAGCACGCGTAAAACCTCATCGAAGTTGCGGCCCGTGGTCATCGGGTAGATCAGCATCAACTTAATTTTCTTGTCCGGTCCCACCACGAACACAGTGCGCACCGTCGCGTTGTTGGCCGCCGTGCGGCCGTCGGAAGTCTCGCCGGAATCGGCCGGCAGCATGTCGTAGAGTTTCGCGATCTTCAGTTCGGGATCGCCGATCATCGGGAAGTTCACCTTGTGCCCCTGCGTCTCCTCGATGTCCAGGGCCCATTTTCCGTGACTGCTCGCCGGATCTACGCTCAGGCCGATGATCTTTGTATTTCGCTTCTTGAATTCCGGCTCCAAGCCTGCCATATAGCCCAGTTCCGTGGTGCAGACGGGCGTAAAATCCTTGGGGTGTGAAAAGAGGACAGCCCAACCATCGCCAATCCATTCGTGAAAGTGAATGCTGCCTTGTGTCGTCTCAGCCGTGAAGTCCGGGGCCGTGTCATTAATGCGTAAAGACATCGTTTACTTCTCCTTTTGTTGGGGGGGGTGCTGATGATTTTACCATCCAGACGGCCCGTATAATGAAACGGTGTTAGACAGAAGCGCACCCTCTGATCACCAAATTACAGATTTACTGGCCCGCCGCTGGAGCGCGCGAGCCTTCTCAGACCGCCCCATCGATCTCGAAACCCTCCGCTCTTTGTTCGAAGCCGCCCGCTGGGCGCCGTCCAGTGGGAACGGTCAGCCCTGGAGTTTCCTGGTCGCCGGTAAACAAGACGCAGTCGAATTTGAGAGACTGGCCAGCGTGCTAAACCCCGGTAACGCGTGGGCGCGCCAAGCCGCCGTGCTCGGAATCTCCGTCGCGGCGCTCGACCGTTTGCCTGGCAAGCCGAACGCCCATGCGTGGCACGATGTTGGCTTGGCCTCGCAGAGCATGGCGCTGCAGGCCACCGCGATGGGCCTGTCGATGCACATGATGGGCGGCTTCAGCAGCGACAAGGCCCGTGAGATTTTCGAAATACCCGAACGCTGGGCTCCGGTGGCGGCATTTGCCATCGGATATCCAGGCGATCCCAGCTCGTTGCCGGAGGACCTGCGCGCGAAAGAACTGGCCCCGCGGCAACGCAAGCCGATCCAGGAATTCGTGTACCAGGGTCGCTGGGGCCATCCGGGTGGCTTAGACTAAGGGTTCATGGAAAAACGTAGAATCGGTTCGCTCGAAGTTTCCCTGGTCGGCATCGGCTGCAACAATTTTGGATGGAGAACGGACGCAGCGGGTACCGCGGCGGTCGTGGATGCCGCGCTGGAGGCGGGGATCAACGTATTCGATACAGCCGACGTCTATGGCTCCGGTCAAAGCGAAGAGTTCCTCGGACGCGCCCTGCAGGGCCGCCGCAATCAGGCCATCATCGCGACCAAATTCGGAATGAAAATGGGCGAAGGCATGGAAGGTACCCGGCCGGAATATCTTCGTAAAGCCCTCGACGCCAGCCTGAAACGCTTGGGTGTCGAGACCATCGACCTCTACCAAATTCATGGCCCCGACCCCACCACTCCCATTGCCGAGACCTTGGGCGCGCTGGATGAAGCCGTCAAGGCCGGGAAGGTTCGCGAGATTGGCTGCTCGAATTTTTCGGCGCAGCAATTGATCGAAGCCGCCGCCGCCGCGCGGCCGGGAACCGCGAAATTTGTCAGCGTTCAAAATGAGTACAGCCTGTTTCACCGCGAACCGGAAACCGACGTGCTCTTCGAATGCTCGCGCGAACGCCTCAGCTTTTTGCCCTATTTCCCGCTCGCCAACGGCTTGCTCAGCGGAAAGTACCGCAAGGGTCAGCCGTTCCCCGAATCCAGCCGCGCCAAAGACGGCTTCGGGCCGAAAGTGTTCACGGAAGAAAACATGAACCGCATGGAAGCCTTCGCCGGCTTCGCCGAATCGCGCGGCCACACCCTGTTGGACCTTGCATTTTCGTGGCTGGCCGCGCGGCGCGAGATCTCCAGCGTTATCGCGGGTGCCAAGACCGCCGACCAGGTGCGCGCCAACGCAAGTGCCGCGTCATGGCGCCTGACCCAGGCGGATCTCACCGACATCGACCGCATCCACAAGGCTTAGCCTTTTGTACGCGCGATGTAAGCGTCCACCTGCCGCTCCAGAAGATTCAGCGGCACCGATCCGGTGTTCAGCACCACGTTGTGATATTCCCGCAGCGAAAACTTCGGCCCCAGCGCTTTCTGCGCCTTGTCCCGTAGTTCCAGAATCTTCAGCTGCCCGATCATGTAACTGCACGCCTGCCCCGGATACACCGTGTACCGCTCCACCTCGCTCGCTTCAATGCCGTAGTCGATGCCTTGCTGCCGCGTCCAGTGCTTTGCGTGCAACCCGGTGTCCACCACCAGCCTGCGAGCCCGCCATAACTCATCCGAAAGCTGTCCCAGCAGGCCTTCCACGTCTCCGTCGTACCAGCCGGATTCGGCGGCCAGTCGCTCCGCGTACAAACCCCAACCCTCGGTGATGGCGGAGAGTCCACCTAACGCTCGAATCTGCATAAACCGCGGCAGTTCCGGATTCTCCACCTGCAACGCGATGTGGAAGTGGTGCCCTGGAACGGCCTCGTGATACGCCAGCGTTCGCAGCCCGAATTTCGTCATGCGCTCGATACGGCGTGGATATTGCACCGTCCCTGGCCGCGAGCCATCCGGCGGCGGAGCGTTATAATTCGCCGCCGCATTCGCTTCTCGAAACGCCGGAAAGGGCTGCACCACTACCGGCGCCTTGGGCCGCTTGTCGAACAACAGAGCCGCCCGCTTTTCCGCGTCCCGCACAATGGCATCCAGATCCTTCATGATTTGCGCGCGGCTGGCTTCGGACGTAGGATTTGGATATTGCAAATCCAGCCGCAGTTTCTCCGTGCGATCCTTTACGGAGCCATCTGTCCGCCCCAGCTTCCGAAACAGCGTATCCATCTGAGCTTCGAGGGTCGCCACCTGCCGCAAGCCGATCTCGTGAATCTGTTCCGCGCTAAGCTCCGTCGTCGTATACCGCTTCAGAAAAAATGCGTACGCTTCTGCTCCGCCCTTCAGTCTCCACAACCCTGCGTCGTCGGTGGATCTCGGAAGCTGCGTCTGCAACGTAGCCGTCGCCTTCTTCCATGACGGATAAATCTGCGTAGCAACAATCTTCTCCGCCGCCGCGCGCAGTTCCTCGCGTTTGGCCGTGGGAATGGCCGCGACCGCCGCCATTTTATCCGCGAACGCCGTTACAAACGGGCTCTGCCCCGGCGAAGGATCGACGAAGCTCTGCATCTGCTTAATGGTCGCTTGCAGGATAAACTTCGGCGGAATGGTTCCTTTCGCCTGCAGCCGCTTGGCCTCTGCATTGGCCTCCTCCATGCGGGCGCCCACCTGCCCCAGTGCGGCCACGTAGTTCTCGGCGTCGCGCAGCTTCGTGATCGCGCGGCTTACGGTGAATCGCTCTACCGCGCCCACGTTGAAGCCGTTCATCTGCTCCAGCGGGAATGAGTAGTCCAGGAACGGCTCTTCCTGGACCACGATATTCAGCTGCCACTCCATCACATCCGCGGAAAGCCGCTGCGTTTCGGAGAGTCGCGAGCGATCGAAGCCGCGCAGCTCCGCTAATCCCTTGCGAGCCAGGTTGATTCGCTTGCGCGCTTCCGCCAGCGTGATCGGAGCCAGCTCCCGCTCCAGGCGGTCCTGCTCTTCGCCCGTGAAATAGTGCGTACTGGTGGCCAGCCCCGGATTATTACGAACCCATTCGTCCGTAAATTCACGGAAGAAATCCTCGATGCTCTTTGCAGCCTTGGTCTGGCCCCTCGCGCGTTGCGAAAGAACCGAATGCGCCGCCGCGCCCGCTGCCGTCAAACAAACTGACCTGCGAGTCAACTTCATACCAACCTCCTCGTGTTTCGCTTTATGCTTGTCCGGCGTGCGCACGCGCGGTGCGCTCGTTCAAGTCTCGCAACACAGCGAGTTCATGCTCTGTGGGTTCAGCCGTGGTGTCTACCGTCGCAGCCACCTTCAAGGCCCATCCCGTTTCCGCGACTACCTGCTCCACTGTAATCCCAGGATGCACATGAGTCAGCGTCAATTCCTTGCTCACCGGATCCGGCGTCAGAATACCCAAATCGGTGATCACCGCCGTGGGTCCCTTGCCCGGCAGCTTGAGTTTCGCGCGGCTGTCACCGCCCTCGAAATGCCCGCCCGACGTCAGGAAATCGAGTTTCTCGACAAACGCGCGTTTATTATGTCGCAAAGTGATCAGCACCTCTCCGCAGGACGCCGCAATTTCCTGCGCGCCCCCCGCCCCCGGCAGCCGGACCTTCGGCTTGTCGTACGTTCCGCCGATCACGGTGCTGTTGATGTTGGCGTATTTGTCGATCTGCGCAGCGCCCAGGAACCCCAGCGCAATTCGCCCACCCTGCAGCCAGTAAGAAAAAATCTCTGGAATGGAGACCACCGCATCCGCCGTCTCCGCCAACTCGCCATCGCCAATCGATAACGGCAGCACCGTCGGCTTCGCGCCAATCGTGCCCGATTCATAGATCAGAATCGTTTCCGGAGCATGCGTCAACCGCGCCAGATTCGCCGCCGCGCTCGGCAGCCCAATCCCTACAAATAGCGATGCTCCATTGCGGATCTTGCGGGCAGCTGCAATCGTCATCATCTCGTCGGGCGTATAATTCGCGGCCATCTTACTTGCTCTCCAAACTCTGCTTGAAACCCGCGAAATCCTTGGTGCCCTTGACGTGCGTGTCGATCCACGCCGTGAAACTGTCGCGATCCTTCGAAATGTCATCCCACTTCTTATAGAACGCGTTGTTGCGAGCATAATAGCCCTGCGCGTAACTGGGAAACGCTCCGCCGCGAACCTCGCAAACCGTGCCCACCACCCAATACGGCAACACCACGGAATTGGAAGGAGCCTGCAAGTCGTCAACGATTTCTTCCACCGTAACGATGCAGCGCTTGGCGGCCAGCAGTGCTTCTTTCTGCACCCCCACCACGCCCCACATCAAAACATTGCCCTTGCGGTCGGCCTTCTGCGCGTGGATCACCGTCACGTCCGGACGATGCGCGGGAATCGCTGCCAACTTCGCGCCCGTGAACGGACATTCGATGAATTTGATCTTGGTGTTGTACTTGATCAGGTCCGTGCCGATATACCCGCGCAACAACCCGAACGGCAGATTGGACGCGCCCGCCGCATACGCCGCGGCCATGCCGGCATGCGCGTGCTCTTCGATCTCGATCGGCTGCGGCCAGCTTTTCTCCACCGCGTCCCGTAACCGATGCAAGGAACCCACTCCCGGATTCCCGCCCCACGAAAATACGATCTTCTTCACGCAACCAGCCCCAATTAACATGTCGTAAATTACGTCGGGCGTCATCCGGATCACGGTCAAGTCTCGCTTCCCCTGGCGGATGATCTCATGTCCCGCCGCGTAGGGAATCAAATGGGTAAAGCCTTCCAGCGCTACGACGTCGCCGTCCCGGACCGTATCTTGGATCGCTTCGGAGAGGGGTTTGATCTGTGCCAAGACCCTATTTTGCCACGCGCCCTCCCATTGTGGGGGCGAGCTTGTCACATTTCGCGGTCGCGCAGCGTTTACTTGAGGTAGAGACTCAATGATCACAAAATCAATTCTTGCAACGCTCGTCCTTTTCTCGACGGCGATCGGCCACTGCCAGGACCTTGCGAAAGTGCCGGCCTTCGAGGTCGCCTCCATCACGCCGCGCCCGCCGGGAACCCCGCAGTCTCCCGCGGAACACTCCGGGACCGAACAATTCACGTTCCCCGGCGGAGGATTCCAAGCCAAGGCCACTACTCTTAAATTCCTACTGGAATGGGCCTACGACATTCAGCCCTCCCAGCACTCGCCCGGCCCGTCTTGGATGGAGACGGACCGCTACGACATCGTCGCCAAGGCCGAAGGTGAAGCGACCGCTGAGCAGAACAAGCGGATGGTCCAGACTCTGTTGGCCGAACGGTTCCATTTGATTTTCCATCGCGAAAAAAAGACACTTCCCGTTTACGTCATCTCCCTCGGGAAGACGGCCCCTAAGCTCTTCCCGCCCAAGCAGGAGGAAACTCATTCTCTCCAGTTAGTCCGTCAAACCAATCCGGATCAAAAGTTCGTAACGTACCACGTAGTCGCCACCCGGTTTTCACTTGAGCAATGGGCCAATGTATTCGCGCGGCAACTCGACCGCGGCATTGTGAACCAGACCGGTCTCGAAGGTGCCTACGATTTCACCATCGACCTGACGCCGGATGAAACGCGGCCAAGCTTTCTAGATGCGTCGCTCCTCATCACCGGCATGCGTGAGCAACTAGGCTTGACCTTGAAGGCTCAACAGCTCCCAGTGGATTTCCTGGTGATCGACAGTGCGGAAAAGGGGGCCGCAGGAAACTAGGTACCGCTTAGTACGCCGGCTTTCGATTTAACCCTCTGAAACGCTGCCGCTGCTATAATCGGCAAACAATGGCTGATTCTTTTCTGGGCAAACTGAGGAAGATCCTCGAAGCCCCGAAACCACCCCCCCATATTCTGGAACGCCGCAAGCATCAGGTCATCATTCCCTGGCACGTTCGGCTGTGGCAAGCGATTCGGCCCCCCAAGGCTCTGTCGGATGCGCCACGGATGAGTTCCACGCAGTGGCGCATGCTGGCAGCTTGTGTTGTTGCCATTGCGCTCGCGGTGGGCTGCTATTCCGTGTATAGGTATTTCGCCTACGCTGAAGACCGCTCGCGCGCGGCGTATCTGGACGGAATGACTCTTACCGGACCGGGCGACTATCGCGCCGCCGTGGCCCGTTTCACGGACGCGATCGGAATCTGGCCCCATAATGCGCTGGCATATCTGGAACGCGGGAACATGCATGATAGTTTAGGTCAGAAAAGCGAAGCGTTAGCCGACTGGAACAAGGCTATCGAACTTGACCCGAAGCTTGCAGCGGCGTATACCGCGCGCGCCACCCACTACCGCGTCACGGGTAACACAGAGGCGGCTCTAAATGACCTGGAACGCTCTATTGCGCTGCATTCTTCTATTGACGCCTACTACCAGCGCGGGCAAATCTACAGTGCCCGAGGGGAGCACCAAAAGGCCATCGAAGACTATGACCGCGCGATTGCCGAACGCCGCGAAGCGCCCTTCGTATATCTGGCCCGCGCGATTTCCAGGCTCGCACTTGGGGATCGAGAAGGATTCCTCAAAGATCGCGAAACGGCTGCGCATCTGCAACAGAGTCGTTAGAACCGCTGTTATAATTCGGAAATGCCCGATCCGCTGAGTAAGGCGCCCCCGCCGCCACTGACCCCGCGGCAACGGGCCCACAGGCGCAAGCAGCGGAATCTGGTACTGGGAACGGTATTCGGCATCCTTTTTGCCGTCGTTGGCTGGCAGAGCTTCATTTATTTCACTACGGCTCCAGAACGGGCGGAGGAGAAAGTGCAAGCCGGAATGCAATCGCTGACTCCGGGCAAGTATGAACACGCTGTGGAGTTGTTCACAGAGGCCCTGTCCATTGATCCCGCATCCTGGAACGCCTACTATCAGCGAGCCGGGGCAAGAGTATCTTTGAACGCGTTCCAGGACGCGCTTGCGGATTTCCAGACCGCCTTGCAAATCAAGCCAGACCTCCTCGAAGCCCGCACTGGCTTGGCGGCCGTCTATTCCGCAAAAGGCGATTATCGCCGGGCTATTGATGAGCTGACCAAGACCATCGATGCAAAGCCAAGCGTCGATGCCTATTACCATCGAGGCGAAGCCTACGCCCGGATGGGCCGGCATGACGACGCCATCGCCGACTTCAACTGGTTGATCGACAAGCTTCGCAGCGCCCCCTATGTCTATTTGGCGAGGGCCAAGTCGAGACGAGCTTTGGGCGATGAGGCCGGTGCCCTCGCGGATGAATCCATGGCTGACACGTTTGATTTTCACCACAAGCTCGCCCCGCCAGCGGAGCCGGCGGTGGACCCAGCCTCGGCCTCCGAGCGACAGAAGTAGGACGTCCTCCCCGGGAATGTTCCTTCAGCTTACTCCGCTTCGTTGCCTCCATCGCGCGGCGGATCTGTTTGGGGCACGCATCGGCGTTGTATGCGGCCAACGGGAATTCACATACCGGGAATTTAAAGCGCGCTGTGAACGCCTGGCGACGGCCTTGTCAGGGCTAGGCATTGCGCCCGGCGACCGCGTAGCCTATATCAGTTTCAACAATCATCAGTTGCTGGAAGGCTACTTCGGTGTACTGCAGGCGCGCGCGGTCTTGCTCCCCTTGAATGTCCGCTTGGCCGAACCGGAACTGGCCACGATCCTGGAACATGCCAAGCCGCGCATCGTGATTTTCGAGGAGGAGTTTCTACCGCTGGTGGAACGCCTTCGTCCTCTGTGTTCGTACGTCACTCACTGGGTGGGCATCGGCTGCGGGGACATTTCGTACGAAGAACTCCTGGCCCAGGGTCACGAACAGCACGCGGACATCACCACTTGCGACGAGCTGGCCATCGGCGAGTTGTTCTATACCAGCGGCTCCACCGGAACGCCCAAAGGCGTCATGCTGTCGCATCGCACTTTGTATTTGCATGCTCTGGACTACGCCCTGCAATATCGCGATGCTTCTACCATGATCGATCTGCACACCATCCCTCTGTATCACGCGAATGGATGGGGCCGGCCGCAGGCCTCCACCATGCTGGGCACCAAACAGGTGCTGGTTCGGCGCTTCCATGCCGAACATGTGTTCCGCCTGATTCAGACCCATCGTGCGACCGACATCTGCCTGGTCCCAACCATGGCCAGCGCACTGCTGGACTCCGCCGCTCTTTCGACGTTCGATCTAACCAGCCTGCGCCACGTCCACATCGGTGGCGCCGCCAGTTCGCCCGAATTAGTTTCCCGAGTGGAGCGGGCGTTCCCCGGTTGTGAATGTTCCAGCGGTTACGGCCTTACCGAAACAGGACCGGTATTGACGCACTCCGAACCCAAAGCGGCCATTCGCATGCCCGATGCCGCGCGCTACCGCCGCCAGTCCCAAACCGGTTGGGCATTGCCTGGAGTAACTCTGCGTGTTGTGGACTCGCACATGCTCGACGTCCCGCGCGACGGGGTTACCGTGGGTGAGGTCGTGGCCATGGGCGATCACGTTATGGACGGCTACTTTGCCGATCCCGATGCCACCCGCGCGGCCTTCTCAGGAGCTTGGTTCCATACCGGAGATATGGCCGTTTGGGAACCGGACGGCTACATTAACATCGTCGACCGCAAGAAGCAAATCATCATTTCCGGCGGCGAGAATATTTCCTCCGTCGAGGTCGAGACCGCCATCGCCGAGCATCCCGCGGTTCTGGAATGCGCCGTCGTCGCCGCGCCCGATGAGCACTGGGGCGAAGTGCCCGCCGCCATCGTAGTGGTCAAGGAAGGTCAATCCATGACAGCCGGCGAATTACTGGAGTTCCTGCGTCCCCGCCTAGCCAAGTTCAAGCTTCCGCGAATTGTCGAATTCTCGACCGAGCCTCTGCCCAAAACCGGCACCGGCAAAGTTCGTAAAGTGGAGCTCCGCGAACGTTTCAAAAAAGTGGAGCTCCGCGAACGTTTCATAAAAGTGGAGCTCGGCGAACGTTTCAAGGGGCCGCCGCCGCGCCAATAAATGTATTTCGTAACCATAGCCTGCGAACCTGCTGAGCAAGACGCCTTGATGGCGGACTTGTGGGAAGCCGGAACCCTCGGTGTCACCGAAGGCCCCGGCAGCATTGAAGCGTTCTTTGAAACCGCCGCAGCAGCCGCGCAGTTCGGGCGGCCGGAATTGGCTCCAGAAAAGGACTGGGTTGCCGAAGTGCAGAACGCCTGGCCGCCCCTCCTGGTAGGCCAGAAGTTCTTCGTGGTGCCCCCCTGGTGTACCGACCCCACGCCTCCGGGCCGCTTCCGCCTGGAGATCAATCCCGGCCTCCAATGCGGAACCGGCCAGCATCCCTGCACCCAAAAGTGTCTGGCCGCGATGGAGCAGCATATTCGCCCCGGCGATTCCGTGCTCGACGTCGGCAGCGGTTCGGGAATTCTGTCCATCGCCGCAAAGTTGCTGGGCGCGGCCCGCGTAGTCGCATGCGATGTGGACGCCGAAGCATCCCGCCCCGTGCCGTTCTTCCAAGGCAGCGTGGACGCCGTCCGTTCCGAATCCTTCGACGTAGTGGTCGCCAACATCAGCGAAGACGTAATCGGCGACATGTTGCCCGACTTCGAACGCGTAGCCAAAGTTCGCATCCTCTCCGGTTTCCAAAATGAAGCCGGCGAATGGACCTGCGTCGTTCGCTGATCGATTACCCTGGATTCTCCGGCCATTTATGCCGCGGATACCGCCGCATCAGTTCCTTCCGGACTTGCGGATACAGCCGTTCCCAAAACCCCTTCAGATCGCTAGTGACCTGCACGGGCCGCTGATTCGGAGCCAGCAAATGTACCACCACCGGCGCTCCGCTAATGCGCGGAGTCTCATGCATGCCAAAGAAATCCTGTAGCCGCGATTCTATCCACGGCGGCTTACCAGCTTCGTAATGCACCTTCACCGCGCGTCCACCCGAAAGCTTGATCTGCGCCGGAGCCGCATGTTCCAGTCGCGCCGGCCGCAACATCTCCAATAAATCCGCCGCTTCGATCTCCGCGAAACTGGTGACCGTATTGCACAACTCCCGCAGTGCGCCTTCTGCGTCGATCACCACCCCGCCCAGCGCCGCCCGCGATTTCATTTGCTCCAATGCGCCGCCGTCGACGAATCTTCCAATCCCCGCTTCCAGAGCCTTCTGCGCCAACAACCGTCCCGCCTCCTCGCCCGGAGCCGCGGGAGCGCGCGTCTCCTCAATCACCAGTTCGTCGTACAACAATGCGGACACCTGCTCCACCCGCTCCGCGGCACGATTCCATTCGAAACGCACCCGCTCGGTCGCGCGATCCAGCAGCCATTCCGGCTCAATCGGCGCGGCCAGACGAACCAAGGGCAGCCCGTGCTCGCGCCGTTCTTCTATATCGATCGCGATCAGAAAATCCCAGTGGCACCCCGGCATCTTCGCGGAGCCGCCGCCCGAAAGCAGCAATTCGCCATCCCGCCGGTGCCGCGCCACACGATCCGGAAACGCCGCCAGTACGCTCTGCAGCAAAGCGGAATCGCCCGTTCCCCGCGCGTCACGTCCGCCTACTTGCCGCCGCAATTGATCGAACACTCTCTGCGTTTGCGGCTGCCAGTTCGCTTCCGTCAAAGCCAGCAAATCACTCCCGCGTTCCCCCGCGCTCAACACCGCCGCGGCCGCGCACCCCTTTTCCGGAACCCCGCGCCGCTTGGCTTCCGTTACCAACTTCGCCAGCCTCGGAGGCAACGGCAGCCCGGCCATCTCCGGCGTCACTGCCAGCTTGTCGAGAAGCGTGCCCGCCGCATCCAGCGCGGCCACGGGAGGCGGATCTAAAAAATCCAGATGTTGAATTTCCATCGCGCGAAGCTGCAACACCATCTGCGACAACTCCCGCCGCAGAATCTCGGGAACGTCGGCCGCGGGACGCCGATGATACTCCTGCTCCGTGTACAAGCGGATCGCCCGTCCCGGTCCCAGGCGCCCCGCTCGACCCGCGCGCTGCTTCGCGGACGCTTGGCTGATCCGCTTTACCTCCACCGATGGCAGCCCCGTCCACGGCGAGTCGGCCGCCACCCGGACCAGGCCGCTGTCCACCACGGCGCGCACTCCCTCGATGGTCACCGAGCTCTCGGCTACGTTGGTCGAAAGAATCACCTTGGGCCGATCGGCGGGCGACACCGCTCGGTCCTGCTCCGCTGCGGAAAGGTCGCCGTGCAGCGGCACAACCAGCAGTCCCGCCCGTTTCGCCAACGGCTCCAGCGCCCGCGCGGCCCTGCGAATTTCCGCCGCGCCGGGCAGAAATACCAGCACGTCTCCCTTGCCCAGCAACTTTTCCACCGCCGCGGACACCTGCGCTTCGAGCGGCGCGGCCGAGTGCGGTGTGTATTCGATTTCCAATGGATGCGATCGCACCTCCGACCGAAACACCGGACAGTCGTCCAAATATTTTGCGATGGGCCCGGTGTCCAACGTCGCCGACATCACCACCAGTCTCAAATCCGGCCGCGTAGTTTTCTGCAACCTCCGCAGCAGTGCCAGCGCGAGATCGCTTTCCAGATGCCGTTCATGGAACTCGTCCAGCACCACGGTCCTGATCCCTCGCAGCTGCGGATCGGACAGCAGCCGCCGCGTCAGCACACCTTCGGTCAGAAACTTAATGCGGGTCCGCGAGCTGCTGACGTCCTCGAAACGTACTTGATACCCGACAACTCCGCCCGCCTTCTCCCCCAGTTCGCTCGCCACTCGCGTCGCCGCCATGCGGGCTGCCAGGCGGCGCGGCTCCAGCACCAGCACGTCTCCCAGCTGCATCAGTGCAGGAGGGACGCGTGTCGTTTTTCCCGCGCCCGGCGCCGCCTCGATAATGAGGTTCGGGACAGATCCGGCCGCGGCCATAATTGCCGGCATCAGCGCATCAATCGGAAGTTTCATGCAACCACTGCCTGGATCGTCTCGGGAGCATTCCCTTCCAACCGGTTGTTCACGAAAATGTACGCCGGCTTCCGTTCCTTGCGCATGCGCTGAATCACTTCCCGCAGCGCCTCGCGCGCCTCCGCATTCTCGTCCTGCACCCGTTCGTAAGGCTCAAACTGCTTCACCGCTTCTTCGTAAGACCGCCCCGCGCGCAGCAGCGCCCTCGCTACAACGAAGTCCGCCGTGAAGGCTCCCGGCATCGCGATCTGTTCGTGCAGAGGAGGCATCCGCGTCCACGCATTAAATACGTGTGCCGCCCCATGCGCCCTCAGGCAATCGAAATAACGCGGCTGCAAATAGTCGCGATTGCGGACCTCGACGGCATAACGGAACGTGTCCGGCAGCTGCCCCAGAAAAGGCTCCAGCGTCTCGACGAACTCGCGCGGCGCCGCTCCCCGCGCACCAAACTCAAAAATCAATGGCCCAATGCGGTCGCGATATTCTTCCAGCGGTTCGAGAAATAACGCCTTCAGCGTCTCAGCGTTCAAGTACGCGGGATTCTCCATCCCCGCCCGCGCCCCATAACGAGGATGCCTCGGGAATACCTCCACCGTGACCTCTTCTGGAACCTTCAGCCCAAATCGCAGCGCTGCTGGAGCCGACCCAAACAGCTTTCGCCAGAACTCCGGCGTAGGGAATTGATAGAAGGAAAAGTCTCCGCAAACAGCCGGGAAGACTTCCGCGAACTCGCTTAGGCACTCCGCCTCAAAGCGCTTCTTAGAGAACTTGCCGCGTGTCACGTACCGTTCGCGTGAATAGATTTGCCCCAGCCAACCTTCGTATTTCCAGGAACTGGTGCCGATCCAGATATTCTCTTGCGCCAACGCCCGCAATCGATCCGCGAGCCCCGCGCGATCGAAAGTCGACGGCTCTTCGAATAACGAAAGATTCACCGCGCCCGGGCAGAGCGATTGTAGAAAGGATCCGCGCCAGCTTCCAGCACGCCGTTCGGCAACACGCGGATCATCACTGGAGCCGACCCGTTGTTATACTTCGACATCCACGACGCTACGTGCCCCCGCCGCGCCAATTCCTGCCCTACGTCCTGCGGAATGCGCTCGTCAATCAACAGGCTGCCGATATTCCATGCGTGATTGTCCAGGCTCGCGACCATGTGCCGAGTCTGATACCGCGGAGCCTCAACCGCCTGTTGCGAATCCAAGCCATATTCCATCGCGTTGAACATCACTTGCAACAGAGCTTGATCCTGATTGTCCGCGCCCGGCGTCGAAAGCGTCATGAACGGACTGCCGTCCGCTTTCGTCACCAGCGTCGGCGAAAGTGTCACGCGCGGACGCTTGCCGCCCTCCAGTTCATTCGGATGCCCCGGCAGCAATACGAAGCTCTGCGCGCGCTGCGTAAGCGGAATGCCCGTGTCGCCAGCGATCACGCTGGGCATCCATGCGCCTGACGGAGTCGACGAGAACATCACCCCGTCCTTGTCGATCGCGCCTACACAAGTGGTGTCGTGCGACATCAATGCGTCGTCAATTCGATACGAAGCCAGATTCTGCGTCGTCGGATGCGGCAGTGTCTTTCCATGAATGGCCCCCTGCTGGAAAGTCATCGACGCGCGATCCGTGATCAGCTTGCGGCGTTCCGCCCCGTATTCCTTGCTCAGCAGCACACTGTAATCCAGCTTGTTGAATTTCGGATCGCCGTAATACGTGTCGCGATCCGCATACGCCAGCTTCAGAGCTTCCACGGAACGGTGAATGTATTCCGCCGAGTTCAACGCCGGCTTGTCCGTGTAGCCTTCCAGAATGTTCAGAGTCTGAATCATGTCCGGACCCTGACTCCAGAAGCCCGGCTTGTAAACGATGTACCCATGGAACGTGGTCGAAACGGGCGCTTCCAGGTCCGCATGATACGCGGCCATGTCTTCATACCGCAGCAACCCGCCGTTGGCTTTGCTGAAAGCGTCAATCTTGCGGGCTACGTCGCCCTTGTAGAAATAATCGTGTACCGCCTCAATCGCGGCCTTGCGATCCTTGCCCGCGGCCAGAGCTTTCTTCTCGGCTTCCACCATGCCTCGCAGCGTGGCCGCCAGATCCGGCTGCCGGAAGATTTCGCCAACCCGCGCGGTCCGGCCATTCGGCATGAAGTGCTTTTTCGACGTAGGCCACAGGTCGAAGAATTCCACACCCGACGCAAAGCTGCGCGCGCGCATTTCGTCCACCACATAGCCGTCGGCGTGCTCAATCGCCGGCGCGATCACTTCCGCGAAGGATTTCGTTCCGAATTCCTTTAACGCCACCAGGCCCGCGTCCACCATGCCCGGCACCAGAGCCGGCATCAATCCGGCGTTCGGCATCACCCCCGACAAACCTTTGCCGTCGTTATCGAAAGTAGTCTCGCCCGGCTTCAAGGCGCGCTTGCGATAAAAATCCGCCGTCGCCAGCTTGGGCATCGTACCCACTCCGGCGATCGAATAAACCTTGCCCTCTTTCGTTCGGATCAGGATCGGCCCTTCGCCCCCCATACCGAAGTGCGAGAGCTCCGTGACCGAGGCGGCATACATCGTCGCCACGCCCACGTCCACCGCATTGCCGCCCTGCGTCATCAGTTTCATGCCCGCATCCGTGGCGTAATCGCTGCCCGCCGTGACGGCTCCGTTGGCTCCCCGGACCGCTTGCCGGACGGCTGGCTCCGCGGTGCGGCGCGTTTGCCCGCCGCTCGAAATCACGATCAGTGCAAGTCCAGCGGTGGCGGCTAAGCCAATCAGCAGTTTTCGACGTGACATGGGCACTCCCGGCCTCATTATAATAGTTTGTTCATGGCAACGGATTTTCAGGAGTCGCAAGTACCTGCCGCGGCGAGCCCGTCCGAGAGCGAGCCCATGCTGTTCTGCCCCGTTTGCAGCCTTCGCCTGACTGAGCGCAAGTGCAAATTGTTGTGCGAACGCTGCGGTTATTTCATGTCCTGCGCCGACTATTACTAATGAGCGAAACCAGCGATCTTTTAGAACGTTTCCGCCGTGGAGCGGAACTCCTCGCCATGGCCACCACCGGAGCCGCCGGCCCCGTCCTGGATTTCAAGGCCGAAGGCTATCCCCTCACCGTCCGCCAAATCGTGTGCCACCTCGCCGATGCCGAGGCTGTAGGAGTAATGCGCTTCCGCCAGATCCTGGCCGAAGAAAATCCGACCTTGCAGTATTTCGACGACGACGCGTGGGCCCACAAGCTCGACTACAGCAAACGCAAGATCTCAGTAGCGCTCGAAACCTTCCGCCGCCTGCGCTCCGACAACCATGAGCTGTTAAAGGATCAACCCGACCAGGCCTTCCAGCGCTCCGGCACCCACTCGAAAGATGGCGCCATGACGCTGCGCCAGGTAACCAACTGGTACGCCATGCACCTCGAAGACCACGTCCGCGAAATCCAAGCCGTCCGCGCCCTGTACAAGGAATTCCGTACCCGCGAACTAGCAGAGCAAGGCGCTCAAACATAGAGCTCTAGCCCAAGCCCGAGTTGGGATCAGCGCAGCGCCTGGACCGTCAACCCGCCCTTCGCAACTCATCCCGAATCACCCGCCGCAGCATAGTCTCCAGCGGCTCCCGGCTTCCGTGCACATGCTCCCGGAACGCTTGGTTGATAAGACTCTGATAGTTCCCGCCCCCAGCCCTGTCCACCTGATCTCGAACCCAGTCCAACAAATCGTCATCCAGCCGGATCGTCACCCGAGTCTTCCCCGCCGCTACCGCCACCACGGCCCCACGCCTGCCCTCCCTGAAATCGTATTCGTGCTTCATAGTCGGGGGGACATCTAGCCTGGAGGGTCCGGGATCGAAAGCTTCAGGCAGATCCTTTTCGCAAGCAGGTTCGCGATTTCACTATGGCGTGGGACCGCTTCAGCGTGTCCCGCCTGAGGATTTTCCCAGCGGGCATGCTCCTTCCCTTCTCCGCAACACACAGCCGTGTTGGCGAAGGTGCCGGAGCCGCTGTTCCCGCTTCATCCCATTACAACAAGCTCCTCTCGCCGGTGCTCCAAGATCAGCGCAATCGCATCCCGGAGACTCGCCAAACATTCGTCCCGAGACTCACCCTGTCCATTGGCGCCAGGCACTTCGGCACAATAAGCGACGTACCAGGGTCCGTCCTGCTCGACAATAGCCGTAAACTCGTTGCGCATGCGCCCATTCTAGCTCTGTAATTCTAAGCGTTTACGTTCGACCTTCCGCAACTTATCCCGAATCACCCGCAGGGTCGTCTCCGCTTAGCGCACGACCTGAGCGCTGGCCCAGATCTCTTCATAGGTCTGCAGGACTGCGGTGTGAGCATCTGTGATCTGGGTAATCGTCGTGGGAGCGGATTTCGCACCATCCTTGAAGGAGGCTCCCGATTGATAGCACGAGACTCGGTCAACAAAAACGTAGCGGTCGTGAAAGTGTGGTGCTGACCGAATTTGGATCCCGTACCCCGTCTGTTGGAAATAGATCTCTACGGCCGAGCGCAATGAAGGCAATTTTTCGCGTGCGAGTAAACGTATCGATACGTCTCTATCGACATGTGGCAAGTACCGTGAAACAAAGTCAGCATCTAGATATGGATCAACAAAGAGCAAGTCTTGTTTGGCAAGCGTTATGATCTTCCGAAGTTCTTCGAAATACTCAAACACCATCTTGTGCGGCACAACCAGCGTCGCAGGGCCAACGGTATCGAATCTAAGGGAGCTGTGAGCTTTATGTAGAAGGGTTACAAGCTTAGTTAGACCAGTGCTGGTGGGTGAAGAATCTGCAGACTGGTTACTCTCAGCCAACGGGAGCATTCCTTGCATCTTGCCATCTCTCAGGAATTGACTGTAGTAGAAATTTGCTAGGGGGCCTTCGAAGGGGCTCCACTTCTCGATCGCCGCGAATGCACGTCCGAACCATGCAGAATTCTGGCCATTTTGCTCCCTAATCGTTGTCTGAGAGGGCATAGTGCGAATGATGTCTTCGATCTCCGCGTACAGTTGCTCTTTGGTCAAAAATCGCCTCCTTCAAAACAGTGGAGCTGCGTCGTCCCGCGCTTTGATATTAACTGAGCCACTTTCAGGATTGCTCTAGAGACTCTTGCCGAAGGCTCGTTCCCCTGGGCGTACAATCAAGACGAGGACTTAACTTGATGCATCGCCAGTTCGACGTCGTCATTGAGCGGGATGAAGAAGGCTTTTACATCGCCTCCGTTCCCCGCTTGCCGGGCTGCCACACGCAAGCGCGCTCTCTCGACGAAGTCATGCTGCGAATCCGTGAAGCAATCGAACTCTGCTTAGAGGTCGAAGGTTCTCCGGCTTCGTCTCTGGAGTTCGTTGGAATCCAACGCGTCACCATCGCCGCATGAGCAGGGCTCCGCGCGTCACCGCAGCGGAGTTGATATCAGCGCTCTCCCGTATCGGTTTCACCGTCCTCCGCATCCGCGGCAGTCACCATTTTCTCCGCCATCCCGACGGACGAACGACTGTCATCCCGGTGAATGGATCCGAAACCGTCTCTCCCGGCCTCTTAGGCAAGATTCTCAAGGACTGCCAGTTGACCAGCGAAGATCTGGTACGCATCCTCTAAGCTGTCACCACTCAGGCCCCGCACGATTGGCATAGGCGTTCATCAACTTGCCGTAGCCGCTAGCCGCACTCAATCTCGCCCAACCAGATAATGGTTCGGAAGAACGCAATCATGCCCATTCAGCTTCAAAATTTGACAGCTCCCGCCGAGCGCGGGCCCTCCCAACACCCCTCAAAATTACGGAACGAACCCACTGCCTCCGCCCCAAAACACATCGAAAATTACGGAACGAACCCAAGCCCCCGAGCCCTCTGCAACACCCATCCCCCACACCCCGCACCACTTCCCCGCGCGAAATCTCAAACACCTCCCGCCGCGACATGCTCCAATGGTTCCCTGGGAGCACAATGGGCCCGGCGCCGTTCGCCGCCCTCCGTTTTGCGCCCCTCACTGAGAACCCATACCAATGACCCCCACCGCCCCCAAAACCGCCCTCCTGGCTGACCCCATCTACAAGGCCCACGACACCGGCCCCGGCCATCCCGAACAGCCCGCCCGCTACGACGCCGTGTTTGAAGCGCTCACCGCGCTCGCTCCGTCTCTGACGCCGTCCCCTACGTGGATTCCCTCCCGCCAAGCCACCGAAGACGATCTCGCCCTGGTCCACACCCGCCCCTACATCCAGCTAGCCCACCGCGAGATCCTCGCCGGGCGTCGCGAGCTCTCCACCGGCGACACCACCATCTCCCCCGGCTCCCTCGACGCCGCCCTCGCGGCCACCGGAGGCGTCCTCAACGCCATCGACGCCGTGGTTACCGGCACCGCCCGCAATGCCTTCTGCGCCGTCCGCCCCCCCGGCCACCACGCGCGCCCCGATCAAGGCATGGGCTTCTGCATCTTCAACAGCGTCGCCGTCGCCGCTCGCTACGCCCAGCGCCACCACGGCCTCGCCAAGGTCATGATCGTCGATTGGGACGTCCACCACGGCAACGGCACCCAGGACACCTTCTATGACGACGGCTCCGTCTTCTTCTTCAGTACCCACCAGTGGCCCTGGTATCCCGGCACCGGCCCCGCCAGTGAAACTGGCACGGGTCCCGGCAAGGGAGCCACCCTCAACCGCCCCTTCCCCGCCGGCTCCGGCAAAGCCCAAATCGTCGCCGCCTTCAAGGAGGACCTCCGCACAGCCGCCGACGCCTTCCACCCCGACCTCGTCCTCATCTCCGCCGGCTTCGACTCGCGCCTCGGCGATCCTCTGGGAGGCTTCACCCTCCAGGACGCCGACTTCGCCGAGCTCACCAAAGTTATGCTCGGAGTCGCCGGGGAACACGCAAACGGCAGGCTGGTAAGCGTCCTCGAAGGGGGCTACAATTTGAGTGGGTTGGCCGCAGCCGCTGCGGCTCACGTAAAAGCCCTCACGGAAGGAATCGCCCCCGCATGAAGACCAAATGGATCATCGCCATCGGCGCATTCCTCCTGCTAAGCGTCGCAGCCGTCGCCCAACGCCGCGGCGGTGGAGGCTTTGGCGGTGGCGGGGGAGGCTTCGGCCGTGCGCAAGTGAGTTCCTCCGACGTCACCTTTCCCATGGAAGGCGAGTTCCACTTCAACCGTCTGGAGTACACCGACAATACCGGCCGCGGCTTCGGGTTCGTCTCTCGTCGAGGACAGGCCAGCGGCTGGTGGGCGCAGGATTATCCGGACGCCGAGAATCATTTCTCCTTCGGCCTTACCCGTCTCACCCGCGTCAATGTAGGAGAGCCCCGCCACGCCGGTCTGGACGGCGACGACATCTTCGAATACCCGTGGAGCTACTCCACCCAAAACCACTACATGAACCTCAGCGACAAGGAAATCGAGAAACTGCGCGAGTATCTGAACCGCGGCGGCTTCCTAATGACCGACGACATGTATGACGTCGAGGGTGATAACTTCTACCAAATCGTCCACGAAATCTACCCCAAGCAGGAAATCGAGCCCATGACCCAGGAAGATCCCATGATGCACGTGCACTTCAGCATCCTGGACGAAGAGAGAACTTTCATCCCTGGCGAGCGTCACATCCGCGGAGGCCGCATCAACCCCAACGGAGTCCCTGCGTGGTTCAAAGTGTCCGACGCGAAAGGCCACGTCGTGATCGCCATCAACGCCAATACAGATTTGGGCGACGCCTGGGAATATGCAGACGCACCGTTTTACCCCGCCGAGATGACCACGCTAGCCTACCACTACGGCATCAACTACCTGGTCTACGCCGCCACCCACTAAAACTTGTCGTAGAACGCGAACCCCACCGCTGCCACAATCAGGGCGAATGACACTGCGTAATTCCAGCGCAGCGATTCGCCCAAATAGAAGTACGCGAATGCCCCGAATACCACAATCGTGATGCACTCCTGCATGATCTTCAGTTGATACCCGGAGAATCTGCCGTAGCCCAGGCGGTTCGCCGGAACCTGAAAACAGTACTCGCCCAGCGCGATCAGCCAGCTGAAAAGGATGGCGGCCACCATCCCGATGTCCCGGCGTTTCAGGTGGCCGTACCACGCAAACGTCATGAAGGTATTGGAAATTAGAAGAAGTAAAACAGTGCTCATCTGCGCCGTAATGTAACACGGCGCCGTTCGCGAACGTGCGCTGTTACTGCCCGGCGTCTTTTACGCTGGAACCCTGCGCCACTGCCGGACTCAAGCGTTCCCCGTCTTGAGTGTGTGCGTAGAAGTTGCCGTTGATCAGGTTCTTATACACTTGTCCGCCGACGCCCGCGGCCGACCCACCGGATACCGCGCTGCCACCCGTCAACATCACTACCACCACCAGTTTGTCGTGGCCCACTTCCGTGAAAGATCCAAACCAGCCCAGGTGTGTCGGCGTCCGCGTATCCGTACACGTGCCGGTTTTTCCATACACCGGCGCTTCCGCATTGAATCCCACCCGCCGAGCGGTTCCATATTCAACCGCGCCCATCATCCCCGGCTTTAAATCATCAATGATGTGCTCGATGTCCAGTTTGCGCTTCACCTGCGGAATGAAACCGCCGGCTTCTTCCTGGTTCTTCGGATACTGCAAGTAATACAGCGTCCCCCCGTTGGCCACCGCGCCGATCAAGCTGGCGTATTCCAGAGGAGTCAGCGTAATGCCGTCGCCGAAACTGGTCATCATACCCATTCCACTGACGGGAGTTCGTGAGGGCAGGATGCCCGGCTGCTCGTCTTCAATATTCAAGCTCGCCTTCTCGCCTAAACCGTAGAGCCGCGCGTAGTAACTCATGCGCTCAAATCCCAGCTTTTCGCCCAGACTCGCAAAGTAGTTGTTGTTCGATCGCGCCAGCGCTTCCGTCAACGCGACTTTGGTGTTGCCGTAAATTCGGATCTGCGTCAACCGGTCGACAACGGATTCACTCAACGCTGCCAACGCCACCGGTACTTTGATGGTGGAACAAGGCTGGAAACCGCTTTTGAATGCCGTTTTCTGCCCTACAACCGTCAAGATGCGTCCTGTCTCCGCATCCGTGACAACCACGGAGCCGTTAAACTTACCCAGGGCTGCCACTGCCGCCAGTCGCGCATCCGGATCGTCGCCATCCGTAAAATCCTCGGAGGACGAATCCGCAAAGTTCGGTGCCTTCCACGGACTGCTAACCGTGCGGCGAGTAGACTTTTTCTTACCAGTAGAAGCGACAGATTTTGGTGCGGATTTTGGGGCCGGGCCTTTGGCTGATTTCTTGCTTGTCTTGGCTTGGGCCGCATCGGCTACAGGCAGGGATGGGATAGCCAGCAGTAGCGCCGCGCAGGTGAAAATTACGAAACGAACCCAAATCGTCTGACTTGATCGAAGTTTTACTTGCAAACTATTCAATCTCCTCAAGTTAGCAGCTTTCGCCCAGAGGCGGACTCCCCATTGTCATCGATTTGGCTCTATTGGTCAAGCTGCTATTTGACCCGCGGCCTATCTTCAGGTCCACCCAACCATCGGCCATTGATGTCGCTTCGTGCATAGGCTGCCCCTACTACCTTTAGACTCGCGTTGCCGAAGCGGTGCCCAAGGTTGCCGAAGCGGGGCCCAAGAATGTTAGGCTAGTTATGCTTGACCCCTAGTATGCCAGCTGCCTCCCGGGAAATAATTATCCGCGACTTGGAAGGCCACACCACCAATATGGTCCTGGAGGATGACCGGGTCACTCTCGGGCGATCCAACCAGAACCAACTGTCCTATCCGGATGACGTGGGCCTCTCGCGGCAACACGTGGCGCTGACTTACAAAGACGGTAAATGGACCGTCGAGGATCTGGGCAGCAAGAACGGGACGTTGCTCAACGGCGATCAGTTGAAGGGCTCCAAGCCATTCAATCCCGGGGACCGCATCGCCGCGGGCCATCTCACCATCGAGTTCGCCGGCGTGGAGCAGACTCCCGCGCAGAACACCGTCATGTTCGTCGAGAACGAAGACACGTTCTCGAGCACCGCGACCACGGTAGTCGCCAATCTGGACGGTGTGCTGGGTTCCAGTAACACCTCGAACGACGACATGAACCGCACCCAGGTAATGACCGGCAATCCGCAAACCTGGGCGTTGATTCGCGCTGGCCGCGAGCTGGCGGGCCACCGGCCACTCGGCGAATTGTTCGAAATCATCATGGATCTTTCCATGGAAGCCGTGATGGCGGGTCGTGGCGTGCTGATGACCGTTGAAGGCAATGAGCTCAAAGTGCGCGCCGCGCGCGGCGTTGGTTTCCAGATTTCGAAGACCGTTCGTGACCGCGTTTTGAGGGAAAAATCCTCCATCCTGGTGCGTGACGCGCAAAACGACATGGCTCTCAAGGAGCACATGAGCATCGTGGAGCAAAAGGTCCGCAGCCTTCTCGCCGTGCCCCTGCAAACCAACGATCGCGTCATTGGATTGATCTACCTGGATTCCCCCAATCACATCCGCGAATTCACCCGCGAGGATTTGAACCTGCTGACCGTCATGGCCAACGTGGCCGCCATTCGCATTGAACACTCCCGACTGAACGAGATCGAAGAACAGGAACGCGCGATGGCCAAGGAGATGCAACAGGCCGCGCTCATCCAGGAACGCCTGTTCCCGTCCAAGGCTCCACAAGTCGAGGGCCTCGACATCGCCGCGAAGGCTGTTCCCGCCCGCCACGTAGGTGGCGATTATTACGACTTCATCACCTTCCCCGACGGCAAAATCGGCATGATGGTGGGCGACGTGGCCGGCAAAGGCATGCCTGCATCGCTGCTGATGAGCAGCCTGCAAGCCCGCGTACATGTGCTGTTCGAGGATTCCAGCGACGTAGGCGCGAAAATCACGCGCTTAAACAGATCCACTTGCGGAAATTGTCCCGATAACCGCTTTATTACGTTTTTCATGGGCATTCTGGACCCGGATACGGGTGAATTTGTTTACACCAGCGCCGGCCACAATCCTCCGGTTTTGGTGCGGGCCCAAGGCGGCTACGAAACTCTCCCCGGCGGCGGAATCATTTTGGGAATCATGCCCACCGCGAAATACGAAGAATCGCGAGTCACGCTGGAAAAAGGCGACGTGCTGGTCATGTTCAGCGATGGCGTCACCGAAGCCCCCAACCCCCTGGACGAGGAATATGGGGAAGACCGCCTGGCAAATTTGGTCGCCGAGCTGGCCGCCCGCCCGGCCCAGGAAATCGTGAATGCCATTCACCTCAGCGTGCATGACTACGCCGAAGGCGCTCCGCCCGCCGACGATATCACCGTAGTGGTCGTACGGCGAACCTAGGCGGAAGTTTGCCTCTGGTGCTGCTATTGGCGGCAGCGTTACAATGAAATAGCTCAGTAAATGCCCCCGCAACTCGAATCCTCAAAACTTAGTGTCCGCCAGTTCGCCGAGCAGGCCCGCGGTGAAATGATCCCTTTGAGCAGTTCTATTTCGTATTTCTGCTCTACGGGGCCGATGTCGGAAGAAGACCTCAAGGAATACCTGCAGGAGCCGGTAGCGGCCTTGCCGCCGGCGATTGCCGCGGCTTTGCCAAAGCTATCCATTCTGTTGGTGCCTTATCTGGCGCGCAAGGCCAAGGCGGTGGCTTCGGAATATGTGTCCGTTGAAAAGCCCCCCGCCGGACAAGCGTCGGCCTCCGCACAGATTAATCTGGGCAAGGAAACAGTGCTCGCGTTAGCGCTCAAAGATCGCGAGATGGCGGAATATCATTACCGCTTGTACATGATGCTGGCCACGGTGATCGGCGAGCCATGGAGCAAGGACGCCGAATCCCGCTACCTGCGGCTGCTGCGCGATGAGTTCACCGCCGACGTGCATGGCGAGGTGGATGAGGCCAGCTGGCGCATCAAGCAGTCCATGCGGCGCACGAAGTCGGTGACGAACCACCGCAGCTTCGCCAAATACGCGCGCCAGTCTTTTGTCGATACGCTGACGCTCTACCTGCACGGCATCTGCTGCGACATCGACGTCGACACTGGTCCGCGCCAACTCCCCAGCCGTTACCTGCGCAAGCGCCTTCTGCTGCTGGAAGAGTTGTATCCTCCACCCAAAGGCTACGCATTGTTCCCGGAACAACTAAACGCGTAATTCAGCCAGCCCCGTGACGGTCGCTCTTCAACGCCCGCGTCAGGTTGCCTAGAACGTTGCCCAGTCTGTGATCCTCCAACTGGAGCGTCAACAGTGCTGCCCCAACGATTGCGATCGCAGCGATGGGCGCCGGCGGAATCCCGGTGCGGTCGGCAATGGCGCAGAGCCCCGCGATGACGGCAATCGCGAGCGGAATAAAATGGCGAATCGGCATGCTATGAGTGCTCCCTTATGGGTGCTTGTTTAGCAACTGAGATGCCAGAATCGCGATTTTTGTAAGTCCTGCCTGGAGTGCGGCTTAAGCATTTGGCGCCGTGGGAGGTTCCCATGGCATGCGAAAAGACCTAATGAAACGAGGCTTTTCGCGCAGGTGTAGAATGAATCCTGACTTCATAGGCCTGACTTAATAGGGAGGTCGTCCATGTTTGCTCGCTTCCGATTTCCGTTGCTCTGTTCGCTGAGTCTGGTGCTGGCTTCGTCGGCCTTGCTGCATTCGCAGGAGAAAGGCGGCGCTCCCAAGGGGAAAGGCAAGGGCAACAATCTGATTCGGCCGCTGGCTGAGGTGGAGAAAGATATCAAGGGCAAGCTGGAACGCATCAAAGTCCACGGCAAGTCCCTCGAAGGGAATCTGGAGGGCGACTCCGCGGATCGCGACGTGTTCGTGTATCTGCCGCCAAGCTATTCTCGCGAGTCCAATCGGCGCTACCCGGTGGTCTATACGTTGCATGGTTACGGACTGCATGCCGAGCAGTGGGTCGGCTTCGCGAACTTCGCGGCGCTCGAAAAAGACGTAGCGGCGCGAACCGCGAAGGAAATGATCCTGGTGAGTCCGGATGCCTTCTCGCTGCACAACGGCAGCTTCTATTCGAAGTCGGAGACAACCGGCGATTGGGAGCAGTTCCTGGCGGTGGAATTGGTGGGCTACATCGACAGCCATTACCGCACGCTAGCGAATCGCAATAGCCGCGGCCTGATGGGCCACTCGATGGGCGGGTACGGAACGTTGCGTCTGGGCATGAAGCATCCGGAAGTTTTCTCGAGCCTCTATGCGATGTCGGCGTGTTGCATGCTGGATACCGCCGAGGTGAGTCCCGCGCTGACCGCGATGGAGGCGATCAAGACCAAGGAAGACGCGGCCAAACTTTCCTTCAATCAGAAGTCGCCGCTGGCGCGGAGTGCCGCGTGGTCGTCCAATGCAAAGAATCCTCCGCTGTTTATCGACCTGCCGGTGAAGGACGGCAAGCCGCAACCGTGGATCGCCGCCAAGTGGATGGCGAATTCGCTGATGGTGATGCTGGAGCAGTATGCTCCCGCGTTGAAGAAGATGAAGGCGATCCAGATGAACGTGGGAACCGAGGAGCCCTTGTTACAGCCAAACCGCGACATGGACGAGGCGCTGACCAGGGCCGGAGTGCAGCATCATTTGGAGACGTTCGTAGGCGATCACAACGGGCAGGTGGGTCTCAATTTCGAGACCAAGGTGCTGCCGTTCTTCTCGAGTCAGCTGGCGTTTTCGAAGTAGAACCACAAATCGAGGCACATGGGTCAAGCGCGGAGGAAGTGATAGGATAGCGGCATCGTGATACCAGATCGCTGGAGCGAGATTGAAGTCCTATACAACGCCGTCCGGGAGCGGGGTCGTGAAGCGCTGGACGACGCCGATCCGGTGTTGCGCGCCGAAGTCGAATCACTATTGGATCGGGAAGACCTCTCTTCGCAACTTCCGCCCACCAAGACCATGGCGCTGCGGATTGCCCTTGGCACCAGCATCGGCTCCTACCGGCTTGAAGCTCCACTGGGCGAGGGTGGCATGGGAGTCGTCTATCGCGCACATGACACCAGGTTGAACCGGAGCGTAGCGATCAAGTTCCTTTCCGAAGGCGTTGCGGACGCTGCGGCGCGCCGGCGTTTTCAACGCGAGGCACAGATGGCCTCCTCTTTGAACCACCCCCACATCCTGACGGTGCATGATGCCGGGGAATTGGATGGCCGCCAGTACCTGGTCACCGAGTTCCTCGACGGAGGCACCTGGGGAGAGTGGCTCAAGCGCGAGAGGCGCACTTGGCGGCAGGTCATCGAGAAGTTGATAGGCGTCGCCGATGGACTGGCGACGGCTCACTCCGCCAATATTTTGCATCGCGACATCAAACCGGCCAACATCTTGCTCGCCAGCAACGGCTATGCCAAGCTCGCGGATTTTGGACTTGCCAAGCTGGCCGCGGAAGAATCCCCAGACCCGGAGCGAACCCTTACCGCAGGAGCCACTCTGCCCGGTCTTGTGATTGGAACCATTCCTTACATGTCGCCCGAACAGGCTTCCGGGCAACGGCTGGATGCCCGCAGCGACATTTTCTCGTTTGGATCGGTGCTCTATGAATCGCTGGCCGGCAAACCGCCGTTCGGAAAAAAGTCTGATCTGGCGGTGCTAAAAACGGTCATCCATGGCCAGTCCGAGGCATTGCCAGCCGAACTCCCCGCGTCGGTTAGAAACGTGGTCGAGAAGGCATTGGAAAAGGACCCAGCCGAACGCTATCAATCCATGCGCGACATGGTCGTGGATTTGCGGCGCCTTTCGCGTCAGGTGCAGGTCCAGACTCCGGAAGCCCCGCCCCCGACGCAGGTGAGTCGCTGGCGCCGAATGGCTATGCCTGCCGGAGCGGTGGTTTTGGCTGCCATTGCCGGATGGTTCGCCGCTCCACGCGCCACCCTCATTGAGAACCCGTTGTCCGGGGCCAAGCTCACTCGCCTCACAGATTTTCCGGGGGCGGAACGAAATGCGATCATTTCCCCCGATGGGAAGTTCTTTACATTTGTTTCGGACCGAGATGGCCCATTCGACGCCTTCGTCAGCCAGATCGGGTCTGGACGTTTTACGAATCTGACGCAGGGCAAGGTTCCCAATCTTACCGCCCAACTTTTAGACCCGCCCTCCGTTGGTTTCACTGGGGACGGATCGGAAATTTGGTTGCATGAGTTCAACCCGCTTGTCCCCATCCTGAAGGTCCCACTCCTGGGTGGCCCTCTGAAGCCATTTCTGCTTAAGGGACCCGGCCAACGTCCCGGACTCTACGTAGCGTGGTCACCGGGAGGCTCGCGCATTGTCTATCACACGGCAGACGATGGCGACCCTACGTTTGTCGCCGACGCCACGGGCGGCGGGGCTCATCAGATTTATATCACACCCAACGCGGGGCTCCACAGCCATCAACAAGCGTGGTCCACGGACGGACGCTGGATCTATTTCGTACAAGGCCTGCCTACCGCCGCCCAATCGGACTTGTGGCGCATATCTCCGGATGGCGGGATGCCTGAGCGCATGACGACCCACGAGACGCGCGTGGGCTCTCCTGCGCCGATTGATGCGAACACCGTGCTTTATGTCGCGCAGGATACCGACAGTTCCGGGCCTTTTCTGTGGAGCCTGGATGTTCCCTCCAAAACCTCGCGCCGCGTTAGTTTCGGATTGGAGAAGTACACTTCCGTAGCGGCCAGCGCCGATGGGCGTCGTCTGGTGGCGACGGTATCGAATCCCACAGCGGGCCTTTGGACCGTGCCCATTCTGGATGGTCGGATAGCCACTGAAGTGGACGCGAAGCCCATGCAGCTACCCACTGTTCGAGCGCTGGCGCCGCGCTTTCAGGGACCAACTCTCTTTTATCTCTCGTCCATGGGTACCGGCGACGGCTTGTGGCGGTTTCTGGATAAGCAGTCGGTGGAATCCTGGAAAGGTTCAGAAGGAGCTCTGCTGGAACCGACTGCGATCTCTCCCGACGGCAGGCTCGCCGCCATCATCCTCCGGCGCAACGGGAAGGTGCAGATCTATTCAATTACGACGGAAGGCAGCCAGTTGCTCCCTCTTGCCGAAACGTTGGAAGTGAACGGCGCACCCGCTTGGTCACCGGACGGGAAATGGATCGTGGTCGGCGGCGCCAACTCGAAGGGAGAGTCCGGGCTTTATAAACTGCCCGCGGAAGGCGGATTGCCGGTTCGGTTGGTGGCAGGATTCGCGTCCAATCCGGTTTGGTCTCCCGATGGAGAGCTCATCGTGTATCAAGGAGCGCGAGTGGGGGCCTATGCTCCACTGCTCGGCATTCGGCCCGACGGACGGCCGGTGAACCTGCCGCCGGTCGGCCCCATGATCGAGGGTCAGCGAATGCGATTCCTTCCCGACGGGCGGCTTGTGTACATGAGCGGAGTCGCGCGAGAGGACCAGAATTTCTGGCTGCTCGACCTCGTCACCGGAAAACCGCGCAAGCTGACGGAACTTGTCAGTTCTTCCAACACCCAGTCCTTCGATATCACCCCCGACGGCAAGAGTATCGTCGTCGATCGTTTACGTGAGAATTCTGATATCGTCATGGTCGAATTGGATCGTCCGGCGAACAAGTGACGTTGCCCTCGAGCTCGACGACGACCTCAAACCTCAGTTCCGAGGTTAGCCCGAGGTCAATGAAGCCGGTCCTCGTCCTACTAGTGGTTTGCTGTGGATGCACGATGCCCCCTGTTGCGACTCCTGCGGACCAACCCATTTCGAGGACCGACGTGAATTCCCACACGGTCCACGAGAAGTTCCTGGAGAAGGCGCGTACGGGCGGCATTGACGTCTATTTTGCAGGCGATTCGATAACCTGGCGTTGGGGCGCGACGGACTATCCGGATCTGCTCGCCAACTGGCGGCAGAATTTCTTCGGCTGGAACGCCGCCGATTTTGGATGGGGCGCCGACAGAATCGAAAACATGCTGTGGAGGCTGGAGCAAGGGGAACTGGACGGAGTGCGCCCCAAGGTGATCGTGCTGTTGGCGGGCACAACGAATGTCGCTGCTACGAGTACGCCCGCGGGCGAGGCCGCGCTGGTGGCGGAGGTAACGAAAGGGGCCGGTGCTGTGGTGCGAATGATGCAGGAGAAGGCTCCGGATGCCACGATTATCCTGACGGCGATCTTCCCGCGTAACGACAACCTTGCGCTGATGCCGGCTATTCACGCGATCAATGCGAACTTGGCCAAGCTGGCGGACGGCAAGATGATCCGCTATCTGGACGTCAACTCCAAGCTGGCAGACCGGGATGGAAAACTGTTCGAGGGCATGATGATGAATGATCAGGTGCATCCGGCGGTGCGTGGCTATCAGGTATGGGCGGATGGGCTGAAGCCGATCCTTACCGAATTGCTGGGGCCACCCGCGAAAACCGACCATGCGCCTCCACCGACGGGCGATCCTGGCGCGTAGTGTCGCGCGCCACTGCAAATCGCTCTTTGGGAGGGCGGATTACGTGGGCTGAATCCGGGCCGGGGTAGTTGCGGCTGATATCCAAAAAAAAGGTCCGTGGGGCCGACGAGAGCATCTCTAAGTTGTTGGCTGATGTTGTCTGTATGCGCCTACCACTCATAGCAATGATTTTTGCGACTATCTGTACCGCAGCGGAACTGAAACAAGGAGACCACCTTCCAGAACTGAAAGGGGAGTTCCTGACGGGCCGGCCGGCCACCTTGCCGGAAAACGCTGTTGGCCGGGTTGCACTGCTCGCCCTCGGCTTCACCTATGACTCACGATTCGCGGTCGAAGCCTGGACGAAGCAGTTCCGCGCCGACTACGGCGAGAGTCCAGAGGTAACCTTCTATGAGATTCCGATGATCGGGGGCATCGCGCGATTAGGGAAGTGGTTCATCGATAGCGGAATGCGGCGCGGCACCCCCAAGCAAGATCAGGAACACGTTATCACCGTGTATGGGAGCACCGGAGCGTGGAAGAAAGCGGTGGGATTTAAGAACCCAAACGCAGCCTATCTGCTACTTTTGGACAGACGGGGAAACGTGCGTTGGCAATATAGCGGCAGCTATGATGAATCCGCCTATAAGGCGTTGGCGGCGGAAATGCGCGTCCTCGCCGTGAAACCGCAGTAGCCTTTATTGAAACGCAAGGTGGATCCAGGTTGCCCGAACAATCCGCTTGCCCACGAATAGCGATTGCCGGGGCCACCGGATATATAGGTGGCCGACTGGTTCCGTCTCTGCTGGCCGCAGGTTACGCGGTGCGATGTCTGGTGCGCGATCCCGGCAAATTACAGGATCGTTCGTGGGCGCGTCATCCCCACCTTGAGATCAATCAGGCCGATCTAGAAAACGTCGGCTCACTTTCCCAAACCCTCGAGGGCTGCGAATCCGCCTTTTACCTAGTGCACTCCATGACATCAGCAGGGGAGGGCTACGCCGAACGGGATCGCTGCCTCGCCTTGAATTTCGCCAACGCGGCTAAGCAGGCGGGCGTCGCCAGAATCATCTACCTTGGCGGACTAGGCGAAACAGGCCCCGCTCTGAGTCAACATCTTTCGTCGCGTCGCGAGGTGGAGGCCGCGCTGGCCTCCGCTGGCGTGCCTGTGACCGTCTTGCGGGCAGCAATGATCATAGGGTCGGGATCGGCGTCCTTCGAGATCCTGCGCTATTTAGTGGAGCGGTTACCGATCATGATCACCCCGAAATGGGTCAGCACGCCCTGCCAGCCGATCGCCGTTGGCAACGTGATCGGATACCTGGTGGGAGTGCTTTCTGTTCCGGAAACGACGGGGGCATATTCGATATTGGTGGTCCCGAGGTGCTCCGCTATCGTGACATCTTGCGGGTGATGACGGAAGAACTAGGTCTGCGGCGGCGCTGGATCATTCCGGTCCCGATCTTAACGCCGCGTCTGAGTTCTTATTGGATCCATCTCATCACTCCGTTGAGTCATCATATTGCGAAGCCACTAGCCGAAGGGCTGAAGAATCCTGTTGTGTGTCGAGAAGACCGCATCACTAAGCTGATTCCGCAAGACCTTCTCAACGTGCGCCAATCGATCCACGCCGCCCTGCATCAAATTGCCCAACATGACGTCGAGACCGTCTGGTCCATGGCGGGAACGATGCCGGGTGACCCAGACTGGGCGGGAGGCACTGTTTTTCGCGATGCGCGTCAGGTTAACGTTGACGCACCAGATTGGGCCGTGTTCCGCGCAGTTTGCCGCATTGGAGGCGGACACGGCTGGTACGCGACCAACTGGCTGTGGAAGATACGTGGCTGGATCGACATCCTGGCAGGAGGCCCGGGACTCCGCCGAGGCCGTCGTCATGCCGATGCCGTAGCTTATGGCGAAGCCATCGATTTCTGGCGTGTGGTTGGGTTTGACCGCGATAAGCGGCTGTCATTGCGGGCAGAGATGAAATTGCCTGGGGACGCCTTACTTGAGTTTCGAATTGAGCCACTGGATGATCTGCGCTGCACTCTCCAGCAAATAGCCCAGTTTAAGCCTCGTGGACTATTTGGACTGCTGTATTGGTATGGGGTCCTACCGTTCCATAGCATCGTTTTTTCCGGCATACTTCAGGGCATCGCGCGAGACGCTGCTCAAATCTACGCAAGACGACCTCTGGGGAGCGATAGCCATCATTAAGGCTCTTGTCGCCGCGCTCTCGCGAAAGGGGCGCGCGGTTGGATCAAGAAGCATCTTCATGAGTGCCAGAATAACTTCCGGTTTGTCCGTGATACGTTCCCAATCCTGAGTTTCCGCGCCCCTGCACGGTACACTAAAATCCATGCCCCTCTCGGTAGGCGACAAACTCGGCCCCTACGAAATCCTTGCGCCCATCGGCGCTGGAGGCATGGGTGAGGTGTACAAGGCGCTCGACACACGCCTGGATCGCACCGTCGCCATCAAGGTGCTGCCGGAACACATCGCCAAGCGGGAAGATCTGCGCGCCCGCTTCGAACGCGAGGCCCGCGCCGTTGCCTCGCTGAAACATCCGAATATTTGCGTGCTCCATGATATCGGCAGCCAAGACGGCGCCGGCTACATGGTGATGGAGTTCATGGAGGGCGAAACGCTCGCCGACCGCATAGCCAAAGGCGCGCTCCCCCTCGATCAGGCTCTCAAGTTCGCCACGCAGATCGCCGATGCACTCGACCGTGCGCATCGCGCCGGAGTCACCCATCGCGACGTGAAGCCGCAGAACATCATGCTGACGCGCGACGGCGCGAAGGTGCTGGATTTTGGCTTGGCCAAATCGATACCGAAGGTCGGACCCACCGACGAAACGCTCACCGCCGTGCTCACCACCGAAGGCACGGTGATGGGCACGCCGCAGTACATGGCGCCCGAGCAGTTCGAAGGCAAAGAGGCCGACGCGCGCAGCGACATCTGGGCCTTCGGCGCTGTGCTGTACGAGATGGTCACGGGCCAGAAGGCGTTTCAAGGCAAGAGCTATTCGAGCCTCCTCGGCGCGATTCTCTCGGCTGATCCTTCGCCGATGTCGGTAAAGCCGTTCACCCCGGCGTGGCTGGAAAGATTAGTCCGGCGCTGCTTGGCGAAGGACCCCGAGGACCGCTGGCAAACGATGCGCGACGTAGTAATCGAGCTTCAAACGCCGCCGCAGGAATCCGCTGCCGTCGCGCCGTCGAAAGCATCTCGCTGGCCCTGGGCTATCGCTGCGTCCCTTGCCATCGTGACCGGAGTCGCGTTGTGGGCTCCTTGGCGTACCCTCCCCACTCCCGACCGCCCCCTCACCCGCCTGAGCGTCGACCTCGGTCCCGAAGGCCAACGCCAAGCGCGCGTTTCCGTTCTCCTCTCCCCTGACGGCACGCGCATCGTGTACACTGCCAAAGCCGCGCGCGGACTCCTCCAACTCATGACCCGCCGTCTGGATCAGCCCAACGCGACGGTGCTGGTGGCGACTCCGACTCTCGACTTTGAACCCTTCTTTTCACCCGACAGCCAGTGGGTAGGCTTCTTGGACGTGACTGCCGGCCAGATCATGAAGGTTCCCGCGCAGGGCGGGGCCGCGGTTCCTCTTGGGTCGCCCGCTGGCCCGGTGTTTGGAGCAAGTTGGGGAGACGACAACAACATCCTGATCGGCGGTACGGATGGCCTATGGCGCTTGCCCGCATCCGGAGGAACTCCACAGCGGGTGCCGAATGCAACGGGGGTGCTCCAGCTTCCGCAGGTCTTACCTGGATCCAAGGCGGTTCTCGTGAATAGCGCCACCGTGGGTATGAACGATCTCGATGGGCAGGACATCGATGTCTTCGAACTCGGCACCGGCAAGAGAAAGACCTTGATCCGTGGCGGTTATTGGCCGCGATACCTGCCGACTTCCGGGACGACGGGTCATCTGCTTTACATCCATACCGGTACGCTCTACGGCGTCGGCTTCGATCCTGGAAGTCTGGAACTGGTGGGTACGCCCACGGTGTTGCTCGACGATGTCGCCGCTGACCCGGCGCTCAATGACGGGGGAGGCCAATTCGACTTTTCGAAGACGGGGACCTTTGTTTACTTGAGCGGCAAAACGCAGGGGACGTCTTATCCGATTTCGTGGCTCGACGCTTCCGGCAAGACGGCTCCGCTGGTCTCCCCGAGTGGGAACTATGGCGTTCCCCGGCTATCGCCGGATGGAAAACGAGTGGCCTACCTTGCCGCCGGCGGGAGGGGCTCCGATGTGTGGGTGTACGATATCGACCGCGGCACGCCCACGCAGCTCACGTTCACGGGCGGGCTGAATAGCGAACTCGCCTGGGCGCGGGACTCCAAACATCTTGTGTACGGGGATGGGTTAGAGTTGTGGTGGATTCGTGCCGACGGAGCGGGGCAGCGGCAGCCGCTGCTGGAAGAAGCCGCCAACCCGAGGCCATTCTCCTTCGCGCCGACGCAAAACAACAATGAGGCGCGGCTGGCATTCTCGCCCGTGGAGTCGGGCTTGCCCTATATCTCCACGCTCCCGATAGACCTCACAGACTCTGAACGTCCCAAGGCTGGCAAACCGGAAACGTTTCTGGCCGCAGCCGCTTTTGCGCAAGTAGACGCTGTGTTTTCGCCGGACGGGAAATTTATCGCCTATGCCTCCAGCGAATCCGGTGACGAGGAGGTTTTCGTGCGTCCCTTCCCCGGTCCCGGCGGCAAGTGGAAAGTTTCGACCAAGGGCGGCAAGTTCCCGGCCTGGTCCGCCGCCACGCACGAACTCCTGTACCTCGGCGGCGACGACCGCATCATGGCGGCGAGTTACTCCACGCAGGGTGACGCGTTCAGCGCCGGGGTGCCGCGAGTCTGGTCGCCCACGCAGGTCCGCCGCAACGGCGTGCGGGAGAGCTTTGATATTTCGCCCGACGGCAAACGCGTGGTCATGTTTCCTCGCCCGGTGGCGGAAGAGTCCACTGGCAACCTCCACGCGACGTTCCTGCTGAATTTCTTCGACGAAGTGCGGCGTCGAGTGCCGGTCGGTAAGTGACTCGTAATCGCGGCCAGTCGTCCGTCCTTTCGATGAAGCGCCCACCTGCTTAGGCGCGTCTACTGCCCAGCTTCCGTATGGTCGGCAAAGCGGAAGTTATATTTCGATGGCGGAGCGCCGCTCGCGCTCGGGGCCACTTGTGTGCTGAGGCGGGGGGAAGGGCTGTCGCCCCTTTCCGGATTAAGTATCGCGCGCCTCAGCTCACAGCAAGCCGGACATGAAGCTGGAGCCTACGTTGGTGAAGTCGAAGGCGTGCAGGCCAAAGTGGGCTGCCAGTTCCTTGCAGGCTAAGATGCCGCGGACGCTGTTGCCTTGGGCGTCCAGGGGCGGGGAATAGACGCTAACGCCTAGCTGCCGGTTCACTACTCCGAAGATGCCGCCGCCCACTCCGCTTTTCGCAGGTAGCCCGACTTCGTAGGCCCAGCCTCCGGCGTAATCGTACAGGCCGCAGGTGAACATCACGGTGAGTACGTACTTAATGAACTGGAAGTCGAACACGCGCTTATGGGTGAGGGGGTTGCTGCCCATATTGGCTAACGTCGCGGCCATCATAGCTACGTCCTGGCAGGTGACCAGCAGTGAGCATTGGGCGAAATACTGATGCAGGGATTCGTTGACCTGCTCATCGATGATGCCGAAGTTGCGCATCAGATAAGCGATGGCGCGGTTGCGATTGCCGGTGAGAGTCTCCGAATTCAATACGTCGAAGTCAATACGCAGGGGGCGGCCCGCGGCGTCGCTCATGGTTTCCACGAACGCTTCGATGCCCGCTTCGGTTGGGGTTTTCTTGATCAGCGACGCGACGGCGATGGCGCCTGCGTTGATCATGGGATTAAATGGCCGCTGATTTTTCGCGTCGAGTTCGATGGAGTTGAAGGCGTCGCCGCTCGGTTCGACGCCGACGTGTTTTAGTACCTTGTCCAACCCATGTTGCTCCAGAGCCAGCTGGAAGGCGAAGGGCTTGCACATCGACTGGATGGTGAATTCCTTGTCATGGTCGCCGGCGCGAAAGATGTGGCCGTCGACAGTGGCCAGGCAGATGCCGAAGTGTTTGGGGTTGGCTTTTCCTAGCTCCGGGATGTAGGTCGCGACGGCGCCGTCATCCACGTTGCGGTACTTCTCGTAGACCATGTCCACAATTTCCTGGATTTGGGAATGGTCTTCGGGTTCGGATTCGCGCGGGGACGCGGTTTGGGGTGCTGGATTCACGTGGTTCTCGGAGGCTCAAGTGTATAGGGGAGCGCGGGACGGGTCCAATCAAAACTTTCAATCGGCTGAGAAACATTTCTGGATGGCTCCCGTGTATTCTTGAAGGCGAGCTTTCGAGATGAATTGGCCGGGAGGCATTTTTATGAATCGGCGACGGTTTGTGCAGACGGGGGTGGGCATCACCGCGGCTGCTCCGCAATTGCGGGCTGCGCG
The DNA here is from genome assembly GCA_039931205.1 of Acidobacteriota bacterium. Classification (GTDB taxonomy): domain Bacteria; phylum Acidobacteriota; class Terriglobia; order Bryobacterales; family Bryobacteraceae; genus Palsa-187. Next base: position 113,593 of record JBDTSJ010000038.1, read on the forward strand.
GGGTGGATTTTGGCCGGGGGGCGCGCGGATGGTGGTCTCCCTGTCGCTGCAAATGGAAGCCGGGGCGCAGGCGGAGCGCGGCGCTGCGGGGCCATGGGGCGTACTCGACACCAAGTATCCGGATTTGCCCACCGAGAAGTGGTACGAATACGGCGTCAAAGAAGGCATTCCGCGCTTGCTGGAGATGTATGAGCGGCGCAAGGTGAAGGTGACGTCGCACATGGTCGGGATGGCGGTGGAGAAACACCCGGCTCTGGCCAAGGAAATCGTCGAACGCGGGCATGAGGCGGCGGCGCACGGGTACACGTGGGAGCCGGTTTACGCGAAATCGCCCGAGGAAGAACGGACTTCCTACACCGCGAACGTGCAGGCGATTGAGAAGGCGACGGGGAAGCGTCCGGTGGGATTTAATGCTCCGGGAATGCGGGCTACGCCGGAGACTTTCGGCATTTTGCAGGATTTAGGATTTCTGTATCACACCGATGACCTCAGCCGGGATGAGCCTTTCGTGATTCCGGTGCGGCGGAAGCCCTTTGTGGTGGTGCCGTATACCTTCGTGTTGAACGATTTCCAGAATTTCGAGAACCGCTGGCGGACGTGTAATGACTTCGCGGGGGAATTGAAGGCGGAATTCGACGCACTGTATATAGAGTCCGAGCACAAGCGCCGGATGATCTCGGTGAGCGCGCACGATCGCGTAGCGGGGCGAGCGTCGCGTATGCGGGTGATTGAGGATTTCATTGTGTATGCGCAGAAGCATTCGGGCGTGGTGTTCATGCGCAAGGATGAGATTGCGAAGTTTGCGCTGGAGAGTCCGCTGACGATCCGCGAAGGCGAGACGGGGTAGGCTGGCAAGTATGGCTCTGGAAATGCCCGCGGTTTTGCCGCGTGACGCTGTGCTGCTGATCATCGACATGCAGAAGGCTATCGACCATCCGAGTTGGGGTGTGCGGAATAATCCGGATGCGGAGAAACGTGTGGCCGCATTGCTGGGAGCCTGGCGGAGTTCGGCGCGGCCGATTTATCATGTTCGTCACGATTCAACGGAGCCGGAGTCGCACTATCGGCCCGGGCAGGCCGGCAATGAGTTTAAGGCCGAGGTGCAGCCGCTGGCGGGGGAGACGGTGATTGTAAAGCGCACCAATAGCGCTTTTATCGGGACGGACCTTGAGGCTCGATTGCGTGTGGCGGGGCAGCATGTGCTGGTCGTTGCGGGGGTGATCACGAATAATTCTGTGGAAGCCACGGTTCGGATGGCAGGCAATCTGGGGTTCGATACCTTGCTTGTGGAAGATGGCTGTTTTACGTTTGGACGGAAAGACTGGGCGGGAACCTTTCGGAGTGCCGCGGAAGTGCACGCAATGAGTCTGGCGAATTTGGACGGGGAGTATTGTAAGGTGACTCGGACAGAAGAGGTGTTGAGGTCGTTATGACAAAGAAGCTATTGTGCGCGGGATTCCTTTGCGCTGCGCTGGGGTACGCGCAGACGCGGGATTTGGGACTGGCGGGGGACCGCTTCAAGCCGCTGAAGTTCGAAGAGATGACAGCGGAGCAGCAGACCATGGTGGAGCATCTGCTCTCGGGCGAGAGGAAGGGGTTGGGCGGACCGTTCAACGTGCTGTTGCGCAGTCCGGTGATGGGGGACGCGGCGCAGGCGTTTGGGGCGGTGGGGCGTTTTGGCGGGGACTACTCGCGCCAGGTGGCGGAGACCGTGATCATCATGGCGGGCCGCTATTGGACGTCGCAATATGAGTGGCAGGCGCATAAGGCGGCTGCGTTGCAAGCGGGGGTGACTGCTGCGATTGTCGACGCGATTGCGGCGGGCAAACGGCCGGTGGGGATGCCGGCGGATGTCGAGGTCGCGTACAACTTCATGAACGAGTTGTTCATGACGCATCAGGTGAGTGACGCGCGGTTCGCCGCGGCGAAGGAAAAGTTCGGTGAGAAGGGAATCGTGGACCTGCTGGGAACGGCGGGGTGGTATTCGCTGGTGTCGATGTCGCTAAATGTGGACCGCTATCCCTTGGGAAATGGGGCAGTGGGGGAACTGAAACCGTTGCAGAACCCGCTGCCCGAAGTGACGGTTGCGGAAGGCGGGGGCGGTCGACGTTTTTCGGGAGCCGGAGATAGCTCCGCGGAGCGGCGAGTTTTCAACATAGCGGCGGCGAGTCCCCCAATCGCGGCGGCGCTGCGGCTGTTTGGCGTAGAGGTGGGCCGGTTGTCGCTATCGCCTAAGTTGCGGGAAATGGCGGCGTTACTGGTGGCCAGGCAGTGGATGGCGGAGCCAGTGTGGCAGGACCACCGGGTGGCGGCACAGGCGGTCGGCTGGAGCAGCGCCGCGGTGCAGGCGCTGCGCGACGGACGGCGCCCGGCCGGGTTACAGGCGGATGAGGCCGCTGTGTTTGACTTCTGCACGGAGCTTTTCAAAACCCGGCAGGTGAGCGACGCTACATTTGCCGCTCTCAAGGCTAAAGTGGGGGAGCGCGGGATCGTCGAGATTCTGGGTGCGGCCGGGTACTATCAGGTCCTGAGTATGGTTCTGGCCGTGGACCGCTAAAGTCCCCTTGAAACACTCGCCCCTTTTATGTGTCATTCTATTAGTGAGGTTTGTCAGTCCGCCAATTCCGGTATCTCGTATAGTCCGGCTTCCCCGCCTATCCTGCCCGCCATCTGCCGCTCTGCAAATTCCAGAAAGAAGAATTCGATGAAAAACATATTTGTAGGAAATCTCAGTTTCAATGCTACTGAAGATGGAGTTCGCGCTCTGTTTCAGGAGTACGGCACGGTGGATCGCGTCAGCGTAGTTACGGATCGTGAAACCGGCCGGGCTCGCGGCTTTGGGTTTGTGGAAATGAGCAACGACAGCGAAGCTGAGCGTGCCATCTCCGCACTAAACGGCCAGGATCTGGACGGGCGTGCACTTAACGTCAACGAAGCTCGCCCGAAGGAAAGCGGCGGCGGCGGCGGTGGTTATCGCGGCTCGGGCGGCGGCGGCGGTGGAAACCGCGGCGGTGGCGGCGGCCGGCAGAACAATCGCTGGTAGTTTGGTTCACACCAAGTTTGAAGGGGAGCGCGAAAGCGCTCCCCTTTTTCTTTTGCGCCCGGCTGCTAGTTGACAGAATGCTTCACGTCCATCTACTATTATTAACTACAGTTAATATAGATGAAGAAGCGCATATTACTGCTTTTATGTGTAGCGTGGTTTCGGGCCATGGCACAGGCGCCGCCAACCGATGTGGAACGCCGCATCGCGCTATTGGAAGCGCGCATTGCGGAGTTAGAAAAACTGGTAGCAGCGCAGCCCGCGGCGGCTATCGCATCCGTAGTTCCAGCACAACCTGCTCCGGCGGTCCCCGTGTTGGGAGCCGTGCCAGCGCCAATCCCGGTAACCTCAGCAGTGCAGCGGACCGCGCCAGCGCCTCCGCTCATCCCGGTTTCGGTCAGCGGCGACTACCGAACTTTCCCCAGCACGGAAACGCGTTTACCTGTTGCCGGTTACATGGATTTCCACGTCAACAAAGACTCCGGCGATCCATTTCGGCCCGACTTCCATCGCTTTGTGCTGCTATTCGGGCATAGCTTTAGCGATCGCATCAAGTTCTGGAGCGAGTTTGAACTGGAGCACGCGCTGGTGGAAGGCGAGGAGAAATCCGGGGAGATCGCGCTAGAGCAGGCCTACCTCGATTTTCTGATCACGCCCAAGTTCAACCTGCGCGCCGGTATGGTTCTGGCCCCCGTGGGCATCGTGAACGAACGCCATGAGCCGCCGTCGTTCAACGGAGTGGAACGGCCGTTTGTGGAGACTTTGATCATTCCGACCACCTGGCGGGAGCTGGGCATGGGAGTGACCGGCGACCTGGGGCGCGGATTTCGATACCGCGGCTACATCACTTCGCAACTCGACGCAGCGCGATTCGACGCAGAAAGTGGCATTACGGAAGGCCGCACGCAGGGCTTTGAAGCATCGTTGCGCAACCCGGCTAAGGTGGGGCGCTTCGAATATGCCGGTGTCCGCCGCCTGACGCTGGGCACCAGCTTTTATACCGGGCATACCGGCTTCAACATACCGGGGATCAATCCACGAGTAGACATGTACGAATTCGATGGGCGCTACAGTGTGAAGCGCCTCGACCTGCGCGGATTGTTCGCGAACACCTGGGTGAGCCGCACCGGCGAACTGAATCGGCGCACGCAGATTCAGACCGGTGTGAATCCCAACGTCGCCAGCCAAATGCGCGGCTACTATTTAGAACCCGCGGTTCATGTGTTTTCGCGCCGCGCCAGTAACGACCTGATTCTGTTCACGCGCTACGAGAAGTACAACACCCAGCAGCGCATGGCATCTGGGTACCTGCCATTAGGGGAGTTTAACCGCTCTTCCTGGGTCACGGGAATCACCTACAAGCCGAACGCGGATGTGGCGGTAAAGTTCGACTACGTGGTGAACGCCAATGAAAGCAGGCTGGTGCGTGCGGTGAACGGCGTCAATCTTGGAATTGGATGGTGGTTTTGATGAAGCAACTCTTGATGATCGCGGTAGCGTTGATTGTCGCGCTGCCACAGGTGCGCCCGGCGCAGGACCCAGCCACGCGCACGCCGGATCGCGTAGTGAACATCATCGCGGAACGCTTTACCTTTAGCCCGTCGCGCGTAACTGTGAAGCAGGGCGAGCTAGTGGAGTTTGTGATCGTCAGTGACGACACCGATCATGGCTTCAACATTGCGGCGGCAGGCATTGACGCGGCTATTCCTCAGCAGGGTAAGGGCGAGCTGCGTTTGCGCTTTCTGGCTGGCGTTCGAGGACGGTTTGGGTTTGAATGCTCGCGGGCCTGCGGAGCGGGGCATAATCTGATGCGCGGATTCATCGTGGTCGAGTAATGACGACACGTTTGATCCTCGCCATCCTCGCCGCGTTGGGTTTGGCGTTCAGCCAATCCGGAAATTTGCGTCCGCTGCCGGGAGACGCCCTAGGTGGCATCACGCCGCTGGAATTTGAGCTTTTCCGCCTGGGTCTGGAAGACTTCACGGAAGTGGAAACCGCGGCAGATGGTCTGGGCCCGGCATTTAACGGAGCCAGTTGCGCCGTGTGCCACAGCGTACCGGCCATCGGCGGCATTAGTGCGATGACGGAGATTCGTGCAGGCCATCGCGATTCCGAAGGCGTCTTCACGGAAATCGGCGGCGGCACGTTGTTCCACCTTTTTTCAACGCCGCCCCATACCTGCCAGGTGCAGCTGCCGAATGAGGCGAACGTGATCGCGAGGCGTGCTCCCATTCCTTTGTTTGGAGCCGGGCTGGTGGAAGCGATTGGGGACGAAACGCTGTTGGCGCTGGAAGACCCCGAGGACGCGAATCATGACGGCGTAAGCGGCCGTGCCGCCCGCATCGTGGACGTGGCCACGCAGCGTCCACGCATCGGCCGCTTCGGTTGGAAGGCGCAGAATGCCACTCTGCTGGCCTTCTCCGGCGACGCTTATCGCAACGAGATGGGTGTCACGAACGATCTATTCCCACAGGAAACCGCACTGGGCATCGACGCAGCGCAACTTCGGCTGTGCGGCGCTACACGCGGCGTGGAAGACGTGCGAGACCGCCGCACCAAGCTACGCGCCATTGATCTGTTTGAGGGGTTTATGAAGTTCCTCGCTCCCATCGGGCGGGCGGAGATGGATGCCGAGGTCCGCGCCCAGGTTAGCAACGGGGAAGCGGTATTTCAGAGTATTGGCTGCGCGGCGTGCCATACGCCGGTGTTGATGACGGCGCCCAACGCGAATCCGGTATTCGACCGTAAGCCGGTGCCGCTTTTTTCAGATCTGCTGCTGCACGACGTCGCGACCGGGGACGGAATCCCGCAGGCTGGAGCCGCGGCGGACGAGATCCGCACTACTCCGTTGTGGGGGCTGCGTTTTCGTAGGCCCTTGCTGCACGACGGGAGCGCGGCCACTGCTAGCGACGCCATTTTGCGGCATGGGGCTGAGGCCAAAGCGGCGCTGGAGCGCTATCAGGCCCTGCCGGCGGTTGAGCGCGAAGCGTTACTTCGCTTCCTCGCGTCACTTTAGAAGGCACCTACCGCATCTAAATATTTAGTACTACGAAGTTTTCTCCAGAAACGGTCGAGTTTCGTACAGCATCCAGTTTATAGAGGCGTTCCTTATGCGATTTGTTACTGGTTTCACAATACTGACGTTGGCGGCACTTTCGGTGGGTTTGACCGGATGTAGCACTGCGCCCGAGAGTACAGCGGAAGCCAAGAGTCCAGGCGTAGTGGAGACGATAAAGCGCGCGGTGACTCCCAGTGTCATCGTGGAGCAGGGAACGCGTTTGAAGATCCGCACCTCGGACTCGGTTTCGACCAAAACGAGCTTCGACGGCGAGACGTTCATGGGTACGTTGATGGAACCGGTGCTGGTGGCCGGTAACGAAGTGATCCCTAAAGGAACACCCGCGCAATTCATCGTAGTGCACACGGACGAGGGCGGGCGGGTCAAAGGCGTCGCCTCGCTTTCCGTGCGCGTCGCGAAGTTAACGATCAATGGGCGCGCCGTTTCGGTGGAGTCGAGTATTGTGGTGCGCAACGCTCCGGCTTCGAAGAAAAATGACGCGGTCAAGATCGGCGTGGGTGCGGGAATTGGTGCGGCCATTGGTGCGCTGGCGGGCGGCGGGCAGGGAGCGGGAATTGGTGCGGCCAGTGGCGGAGCGGCGGGTACGGGGGTGGTTTTGGCTACGCACGGGAAGCCGGCCGTGATCGCGGCGGAGAGTGTGTTGACGTTTCGGCTGACGGCTCCGTTGACGCTGTAAAAGGCGGTCTGCGAGGTCCAACAGCGAGCGCGACGACTAGGATAAACTGTTGCGCATGGTGAGACTACTGTTTCTTTGCGTGGCAGCGGCGATTGCGGCGGGGCAGGCTCCTAATCCGGATAGCTTTTATCACATCGGGCCGGACTCTCTGACTCAGGAAGGCGTGCCCCACGGGGATGTCCGGGGACCGTTTACGCTGCCGAGCGCCGCCTATCCGGGGACGCAGCATACCTATTGGGTTTACGTTCCGGCGCAGTATGACTCCGCTCGCGAGGCCAGCCTGATGATTTTCCAGGACGGGCAGGCGTTCAAAAATGAGACCGGGGACCTTCGCGCGCAGAACGTGATGGATAACCTCATCTACCGGCGCGAGATTCCGGTGATGATCGGCGTGTTCATCAATCCGGGACGGCGTCCCGATCAGCCCGAGCCTACTCCGCAGGAGTGGGGCGATCGGACTACCAACCGCCCTACGGAATACAACTCTTTGGACGACAAATACGCGCGCGTGGTGGTGGACGAATTGCTGCCGGTGCTCTACAAGGACTACAACATCTCCAAGGACCCGGAGCAGCACGGGATCGGCGGCGCCAGCAGCGGAGCCATCGCGGCGTTCACTGTGGCGTGGGAACGGCCCGATCGCTTCCACAAGGTGCTGAGCATTGTGGGCAGCTTCGTGAATCTGCGCGGCGGACATGTGTATCCGGAAAAAGTTCGCGAGGCTGCGAAGAAGCCGATTCGGATTTTCCTGCAGGATGGACGCAACGACAATCGGGCGTTGAACGCGAACGGCACATACGACGCTACGCGGGATTGGTTCTTTCAGAACGTGCGGTTAATGCAGGCCTTGACGGAAAAGGGCTACGAAGTGAATTACGCCTGGGGCATGAATAAGCACGGGCAGAAGATGGGTGGGGCTATCCTGCCTGAAATGATGCGCTGGTTGTGGCGTGACCAGGCGGTGTCGACAGATGCTCGCGACGAGGTAGAAAAATCGATGCGCGGCCCTGCGGCACGCTAGCTTTTTAGGGGCGGCTGCTACCATGGAGCGATGGCTTCAAAGATCACGATTAACAATAATGGCTCGATTCGCGTCGAAGGCGATTTCGAGATTTGCGATATGGAAGGGAAAGCGTTTGACCTGGGGGGACGCGCGGCGATTGGATTGTGCCGCTGCGGAGCTTCTGAGAACAAACCCTTTTGCGACGGATCGCACCGCAAAGTAGGCTTCCTGTCAGATTGTCCGGCCCGCGCGCTGCCGCCTCCTGCTCCCAAAGTATAGGCAGGAGTTGGGCTACAGGCGATCACTCCAGTAGCCGGGTTTGCGTCGTCCGTGGGCGATCGCGATGATTTCGATGCCGTTCGAACCTTCGCGAAATACCATCATGAAGGAGAAAAGCCGCATGGTGGCTTTCGTCCTGATTCACTCGCCCCTAAGTCGCAGCCTGAGTCTACGCTCGGCATCTTCCCACGGAATCAGCACAACGGTGCCCGTTTCGATCTGGTGAATGCGGTGTTGGATTTCCCGACGCCACGATTCTTCCGCGCCTTCATCTACCACCGTGTCGAGACTATCCAGCAACGAATCCGCGAGCGCAGCGCGTGCCTCGGGGGGAAGCCCCAGAGCGTCCTTCAAGAGCTGACCTGCGTCGATCACCATACCCGGATTGTACGATGCTCCCAGCGGTAGCCGAGGTACGGATTCTTCTGTAATCGCCATTTTGAGACAACCTTTTTGATCCATCCACCTATGTTCCGTATTGGATATTCCTAAAACGGAACGTTGGTGCGAGGAGTGTCCCCGCGCGTTCAAAAAGGGGACCTAATGGTCAAAGAGAAATATTGTTTAGTGGCGCTGCTGGTCTTGGGGGCGTTGCCGGCTCATGGGATTACGGTGTTTGCATCCGAGTCCGCGCTGCAGGCCACACCGGGACTGACATTCACAAGCGTAAATTTCGGGCCTCTGGAATTCTTGGACCCTTCGGCCTTCTACACGCTGGATGGCGTCACGTTCGCGGGAGTGGGAATCCAATTGCGAGACGCTTCTCCGGCGGGAGGCGGCTGGCCGGCGGGACGTATCCTGCAGGGCGCCAGCAACGGCGGCGCGATCACGATCACGTTGCCAGCGGGAGCCATCGCATTCGGCGGCATGTTTGGGGAATTAGGCAGCACCATACTCTCAGTCACTCTGAGCGGTAGCGGCGACGCAGCGTTTAGTTACAACTTCACGCCCGTCAATGGCACCAGTCCTGTCTACTACGGCTTTACGAGTACGACTCCCTTCACCAGCATCACTTTCGCGTCAGATTTCAGTTTCGAAAGAATTGCTCTGAATGGTTTCTCGTTCGGTATTGCCAGCGAAGCCGAAACGCCGGAGCCCGCACCTATGGCTCTGATGGGAGGGGCGCTTATGGCTTTGGGGGTGCTGGGGAGGTGGAGGCGGAAGGCCTGATAACGGGTTCCGCCAGGCGAGGGATCGTGCCCACCAGATTGACAGTGTGTACGCGGGCCTGGATGAGGCGGTCGTCGCGGAAGACGACTTCGGCGAGGGAGCCGATCTGCGTTTCGGTGCGCTGGAACTGGTCGAATATGAGGTTGCCCAGCGAGTAGAAGATCACGCCTCCCGCGTACCATTCCCAGGGTTGACGGACATGGGGATGATGGCCCACCACCACCTGCGCCCCAGCGTTGATCGCGGCGTGCGCGAATTCGGCTTGCGCGGGGCTGGGATTGGGTTGGTATTCAATACCGGCGTGCATGGAGACGATGACGACATCGGCTCGGGTCTTGATGGACGCGACGTCGCGCACCATTTCTTCGGTATCGAGGATTGCCACGCGGGGGTCAGTGTCCTTGTGATTCCCGTTGTTGGCGTCGTAGGTGTAGGCTAGAAATCCGAAGCGAATGCCGTTGCGTTCCAGCACGGCTCCGGCGTGGGCAGCCTCTGCTGTTTTGCCTGTTCCCGCAGCTGCGATGTTGTTCCTGGCGAGCAGATCCAGCGTGAATTCCAATCCGTAACTGCCGCGATCGCGCGCGTGGTTGTTGGCGGTGGAGACCACGTCGATGCCGGCGAGCTGCAAGCCGGCGATCATCTCAGGCTCGGTTTTGAAGATCATGCCGCGCTGCATCACGGGACCTTGATCGGAGAAGGGGGATTCCAGGTTCGCGAATGCAATGTCGGCGTCGGCGAAGACGGGCGCGATATCGCGGAAGGGGGAGGCAGGGTCTTTGGCGGCGCGCGCTCGCGCGGCTACGTTGCGGGAAAGCATGACGTCGCCGCCCAGGATGACACGCGTGATCCAGCCTGCTTCCAAAGGGCTGGCTTCCAGGGGTCCAGCTTCCAGCGGGCCGGCGTCTAAGGGACTTTGGGCGAACGCGGGCGCAGCGGCCAATAAGGGCAGGAATGCGCGCCGGGTAAACATACGTTTAGAGCTTGGCTGCAGCGGCTTCGTCGATAAACCAGGTAGCTTTGGCCGGATCGCGCGAGGCGATTTGGGCGGGATACTTCAGGGGATTGTAGCGGCCCTGGAGGACGGCGTGCAGAGGCTCGGCTTTATCGGCGCCAGTGGCCAGGATCACGGTGTTGGTGGCCGATTCGAGGACGGCCGGCAGCAGCGTGATGCGTGGTGTGGACTGGTGAGCCACGGCGGTAAGGCCGGTCCGATCGTGAATCGAGGGATCGCCGGGAAACAGGCTGGCGGTGTGCCCATCGGCTCCCATCCCGCGATGGATCACGTCGAGCGGCAGGAACGGGCGAATTTCCTCCGCATAGCGGCTGGCCGCGATTGCGTGACCTAGCTCCGTATGGACGCGGTGAATATTATCCGCCGGGACCCTGGCCGGGCGCAGCCAGGCGTCGTTGGCGAGCTTAAAATTGCTCTGCGGGTCGGTGCGGGGGACGCAGCGCTCGTCCACCCAAAAGACATGGACTTTATTCCATTCGAAGGGGCTGCGGGCGAAAAACTCGAACATGATCCTGGGGGAGGCGCCTCCCGATATAGCCACAGAAGCGATGCCCCGTTCGACGATCGCGGCATTCAGCAGGGCGAGGATTCTAGCGCCACAGGATTCGGCCGCGGATTTTGCATCCGGATAACGCTGGACTAAGTTCATAGGATCAAAGCTCATGCGTTGAGCACGCGTTCATAGACGTTGTCGGCGCCCAGAATACTGAGCTCCTCGCGCATTAAGGTCGGTTCCGACGTGGATGGCAGACCGCTTCGATAGTCCAGTCCGCGGCCTTTGATCGTCAGGCTATGGTTCTCCGCGCGCGCGACGGTGAGGTCGCCTTGCGGGGTTGACATGGTGAGCGACTCGAGGCCGCCAGCACCGTAGGCCGGTTCCATATTCACGCGGGCCAAAGGCAGGCTGGAACGCACCCAGGCTTCCATATAGCGGCCGCAGGTGGAGGTGGAGTCGCCGCCATAGGTGATGCGGGCGGAGCGGACTTCATCGGCTCGAAAGCCGTTGTCGAACAAGTGCGCGACGACTTCGCGCCATCCGCCCAAGCGTGTCCAGTGGAGGTCCGCCACGCGCATTCCGTAGGCGTGCAGGCGGCGGAGGCGGCGCATGGATTCGTCGGCGTCAGTCACGTTGTTGGTATCGAAGATGACTTTATCCGCGAGGGGATAGAGATGATGATAGCCAGTGGATTCCGTGGGGCCGGAGCCTCGGCACCACAACACCACGGGCAGGTCCGGCACGCGCAAGGGAACCAGGAATCGCGCGACCTCGGCGTAGCCGCCTTGACCCGCGATGATCTCGATACCTTCCGAGCAGATCTGTTGCGCTCGCCCCAGGGGCTTCCAGCATTCCGCGAAGACGCGGGCGTCAAAGTCGCCCTTGCCGGAATGCACGACGATGGCGCGGCTGGGATGGACGCGCATGAGCAGGCCGGCGATCTGGCGGGCATCCAGGGCGTCGTCGACATTGCGGGCGGCGATCACCAGCGTCATCGAGCAGGCGCGTAGGACTCCGCCGGACTTGGCCTCTTCGTGGGCCAGGGTCTCCCACTGGGTTTGCAGGTCGCGGAGGACGCGTTCGGGGCTGAGGGTTGCGGTCGACATTCGATTCCCTTTAGCTACTGCGCCATCTTAGGCCCAGGCGTCCCAGCATGGCGTCCGCTTCCGCGGGACCCCAGGAGCCGGGTTCATAGTTGGGAAACGGGAACTTGCGATTGCCCCAGTCTTCGAGAATCGGCTGGATGACGCGCCAACTGGCTTCCACCATGTCCTGGCGAGTGTAGAGCGTCGCGTCACCCTGCATCGCGTCCAGCAGCAGGGTTTCGTACGCCGACGGCGAGCGTTCGCCGAAGCTCGTGCCGTAATTGAAGTCCATCGAAACGGGCCGCAGGCTCATGCCTTCGCCAGGTTCCTTCGACAGGAAGCGCAGGGAGATGCCCTCTTCCGGTTGAATGCGCAGGATGAGCAGGTTGGGGCGCGTGTTGGGTTCGCCGGAGCCGTCGCCGAACAACGCCAGGGGCGCAGCCTTGAATTGGATGGCGATATCGGTGACTCGTTTGGGCAGCTTCTTGCCGCTACGGATGAAAAACGGGACGCCGGCCCAGCGCCAGTTGTCGACATAGAACGTCGCCGCCGCGTAGGTATCGGTCTGCGCCAGAGGGTTGACGCCTTCTTCCTCGCGGAAGCCTTTATACTGCCCGGCGACGGCGAAGCGCGGGACATCCGAGGGCTTCATGATGCGGATGGATCGCAGCAGCTTAGCACGCTCATCGCGGACGGCGTCGGATTCAAAGACCGCGGAAGGCTCCATGGCGATGGTCGCCATCACTTGCAGCAGGTGATTCTGGATCATGTCGCGCAGCGCGCCGGCTTCCTGGTAATACGCGCCCCGCCCTTCGACGCCGATGGATTCGGCGGCCGTGATCTGAATCTGGTTAATGTAACGGCGATTCCACAGAGGCTCAAAGATACCGTTGCCAAAACGGAAGCCGAAGATATTCTGGACGGTTTCCTTGCCCAGGTAATGATCGATGCGGTAGGTTTCGCGTTCGGGAAATACCTGTTGCAGATGGGTGTTTAGTTTGTGGGCGCTGGCCAGGTCGTGGCCGAAGGGTTTCTCGACGATGATGCGGCGCCAGCCGTCGGTGCTGAGATTGAGCTTGGCGTGTGCCAGGCCGTCGACTACGATTTCGTAGTAGCTGGGTTGCGTGGATAGGTAGAACAACAGGTTTTTCTGTTTGGTGGCGGCGGCCTTCTCGGCCAGCGCGTCGTATAAGCCAGGATCCGTCATGTCTCCGGCGATGTAGTAAAGGTTCTTGCCGAAACGCTCCCACAGGGCGGCGTCGAACTCGGTGTCTTCGCTGAATTCGACCACGGCTTCGCGCATTTTTTCGCGAAAGGCCTCGTCGGTCATCGCGGTGCGCGAATTGCCGATGATGGAAAATGTCTCGGGCAGACGGCGGTCGTGCGCCAGCCGGTAGAGCGCAGGCAGCAGCTTTCGCTTAGTGAGGTCGCCGTTTGCGCCGAAGATCACGATGGTGCATTCAGGAACGCGCCGCTCAAACCTCAGCGGATCGGAAAAAGGGTTGGCAGCGGACGCCATATTTTCCAAGGTACCGCAGGTGGTCTGTAGCGCGTATTCCACAGGTGTTCAGGGCGCGGCGACTTGTGGTTTTAGGCCGTTCGCGGTAAGATTAGGATGCATTCGTAGCGAGAGCCGCCGCACAAACCACCTGGGACTACTCTTTCCACTAATGCGGAGAGGCCAGCCGGTTTTCCAGATTTATATTCATCCACACATTCGCATTTGGTTCCGCTGCGGTCCGGCCCGCTTTTCACTACGATTAATGCCAGCCACGTGCCGGCCGAGAGGGGATATTGATGGCGAATAGGGGACCTACTTCATTCCAGAAGAAGCAAAAAGAAGAAAAGCGCAAGGAAAAGCAGCGTGACAAGCTGGCCCGGCGTTTGCAAAAGAAGGACGAGACTCCAGAGGTTGAAGAGGAGTTGGTGGTACTGGACGGGCCCATCATTCATGACTACATGGAAATGGAAGAGGACCGCGTTTGAATTACGTACTAACGCGCTTTGATCAAAACCGGGATATTCGGCGGTTCCATTTTACGGGCGTCCTTGCCGCGGCCAAGGAACGGTTGGAATTCCTGGTTGGCGTCGATTTGACGCAGGCGCGCAAGTATGGAATACCAACCCAGGAACTGCCGTTGCTGTGCCGGCGTTTCCTGGAAGAGACTCCGCGTGAGGAAGGCATCTTCAGCCTGATATTCGCGGAAGCCAATATGGCGGATTACGCCACCCAGAGGGACACCGAAAAGCGTATCTCGCTGGCAAAGCGTAGAGCGTACTTTAAGCCCACCAAAAAGACAGGCGAAGAACCGAGCATATCCTGATGTACCGCCAGCCGGATTCGGCGCGGGAAAGGGAATGCGATGGCTTTTGAACGCTGCCTGCCGCAAGTTTTCAGTTTTGATTCCATCCGCCGGAACGCTCCGGCCGTGTCGGGAGTCTACGGTATTTCCAATCCGCGCCACTGGCTGTATGTCGGCGAGACGGATAACATCCAGGCCAGCTTATTTGCCCATGTTACGGGTGGCGGCATCGCTACCGAAGATCTGGCGCCTTCCGGGTATCGTTACGAAGAGTGCTCTGTGGATGAACGGCGGCGCAGGCAACAGCGCTTGATCAGCGAGCTCGCGCCGGTTTGTCAGCAGCAGATGACTCCCCGGTAAGGCGGCCTGCAATCCTGCCCAACTCAGTTGGCGGACTTGACGATTTTGTCTACTGACGTCTGGGCGATGGGGTGGTACCCGGGGCGGGCCTTTGCATAGATTGCTTTCGCGCGCTTCTGCCCGGCGGGTGTCTTCATCAGCTCTGTGTATAACGGGCGGATGAACTTTTGGCGGCCCACTTCCAGCAGAAACGCCTCCAGCCTTGGATTCACCGCCGCATAGTCCGCGGGAATCGCCATCTTCAGCCACTGATCGAGAACTTCGCTGTTGCCGGATTGCGTCAGGCGGTAGGCTTTGTCGAGCTCGGCCATTTGCGCGGCTTTGAGCGGCGGCAGAGCTTGCAGGAATTCGAGCCATTCCTGCGTGGACCACTGCTTGGTATCGATGGAGCTGGCGGGGGTGGAGCCTGCGGCGAATGCGGCGGCGGCCTTCGAGACTGCTTCCAGGCGAGGGGACGCCGCCTTGGGGGCGCTGACCGGAAGACCTGGCTCGTAAACCCAGTCCTGGACAGGGATTTGTTTGGCCTGCTCAGGGTGCTTCTCGAGTAACTCGCGAAACAGGTAGTCCAGCATGGTGGACGTGGTGATGCTCTGGAACGCGAAGTGATCGAAGTAGGCCTTCAGGTAGGCATCGAACGTCTCGCGTCCGAAGACTTGTTCCATCTGATGTAGCATCAGCGCGCCCTTGTTATAGGGAATGCCGGTGGTGCCTTCGTCGGGATCGCGGCCTTTCAGATCGATGTGCAGCATCTGATCCGGCTTGGGGGTTTCGCTCAATTCCTTATCCAGGCCGCGTCGTGCCAGCACTTGTTCCATCACAGCTTGATCGCGCCCGTAGACCGCCTCTTGAATGCGGTTTTCAATATAGGTGGTAAAGCCTTCGTTGAGCCAGAAATCGCTCCAGGTGGCGTTGGTGACCAGGTTGCCGGACCAGGAATGCGCCAACTCGTGCGATACCAAGCCGACTAAGCTTTTGTCGCCCGCAAGGATCGTCGGGGTTGCAAACGTCAGGCGCGGATTCTCCATGCCGCCGAAGGGGAGCCCGTAGAGGCTCTCCGCCGCGGTGACCATTTTCTCCATATCTTCAAATTCGCGCGCGGATTTGGCTAGCAGAGGAGGCTCGGCATACACGCCGGTACGCGGGCCGACTTCCGCGAATTGTAGGTCACCTACGGCCAACGCGATCAGATACGCGGGTATGGGGGTGTCCATCGCGAAATCGAACACGCCCTCTTTTGCAGTAGCGCTTGCGCCCTTGTGTTCCGCACTCATCAGCACCAGCAGACCTTTTGGTGCACGAATGCGGGCGGTGTAGGCGATGCGCACTCCGGGTGAATCCTGTATCGGAATCCAACTGCGGGCGTGAATCGATTCGTTCTGGCTAAACAGAAAGGGATGCTTCTTGCCGGCCGTTTGCGCGGGAGTCAGCCACTGTAACCCGCTGGCCGCGGGCTGCGACTTGTAGGCAATGCGAACGAACTGCGTCGAGGCTGGAATCGTCACGGTCAAGGCAGCGCCGAGGATCGCGTCCCGCTGCCCGACGGACCACTTGGCTTCGCTGAACGTCGAGCCATCCGCTGAGGTTTCAATCTTGCTGATGTCGAGGTCGCGGGTGTCCAGCACCAGCGCGTCTTTACCAGTGGCGGCGTCGAATTGCAGGACAGCCGTGCCGGCCAATGTTTTGTCGTCGAAGGAGACAGCCAGGTCCAGCGCGAGCTTGCGCACACGAATCTTTTCGGGCTGTGAGAAGGAGTGAGTGTCTTGCGCGTCGGTAGGCATTTTTCCGTTTTCCGCTGTTTGGGGTTTGCCGCAGTTGGTGAGGACAATGGCGCCCCCGAGCGTGGCGGCGACGGCGTCTCGGCGGGTGATGGGGTTCATCGATAAACTCCTCTTCTTCCCTAGAGTACGCTGGAATAGATTTGAAACGCTCAGGGCAAGAACCGACTCCTAGGAGAGCCAGTGAAGGAGGCGTTTGTGCTGCGACCCTTTGAACTAAAGCCCGCTGAACTAAAGCCCGCTGAACTAAAGCCCGCTGAACTAAAGTTGGATCCTAGACTACCGCCCAACGACCCGGATCCTCAGGATCCATTTCCTCCGCTGCCGGAGCCTAATCCGGACGAGCCGGGCCCCGATGTGGGGCCGTTCGGCGATCCCGATCCGCTGCCCAACCCTCTCCGCATGTAGGTGTTTACCGAGTCGGGTAACGGCCAGGTGATTGCTCTAGGGAAGGCATGTTTCCCCTTCGCGCTTTTCCCGTCTTCGCCGCCCGAATCGTGGCGTTAGCTATTTTGGCTGCAGTAACTTACGGCCAAGCGCCGCCCCCGGCTTCAGCGGACCCGCATGAGGACCCCCGTGTCCAGAACGCGCCTGAAGGTAAAAAGCTCCCGCGGAAGGCTGTTCCGGCTCCCAAGGTAGTTCCGCCCAAGAAAACAACAGCGAAAGCGAAGGCCTCTGCCGCGAAGCCCAAGCCGATAATTCACTTGCAGCCCGTGGAGGCAGAAACTGCCATGATTGGGACCTGGAACCTGGTTAGAGAAAAGTCCTCTTTCCAGCCTGGGCCGGGGCCGCAAAGTGAGACCCGGACATACTCAAAAACACCCAGCGGGATTATGGCCACGGTGGTGACCACGGCGAGCGATGGAACCGTCCAAACGATGAATTTCCCCTGGATGGTGGACGGAAGCGAACACCCGGTAAAGGGTTCCGATCTTCTCGACACAATTCAGCTCAAGCGGGTCGACAACCTCACGGCGGAAGCTAGCCTACGCCATGGAACCAAGGAACTGGCGAAGGAACGCCGCGCTTTGGCCGCGGATGGGAAAACGATGACGATTAGCGTTACCGACATGACGTCAGAGGATCGCCCCGTCACGGTAACCGCGGTGTACGCCAAACAATAGGGTTCGTAACGGGACGGTGCTCCAGAGGGTCTACTCATTAGCATGATACGTCGCGCGGCAGTTTTTATCGCTCTAGTTAGTTCTTTTGCAACATTCGCCAATGCACAGGCAAAGGCGCCAGCCGCCAAAAGAGTTCCCGCACGAAGCCCCAGCGGGAAGGCTGCGCCTGTTTGGGATCCGGCGCTGGTCAACAACGCGGAGACCCATCCGGACCTCACGGGTAAGGCGATTGGGTCCGCGTCGCTGCGGGCACAAATCCTGTTGGATCGGGCCAATTTTTCGGTCGGCGAAATCGACGGCACCCTAGGGAGCAACACGGAAACCTCCCTGGCCGGGTTTCGCATGAAATACCAGCTTCAGGGAACGGGGATCGATCAACCCGTTTGGCAGGCGTTGAACGCCGACCAGGAGCCGGTTCTGGTTCCCTACACAATCAGCGCGGCGGATCTGAAGGGACCTTTTGTTCAGGTCCCCGCGGACATGGTGGCGAAGGCTAAACTCACACACTTAGGCTACGCGTCACCGCTGGAAGCGCTGGCTGAAAAATTCCATATCGCGCCGGCATTACTGCGCCAGTTGAATCCTGGGAAGACGTTCAAGCGCGCCGGTGAGAAACTAATGGTCCCGAATGTCCGCCAGACGCTGACCACGCCGGCCGCCAAAGTGGTGGTGTCCAAGGCCGGCAAGACCGTTAAGGCGTTGGATGAAATGGGTAACGTTTTGGCGCAATACCCCAGCACCAGCGGCAGTGAGCATGATCCTCTGCCGCTGGGGGAATGGAAGGTTACCGGCGTCGCCAAGAATCCGCCCTTCCATTACAACCCTGACCTCTTCTGGGATGCGAAGCCGGAGCAGACCAAGGAGACGATTGCTCCGGGTCCGCGCAATCCCGTTGGGGTCGTGTGGATCGACATATCCAAGGAACACTACGGCATCCACGGCACTCCGTCGCCTTCTGCGATCGGTTACGCCCAGTCCCACGGATGTATCCGGCTCACCAACTGGGACGCGCTGGAACTAGCGGGACTTGTAAAAGCGGGAACGCCCGTGAGTCTGGTCGAGTAGGTGCCGCGCCGGATTCTATCCACTGCGATGTTATTCGCCGCGGCGGTGTGGGGCGATACCGCTTTCCAACCGCTGGAACAACGCACGTTAGAGATGCCGGTCAAGAACATGCGCATGACGGACGTTCGGGACACCTTCGACCAGGGCCGCTCCGGCGAACGCCGCCACGACGCTACCGATATCATAGCCGCGCGCGGAACACCGGTCTTGGCTGTCGAGGACGGAACCATCCGGATGCTGTTCCTGAGCAAAGCCGGTGGCATCACGATCTACCAGTTCGACGCGTCGGAAACCTACTGCTATTACTACGCGCATCTGGAGCGGTACGCGGCGGGTCTCAAGAATGGAGCCCACGTACGCAAAGGCGAGCTCATCGGTTACGTTGGCACCACCGGGAACGCGCCCCCCGACAGTCCCCATCTGCATTTCGGAATCACACTCATCGCGCCGAACAAGCAGTATTGGGGTGGGACGCCGATCAATCCCTACCCCATACTTCGCAAATCCTACGCCACGCTACACCGCTGACTACTGCACCGAGACGGTTACGCCGCTTTGCGCGTTGATCCCGCCCACGGAAACTTCCAGCGGCAATTTGCCGGGGAGTGAAGTAGATGGAATTTGAATGTTGACCTGCAGCACGCCTGAAACCAAGCCCGGAGCTTCTCCGTAAAAGAGCACGGGAACGGCTTGGCCGCTGATTTTCACTATGATCGGCAACAGAGGCTTCGGCGTCAGAGGAGCCACGGGCGCCACCACTGTTACCTTGCCCGATATTCCGGCCGGGCCGGTTTGTCCTTCGCCGGTTAAGAAGAGCACCACGACGCCACCTTTCGGCTCGGGGTTGCTGGCGCTATTGGCCGTCTTGCCGTCATGGTTCAAGATGGCTCCCGGACCCGTGCCGCTGCCGTTGGCGGTGAAGATGCCAGGCGCCACGGCCGTTCCCTGGAAGGCAAACACCTTGGACGGTTGTCCAAGATAGATCACCTGCATTTGCGAATTCGCAAGCCCTCCCGTTTCGTAGGGAACCACCGCGTTGATTTGTCCCGCACTCACGTACGTGAGCGGGGCATAGACTCCCGATGGCAGAAATAGTACGCGGGCCCCGCCCAGCGTGGTCGCGACTTTTCCTGCCGCATCCAGTTGTAGCCCCACTGCCGTGGCCGGGCCGATAGGACTGTTCAGGGTGCTGTAGATAGAGATGATCTCGCCGGGCGCAATGGGTCCAGCCACATTGCTGGCTGCATTGCTGACGCCTGCGATATCCGGGGCGCCTGCCACGCGGCTGGCGCTCCACTCGCCCACCTCTCCACTTTCATTGGACGACGTGCCCACCGCCGAGCTTCCGTTGGCCGCCAACGTACCCACGAAGTTCGCCGAAGTTCCGTTCGCGTAGCGCACCGTCATATTGACGCCGGTATTGAAAAGAGTGCCGGAGAAGGGCGCGAAGGTCGTCACGGGACCGCTGAAAGCAAACTGACCGGACAGGTTATTTCCGTTCTGCCCGATATAGACGGTGGCTGCGAACTTCAGATTGGCGGCGGAGGAATCCGCCGTCAGCGCCCACGTTCCCGTAAGATTCGAGGACGGCGCGGGTAAGGCAGCATCCACTCGGACACTTGCGTTGGTGGCGCCATTGATGACCGTTATGTCGTCGCTGAGCAAGTTGGCTACGTAAATCCTGTTTGTCACCGGGTTCACGTCCACCGCAATGGGGCTGCTTCCCGCGGACACAAGAGTGGTCGCGTTGGTATTTCCGTCGATCACCGTGACGTTGTTGCTGCCATAGTTGGCTACGTAGATCCTATTGGTGGCCGCGTTCACGGCGACCGACGTAGGCTGTTCTCCCGCGAAGACGTTCGTAGTCGAGCCCGTGATCCCGTCGATCATCGTTACGTTGCCGCTGCCGTAATTCGCCACATAGATCCGGTTGGTCACCTGGTTGACCGCGATCCATCGGGGGTACAACCCCACAGGCACCGTGGTGGTGGAATTGTTGAACCCATCGATGACCGTCACCGTGGAATCGTAAAGATTGGCTACGTAGATCTTATTGGTCGCGGAGTTTACGGCGACCCAATACGGCTGGGCCCCCGCACTGATGGTCGTGCTGGAATTTGTGACCCCGTCGATCACCGTCACGTTGTCGCTCTCGGAGTTGGCTACATAGATCTTGTTGGTAACCGTGTTCACCGCGATCGAGTTCGGATTGTTGCCGGCGGATACGGTGAAGGTGGCGCGAGTGGCTCCGTCAATCACCGTCACATTGTCGCTGCCCGAATTGGCTACGTAAATCTTGTTGGTCACCGAGTTTACCGCCACCGAACTCGGCAAGCTCAACGCGGTTATCGGTGTGGTGGCGTTGTTGGCTCCGTCGATCACCATCGAATAGGCGCCCAGATGATTGATCGCGTAGATCTTGTTGGTGACGGGATTCACAGCCGCCGCAACGGGTCCGATTCCTACGCTCACCGAAGTGGTGGCGTTGGTGGCTCCGTCGATTACCATCACATCGTTGCTGCCGGAATTGGCAACGTAGATCCGGTTGGTCACCGAGTTCACCGCCACCCAGCGGGGGTTGGCCGCTCCGTTCGCGTTCAACGCGCCAAACAACGCCACGGTGTATATCGCTGTCAGAATTCGTCCGAGACTCATGCCTTCTCCTTGACCGCTCCGGCTCTTTGCTGGTGCGCCAAGCTGGTTCGCCAGGATCGAAGGGGCAATTTATGGGCCACAGAGTGAATGTAGGGCGAAGATGCGCAAGTTATGCGAACGGCACGGTTTTACTCGCGATTTGGGGAGAATGTGCCCGGCTCGAATACGCGACGCCATCTGGTCACGTGACATTCCATGGTCATACGGTCCCAAGTCAGGGCACGCGCCTGCTTGCGATAACCACTGGGTGACTTGGCCTTTCAGTTGCTCTCCAGTTAGCGAGCTTGGACTCGAAGAAGAGAGGATGATCCCAGTGAAAAACTCCACGAATAATAATCAGCAACAGGTCGGCTTCCTTGTGTTAGGTGCACTTTTCGGCATCGCAGCAGCGCTCATCAGCAGCAAGCCGCTCTTGAATTTGATCCAGGGCTGCAAACGGGACAGCGACGTTAAGGACTATTTGGGCCAGAGCGGCGAAGGCTCGGGGAAATCCGCCAAGGCCATCCAAAAGCATGATGAGAAAATGTTTGAGGAAGAGATAGCCGCGGAAGCGTAACGGTGCGAACATGAAGTTTTGAGCAACCCTCCTGAGCTTCGCCCCGTCATCGGCATAGATCTGGGCACCACCAACTGCGCGCTGGCCTACTCGGAAGGCGATACTGTCCAGCCGTTTGCAATTCCGCAACCGGTACAGCCGGGCGAGATTCGGGAAGAACCTTTGTTGCCGTCGTTCCTGTTCCTGGAGGATCCTCCTCTGGTGGGAGTACTGGCGCAGCGAAAAGGGCTGGACAATCCGGGACTGCTCGTATCTTCCGCAAAATCCTGGCTGTCCTACGCGGGGGTGGATCGCAATGCGGGCATTCTTCCGGTTGCATCCCCGGAGGGCCTCAGAAAGGTATCGCCGGTAGAGGCTTCGTCGCAGTATCTTCGCTATCTGCGGGAAGCGTGGAATCAACAGAAGCCCGAAACTCCCTTTAATACCCACCAGGTGCTGGTCACCGTGCCGGCTTCCTTCGATCCGGTGGCTCGGGACTTAACGCTGAGTGCGGCAAAGAATGCAGGCTATGAGAACGTCGTCCTGCTGGAGGAGCCGCAAGCCGCCTTCTATGCCTGGATCGCGCAAAACCCCGATTGGCGGCAGCAGGTGTCGGTGGGCGACTTGATCCTGGTGGTCGACATCGGCGGCGGCACTACCGATTTTGCGCTGATCTCGGTCGAAGAGGACGCGGGCCAGATCGCCCTGCGTCGTATTGCCGTGGGCGATCACATTCTGTTAGGCGGAGACAATATGGATGCGGCGCTCGCCCATCATGTTGCCGAGAGCCTGCCAAAGATCGCCGAGCGCCCGCCAAAATTGGACGCGACACAGCTGCACGCTCTCTACCAGCAGTGCCGTTCCGCAAAAGAGCGCTTGCTGGCGGACGCTAACCCAGACAGTCAACTGCCCATCACCATTCTTGGCCGGGGCTCCAGTGTTGTGGGAAAATCCGTGAAGTCGAAGCTGCTGCGGGCGGATATTGTGCGCATTCTGACAGACGGCTTCCTGCCCTCGGTTCGATTCGACGATGAGCCGGAGGAACAAGGCGGAGCGCTCTCGGAATTCGGTCTTCCCTACGCGTCCGACCCAGCCATCACCCGCCACCTCGCGCATTTTCTCCACCGTCAGTCGGCCGCTCCCACACACATCTTATTTAATGGCGGAGTTTTCCTCGCTCCCTTCGTGCGCGACAGAACCATCGAAATCCTCAATCAATGGCTCCCCCGGCCCGTAACACCCCTGGTGAGTGGCGACCTGATGAGGTCAGTGGCCTATGGAGCCGCTTACTACGGCCGTGTTAGACAAGGCGAAGGAGTTCGGGTGCGTGGCGGAGTGCCCCACACCTATTACATAGGGATCGAAGCCTCGGCGCCCGCCGTGCCTGGGCGGCGTCCCCCGTTCAAGGCTCTTACCGTGGTTCCATTCGGAATGGAAGAGGGCACGGGACACCAGATCGCCGATCGGAAATTCGTCCTTAATGTAGGCAAACGGGCGCAGTTCCGATTTTTCCAGTCCAGCGAGCGGACACAGGATCTTCCGGGTTCGCTGATCGAAGACATCGACGCCAGCATAGAAGAGCTTTCGCCAATCGAGGCCCTCCTGCCCAGCGAAGTGAATGAAAGCGTCCAAGTTACCCTGGAGAGCCTGGTGACGGAAACCGGCATGCTGGAGCTTTGGTTTGTGGCCCGCGACGGCCGGCGCTGGAAGCTGGGGTTCAATGTGCGGCCCAAACGCCTCCCGCCCAACCGGGTCTAGTGGGCGCGGAGGTTCATGAGATGCGCCATATACAATGGGCCATATACGAAGTGCCATATATAATGATAAATTGTATACAGTTTAGGTCAAAATCCGCTCTCCGGCTCGCATAAATCGGCTTTTTCGCCTCTCTTGCATGCAATTCACTGCTTGCATGCAAAATAGTCTTGCGTATGCCGAAAGGATCAGCTAACCTGTCAAAAGCCTTGGCACAGACGCCAAGCGGGAAATTTTTTCATGTCAAAAAGAAACCAACTAATCTTCACCCTCGTACTGACGCTCGCAACGGTCGGCCTGATTCAAGGCCAGTCCAGCTTAGCGACCGTTACCGGCACAATCACTGACGCCACCGGAGCTGTCCTCGCGAATGCCCCGGTCGAACTCCACAACCTGGAAAACGGACAAATCTACAAGTCCAGCAGCTCGGACACCGGCAACTACTCGGTCCAGCAGTTGTCGATCGGCGACTATGATCTGACGATTAGCGCGCCCGGCTTTAAGACATACTCGCACACGAAGTTTCATCTTGCCGCGGGCCAGAACATGCGCGAGGACGTCTCGCTGCAGGTCGGCCAAACCACCGAATCCGTCACGGTGACGGCGGAGGCCTCGCTGCTCAAGACGGAATCCAGCGAAGTGTCGCAGAACGTCACCTTAGCGCAGCTCAATAACCTGCCGCTACTAACGGTCGGTGGAACCAACTCCGGGTTCCGCGATCCGTTCTCGTCGGCGCGCTTGGTCCCCGGATTGCGCTACGCCGGTGGTTCCAACATTGCCTCCGGCGCCCCTGCCGCTGTCACCACGCTGGTGATCAACGGCACGCCGGCCAACACCTTCAACGCACGTTTGGACGGCATGAG
>JBDTSJ010000039.1:0-38712 GCA_039931205.1 Acidobacteriota bacterium
GTTGGCCGGTTTTGAAGTGGCCACGTATGGCCGGTTTTCAGGTGGCCGCCGAGGTGGTGAATCCGCACGAAGTTAACGTACATGAAGTGAAGCGCGATGGCCGCAATGTGGTTCTCCAGCTTTTTACTGAAGGCATTGGTAAGGCGGGTGAAGCGGCGCATATTCATCCGCATGGTAAGGTTCTGACGTTCCACATACGACGTGCTGATGTGCTTCGGATCGGGATTGCCACGAACAGGCTTCTTGTCGCAGCCGACGCACTCAGCGGGACCGTAGCGCTTCTCGGCTTCGGCGGTCTCGCCGTAGCGTTTAACCAACTGGGCATAGTCGATATCAGCGCCAAAAGCCGC
The DNA here is from genome assembly GCA_039931205.1 of Acidobacteriota bacterium. GTDB lineage: Bacteria > Acidobacteriota > Terriglobia > Bryobacterales > Bryobacteraceae > Palsa-187. The sequence goes on from JBDTSJ010000039.1 coordinate 351, forward strand.
TTCTACGGCCTGTACGTACACTGCCAAGCCGTCCGACGTTAACTGTACGCGGTTAGCGAGTCGTCCGGCTAGATCCCGGTAGCGGTAGTGGGTCGGTTTGAGCATCGGCTAGAAAACCAACCCTTTCACGGCTCTTTAATTATATAGCCACTGCGCCCGCGAGCGTCTGGGCGAACAGAAACGCCCGTTGCGTCTCGGGGTAGACCGCAGCGGGCGTCAGCCTGACGGGCCACATAACCCCGTCGTATTACATGTGCAGAATTATTTATTATTGGCGGTATCCAATGCCATTTGCATTTCTTCTAGGATTACCTCGGCGGCGCGCCTCGGATTTCCAGGATGAAGCTCGGATTGGGTGATTGGCCGACCAAGGACCAAATAATCAGCACCGGCTTGGATTGCTTGAGCAGGCGTCATTCTCCGTTTTTGGTCGTCTTCTGGAGAACCATCGGGGCGAATGCCCGGAGTAATCACCAGGAGATTCTTGAACTTGGCCTTTATTTCCGCTGCCTCTTTAGCTGAGGATATGACGCCATCGCACCCCACGTCCATAGCCTTTTGAGCGCGGAACATTACTAGTTGTGCGACCGTGTGATCTGAGTAGCCCATCTCGGCAATATCGTCACTATCCATGCTCGTTAGAACCGTAACAGTGAAGAGTTTGAGTTTGGGATTCTTGCGTCCCGCAACCGCAGCCTTCATAACCTTACTGGACCCGTGAATGGTTAGAAAACTGACGCCGAGATCAGATGCTCTTTCGACAGCAAGTCGCACCGTTTCTGGGATATCGTGGAACTTATAGTCCAGGAAGACCCGCTTACCCTGTTTTATAAGTTCTTCTATGAAAGCTTGGCATCCAGGAGCGAGCTGCAAGACCAACCCAATCTTAAAGAAATCAACTACGCCATCCAGTTCCTTTACGATCCTCCTGGCGTAATCTACGCTCTCTAGATCGAGGGCAACGATTAATTTCTCCTTGGCTTGATCAGTAGGCATTTGGTGGACGAATGGCCCAGCACCCGTGACAGTACTCATCTAAGATAGGCTCCTTATGCGCTTTGAAGACAGACGGGTACGATGGGGAGGCAGGCTTCTTGTCGCTGTACTGGTTTGCGGCAGAGTTGGTCAATGTTAATCAAGGAACGAACCTCCAAGTCTAGACAGAAAGTTGCCAAAGAAGCAACTTCGTGCCTCGTTCTTCGATTTTGAACGTCTTCCCGCTCCAGGGAGGTAGGAGCAAAACTTAAGTAGATATTAGCAGCAAACATTTCATTAACCAAATGTTTTAGCTATTAGGGGTTAAAAACCTAAGGCCGGCCCCTTCCCCGACAGTTTCTGAGTTCTCCGTTCGGCCTCTCCGGCCCTGCGAACCGGTTCGTGAGCGTTCTTTGCTGCCTCAAGCAACACTACGATGTCCGATACTTCCCATGGGCCAGTAGCCACGCCAGCGGCCATTGCGGGGGTAATGCGCAACGTCTGCTGAATCCGAACGAAGTTGTAGTGCAGGGCAATCGCGGCGATGTGATTCTCCAGCTTCCTACTGAAGGCGTTCGTGAGCCGGGTGAAGCGGCGCATGAGACACTACCCCGGTAGCGGTAGTGGGCTACTTTGAGCATGAAAACCCGCCCTTTTCAAGCTACATCCGATTATAGTGAGCAGCTTGTTGTAACATTGAGGCCATGCGACCCCAGCCGAAGCCACCGCGCCCCTACATGTTCAATTGGTGGGTCTACGGGGGCGGCGTCCTTGGTGCGGCGGTTGCGCTGTATCAATTCTTCATTCGATAGGCCTTCGCAGACGCCCTCAGAATTTCCACTGGTTTTGGAAACGCCGAGCCACGTACCTCCATCACTAGGGCAGCAGCGTGAATCTCTATGCCTAACTGTGTTGAGCTAGGCGAGTTTCCAAAGGTTGCGGACTCCCCCTGGGAGGCTACGCCACCCGGTCACCCTAGTGATTTCAACGCCGAGCAGGCGCGCTGGAAAAGGGTTGCTGAAAGCGTCGATGATTAGATGCTAATATTATGAAGTCCCCGAAGTAAGAATCCCGTGTAGTTTTGTACCGCTATAGTACTACCCGCCCGTTGAAAACCCTGCGCACTTCAATTAAAATCTTCAGGTGCTGAGAGACGAACTAATTGCTTTCCTCCTCGTGGTGATGGCCATGATTCTCGACCGGATCATCAGGAAAGGAAGACTAAGACTTACACTCGACCCCGGGCGCGACGCCCCTTCTTCTCGATCCGATGTTCGCGACAATCGAGTAGTCATTCTTCCCGTTGTGCGGAGATAGCCCAAACATAATCAATTACTTAGCGGCACCTTGTTCCCGTCCCACTGCCGGTTAAACACCACGGCACTAAGCCTTGTGTTCCCAGGAATAGGCAAAAGTGGCATAATCGGGGCTGACTGTCCTCGAACCCGAACATGGACCACAGTTACATCGACCGTAACGACATCGCCGGCCAATACTTACGCAAGGAATTGGACGAAGGGGATCGCGTTACATTCCAGGCCCATTTGGTAGATTGCCAGGAGTGCGCGGATCGGGTCCTGTTGGCGGAAATGTTTCTTCCCAAAGAACCTGCGCCAGCACCCCCACCAGCCGTCCCTGAACCAGCGCCGCGTCAGCTAATGCCTCTGCGAGCAAGGATCGTTGCGTACCTTACTCCCTGGCAACTGGCGGGAATACTAGTTTTAGCCGTTCTAGCGCTGTTAACCGTACCAGCGGCGCTATTCTGGTGGGAACTTGCGAACTACAGGTCACCGAGGTAGCGTCGACAAGTCCTTGTCAAACCGGATGGCATCCTGCTGCTCCGTCCGCCCCAGTGCGGCGGAAAGCTGACGGATTTGCTCCGCCATCGCCCGCTCCTTGGAGTTCTCCTGCACCATGCAGTGGTGTCCAACCAGCCGCATTTTGTGATCATGGACGGCAACCAGGCGGATATTGGCAGGTTGCGCAACTCCATCCACTCGCTCAATGGCTGTATCGATGGAGGCGATACCGGCCAATAACATCTGCGTGTACGCATCTCTGACGCGGGTCCGTTCCTGGCGTGGAAACATCAAATACCATTCATGGTCCACCAGATCCGTCAGCTTCGTGCCGAGGGTGTCCGCAAGTGACTGATTAACCGAGCCCATACGGCCATCCGCCCGCACCCAGCCAATCCCGCTGTGGACATGCTCGACAGCTACTTTGCTGGAATAGAGTTCGTCGTTCAGCGGTTTCTGCTTCAGCAGAACGCGCCGCAGCGAAATCACCAGAAAGGTGACCGCCGCCAATAGGTAGAGCCACAGCATACCACTCACAAGAAGCTTATCGGCCGTTTGCGTTTCTTGTATTAGGGTGACTAGCCGAGTACTGGCTTAGGGCGATGTGTAAGGTAATCAGGCACTTATGAGACCCCGGTACTTAGCCCCTGCATATCCCGGAAAAACTTTGGCGATAGATGCCCCACCCAGGTGCCGGGTGACCAGTTCCCCCAGGACGTCGCGGAAATCGGTGGTCATGGCGAGATCCCGCCCTTGATACAGTTGCTCCGGTTGCAGCCCCGGCCAATCGCCGTAGAGTTTGCCGCCTTTTACACCGGCTCCAAAGGCAAACATGACATTGGCGTGCCCGTGATCGGTCCCGCGGGCGCCATTCTCTTTAGCTGTGCGTCCGAACTCGCTCATGGTGACCACACATACGTCTTGCATGCGATCCCCAAGATCGCAGTGGAATGCCGCCAGAGCCGCACTGAACTGGCCTAGTAAATTCTGTAACTGGGCCGGCTCATTGGCATGAGTATCCCAGCCGCCCATGTCGGCGAAGGCAACTTCCAGACCCACGCCGGACTTGATCAGCCGCGCAATCTGCAGGAGGCTCTGGCCCAGCGCATTGTTGGGATATTGGGCACCATTGGCGGGCGAATACGGCTCTTTGCGAATGGACTCCATCAGTTTCACGGCTTCGAACGTCTCCCGCCCGGCGCCGTTGAGAACACGATCCACGGTGTTCTCGTACATACTTTCGAAGGTCCCGGCTCCCTCCGATTCGTGGATTTGGAAGGATTCCACGTCGCGTAGCGCCACCGCATCGTTAGGACCGCGCAAGGTTCGCGCCAGCGAAGTACCCAGACTTACAGCTCGCACGGGAGAGCTGTTCTTCCGCGGCTCCAACGCACGATTGAGCCACCCATCGGAGGTCGCCTTACGGCCAGGGGTGCCGGACTCCATATAATCCTGAGCGTCGAAATGGGAGCGAGTCGGATCCGGCGAGCCGACGGCGTGTATGATCGCCAGTTGTTTGGCGTCGTAAATAGGCTTGAGCGGGGCCAGCGCAGGGTGCAAGCCGAAGAACCCGTCGAGGTCGATGGCGGCATCTTGCGCGCCATTTTTGGGAGCGGCAATGCCGATATTGGGGCGCAGCGCCGCGTAGTTGGATTCACCAAACGGGATTACGGCGTTCAATCCGTCCATGGCGCCGCGTTGGAAAATCGCCACCAACACTTTGTTGCGCCGGGGCTCTGCTGCCAAAACAGCGCGCTGCATCCACAGAGGCGCGGTACCCACGCCGTACAGAGCCAGCGCGGAGTTCTTGAGGAAGAATCGTCGAGTAGCCACAGTTATCTCCTCTGAAAATCGGGTGAGCCGAGCACTAACCCAGCCACCAACTCCGGCGTACGCTGTTTGCCTTCCCGCTCTTGCGCGGCCAGAGCCTTTTCCAGCGTCGCCATAGTTTGCGCAGCCGGTTCGCGGAATAAGAACCGCCGAGTCATGGCTACAGGGTCCGAATTCAATCCATTTGAAGTGACACGCGTGCCCGGAAGTTGATTCGAGGCCAGCGCCAAGGCGAAGTTCATACGAGCCAGAAGCGCCGCCGAGTTCACCCATTCGGACGCCGCGCTGGAATAGCCGGTTGGCTCCACTTTGCGGTACAGCGGCTGACCCAGTTCGGCGATCTGTTGCGCCAACGGCGCGGCATTGCGTATTTGAGCGGAGGTGGCTCGGGCTGAGCTCACAACCAATTCGAGCGGAGTCTTCACCTTGGCTCGCCAAGCACCTTCCGCGAAGAATTCCGATGACCCGACCATGGCCGCCATCACCACGCGAATATCGCCGTCACTATCGAGGAACTTCTTGGCCATCCGATCCACCAGCGCGGCAGGCGGATCGTCCGAAACAAACCGCTGCGCCAGCTTGAGAGAAAGGAAATGCGCGGTTTCGGGCCGCCTCGCCAGAATATCCAGGACCCGCTCTCCGTCGCCGCGTCCGCCACCTGCCGGAATCTTCACTCCCAATACGGTTTTCTCGCCCTTATCATGCATGCGGTCGTTATAGGTGAACTCGCCGCCTTGCCGCGGTTGCAGAATAGTCCACCCCGTAAAGCAGCGAGCCACTTCGATGATGTCTTTCTGCGTATAACCGTTGTCCACTCCCAACGTGTGCAGCTCCAATAATTCGCGAGCGTAGTTTTCGTTCAGGCCCCGGCCCTGCTGCTTGGCCTTCAGCTTGGCTTGCCGCTCCGGATTCCGGCGTCCCAGCCGATCGAGCAATGCGCCCTGCTGCTGTGCGGCATCCGGAGAAACATTCTGCCAGTTGTCCAGGTAAAACAGCATCGCCGGATGCGCGGCCGTCGCGCCCAGAATATCGCGGAACTTGCCTAGGACATGCGGCCGAATGGCGTCCCGCTCATAGGATGTAACCAATACCCGATCTGCCCCTTTGCCAGCGAAGACATTGAAGTGATTGAACCAAAAGTCCGCGAGCTGCTCTTCCAGTTGCCGCTCACTGTAGACGGCTCGATACAACTTGGCTTCGTTAAGCTCCCGGATCAAAACCTGGGGACCGTTCTGCTTGCCCTGTTGTTTCGCCTGCTGCTTGGCCTGTTGCTTGGCTTGCTGCTTGGCCTGTTGCTGCGCCAGCTGCCTATCGGGACCCTTCAGCGCCTGGGCAACCTGCGCTACCCGCGGCTGGTACTTCTCCGCAGCCTCAGTGGCCGTTAACTGGAGCGTCGTCAATGGCGCAAGGTACCCCGCCAACTCCGGATTCTCCGTAAGACGTTCTGGATGCAGCTGCTCGTCGATCCATTTGTCGAGACCCATCCGCTGAACCGCTTCCACGTCGCCGGGGCGCGGTCCAAATGTTAACCGGTTCAGTGCATGAAGGATCTTCTGGTCTTGCGGGAGGGCTTTACGAAACGCGGCGTCATCTGTCGCCGCGAAGATTCCCGCAGCCACCGCGACCACGCCAAGCGCCACTGTAAGTTTCTGCTTCATTCTTCCCTCTGTTCTATTGAACGCAACTCCCGGGAAATAGTTTTGCACTGGTGTAGAATCAATCCTGTGACTGAATGGAAATACGTCGAAGCTGAAGCAGCGGAACAACTTTGCCGCCTGGAATATTATGGATTCAAGAAGCAGCAAGCGGGCGGGGAAATCGACTTCCTGATCACGGTCCACGAGTATATGACGCCGCCGGACCCCGCCATGCGCTTCTACGCTGTGGCGAATAAGCAGACCAACCAGAAAACCGCTCCGTACACACCCGCAGGCTGGGGGCCCAACCTGGGTACCGCCCTATGGGAATGCGTACAGAACATCCGCCGTTTCCCCTTCGAAGGGTGAATCGCGACTCGGCTCCTAAAAGCTTGTTTTACTTCGTCAGGAACGGCGAGTACGGAACCAGCTTGTAGCCGTATTGGAAAACCATCATCGCCACGATTGCGCCGATCAGCGCCAGCACCGAAAGCACCCAGATCAGGAACGCCTTCCAGGGGAAGCTCTGGCCTTCGCGGTGCAGTACCAGCAGGTAACTGGCGAATACGCCCAGGAAGAACAGCACAATCATCGGGATGGAGAACAGCGCCAGATTGACAGGATCGGGCGTAGGCGTAACCACGGCCGCCAAAATGACGATCCCCAGGATCGCGTACCGCGAATTCCGTAAAAGGAACCCGGGTGTTGTGATGCGCAGCAGTGTCAGGAAGAACACTACTACGGGCAGTTCGAAGAGGATGGAAATGCCCAGGATTACGTTCACAAATAAAGTGAAGTAACTATCGATGCTGATGGTCGCTTTCACGCCGGAATCTTGCCCGATGCTGAGCAGGAAGACCAACGCATAACGAAATGCCACGTAATAGGCGAACGCTCCACCGGCCACGAACAAGCCCGCTGTGATGATGATGAACGGAGCCGCCCATTTTCGTTCGCGCGGATACAGGCCGGGCGAAATGAATCCCCACACCTGGTAGATCACCCACGGGGCGGCTATGTAGATCGCCGCGACCAGAGGCGTCCACATCCAGATGATGGTGAACATCTCCATAGGGGTGATGGCGATAATATCCCCATGCACCTGCTTTGTCGCGAAGGTCAAAGGGGCCAGGACAAATTGCCAGATCGGCATGGCAAAAACCATGCTGAGCAGGAACGCCACTCCGCCGCCGATCAGAATTCGAATAAGGCGGGCTCGAAGTTCCTCCAGATGTTCGAGGAACGACATGCGCAGCATTCCCTCGTCCTCGTCTTCTTCGCCCGGAGGAGGCGGTGGTTGGGGTGCCGCACGCCGGCCTTGTGAAAGCGCCGGCGGCGTCACGGGTTCAATATGTGGATCCAAACCGTGCTCCGGGTCATCCGGATAATGGATAGGTTCGGAACCTGTATCTTGTGTCGGGTCCTGCGGCGGCTCTCCGCCGGAGTGCTGGTCCATGGGTGTTTTGTGGTTAGCTGTTCTTCAGCGTCTCCGGATGTGCACCGGCCGTTACTTCTTCCGCGATCTCTGCCGACGGCGTGGCGCCTGACGTACGAGGAATGGTCCCCTCGATGCCTTGCGCGGCGATTTCTTTCGCTGTCTCGGTAAGATCCGGTGTCAATGATCCGGCTGGCGACACTCCGAATGACTCGTGGGATTCAGCGCCTAGTACTTCGGAAGCGCCTACGGTGGAAGGTGGTGCGGTGTCTTGCGCTACAGTCTGCTGATGAGAATCCGAAGCCTGTGTATCCGGCTCCAATGGATTCCAAATCGTCTCGCCCGGCATGATGTCATAGCTGACTTGGTCGGCGATTTCCCGGACGGTTTTCCGGGTGCTGGACTGTATCTCTTGGTTTTCCCGCTCCAGGGATTGCATCTCGCGATCGAACGTGGCTTTAAGGTCGTTCGACGCGCGACGGAATTCGGTCATCGCTTTTCCGATGGTCCGCCCTAGTTCTGGAAGCTTCTTCGGCCCAAACAGAACGAGGGCTAAGATGAAAATGACGGCCATTTCTGGAACGCCAAGTGTGAACATACGCAAGCCCTCCCGTGGTCATGATAACACGGGGTACGGCGCGGCTTACGCTTTGGCTAGAACGGCTTTTTTGCGCGGAGTGCGCGTGGCACGGCGCTTTTCCGCGGGCGGTTGCCGATCGCTCTTTTTCAAGTTCGGGAAGATGATGGCGAGCACAAATTTCTTCTCGCCGTGATCGTCCCACTTGATCACGATGTGTTCTTCATTGCAGGACAGCACGCTGCCCAAACCGAATTTGGCGTGTTCTACTTGGGCGCCTTGAGCGAATGCGGGTTTTGTGGCCATAGTCCTAATTGATTGTAACAAAGCGGGTTGCCTTAGCGCTACTAGGCGACCGCTCAATCACTTACCGCTGCCTTGCTCAGCGCCGATGCACCGGAACGGAAGCCTTGCGCGGCACTACGGGGTCCGATGCCGCTGCCGCGACCGCTATCTTCACTTGGCTGGTGTAAGAATCCGGGCCGGCAATGTCAAGGAAGACTTCCCCTATGCTTACTTTGTCGGGAACGCTTAAGTTGACCTGATACAAACCCGAGAGAGTAGGCGCCAAGCCCGCGAAACCGATGGTCGCCTGAAGATTGTCCACATACGCCCCAATGCTGTTGACCGCCTCCGCAAGGGTTCTCGTGGGTCCCGGCGCGCCGTCCGCAATCGTCGGAGTCACGTCTCCCAAACCCGTCAGGAACACCAGCACCGCCTCACCCGGCCGGGCCGGATTATCGTTGGTGATCACCTGATAATTGGCGTGCAACGCGGCGGCGGAACCGTCGCCGTTCTGAGACAGCGAGAAAATCCCCGGATTCGTCGTATACATGAACGCGGTTACTGTATTCGACGGCAGGTTGTCTTTGATGATCTGAATCTGTACGATTCCGTCAGTGATCCCGTAAGGCACTATCGCGGAAACCTGCGTTGGGCTGACGTAGTAAATGGCCGCACGCCGATTATTCATTAGCACCTGCACCCCGCCTAACGAGTCCGGGAACGGCACCGTGGGCGCCACCGTCAGCTTCGACGCCAGCCCACTGCCGAAAATCGTGAGCAACTCGCCTCTGGCTACTCCTGCCGTAAAGGGCGCGAAGCTCGCCGAGTTCAAAACGCCCGTGGGATCGATATAGGGATCTTCTCCCGTGAATTTCGGTGCCCGCACCGCCACCCGTATCCCCAGGTATGGCGACCGCCCGATCCCAATTCGAATCGCCCCATCCGTACCGACGACGTATTCCACATCTGAAGCATCGTCGGTGTAATCAATCGTGGTGGCCCCAGGAGAATGACCGATCGCCGTGTAGTTCGCTGGAATTCCGGAAATCGTCGAAAGGTAGCGCTGATGCTCCCACAAAGTCCCGCCGCGAACATTAATGGAGCCGTAGTAAGTGTCTACCGAGGAAGGTCCCTGGTTGAATCCACCTTGGTAGTAGAGCCCCTCAAAATTTCCTGCCACAGAAGGGCGTCGCACTCCCAGCATAAAGTCGAAGCCTGTCGCCGATCCTCCAATGAAGAAATTTCCGTCCGGCGTAATGTAAAACACCTTGTCACCTTGAATCGCCAGGTTCGTGGTGGTCGGAAAGCGCAACTTGCCCACGCCGCTGGTAAACGAGTAAGTGACGCTGTTCTCGGTCTGATTGACCGGGGCGGGAACCGTAGCCGTGGTCTGGGCCAGATAAGTCTTTACCGGCACGTTGGCCACACTGCCCGCTCCGTTCACGTCTAGCAGCGCCATCGAATCGTATGTGGATGCTGCCGACCCTGTGGGCGGAAAATTCAAATACGCCATCGAGTACAAACCCGAAAACGTGGAGTTGCTGGGCGAACCCAGCGGCACGGCAACAAAAAAGTCGTTGATCTGGTTTTCCGTAGCGCTGCCGATGAACACCCCGTTGGATACCGATCCGAACAAGGATCCGTTGGGCGCGCCGTAAGTGAGTGGATGTTTCAGGAACCCGTAGCCGCTGGCGCTCAACGAATAAGTGCCCGTTGTGTTGTAAGCTCCGGATCCGCCCCCTGTGTCCACGGCGTTGCCGGTAATGGCATAGGTCCCGCGTCCGTCAAAGGTGATCGTTCCGTAAAACGTGATCAGCCGAGTCGCGTTTCCCGCCGCATCCGGCAAATTGATCAGTTCCCGGAACCCATAGGCACCGCTCAAGAGTCCGTTTCCGGTCCGGTCCCAGACCTGCGCCCCGGCCGGAACGGCCAAACCCACCATAGTAAGGGCAACTGCGCGAAAGAGTTTTGTCATATGTCGAAACGTGCCAGTCCCTTGATGATACAGGCCCCAGCTGCTCTGCATGTCAGACGTGGCTTGCCGCGCGGAGGGGTACACCTCAGCACCGGCCAGTAAGCTAAAAAACAGGGAACTTGCCGGCCCGCAACGGTGTCACTAGTAATGTACAGTGGAAATGGGTTCAGCCCATGGCAGACACAACGGTAGGCTTCCATTCCGAATTCACGGTAGCGGCAGCGGAGAGCGCTGGCGCGTGGTCTGAGGATCGGGTGCTGGCGGCAGCGTTGCGGGCCGGCGAGGAAGCGGCCTATGAGGCTTTGATCCTGCGCTTCGAGCAGCCTGTCTATGGCGTGGTATGCCGCCTGCTGGAAGATCCCGCCGATGCCCCTGACGTGGTCCAGGAAGTTTTTCTGAAGGTTTTCCGCAATGTAGGCAGCTTCCGCGGGGATAGTTCCTTGAAGACGTGGATCTACCGCATCGCCGTCAACGAAGCCCGAAATCAGCGCCGCTGGTTCGGCCGCCATCGTGGCAAGGAAGTGGGCTTGGAGCCCGCCACCACGGAAGCGCTGGGTTATGGCGACTGGCTCCCTGATCCGGGTCGCGGACCCTTTGAAGAGACTCTAGGCCATGAAGTCCAGGCTTTGGTCGAAGAAGGCTTGAAAAGGATCAGCGCTACCTATCGCGCCGCGCTTGTATTGCGCGAAATGGAAGAGCTGAGCTATGAAGAGATCGCCGAGATCTTAGAGATTTCTCTCGGGACCGTGAAGTCCCGAATTTTGCGCGGACGCGAGTCCTTGCGCCAAGAATTATCCGCCATGACGGCGGCTCCGGTCGCGGGCTTCGTCCCGCGATTGGTTTCCCAGCGGGAGAGTTCCCAACGGTGAGGATTCTAAAAGGTAGTGTTTTATGAGCCGTGACTTGAACCAGTTGATCGAGAACGACTATGTGCTGAGCCAGGCAATGCGAAGTATGTCTCGCGCCGCGTCTCCGCCCGGTATGACCACCTCACTGCGGGTACTAGCGTCCCGCGAGCGTGCGCGTATGCTTCGTCAACGGAATCTGGCTTCACGTGTGTTGGCGTGGCGCGACCGGGCGCACTTACTGCTCGAAAACATCATGCGGCCCTTCGCCGTGCCATTGGCCGGCGGAGTGTTTTCCACCTTGGCTCTGTTCAGTATGTGGGTAGCCCCCATGTACCCGGTATTAGCGCATAGCGGCGGCGCGGACGTACCGACGGTTCTGACAACATTGGCGCAAGTAAAAGATCTAGCGCAGGTGGGGATGGGCCAGGCGGACGTCGTAGTCGACATTTACCTGGATGATCGCGGCAATATGGTGGATTACAAAGTGATCAGCGGCGGCAATCTGATGTTGAAGGAATCGCGCCGGAACCTGGAGAATCTGCTAGTATTCACCCGCTACATCCCGGCCACCTCCTTCGGAAAACCGATGCCGGCCAAGATGCGCATGGGCTTCATCAACCTGAAGGGATAACAGCTCCCTGGGCCGCAGATTCGGGCAGCATTTCCTGGCCCGCAAATCCATCCTGGATCAGATCGCGGATGCCGCGTGTGATCCGCAAGCTCCGCTGGTAATCGAAATCGGTCCCGGTCGAGGCGCTCTGACAGAATGCTTGTTGGAACGCGCGCCTCACCGGCTGGTCGCGATCGAAGTGGATCCCGTACTGGTCTTGTATCTCCGCCAGAAATTCGCCGATCCCATCGCCGCGCAACAGCTCTTACTGGTTGAGGGGGATGTCCTCAAGACCGACCTGGGTGCGTGGGGTGCGGCGCCCATTTGCGGGAATCTGCCCTATTACATCACCTCCCCTATTCTGGAGCGCGTGTTTGCGGCGGTGGGCAAATGGACGCAAGCCGTCTTCCTCGTCCAGGCAGAAGTCGCCACCCGCCTGGCCGCGTCCCCAGGCACCCGCGACTATGGATACCTCAGCGTGCTGGCGCAATCCCAGGCTCGGGTGGAGCGATTATTCGAGGTCCCACACACCGCCTTTCGCCCCCCACCAAAAGTGGAAAGCGCCGTGGTGCGCTTGACGCCGCGCGATACCTTTGCCGATTTCGGCATCACCGACCTGCCCGCGTTCTTTCGGTTCGCCAGCGTGTGTTTCCGGCAGAAGCGCAAGACGCTGCGCAACAATTTGAGTGGCGCCTTCCCAAAAGAATTGGTGGATGCGTTACCCGAAGCCCGTCTTCGAGCGGAGCAATTACCCGTCGCCGAGCTCGCCCGTATCTCCAGATCACTCAGCGCGCACTAGGCGAACTATCCGAGCCGTACTAAAGAGAACCACCTAGACAGCCGATTTTACACTCGTGCAGAGTGTCCAGATTTCGCCCGAGCTGGCGGACGCGGCAGATGTCCTCAGCGACCAGCTGAGAGTTCATCTCAAGAAGATGTCGCGGTTACTAGAGCCGCATATCGCTACAATCGAGCGCCGTTTCGTGCGCCGCATGCGCGCCATGGGGATCTCTCCCATGCAGCGCTCCGCCTTGGTCTTAATCACTCCGGGTGCCGCCGCCCGCATTCTATCTCGCAGCAAGTCGGCCTTAAAGTTCATTGAGCAGGTGGAGTACAACGGCCGCCGGCTCGCCAAGATGAACCTGCCCCCCAGCGCAATTATGGAAGCGCTGCAGGAGTACGATCACCTTCTGATCCCCATTCTCGAAAGCTTGCGGCCGGATCAATACGCGAACTTCCAGTGGGTCCGGGAACAGCTGCATTTTTGCGTGATTCTGACCCTGAATAATGCGTATTATCAGGTCCGCGAGGCTGAAACACAGGCGTTCTACGAACTTTTCCGCATCGAGCTCGAATCGCGCAATTTGCAGGACCTGTTGCAGAGATTCCTGGAATCGTTAGTACATGTCTGCAAGGCCGACGCCGGCCGCTTGTACATGCTGAACGAAGATGCCAGCGCCTGGGAATTGAAAGCAGGCTCGCCGGCCCCCGCCGTGTTCAGCGTGGCGAACCGGCCCGGGCTGGTCAAGAAACTTTCCAAGCCGCGGCAGTTGAACGGCGATGGCACGGCCGCCGGAACCCTGCTGGATCCCGATTGGCATCATCAGTTTTCCTCGTGCTGGTCCATTCCTTTGGCAACCGGTGGACGCACCGCGGGAGTTCTGCAGTTCGGCTTCACCAGACGTTATGAATGGCTTCCTCGCGAGCAGGAATTGCTGGCGGCCGCTGCGGAACGCTGTCTAATGGCCGCGGAAAAAGCGCGCCTGATGGAAGATTTGGCGAAACGCGAAGAGCAGGTCCGCGGGCTGGCCGAACACATGCTGCATGTAGAAGAAATCGAACGGCGCCGCATCAGCCGCGAACTCCACGACGAAGCCGGGCAGAGCCTGCTGTGCATTCGCCTGCAAATTGAGTTGATCGAGCAGGCGCTTCCCGAAAAAGAAGAAGAGAGCCGCGCAAAACTACGCGAGGCGCGCGATCTGACGGAGCGCACCATTCTGGAAATGCGGCGTCTGATTGCCGCCCTCAGCCCCGCAGTGCTGGAACAACTAGGCTTGGGCGCGGCTCTACGTCAATTGGTGAACCGCTTTCAAAGATTGCAGCCCACCACGCGCGTGAAGCTCCAATTGACCAAGATGGGAAGCCTTCCGCACCAATTGGAAATTATCTCCTACAGACTTGTGCAGGAATGTTTTAACAACATCGGCAAGCACTCAGGAGCCGCGCTTGTAAATGTTTCGCTAGTCTCAGCCGATGGAGTACTAAGGCTCATTGTGGAAGACAACGGCGTTGGGTTCAATGTCGAGGAAGCCTTGGCAAAGCGGGAATCATTCGGGTTATCTGGAATGCATGAACGCGTGGCACTTCTGGGTGGACGATTCCAAGTAGAGAGCAGAATGGAATCTCCTAAGAGGGGTACAAAGATTTCCATAGAACTGCCGATAGCCAAGTAGTGGGATTTGTAGGAAGGATTACGTAGGGCCTGGAAGATATCTAGCCGAACGGCTATATACCTGATAGGCGAAACGAGAAGGCGAAAAACATGGCCAAGATTCGAATCATGCTAGCGGACGATCACACTTTATTCCGCCAAGGCATCCGAACGCTCATTTCCGCGGAAGCGGATATGGAAGTTGTAGGCGAAGCCTCCAACGGCGGCGATGCGGTTGACAAAGCGAACGAAGTGCGTCCCGACGTGGTGCTGATGGACATCGGCATGCCTGGCCTCAGCAGCTTTGAGGCGACGCGCCAGATTAAGAAGAACCGTCCTGAAACGAAGGTTCTTTTCCTCACCATGTACGACGATGAGGACTACCTGGTGGAAGGAATGGAAGTCGGTGCCGGTGGCTATGTTCTAAAAGATAGCCCCAGCCAGCAGCTGGTAGCGGCGGTGCGGGACGTTTGTCGCGGTGGCAGCTATTTGAGCCCCCGGATGCTCTCGCAACTGGTAGACGATTTCCGCAGCCGAATTAAGTCGGCCAACCGTTTGCCCCGCTTCGCTACACTCACCACGCGCGAGCGCGAAGTTCTCAAGATGTTGGCGGAAGGCAACTCCGTGAAGGAGATCGCCTGCGACCTGAACCTCAGCGTCAAAACTGTGGAAGCGCATAAGTTCAATCTAATGCGCAAGCTGGACATCCACAATAAAGCGCAGCTGGTGCAGTACGCCATCCAGAAGAAAATCATTAAGATTCCGAATTTGGTCTAAGTATTCACTCCTGGAAATCCTCTTGAGCCGCGGAGCAATCCGCGGCTCATTTTTTTGGTGGGCGTCAGTCCGGACGATAGCGGAATACTTAATTCTCTCCCGAGTCCGTCAGCATGTGGGCGAACTCCAATCCATGCAGCTCAATCCAGTTCCCCGGCAAATATTCTTCTGGGCACAGTCATGTGAGCGCCTCTATGTTGGTGAATAGCACGGCGTGAACCCATCGGCCTCAGAGTAGCTACACTGTACCCAATGGAGTTTGAATGGGCTCCCGAAAAAGCTGCGCGGAATCTTCAGAAACACAGGGTCGCCTTCGGCGAAGCCACGTCCGTATTCGGCGATCCGCTCAGCAACACGGCGCCAGATCCAGATCATTCCCATAGCGAATCGCGCTACATCATAATTGGAATGTCGAGCCGTGGGCGCATGTTAATGGTGGCGTACGCGGACCGGCACGGGCGAATCCGGCTAATCAGCGCGCGGACGTTGACCCGGAAAGAGAAACGGGACTATGGCGAAATCAACAAGTAGGAAGGTCGATGAGTTGCGCCCCGAGTACGATCTGCGCGAGCTGATGAAAGGTGCCGCGCGGGGCAAATATG
The DNA here is from genome assembly GCA_039931205.1 of Acidobacteriota bacterium. GTDB lineage: Bacteria > Acidobacteriota > Terriglobia > Bryobacterales > Bryobacteraceae > Palsa-187. Next base: position 16,132 of record JBDTSJ010000039.1, read on the forward strand.
CGCAGGGGTACCGCGCCGGAACCAACCTCGTTGCCCTCGCTGCCGATGTAAAGGATGCTTTCCCGGATGAAGCAGCCGTGAACGATGCTCTCCGCCTGGTAATTGAGTTACGAAAAGTCGGCCAAGTCACCACAAAGAGGCGTCGCGCATGAAAAAATTCCTCCTCGGATTCCTCGCTGGACTCGTCTTCACCGGACTCGTCGGGCTGCTCCTCGTCCTGGGAGCCTTGGCCGCTTTCAGCGTTGGCGAGAATCGGGCGACTGTCGCTGAGAGTTCCGTTCTGGTGCTGGACCTGTCGGGCGCCGTACCGGAGCGCGCGGGTTTGGACCTCCCATTCGCGTTCCTGGGCGATCAGGCTGGGCCCACGGTTCTGGACACATGGCTTCTCATGCGCAAAGCGGCGGCGGATCCGCGCATCAAAGCTCTGGTGGTGGCCCCGCGTGGGCTGAGCGTGGGCTGGGCCAAACTGGAAGAATTGCGCGCCCAGATTATCGAATTCAAAAAATCGGGCAAACCGGTCTACGCGAACCTCCGTGGAGCTGGCACAGCGGAGTACTACTTGGCGACGGCGGCCGACCAGATTTTCATGCCTCCCGACGACTGGTTGGATGTAAAAGGTTTGCGCGCGGAACTCACATTCCTAAAAAATACCTTGGACAAAGTCGGCGTAGCTATGGAATTTGAAGGCGTTGGCTTGTACAAAGATGCGCCGGATACGTTCACCAAAACGTCGCCCTCGCCGCAAACCCTGGAAGTGACGAATCAGATTCTGGACCAGTATTACGCGAACGTGGTTTCTGTCATCGCCGAAGGGCGCAAGCGCGATCCCGCCGCGGCGCGCGCAGCCATCGATCAAGGTCCCTTTGTGGGACAAGGCGCAGTGGACGCCGGCATGATCGACGGACTGCTGTTCGAAGACCAGGTCTATAATCGCCTCGAAACTCAAGTGAAGAGCGGGACGCTCAAAAAGGTGCGGGCGCGCGATTATTCCAAAGTCCCGATCACCGGCTTTGAGGGTCCCACCCGCATCGCCGTGATTGCCGGAGACGGCGAGATCCTGGGGGGCAGCAGCCAGAGCCTGGATGAGGCCGGCATGACCGGAGCAGGCATGGCGCGCGTGCTGAAGCAAGTGCGCGATGACGACAGCATCAAAGGCGTGATCCTGCGCGTGGATTCGCCGGGAGGAGACGCCATTGCCTCGGCCGAAATTCTTCACGCGGCGCAAGAGTTGAGCAAGAAGAAGCCCATGCTGATTTCCATGGGCGATTATGCGGCCTCCGGCGGATACATGATGTCGATGACCGGCGATCGCGTCCTGGCCTATTCGAACACGCTGACGGGCTCCATCGGTGTATTCTTCGGCAAACTGACCTTGCGCGGCCTATACGACAAGATCGGGATAAACAAGTACCTGTTGAAGCGTGGCAAATGGTCCTCCATCGATTCCGATTACACACTACTCAGCGCAGAAGAGCGCGTGCGTTTGCAGCGCGAACTCGCGATCTACTATAAAGGCTTCGTCCAGCGAGTGGCCGAGGGCCGCAAGAAGGATTACAACGTAGTGGAGCCGCTTGCACAGGGACGCGTGTGGCTGGGATCGCAAGCTCTCCAGAACGGCTTGATCGACGAAATCGGCGGCTTGGATCGCGCAGTTGCGTTGATCAAGGAAAAAGCCAAAATCTCGCCGTCCGATAAAATCACACTCGTTCCGTATCCGGCCAAGCGCACGCTAACGGAAGTTCTGCTCAACCGCGACCCGGTGTCGACCGAACTGGATTCGGCCATCGCAAAAGTAATGGGCGGGATGCCCTGGAGATCGTTGTCGCAGGGAGGCGTCATGCAGACGATGCCCTACTCCGTCGTAATCAAGTAGGGTCTACTACAACGGGCGGATCTGAACGCTGCGGAACTTGACTACGCCCGCGGCGTACTGCAGTCCAATGGCTCCCGCCGGAAATTTGTCATTCCGGACATCCACTGTCTTGGTTCCGTTTAGCGTAACCACCAGGTGTGTACCCTGTGCCGTAATTTCGAAAGTGTTCCATTTCCCGGCTGTTTTCATTGGAGTGGATGGCGGCGCGACGTTCACAATGCTACCGGTTGCATAGGTTTGGTCCGGACGCGTGTCGTAGACATTGACCTCGTACGCGTTGTCGGGCGTGATCTCTTGCGCGTTCGTGCAGCGAACGAAAACTCCGCTGTTGGCGGGTCCGTCCACCCAAAACTCCGCACGCAGTTCAAAGTCTTTGTAGGTGGCTTTCGATACCAGAAGCCCGTTTCCACTGCTGGCTTCCACCACGCCCCCCGCCAGCTTCCAGTTCGCAGTGCCAATCGTGTTCCAGTTGTCGAGGCTGGTGCCATTGAACAGAATTGTCCACGCGGCGCCGGACTCTTTGCCCTTAGTCTGCTTGGTTTGCTGAGCTCCCGCGCCGGCGATCAAAACAAGTGCCGCGCTGATAGCGAATAGGTTTCTCATGCTGGTCTCCCGTCCAAAGAGTATAGACCAGTTAATCCGGATCAGCGAACGAATCGCCGCGCTAGGGAACCAGCATCACGGGCGTTTGCCAGAACGCAGCTTTCTGTCCACTCGGATTCAGTACCGTTACCTGAAGCCGATACTCACCTGGAACAAGTTTCTCCAGTGGAAAACTGAGTTTAACAGGCATCGTGTTGAGCCGATTGGCAACGCGTTCAGAGATGAGCACCGGAGCTGTCTCAAACGCCTTCGTCTCGCCGCTATAGAACGTCACGAACGCGGCCAGCGGCTGCGGAGGTTCGGCTCCCTGCTGGTAGGCTTGCAAGTACACATACATCGGCTTGGCCTTGCTGAACACCCGAGTGACACTCGGAATCAGTTTCTGCCCTTCCTGCACCAGCGGATTGACCGACTGTTGCACTTGGCTGGCCGCCTTGTCCTTGTTAGCGTTAAACAGAGCGTCCGTCATCTCGGTGCGCTGGCTGCTCAGGACTACGGAGCTGATCGCAAGCTTCGAATCCACCACATCCGCTTTAGGGTTCAAATTCGGAATGACTACGGATGTCTCATACGTCCCGATGCGGCCAGTCTCGGCATCGCGGGCCAGGAATTTGATCTTGTAATTGCCAGGCAGCACCGTAAAACCCGTGTCATACGTAACGGGACTGGTTGCCAGCTGTTCCGCTGTAGCGTCACTTAGCTTGATGTCGATCTTGTCGCGAACATTATTCGCGGGCCCGCCGCTGCGAATTTCACCCATGAAGTCCAACAAAGTATGTTCGGCTCCGCCACGCTTGGCCAGGGCCAGTTCGCTGCCGGGAATCTTGATGGCGATCGGAACAAAATATTCCGCCTTATTCAGCTGGAAGTAGTTCACTTCCATGGCCATCGTAAGCTCAGTGATCGGATCGCCCAACATGAACGCGTCCTCAAGCTGGCGTTCCTTGTCGGCGGTGGTGAACTTCTTGAACTCTTTCCCTGCAAAGTAGCTATCTCGATATTCCACCGTCCCGGCGAATTCACCGTTGAGCGTGATCTTGATCTTGCGTTGCTTTCCGTCCAACGCGGCGTTGGTCGTGTAATAACCCAAAACGTAGTAGCTGGTAATCGCCTCCTGCGCTTGCTTAATGCCCAACCCAAGATCATTCGCATCCAGCAAAGCCTTGCCGCCGGTGTCCGCCGCCAGCGACCAAAGCGTGTCTTGCGAGCGCTGCAAATTGGTCATGGCAGTCATAGCCGACGCGCCGGAATACGCCCCGGCGCCGCCCGGCGATGGACGCGTTGCGTCACCCATCGGGGCGTTGGCCACCAGGCCGCGCGCGTCAATAGTAAAGAAGGCGACACCTGCCCGGGTGGCGGCGTTGACCGTGGCGCGCATTTGCGCTTGATTATCGGTGCCGTTCAAGCGGAGTCCGCTCGCAAAGTAGATGAGCGATTTCTTCTCGTTCAACTGCCCCAGCATCTTGGCCGCGGTCTGCAACGCGGACAGCTGGCGATCGGTTCGGAAGATGGCGAATTCCCCACCGCTTTGGCCGAACGCACCGTCGGCAAGCTGCTCCGGGACATTCTCGTCCTCACCCACAATCATCGTCTCCAGCGTGGACAGTAAGCGCTCCCGGTCCGCGGTGAAATCCTCATGAACCAGCACTTCGTTGCCGGAGTATTTCAGAATGGCTACCAGATCCGCCGGCGTCATTTGTTTCCGGATGAAGTCCTGGGCGGCGCCCAAAGCCCGCAATTGGTCCGCGGGCGGCATGGCGCTCATATCGAAGTAGAATGCCAGCAGACGGCGGTCCGCATAGCGAACATCCAAGGGGCGTTCCGCCGCAATCTGCGAGTGCGCCAAGCGCGGGGTCGGGGCCACGGCTTCCTTCAGCACCGGAGCCGCCTGTATCTCCTCCAGCTTCTGAAACTCAAGGAACGCAACCGTCTGGAGAACGCCGCTTTCAGTAATCGTGAAATCCTTCGCGGTCAGTCCCTCCACCGGCTTGCCGCTTTTGTCTTTCACCGTGACTTGCTGGACCACCAAACGCGTGTCGGAACGGAATATCACGTCGTCTTCGGCCTTAGCCGGCGCGGGAGTGGGCGCCTGTTGCTGGGCCGCGATCGTGAGACTCGCACAGAGGAATAGCTGAAGGAATCGGCGCATTTCTTAGAACCTCACTCGCACAGACGTTTGAATCGTACGCATCTGCCCCGCGGGATTCGGAAGACCGAACTGCGCGCTGCTGATGACGGTGTTCCAACTGGGAAATACCGGATGATTTAGAACATTGCTGGCATCCACGCGAAGATCCGCATAGAATCGGTCGCCCCAGCGGAACGTTCGTCCGGCGGAGGAGTTCAACGTAAACTGTTGCGGCCCGGTGATCGTATTGCGTCCCGCGTTCCCCCACTGACCGGGTGTTGGCGGCGCATAAGCGGCTGGGTTCAGGAATAGCCCCGCCGGTGCAGCGTAGATGTCGGCTCCTGTGTAGTTGGCTCGAACCGGCCCGGTGACACCCGTATTGGGCACCAGCGCGAACGAAGTCGGAGTCAAGGGCAAGCCTGTACCGTAGTTAAGTTGCGCCGCGAACGTCCATTCGCGGAAGAACGCTCCAGACGGCCCCGTGGTGAGAAATCCGACACCCGACGTCGCACCGGTCGTATATTGCGTCTGGACGCTGACCACATGACGCTGATCGAAATTGGAGCGCCCCCGCTCGGAATGCAGGTCCAGCCAGTTCTGCGCGGTCAGGAAGCCGGCGCCTCCCAGAGCAGCGTTGTCGATGGCCTTCGCCCAGGTGTATTGCACCTCCGCCGTGAACCCGCGGCGCAGGCGGCGGCGTAGCTGCAACGTTCCCGCCTGCCGGGATGAATTGCCGTTGGATGTCATATAAGTGAACCCGGTTGGGCAAGCGGGGCAAGGGCCAACGGCGCCCGACGGGAACGTATTAGGCAGAAACTGCTGCACCCCGCGCGTTCCCTTGATGCCTAAATACGTGGCCACGATCTGTAACGCAAACGGCAAATCCCGCTGGATGGACAGTTGCCAGTTCTGCGCATAACCGGTCCGGAACCTTGGGTCGATGGCGAACTGCGTGGCGATAATATTGGCTGAGCCCTGGAATCCGTTCGCGAGTGTTAATGGATTCGCCGCGCTGTTCGGAACGCGCAAGCTAGTGGATAGCGGCGCCTGCTGCGCCATCTGCGTCGCGATCGATTGGTAGAGAGAGTTGTCGTAATAAACCCCATACCCTCCCCGCATCACAACCGACGATGCGGCAAACGGCCGCCACGCGAATCCGATACGCGGCGCGAGGTTATTCTTGTCGGGCTGAATCAGAGGGTAATCCACCGACCGCGCCACCACCGGCGTGGCAGCGCCGAAGTTGTTCGCAACCGCCAGATTCACCAAGCGCCCGTAGCGTTCCGTGATCGGCGAGTTGTACTCCCATCGCAGACCGAGACTGAGAGTCAGGCCCGACCGGAAGCGCCAATCGTCGCTGACGTAGGCGTCCCACGAATTCGCGCGGAAATATTTGTCCGCGTTGCCGAAGGCGATGGCTGCCGTGTCGGGCACGCCGTACAGGAATCCAGCAATGTCGGACCCGGCCGCCGCTCCGTTAAAGGTGAAGGTGCCGCGGGGATTACTTTGCGAAAGCGAGTTCCATTGCTGCCGCCGGAAATCGAAACCGTAGGTGAAATTATGGCGGCTCATCGCGCGGAAGCTTTCAACCGACAGTCCATTCGTCTGATTCGCCGTGGACGAGTATTGCGCCTCCCCCAACGCCGCGAGGCCGTTGGCAAACGAAAGGGAGGGAGGTCCCCAATTGATGGGTTCCTGATTGTTGCCGGTAATGCCCGCCAACCCCGAGATGTTCGCGCGGTTGGAGAAAAACGGAATGTTGTGTCCCGAATTTCGATTGAATTGGTACCCGACGCTCAGGTTGAAGCGTGAACTAAAGTTGTGCCGCCAGTTCGCCGCACTGGAGCTGCTGAGCTGCCGTCCCGTCGCCAGAAAACCGAAGACATTCGGATTGTCCGTGCGTGAACTCTGCAACTGCAGCGTGCCGCTAAGATTGTCTTTCCGTCCCAGTTGCTTATTCGTGCGGAACTGCAGGCTGTCCTGGTGGACGCCGTTGATAAGTGGAATCTGGAAATTGTAGCGAGCCTGGCCGGTGAAGTTCGGCAATGGGTAAAACTTCAGCAAAGCTTGCGCTTGCGGGCTGATGGAGCTGAGCGGAACCTGATTGCCCAGAACCGGCAAGCCGGTTGTAGGGTCCTTCACCAGCACAGGCTTCCCCTGGGGCGTCACCGATTGCGAAAAATCGCCATTGCGCTCCGCTATGGTGGGCACCAAAGTGGTCTGTGTCGTCACGTTCCGGTTGCGCGTCCATTGATAGTTGACCGTGAACTGCGGGCCATTCCTGAGAAGTCCCGGAATGCGGATGGGACCGCCTAAAGTAATCAGGCCGGTCACTTTGTTATAGGCTGGCCGATCCGTATTCTGTCCGGTGAGCGAAAAAGGCCGCGCGTCCAGACTCGAATTATCCATGATCAGCCCCATGTTGCCGTTGTAAGGCCACCGGCCCGGGGCCCGGTTATTGCCGAAGGCCGGAAGCTGGCTGAAGGGCGAGCTAGCGGCATTGTTTACGCTTCCGTTGACCAGCAAGCCATCCGCTGCGCGTTGGGCGACCTCTTGAGAAACCTCGGCCGCCGGTGCCGCGGGCGTATTGGATGCCGTCACGTCCGTACGCTGGAAAGCGGAAGTCGTATTGTTAGCCGCGGGCGCTGCCGTATTTGCCGGACGCTTGATCTCGATTTTGGGTGCCTCCGCCACGCGCACTTCGGCGGCTGCTTGTCCCGCCGTGATCTCCGCGATTGGCAGCATCGTGAGGTTCCACTCGGCGGCGCTAGCCGTTTGCACCTCGCGCTCCGATGCTGCGAAGCCGCGCATCTCGACCTTTACCGTCAAGGGACCTTCGGCGACATCGGGTAAAGAATAGGCGCCTTGGGCATCCGTCAACACGGTCAGTTTTTTGCCGGCCTGTTGCGCGGTCACGGTAGCGCCCGGCACCGGTACAGTGCCGAACTTCACCACGCCGCGCTGCTCCGCTGCGGTTAGTCCGAATACTGCCAGGCCGATGATGATTATGGATCGGAGCGATGTACGAATGCGTGTCATTTGTGATGTGTATTTCGTCTTTCGCCGCTAGTTCTCTGTCGGCTTTTCATCAATGTGATCGACGACCAACACCGGCATTGGGCGCTTCCGCAGTTCCAATTTTAGCCCCAGCTGCTGGTTTACTGCGTCGAAAAGGGAAAGCGCGGCGGTTGGCGTCCTGACGTGGACATCCGCGATATCAAACGCCGGCAGAGCGCCAGCCTGCCCGAAGGCCGTCCCCGATATTAGGGCAAATAAAATGACATATTCGATTGCTCGCATCAGGTTCAACCTCCGTTTCCGCGAAACCTAAAATAGAAGGACGAAGCAAAACAAATTAGTGTTCAGCTTTTCTCAAATAACCGGAACCCACCCAACCAAGCATGCGAATCCCCGTTACCTAAAGACCTTTTAAATCAATCGCATAGACTTATACCAGGAGCCGAATGGACGTTCGTTTTTGGGACGAAACCAATGAAAGCGAACAGCTCCAATCGTTTTCCACGGAACTTATTCAAATGTTTGACGAAGCAACTTCATTTTGATTGCACGCTGGACGCGTTCTCCGGCGTGGTTTTTGACGCGAGACGTTCTCTGGCTTCTCTGATTGCGTTGGCAGCCGCAAAGAGTTCCCAAATCTAGCGGAGGACTCTGTGAAAAGCGGTGTGTGGTGCGCCCGGCACGACTCGAACGTGCGACCTTCTGGTTCGTAGCCAGACGCTCTATCCAACTGAGCTACGGGCGCAAGGGGTGAGAACTCTTGCAGGTTAACATACCTGCCGCTATCGACGCCAGTAAATGAGGCGCCATCCTCACCTGACTCGCGCCAACAATGGTTATGCTAGACTGGATTTTACAAATCGTATTAGGAGTGTCTTTTCATGGCGAAGGTATGTGAGATGTGCGGACGCGGTCCCATGTTCGGAAACCGGGTGAGCCACGCGCACAACGTGACGAAACGTCGCTGGAACTTAAACTTGCAGAGCGTGAAGGCCGTCGTAAAGGGCGCCTCCAAACGCGTCCGCGTGTGCACCTCGTGCATCCGTAACGGCAAAGTTCTGAAAGCCGCTTAAGTAGCGTTTTCCAAAAACGAAAAATGCCTGAATTGGCGCCCTGGCAATGGATTCTGGGCGTTTTTTCGGCCTTCATGATCGGCGTAGCTAAAACCGGAGCTCCCGGCGTCGGCACCCTGATTTCCCCTTTGATGGTCATGACCGTGGGCGACGCCCGATTGGCTACGGCATGGGCGCTGCCCATTCTGACCACTGCGGATATTTTCGCGGTCTGGTACTGGCGCCGCAAAGCGGAAGCCCGCCAGTTGTTCACTTTAGCTCCCTGGGTCTTCGCCGGCATCGTCGGGGGAGCCTTCGCCCTGAGCCTTCCCGAACTCGTTATCCGTAGAATGATCGGCGTGATCGTGGTTGTGATGATGCTGATTTACTTACGGCGCCGCTTCCGGCCTACTTCTGGAGTCCACGGAAACCCCGCCTTCTACGGCATCGCCACGGGATTCTCTTCCACCGTAGCCAACGCGGCCGGCCCGGTCATGAATCTGTACCTCTTGACCCGCAAACTACCCAAAGAGGAATTCGTTGCCACCGGCGCTTGGTTCTTCTTCGCGCTGAACTTGGTGAAGGCCCCCGTTTATGCGTACCACCACCTCTATAGCCGAGCATCGCTGACATTCGACCTGATGATGGTGCCAGCCGTATTCGCGGGAGCCTTTGCCGGACGATGGCTGATTCATCATATGCCCCAGCGCCTGTTCGAGACCCTGGTAATCGTGCTCACCGGCGCGTCGTGTTTATTGCTGTTTCGCTAAGGCGCGCGGTGCTATACTGGCTGTCGAGGCCCCCCTCGAAGCAAGACCGCGAGGTTTGGGGCCGCTTCTGTCGGGGCGTGGCTCAGCCTGGTAGAGCGCCTGGTTCGGGACCAGGAGGCCGGAGGTTCGAATCCTCTCGCCCCGACCATTCTTTGCTTCGGTATGTGCCCTTCCAGGCCGCTATTCCACTCCAAACGCCAGCACAACATTGCCTTGCGAGCCGCCCATAATTCCGGTATAGCCGGAAGCCACATAAACCATCCCACCTGCGATGATCGGGCCCGCCGATCCGAATGACCCGCCATTTGCGATCACTCCGTTGACGGTCTGGAAGTCCTGGATGGCGTTGTAAGTCCAGATCACCTTGCCCGCCGCATCGACCGCCCGCAAGATGCCGTCCCATCCGCCCGTGAATACAACTCCCGGAATCGAACTCGCGGGACCAGCCTGGCCTCGTCGATCCGCATTGATCGCCGCGTTCCAATCCAGCTTGCCTGTTTCCAATTGCAGGGCCTTCAATCCACCGCCCGCCTGTTGCAGAGGATAGTAGACGCGGTTGCCATCCGCCGTACCGCCCCACACGACCAAGCCCGAGGCTGGGGGAGCCTGCGTATCCCATAGCTGTGTCCGCCAAAGCAGCTTCCCGTCGGCGTCCGGATCCAGGGCCACGGCCACACCTCCTTTGCCTGCTGCCACCAGGATGTCTTTGCCCTTCACTGTTTGCAGGATCGCGGAGGAACCGCCGAAATCATAGTCGGGGCCCAGCTTTTCCGGGCAGTTGGTATCCGGCGCATTCGTGGCCCGGCAACCGTTCATGAAGGAATCTCCAGCGAACTCCTGGTGGTGCCACATCAGCTTTCCGTCTTCCATGCGCAGGGCGAGAATCGAATCGCTGGTTTCCGCCGCAATCCGCCCGAAGCTGTTGCCGGTCCCCACGTAAATAAGTTTGCGCTTGGCGTCCACGGTCGGCGTGTTCCATACCGACGCGCCAGCAGGCCCATACATCTGTTTCCCACGGCTGTTCTCGCCCAGCTTTCGCACCGGTTCGGGAATACTCTGCACCCGCCACAACACCTTGCCGGTATTCGCATCCACTGCGGCAACGGCCCCTCGAGACGTGCAGCATTCATAGTCCAGATTCGCTCCGGTCAGTGTTTCGGTCCCCGATAGCGGCACGTATAGCCGGCCGTCATGGTAGGCAGCCGTAGCACTCAGGTTGTTCAGCCCGTCCTTCACCACCGTCTTCCACAGCAGCTTACCGTCGTGTGCGTCAATCGCATACGCGGTTGCCGACCGAGTCACGAAAAAGATCGCGTAGTCAGTTCCTGGGTAGCCCTTGATAGGCGCTACGATGGGCGCGAAGCGTCCAAAGAGATCCGCGCGGTAAGCCCAATGAACGCAACCGGACTTGGCGTCCATCGAGTAGATCACGCCGTCATCGCTGCCGACGAACACGCGGCCGAAGGCCACCGCGGGCTGCGAATAGAGGCTGGATCCCCCTGGCAGTCCGAAGGCCCATTTCAACTTCAGCCGGGGTACACTGGCCGCCGTCAGACCCGCGGACTTTTCGGTCTGGAACCGGGCATTGGTCGCCCCACCCCAACCAGTCCAAGCGGATGTTGCGGCCATATCTCCCAGCCTGGGATTCGCGGAACACCGGTTCGTCATCTTAGTGACATCGCCGGCGGCTGGATCGTTGAAAGGAGCCTTCCCCAGAAACTCGGCCACAGTGCGGCGCTCGCGGTTGGTCATTCCTGAGGAGGCATCCTTCATCTTCCCGTTTATCAAGGCGTCCAAAATTCGCTCGGTGGACATCGCATTCAGCATAGTAATAGCCGCCGCTCCGCCCTGCGGCGAATGGCAGCTTGCACACTTGCCCTGAAACAATACCTGCCCCGCAGGCTGTGGCTGCGCCATCGCGACGCCGATCATACACGCAAACCCAATCGCAAGTTTTCGCATAATGTCCATCCCTCGCCTATCTTAAATGGAAAACGGTCCCGCCACCGGCCCTCGCCCCACGGAGGCAGCGCGAAGATCGGGTGCATTGACTCTTCGGATGCGACCCGATAGAATTCGTCCTTGCCTTCCAGCAGAACTGATCCCGTAGCCAGCACCCCGCCACCGGCCAAATCCTCTAAAAGTCTGGTCTATGAGTGGTATGTGGTTGGCGCGCTAACTTCGCTTTACACGCTCTCCTTTATTGATCGGACGATCCTGGGCCTCCTGATCGGTCCTATTAAGCGCGACCTTGGGATCAACGATACGCAGGTCGGCCTGCTTACCGGTCTCGCGTTCTCGGTTTTCTATACCTTGGTGGGACTGCCGATAGGGCGCCTGGCGGACACCAAGAGCCGGCGCAACCTGATCGCCGCGGGTCTCGTAGTCTGGTGCTGCTTCACTTCCGCCGGTGCGGCTACCAAAAGCTACGCTACATTGTTCCTGGCCCGCATCGGCGTAGGCGTGGGCGAGTCGAGTCTTTCCCCAGCGGCGTATTCCTTGATAGCGGATTACTTCCCGAAGCGGATGCTAGGCATCGCCATCAGCGTCTTCTACATGGGAGTGTTCCTTGGATCCAGCCTGGCCCTGCTTTTAGGCGGGATAATTGTGCAAGCGTTGTCCAAAACCCCGACGCTGACATTGCCGATTCTCGGAACAATCGCTTCCTGGCGCGCAACGTTTTTGTTGGTTGGCCTGCCCGGATTCTTGTTTGTATTGCTGGTCTACACCATCCGTGAACCCCAACGCCGCGGCCTCATTCAAAGCTCCACCGGAGGAACTCACCTTCCTCTCAGCGAGACAATCGCGCAGATGAAGCTCCGCTGGCAGTCCCTTGTGGGGATTTCAGTCGCCTGCGTGTTTCAGTCCATGTGCACATTTGCGCTGATTTCCTGGGGTCCGCAGTTCCTCCAGCGCATCCATGGATGGAACGCCGCGGAGGCCGGTCGCGCGCTTGCAGGCATACTATTGATCTTCGGCTGTGGCGGAATGCTCAGTGGCGGCAAATTGAGCGATTACTGGCATAAGCAAGGCGTTGCCGAAAGTCCTCTTCGCGTGGGGTTGATCAGCGGCGTGGGGACTGCTTTATTCCTGGCCCCAGCGTTCGCCGTGCAAAACCCTTATTGGACCCTTGCCCTTGCCGGACCCGGCCTGTTTTTCGCGGCTCTGCCGATGGGCATCTCCGTGGCAGCGCTGCAGCGAATCTTCCCCAACCAGGTGCGCGGCCAGGTGTCGGCTTTCTTTTTATTTGTCCTCAACCTGGGGGGCTACCCTCTAGGAACGATGATGCCCGGCGTGTTCAACAACTACTTCTTCCACGATGAAATGATGCTGGGGCCTTCGATGGCGATTACAATAATGATTGGAGCTGTATTGATGCTGGTTCTGTTTGCCGTCACCATCCAGCCCTACAAACGCCATTATCAGATCATGGCCGCAGAGCTGCCAGTAGCCTCCCACTAACGATGCCCAACAGTACCCCGATTCGCGAAATCCGTCTTGCACCCACCGATGTCGTCGTAGAACGTAAGCCGGACGGCACGATCTATGTCCGTTCCAAGCTGGAACTTGGGCCGTATCCGCTCCGCATGACCAACCGCCTCGATTATTGGGCGGAGCATGCGCCGGATCGTACGTTCATTGCTCAGCGCACGAAGGAAGGTTTATGGCGGCGGCTGACCTACGCCGAAGCAGCGGCGGAGGCCAGGCGGATTGGGCAAGCGCTCGTCCAGCGCGGCTTGTCCGCCAAGCGGCCGATTGCTATCTTGTCGGGCAACGATATTGAACATGCCCTGCTGGGGCTCGGGGCGATGTACGCGGGCGTGCCCTACTCGCCGATCTCCACGGCGTATTCTCTGGTCTCGAAAGATTTCGGGAAACTGAGGCACATCTTCAATAAACTGACGCCGGGCCTTGTGTTTGCCGCCAGCGGCGAGCAATACTCCAAGGCGATCCAAGCGGTGATTCCCAAGGATGCCGAATTGGTCTGCACGCGCGATCCACTCCCCGGCGCGACGATGTTCTCGGATTTGTTAGCTACGCCCGTGGGCCCGTCACTGGAGGATGCGCACGCCCAAGTTGGACCAGACACCGTCTTCAAGATTCTATTTACATCCGGATCCACCGGCATGCCCAAGGGCGTCATCTACACGCACCGCGTGTGGTGCAGCAATCAGGAAATGGTCCGCCTGTGCTGGCAGTTCCTCGACGAAGAGCCGCCCGTGATCCTGGAATGGTTGCCGTGGAATCACACCTTCGCCGGCAGCAAAGACTTCGGCATGATTCTGTATAACGGCGGCACGCTCTACCTGGACGACGGCAAGCCCGTGCCCGGCGCCTTCGAGGAAACCATCCGCAATTTGCGCGAGATTGCCCCCACCATTGTGCTCAACGTGCCCAAGGGCTTCGAGGCAATTATTCCCTACCTGCGCAAAGACCCGGAGTTCAGCCAGCACTACTTCAGCCGCCTGAAAGCGCTGTTTTACGCGGGCGCGGGAATCTCTCAAGAGGTCTGGGATGCGCTGCAGGACCTATCCATCCAAGCTTGCGGCGAGCGCATCCTGATGCTCTCCGGCTTGGGCGCTACGGAGACCGGGCCGTTCGCCTTGTGGGTTGGCAAGGACGTTCGCAGCGCGGGCGAATGCGGAGTTCCGGCGCCTGGCATGGAATTGAAGCTGGTTCCGTCTGGACGCAAGCTTGAGGCTCGCTTTCGGGGACCCAATATCACGCCAGGTTATTGGAATGAACCCGAGTTGACTAGCACCGCTTTCGACGAAGAGGGTTTTTACAAGATCGGCGACGCGTTGCGGTTCGTCGACGAGTCCGACCCCAGCATGGGATTCATCTTCGACGGCCGCATTGCCGAGGACTTCAAGCTATCCACGGCCACCTGGGTCAGCGCCGGACCCCTGCGAGTCAATTTCCTGGCCCATTTCGCGCCTTACGCGAAAGAAGTGGTGATTGCAGGCGCGGATCGCGACTACGTCGGCGTTCTGGTATTTCCAGATATCGATGCGTGCCGGGAGCTTTCCCCTGAACCGGGAAGCGTCGCTGAATTGCTTGCGCGCCCGGAACTCCTGGCCAAGTTTCGCGAACGGCTCATCAGTATGGCGAAGGAAAGTACGGGCAGCTCCAATCGCATACTACGGGCCATTGTCCTGGATGTGCCGCCGTCGATCGACGCGCATGAGCTGACCGACAAGGGCTCCATCAGCCAGCGCGCCGTCTTGGACAACCGCGCGGAAGTTGTCGATGAGCTCTACCGCGGGTCGCCGCGCGTAATCTCAATCGACAACCCCAAGTCTGCGTAAGTTATTTCCCCACCGACTTCCATACGTCCGCCTTGGTCTGCGGAGCGGCCGACGCGTGGACGTTGATATAGCGATTAAAGTCCAATTTGAGTTTCTCCAGAACGGGAACCAGAGCTTTGACGTGATCGTTCGCGGGCTCGCCCGGAGTCACTGAGAAATCGCCCTGGAAAAGGACCTTCTCCTTCGGCATGTAAGCAATGATCAAGCCGTTGGAATGAGGAGCCCCAGGGACGTGGTACAACTCCACCACCCGGGTCCCATCCGAGTAGACCTTCTTCTCCGAAACCGTCTCGACGATTGCCTTCTTCGGATTTTTGGCGAGCACGTCAGTGAGTAGCGTCCGCGGCGTATTCAGCGCCCGCCCTAAGAACTCCTCATTATTCTTTTGCGTGATAATCGTGGCGCCATCCGCCACCAGCGCCGGCAACCCGCCGGTGTGATCGGCATGCGGATGCGTGTTCATTACGTAACGAATCGGCTTATTCGGAATGAGCTTTTTCGTGGCAGCGATGTAAGCCTCGCCCCGCGCGATGGATTGTCCCGCCTCCAACATCATGATGTAGTCTTTGAACTCCACAATGACCGAATCGTAACTGCCGTTTCCGGTGGTCAGCCTATACAGCCCGTCGCCCAGTTTTTCGGAAGTAACCGCCAACGGTGCCGGAACAGGAGGCGCTCCCCCGCCTTTGGCCGCGCCACCACCCGGAGGCGGTGCCCCGCCACCTTTACCCGCTGCCGGCGCAGGCGCCGGAACTAGCGTCGCAATATCCGCGGGATTTCCCTTCGCAGCCGCGACAGTGACGTCAAAGTATGGCCATCCGCCGCGCGTCTGCACGATCTTCGCAGGCGCCATAACGCCGCCGAAATCCTTCCAGCCTGAGTAGCTGGCCAGGATGTGCATGTCGCCCATCACGTTGTCTTCCAGCCATGTTTCCACACGCTCGACGATGTTTTTGTCGTTCACGTACCCGTTGATCACATAGTTCTTGCCGGAAGGCGCTGTCGCCTTCGGGCTCCAAGTCAGGACCGTGTAGTTCTTGCCGTCAACCTTTTTCTTGCTGACCGTGGCATTGTTCTCCGCGGCGCCTTTCAGAAAGCCCCACGGCGTGATGTAGAATTCCACGGCTCCGGTCCAGGGGCGCGTGACGTCGAGGTTCTGGGCCGTACCCTGCTGGAATAACGTGCCAGGAGATGCGGTGGTTGAGGCGCCGCCGCCAAAATTGTTGGTGGCTCCCGTGTGACGCCAACTGGGGGCGGTCAGATCGATGACGCGAACATAATTGTTGATCGGGCGCATCGGATCGTGCGGTCCCCTGCACGTCAAGTCGGCGGCGTTAGCTCCGCATTGCTGGAAGGAAACATCCTTCGCCGATCCGGAATATGTGATGGATTTCACATCCCCCAACGCCTTTTGCGCACTGGCGATCACGGTTTTTGCATCCTGCGCCATCGCGCTCCCACACAGGAACGCAACGCCCATAGCGGTTACAGCAAGTTTTTTCAACACGGTTTCTCCTCTTATCAGACCCTGAGGCGCAGCAAAGCACCCATCCTGAACATTCTATATCGACTGGACCTCTCGCGGTTAGCCTGTGTAGTCTCGCGACCCCTCACCGGTCCGCGCGCAGGCCGGAAACTTTCAGGCGCACGCGGAACAAATGGGTACAAGAAGTAATGTACAACGTCTTGCCGTCGGCGTCTCCGAAAGCTACATTGGAGGCGCAGATGCGCGGTCGCGGTTCGCCAGCTATTTGCGGTAATTGAATTGTCCCCAGCCGTTTGCCGCTGGGCGCCGTGATCAGTATCTCGCCCTGGCCCGCCGCATTGACCTGATACACATTACCCTGGTTGTCGGTCTTGATCCCATCGTTGCCGGCTTCCACAAACACGCGTGGGTTCGCGACAGTATCGTCGGGCAGCACGTCGTAGGCTAGCGTCTTGCGAAAGCCGGCCGTGACGTAGAGCGTCTTTTCGTCGGGCGAAAGCGCGATGCCGTTCGGATTCTCGCCGGGCCGGTCGCGGTCGCCGCCTAGCAGCGTGAGCTTGCCCTCCCTCCATAAATAGAAGCCCGTGTAGGGGAGTTCGCGTTGCGGGCTATCGCCGCCGCCGCGCAGGCCGTTCACGCTGTCGGTGAAGTAAATCGATCCGTTGGATTTCACAGCCACGTCGTTCGGCCCGCTCAAACGCTTGCCTTCGTAGCGGTCCGCGAGAGTAGTGCGCGACCCGTCCTTTTCGAGGCGCACCAGTGTGCGGTCCGCCATCGCCGTGATGATCAGGCGTCCCTGCGGATCCAGAGCCAGCCCGTTGGACCCGATCAGCAGGATCGCCAGCCTGCCCGCAATCGTCTGCTGCCCGGCGTTCAGATTGCTGGTACCAGTGAAACCGCTTCGTTCGAGGAATACCGTAAGCGGTGCGTTGGCCTGCCATTTGTAGATTACGTTAGCCGCGCAATCGCTGAACAACAGGTAGCCACCGGTCGCGTCCTTCACCCACACCGGACCCTCCGTGAGACCGAAATGCTCGCCCAGAATTTCGAGCGGCGAATCGGGCGTAAGGATTGAATCGAGCGCCGGGTCCAAACGGACCAAATTGTACGGAACTGTACCGATGACCTGCGCATCCAAGCCAACGGCGAGCACGGCGACAAGTAGGAGAGCCCTCATGAGGAACGCGCCCAGCATATCGCACTCGCGCGTCATCTGGGAATGCGCCCCGGCCCTGCCGCCTCCCACATATAGGAACGGACTCATCTCATTTAGCTACTTTTGAACGTGACGTTGGCAACCCTCATACGTCGGTAGTTCAGGAGTCTTAAAAATGACATTACGTAACGCGGGATTGGTTTTCTTCTTGCTCACTTTGGAGGTTTTGAGCGCTGCCTCGAAATATAAGATAACCCTGCTTAGGGCAACCAAGATTGGAACGACGGACGTCCCCCCAGGGGACTACAGTTTTGAGGTCGACGGCGACAAAGCCGTCTTCAAGGGAGGCGGGAAGACAGTTGAGGCCCGTGTGGCCATGGAAAGCGCTCCTAATCGGAACCCGACCACTTCGTTGGTTTGGTCTTTGAATTCCAAGCTGAAGTCTATTTCTATCAAAGGGACAAACCTTACCTACGTGCTCACAGAATAGCCTGCAGGCACAATCCATCTGGACAACGGCGCGCCCATGTGATATCCCATGGGACCATGCGAACAACGCCTGCGACACTCCCGCTCCGTTCAGCCTGCAATAGCCAGGCGATGAGGTTCACCCGCTTGAAGTTTGCCACGGGGCTGATGTTCGCGACGGCCCTCACCCTTTCCGCCGCCGATGCACCGAAGTCGGTCCGCCTGTACGTGCTCGACTGCGGACGTCTCACCATCGATGATCCAGCGCGCCTGGGCTTCAAGAAGGAACAGTTGAAGACAGTGGACTTGTCGATGGGCTGTTACCTGATCGCTCACCCCAAGGGAACCCTCTTCTGGGACACGGGCGCCGTACCGGACAGTTTCTTTAAACCGGGCGCGGCGACAGCTACGCTGACCTACGGGACGGTTACGAAGTCGATCACCAGCCAGCTCGCCGCCTCCGGCTACGCCCTGAAAGACATCAACTTTCTTGCCATCTCACACTACCACTGGGATCACATCGGCAATGCCAACCTGTTCGCCGGCGCCACATGGCTGACGCCGAAAGTCGAACGTGACATGATGCTCGCCGGCAAATCGGATTCGCGCTACCCGGAGCACTTCTCCGCTCTAAAGCAAAGCAAGTTCATCGTCACTGACAGCAAGACCGGCGAGTACGACGTCTTCGGCGACGGCGCCGTGATCCTGAAGTCGACCCCAGGGCATACCGAAGGCCACCAGTCGTTGTTTGTGAAGCTCAAAAACACGCAGCCCGTCGTGCTCTCCGGTGACCTCTACCACTATCCGGAAGAAGTCACCACCGGAATCGTTCCGCCAATCGACGTCAACAAGGACCAAACCACCCGCTCCCGCCGCGACCTCGCTGCCTACATCAAAAAACAGAAGGCGCAGTTGTGGATTCAGCATGACCTGCTGCAATTTGAGAAGTTGAAGAAGGCTCCGCTGTTTTACGAGTAGGCTACAACGTGAAGGGCGGCCCCCTTGCGTGATAGTCTCTGAGAATGTCAGCTGCTCGCGAACTACTGCGCCGGATGCTTCATTCCGTCGCCGATTCGGGTGCCTCCATCCGTGGTAGTTTTGCCGACGAGTCCCTCCAGAAGCTCTGTCGTGAGCTTGTCTCCGAACGCGGCGAGGCATCCGGCACTGCCATCGCCCGCGAGATTGCGGAGCGTTATCTCGCCCTTCCAGAAAGTGGGCGACTCAGTTTCTTTGAACAGCTTCTCAATAAGCAATGGCTCGCGGATCCGGAGGAGGTTCTGCGCCTGGCGACTGCTTACCACCAGCAACCGGGGCCCGCCGAACTGAACCAACTATTCCGGACGGTGGAGCCCAAGCGGCAGGAACTGTTCCGCCGCATCAATACGGGTCCTCATGGAATCGAAACGATTGTGCGAATGCGCCAGGATGTGCTGTCGCTGCTGCCGGCGCACGCCAACCTGGAGCCGGTCAACGCGGACCTGATCCACCTGCTCTCGTCCTGGTTCAATCGCGGATTCCTGGAGCTGCGCAGGATCGATTGGCGCACACCTCCCGTGATCCTGGAAAAATTGATGCAATACGAGGCGGTGCATCCGATTGAGGGCTGGCCCGATCTGCGCCGCAGGCTGCAAGGCGACCGGCGCTGCTTCGCTTTTTTTCATCCCGCGCTCCCGGATGAACCACTCATCTTCGTCCAGGTCGCGTTGACGCGCGGCGTTGCAACCGCGATTCAGCCGCTGCTCGCCATCGATGGCCCCGCAACGGATCTGTCCCTCGTAGACACGGCCACGTTTTATTCCATCAGTAACTCTCAGGACGGACTCCGGAACATCTCCTTTGGCGCGTTCCTATTGAAGCAGGTGATACATGAACTGAGCCAGGAAGAGATTGCCGTCCGCCGCTTTGTGACGCTGTCTCCGATCCCAGGCTTCCGAGCATGGCTCGCCAAGCAAGCCCCATCCCTGGTGCCGGACGAGATCGGCCCCGAGACAAGCAAGGATCAGCAGCGCGTCTTCACACAGTGGTGCGCTCGTTACCTCAGCACCACCGGGCCCAACCGGCGCGCGATAGATCCAGTGGCTCACTTCCACCTCAGCAACGGCGCCTCCATCGAACAAATTCATTGGATGGCGGACACGTCTCCCAAGGGTATTCGCCAGTCGCTTGGTTTCATGGTGAATTATCGCTACCGGCCACTCAGGATTGTCCGTAATCATGAGCTCTACGCCAAACAAGGGCGCATCGCGGTTTCCAGCGCGGTGCAAGCTTTGCTGGACGCCAAACGAGCGAAGTAGCCTGCGGAAGCGATTAACGCTTCAGGTCCGCTTGCCAGTTAAGGACTACCGTGATCGGCGTTTGCGTGTTCCGCTGGACCGGCGACGTCACCATCAGGATCCGCTTGCCGTCGGCGCTCACATCCCAACTGTCATTTTGCGGAGCGGCGAAAAGTTGTTTGGGAATTCCCGCTTCAAACGCGGTTCCGTTGCCGCTCACGTCCACCACCATCGGGGACCCGCCGCGGTCACGGAAAAAGAGCTCCTTGCTATCGCCGCGCCACGTCGCCAAAGTTCCGCCGTCCTTGGATACCTGCCATTTTCCTTCGCCAAAAGCGGGTCCGGAGGCTACGAACGGCCGGACATAAATCTCCTGTCGGCCAGACTCGTTGGAGCCGTAGGCGATCCACTTCATATCGCGTGAGAACCTGGGTTGGACTTCGTTGAAATCGGTGCCCGCCAACTGCACCGGTTTGCCGCCGCCCTCCAGCGGAAGCACCCACAAGTCGTTCCCGGTTTTTGGCACGGCGGCAGTGTAGTAGAGCAGGAATCGCCCGTCGTGGGACCAACTGCTGGGCAGTTTGACTTCGCCGGGGTTCTTGAACAATTCCTTTTCCTCACCCGCGCCGCTCGAAGCCTTTTCATAGATGGTATCGGGACGTTCAGAACCGGCAGAAAAGATGATGCGGGTCCCATCTGGCGACCAGACCGGATACGATCCCAGCGACTGGCGAAACGTCAGCCGCGTTCGCACGCCGCGCGCAAAATCCAACAGCCAGATATCGCCCGCAATGTTATTAACCATGTCCCGCCCAGCCGCGCGCGTCCCGTCGGGAGACACGCTCAGCCCTCTATCGGGACCGGGTTCTCCAAACGTGCCCGTTACCTTGCCCTGGCGATCGAACCAAGTAACCTGGAGACCTGCCGTCACGGAGGTTCCGGTCCGATACGCCAGAACGCCCGTGGGGGACACGGAAAAAAAGCCGTTGGATAACTCTGAGCCGACGTGTTCCGCGATCGGTACCGGTTCTCCCGTTAATTGCAGCTTGCCCGCGTCGAAGGGTTGCTCCATCAAAGTGCCTTCGCGCAGAAAGAATAACCTCCCATCCACATAGGGAGCGGCCAGAGCGGTGGCTAAGATGCGTTCCCTGGATTGCTCGGCTGGCTTTGCATCCAAAGAACCTGCGTAAATGCCCATAACATCCGGGGAACCACTGCGCAGAAACAAGAAGTGTTTTCCGTCCGGAAGGAACGTGGGCAGCGCGGCAAAAGCATCCCCGCGCGTCCGGTCCAAGGCAACAATATCCGTAGCCACGCCACCCGCCGACGAGACGCGACGGAGAGGGCCGATGCCTTTGCCGCCAAAAATGATCACGCCGTCTGGGCTCCAGGCACCCGTTCCCACCACATTCGGAGTCGTGCACAGGGTTTGCGGAGGCCCGCCCGCCACCTCAATCTTCTTCAAGTCGTTCGCCACGGAAAATCCCAGGAAGCGGCTGTCCGGGGACCAGAAGGGCGATGAGGAACCCTCGGTGCCCGGCAAGCGGCGCCACTGCAGCGTGTCCAGATCGCGAATCCATAGGCCGCTCTGTTCTCCAGTGGCATTGAAGACCAGTTTGTGGCCGTCCGGCGAAAGGGAAACGTACTGGCTGAATTGGACGCCTTCAGGTAGCGTGACTTCGAAGCGCGTCGCTCGCTCCGGCGCGGCCGGCTTCAGGTAAAGTATCCCTGCCACCGCTGCAGCCACCACAATAGCGGCCCCTGCGATCGCCGGCCACAGCCAATTCTTGCGAGGCTTGGCCTCACTAACCGGGATCTGAGCGGAAATCGGAACGCTGGCGCTCGCCGTACTCGGAGGCGGCGCATCCAGATCGATCAGTTCGAGCGTAGTCTTCAAATCCCGCGCCGAGTGCCAGCGGTCGTCTGGTTTCTTCTCCAGGCACTTCCGCACCACACGTTCCAGCGCCCTCGGCGCCAACGGCTGTCGCTGACTCATCGGAGGCGGCGGATCTTTCATCAGCAATGCCAGCGCGGCGGCTTGGGTGTCACCGGTGAAGGGGCGCTGGCCGGTGATCATTTCGTATAACACTACTCCGAATGAGAAAATGTCGCTGCGCTCATCCGCTTCCTTGACCTCCACTTGCTCCGGGGACATGTAGTACAACGTGCCCAGAATCGCCCCGGTACGGGTGATCGGCTCGGTCACCGTTGCTATGGTGTCGTCTGAATTGTTGGGCATCCGCTCTGACGTGAGCCTTGCCAAGCCGAAGTCCAACACTTTGACGCCGTTCTTGGTGATGATGATGTTTCCCGGCTTGAGGTCCCGGTGGATCACACCCTTCGCATGCGCGGATGCCAGCGCGTCCACGATTTGCACGCCGTGACTTAAGCCTCGGTGGCCACCCAAAACCGGCCATAGGTGGCCACCTGAAAACCGGCCAAAGA
>JBDTSJ010000040.1:0-29230 GCA_039931205.1 Acidobacteriota bacterium
CCGATAGCTCAGTTGGTAGAGCGCCAGTTTTGTAAACTGGATGTCGCTGGTTCAATCCCGGCTCGGGGCTCCATTTTTCAGTTGCCCCCGTGGAAGGAATCCACGAGGGCGTCGACCAATTCAGGAAAACGAACTAGTTCGGCATCGCCACCGTGTCGATCACGTGGATTACGCCATTTGACTGCATGACGTCGGCTTGGGTGACCTTCGCGATTCCGCCTTTCTCGTCCTTCAAAACGATATTTTTGCCTTGCATCATGGCCCACAATTTACCGCCGGAAACCGTCTTCAATTCCGCGGTGCCCTTGCCTCGCTTGATCAACTTCAGCAAGTCCGCACTGGACACTTTGCCGGCCACCACGTGATAGGTGAGGATCTTTGCCAGCGTGGCTTTGTTCTCCGGTTTCAAGAGATTCTCGACGGTTCCCGCAGGCAGTTTCGCGAATGCGGAGTTCAGTGGAGCGAAGACCGTAAACGGTCCGGCGCTTTGCAGGGTCTCGACCAATCCGGCGGCTTTCACAGCAGCCACTAGAGTCGTGTGATCGGCCGAGTTCATGGCGTTCTCAACAATGTTTTTCTGCGGGAACATCTCACTGCCTCCGACAATGGGGTTCTTCGCGAAGGCGCTCAGGGCCATAAGAGCGGCCGCACCGCAGATGCTTAATACATGACGACGATTCATTTTGTTTCTCCTCAGATCCAGTTTTATGCCCCTTTTTTAGGGGTTCATAAGGTCATACGAAGCTCATTTGCGCTTCGGATGTCTTCAGCAATAAAGATGCAGTCGCGTCGCGTCGCGAGTTATTTAAGAGGAGACGATGAGATGGAGCGCCCCTGTAGCTTCCGCCAGGAGCAGTCCGTGTTAGGCTGTATGGATATCGGATGTCGAAAACGATTATCGATAACGTAGACGGAGCAGGCGACAGCGCCGCATACCGCGACCTATACTCTGGGTTCATCCGGCTGCATGTGCTACACCATGCGTGTAAAGAGGCCGTGTTTGGCCTCGGGATGATCGAGGAGCTTCGGCGGCACGGCTATCGCATCAGTCCTGGAAGTTTGTATCCGATGCTTCACGCCATGGAAGAGCGGGGATACTTACGATCGAAGAGCGTACGCGAAGGCAAATCGTGGCGCAAAGAATACCGTGCGACGCCCGAAGGCAGGAAAGCACTCCGCGCGGCCAAGCGAAAGATCCGTGAGCTATTCCGAGAAGTCGTCGAGGAGGACGATTGATCCCATGAGAACACTGCTTTCTCCGGCGTTGCTCGGTATTGCTTTGGCATGTACCGGCTCCGCGCAAACACTTACGATTGAAGCCGTGGTGGCAGCAGCCAGCCAGCACCCCTCCGTCGATGCGGCTCGAAGCCGCTCGGAATCGGCAGCAGCAGCCATTCGAGTGGCACGCACCGCATTCCTTCCCCAAGTAAGTGCCCTCGCCCAACTGAACCGGGCCACTACCAACAACGTCTACGGGATGCTATTTCCGCAGCAGGTGATTGCCCCGATTTCAGGACCACCGGTACTGGAGAATCGCGCCACGAATGTATTCGGAAGCGCTATTGGAACACTGGTCAGTTGGGATGCATTCGACTTCGGCCTGCGTCAGGCAGCCGTGGCCACCGAAGAAGCCGCCAAGCGGCGCGCGGACGCGGCCATCGACGTACGCCGATTCGAACTCGGTGCTGCCGCCGCCGACGCATTCCTGACCGTCCTTGCAGCCGAGCGCCAAGAGCAAGCCGCCCGCGCTGGCGTAGACCGCGCTGAAGTCTTCCTTCGCTCCGTGAGTGCCCTGACGCGAGCGGGCCTACGTCCCGGCGCGGAAGAAGCACGGGCCCAAGCCGAGCGAGCTGCCAGCGACGTACGCTGGATTCAAGCCAAGCAAGCCGTCGCCGTGGCGCGCGCGGCCTTGGCCGAGTTTACACAGACACCCGACTCGGCCTTGGAGGAACGGCGCCTCCTATCGGGCGCACCCGGCGATCTCATCCAAGGAACAGCGACGCACCCCGTCCTCCAAGAACAACAACTCGCTATCGAAGAATCACAGTCACGAACGAAGGTGATCGAGTACTCCGCACTTCCCAAAATCACACTGCAAGGCACAACCTATGCACGAGGAACGGGAGCCCATCCAGACTTGACCACGGGCGGGATCGGGTCAGGAATTCTTCCAACGTTTGTGAACTGGGGACTGGGAGTATCCGTTTCCTGGAACTTCACTGCGCGGCGAGTAGCCGCCGAGAAAAAAGGCGTCGAGCTGGCCCAGGAGCAGGGTGAACGCGCAAGGCTCGCCACGTTCCAACGGGAACTTGACACGTCGCGAAGAAAAGCTCAGGCCACTTTGGAAGGCTCCCGCCAGATCGCTGCGGCGATCCCGCAACAACTATCCGCCGCGCGCGCGACGGAACAACAAGCTACCAGCCGCTATCAGGCGGGACTGGGAACCATTAGCGACGTGGCCGAAGCACAGCAACTTCTTACACGAGCAGAGATCGACGATGCGTTGGCCAAGCTCAGCGTGTGGCGAGCGTTGCTTGGGGTCGCCTTCGCTGCAGGAAACCTGCAACCGTTTCTGGAGGCCGCAAGGTAACCTGACATGTGGCTAGTATTCTCCGCACTACGCCGCCCGATCACAGTGCTTGTGGCCGTGCTCGCACTCGGACTCACCGCGTGGCTCGCGATCCGCGAAACGCACACTGACCTCTTCCCCGATGTCGGCGCACCAACCATCTACGTCGCCCAACCCTACGGCGGCATGGACCCGAGCCAGATGGATGGCTTCCTCACTTATTACTACGAGTATCACTTCCTCTACATCACCGGCCTCGAACGCGTGGAATCGAAGTCCGTCCAAGGCGCGGCATTGATGAAGCTGATTTTTCATCCCGGCACCGACATGAACCAAGCCATGGGCGAAACCGTCGGTTACGTCAACCGAGCCCGAGCCTTCATGCCTCCTGGAGCCGTCCCGCCCTTCATCACGCGCTTCGATGCGGGCAGCGTCTCCATCGCTCAGCTGGTCTTCTCCAGCGAAGTCCGCACGCCCGCCGAGATGCAGGATTTCGCCATCAACCGCGTGCGTCCTTTGTTCGCAACTCTGCCGGGTGTCTCCGCTCCGCCACCCTTCGGCGGCAATCAACGCACCATCGTGGTTCGCCTCGATCCCGATAAGCTCCGTCAGTTCCGTGTCTCACCGGAAGAAGCCATCCGCGCAGTGAATCAAGCCTCCGCAGTGTTCCCCTCCGGCGTCGTACGCACTGGTGATTTGGCACGCATCGCCAACACCAACGTAGTGATCGGTGGCGACCTGCACGAGCTTGCGGATGCCCCTGTGCGCACGGGGTCCGGGCCGACCGTCTACATCCACGACATCGGTGTCGTGGAAAACGGCACGGACATCATCACCGCCTACGCGCATGTCAACGGGAAACGCACCGTTTATATCCCCGTGACGAAGCGCGCTGATGCGTCCACGCTGGACGTAATGAATGCCGTGCGCAACGCGCTCCCCGCGATGCAAGCAGTCCTGCCTGAAGACGTCAAACTCAGCATCGAGTTCGATCAAACAGAATTCGTCGTTCACTCCCTGCGCGGCCTCCTCAACGAAGGCATGCTGGGAGCCTTGCTGACCGGACTGATGGTCCTCTTATTCCTGCGCGACTGGCGCGGCGCGATCATCGTCGTCGCCACCATCCCCTTCGCGCTCCTCGGAGCAGTCTGCGCCCTGTGGGCCACCGGCCAAACCTTCAACCTCATGACGCTCGCCGGACTCTCCCTGGCCGTGGGCGTATTAGTCGACGAAGCCACCGTCGAGATCGAAAACATTCATGCTCACCTGGCCACCGGAATTTCGCGAGCACAGAGCGTGGTCGAGGCCTGCCGCAAGACAGCGATTCCCCGCTTGCTGGCCATGACCTCGCTGCTAGCGGTCTTCCTGCCCGCGTACTTCATGACTGGCGTCGGCAAACAACTGTTTGTTCCACTTGCGCTCTCAGTAGGTTTCGCCATGATCGCGTCGTACATCCTGTCGAGCACGCTGGTCCCCGTGTTGGCGATCTGGATTATGCGAGGTGCACATGGCTCCGAACAAGCCGCGTGGCGCCGAGCCTACCGCGCCCTCATCGAAATGGTCACCCGCGCGCGCTGGGCCGTCACCGGCGCTTACATCCTGGGTGTCGCCGCCGCTTTGTGGTTCGTCGTCCCCCAACTCGGGATCGAGATCTTTCCCCAGGTGGATGCGGGCCAATTTCAGCTGCGCATGCGCGCCGCCACCGGCACGCGTGTCGAAACCACTGAGACCGACGCCCTCGCCGTGCTGGACGTCATTCGCCGTGTCGTCGGGCCCCAAAACGTCGACATCACCTCCGCCTTCATCGGTGTGCAGCCCGCGAACTATCCCATCAACCTGATCCACCTGTGGACCAACGGCCCCCACGAAGCAGTCTTGAAAGTCGGACTCAAACCCGAAGCACCGCTGCGCGCGGATGCATTGCTGGAAAAACTCCGCGCCGAACTCCATCACGCTTTTCCGCGGCATCAGTTCAGCTTCGAGGGCAGTGACATCGTCAGCCAGGTGATGAGCTTTGGTTCGCCCACACCCATCGAGGTCGCGATTCAAGGACCCTCGTTCGCCGACAATCAGGCATACGCCGCCAAGCTCGGTCAGGAACTCGCGAAGATTCCGCAACTGCGCGACCTCCAGATGGCGCAGCCCCTCAACTACCCTACGCTCGACATCAAGATCGACCGCGACCGCGCCGGTCAATTTGGCCTCACCGCGGCTCAAGTCGCACGATCCGTTATGGTCGCGACTTCCTCCAGCCGCTTCGTGGACGCGAACTACTGGCGCGACCCCGTGAGCGGCAACGGCTTTCAGATCCAAGTCGAGATCCCGCAGAATCGTATCCAATCCGCGGACGACCTCGCGGACCTGCCCGTCATGAAAGACGGCGCTGCCCGCCCACTGCTCGGCGACATCGCCAGCTTCCGGAACGGGACCACCATCGGCATGGTGGAGCGTTACAACGGCCAGCGCGTTCTGAGTTACACGGCGAACGTACACGGCACGCCACTTGGCCAAATGAGCCCCAAATTGCGTGAAACGATAGCGCGCGCCGGAACTCCACCACGTGGCGTCACCGCGAACATCCGTGGACAGATACCCGCGCTGGACTCGACATTCGACGGACTTCGCGCCGGCCTTGCTCTCTCCATCCTGATGATCTTCCTGTTGCTCTCCGCCAACTTTCAGTCTTTCCGCCTTGCACTCGCTGTCCTCTCTGTCGCTCCTGCCGTGATCGCCGGAGCGGCCATCGCAATCACCATCACAGGGCATACACTCAACGTCCAATCCTTCATCGGTACCATCATGGCCGTCGGCATCTCCGTCGCGAACGCCATCTTGCTAGTGAACTTCTCGGAACGCGCCCGTCTCACGGGAATCGACGCCCGACAAGCCGCCGCCGACGGCGCAGCTGGAAGAATCCGCGCCGTGCTAATGACGGCGTCCGCGATGATCGCAGGCATGATTCCCATGGCGATCGGGAAGGTGGAGGCCGGAGAACAAACCGCTCCCCTCGGCGTCGCCGTCATCGGCGGCCTATCCGCGGCCACCCTCACAACTTTGTTAGTTCTCCCCTGTGTGTACGCCATCCTCCAAGCGCGTGCGTCCCGCAAATCCACTTCACTCGATCCGGCCGACCCGGCCAGTAGTCATTACGAGGCATCCAAAATATGAACCGCTTATTGATCGCCGTGGCTTTCCTGTCGGGTTCATTGCAAGCTCAATCGCTCGAAACGGTGAAGGTGGTCGAAGGCCCCGCCAGCCGCGTCTCCAAACTACCCGCCGAACTGCGTCCGTTCCTCAAGACCACCATCCGGGCTCGCGTCAACGGCTTCGTCGAAACAATGGATGCCGACGTAGGTACACAGGTGCGCGCCGGGCAACGCCTGGCAAGAGTATCCGCCCCCGAGATCCCAGCCCAAATCGCAGCAGCCGAATCGAAGGTGACCGAAATTACCACGCGCCGCGCCGAAATCGAGGCCCGCATCGCCGGAGCACGCAGCACCCTGGCTCGCCTACGTGAGGCGTCCAAAACCCCGGGAGTCATCGCCGCTAACGAATTGGTTGTTTCGGAAAATGAAATCAACGCCCTGGAAGCATCCGCCGCCTCCATCGATGCCGCTGCCGCCGCTGCCAAGACCGCCGTCCAACCGTTGCGCGATCTGCTGGCCTACCTGGAAATCACCGCTCCCTTCGATGGCGTCATCACCCAGCGCCTCGCGCATCCCGGCACGTTGGTCGGCCCCGGAGCGGCGGACACTCCACTCTATGAGTTGGAGCAAGTCTCGCAGCTGAGACTCATCATCGCGATGCCAGAAGCAGCAGTCCCTACCATCGCTGTGGGGGCACGTGTCGGCTTCCGCGTTCCGGCCCACTCGGAACGGGAGTTCACCGGAACGGTGGCCCGCATCCCGCGGGTACTCGATCCCAAAACACGATCCATGTTCGTCGAAGCAGACGTCGCCAATGCGAATGGCGCGTTGGCGCCCGGCATGTATGCGGAGGTTAATTGGACCTCCCGCGCGGCCCGCCGCCCCATGCTCGTACCTCCCTCGGCCATCGCAGTCACCACCTCGCGGACTTTCGTCATTCGCGTGCACTCCGGGAAGGCAGAATGGGTGGACGTGATGAAAGGGAATGCCGTCGGGGATCTTGTCGAGGTCGCCGGACCAATCGCTATTGGAGATGAAATCATCCGCCGGGCCTCCGACGAAATACGACAAGGCAGCCCCGTCAAATAAAGATCTGCAACACCTTTGCCCCCTCTTGGAGGACTCGTTCGCTGCATAGGCAGCCTGAAACGGTGAGGCCAGCCGCGATTGGTCAACAGTGCCGAGCATTGACTTGCCCGCGCCGATGAAAGAATATTCTAGTAGCTTTATGAAACATATCCGACCCAACAGCCTGGCGATCGCTTTTTCAACAAGCCTGTTTTTGATGCAGGGAGCCGAAGCGCAAGTGCCAAGCGCAGCCGAGCTCGGCTACATGAATATCGACCAGGGAATCGGTGCCGCAGGAGAATCGGCAAAGGCTCAGATTGCGCGTGCGATTGCGGCGGGGCCCAAGCAGGTAACGGATTCGGCGCGCATTGAGGGCAGCGATGCGCAAGGCAAGAAGATTATTTTGCGAGAAGGGAACAACGGCTTCACGTGCTTGCCCGGCAACCCCAAAGTCGTCGGACGTCCGGCCTCATGCTCGAATCAATCGGCGCAACAGTGGAGCGCGGATTTGGCCGCGGGGAAACCAGCGCCATCCAACAAGGAAGCCGGATTTATCTACATGCAATCGGGTGCAACGGAACGCAGCGCGTCGGGTGCGACCGTCAAGATCGGTCCGCAGTGGATGATTATTTGGCCCTTCGATCCGAAAGCTTCCGGTTTGTCGCCGACTAAAAAAGACACTGGTGCGTACATCCTATGGCCCGGCACACCGTATGCCCACCTGCACATCATGGGGCAGGCGGTGGGCCCTGCAACGCTGCACCTGGCGTCGGAGCACTCCGGTCACATGCCGGCAATGGGCGTGTACGACGGCGGGGCGAATGCAGTGGCAGCATCGGATGAACCGGCGGAAGTTCAGATCGCGCGTGCCCTTTCCGCGGGGCCGAAGCATGTTACAGACGGTGCGCGCATCGAAGGCGCCAATGCACAAGGCAAGAGGGTCACGCTGCGCGAAGGCAACAACGGATTCGTTTGCGTGGCCGGCAGTCTCAAGAACGTCGCCGAGCCTCCGCAGTGCAATTCAGTGAATTCAAAGCCGACGATCGTCTACATGCTTGCAGGCGCTACACAACGAAGCATCACGGATCCGGATGACAAGGTCAGCCCGTCTCTCGCCATCGCCCCGCATTGGATGATCATGATGCACTTCGATCCCAAGACAACAGGAATACCGGAGCACTACAGCGACATTGGCGCGTACCTCATGTGGTCGGGGTCGCGCATTGGTCACATGCACATCAACGGAACTCCATAATGTTTCAGAACGGAGGGTTTTGGAGCACGACCCCAGACCAGGCAGTTGATGGAAAGTTTGGAGCGGAAGACGGGAATCGGACCCGCGTCCAACAGCTTGGATGCCACGCCGAATTATCCAAGGTTGCTGGTTCCTGCTAGTTAGCGGCCTTATAAGGACCAGCATGGTTACTCTATGAGCTTGTGCGGGTCGCTGAGAGGGAGTGGCACTCCG
This sequence comes from Acidobacteriota bacterium, assembly GCA_039931205.1. Classification (GTDB taxonomy): domain Bacteria; phylum Acidobacteriota; class Terriglobia; order Bryobacterales; family Bryobacteraceae; genus Palsa-187. The sequence goes on from JBDTSJ010000040.1 coordinate 8,252, forward strand.
AAAACCAATAGGTAATTACGATCGCCAACCGATGTCGTCTCCGGATCCGCGTCCCTCGTTCTTCGCGTTCTACGTGCGTTTCAGCCTTCCCAGATGGAACAGATGTTTCCGGTCAGCCCGAGATACGGGAGCAAGGCGCTTCTCAATTGGATAAACTTATGCTGATTCACTCCTATGCCTCTCTCGGCGGGCACTATTCTCGGCACGTATGAGATTCTCGGACCTCTCGGTGCGGGTGGCATGGGAGAGGTGTATAGGGCGCGCGACACCGACTTGCAGCGCGACGTCGCGATCAAGGTTCTGCCGCAGGCTTTAGCCAGAGATCCCGAGCAATTTGCCCGATTTGACCGGGAAGCCAGGATCCTGGCCGCGTTGAACCATCCGAACATTGCCATGATTCATGGATTGGTGGAGTCCGATGGCGGACGCGCGCTGGTGATGGAGCTCGTTCCGGGCGAAACTCTCAGAGATCGCCTCAAGCGCGGAGCGATGCCCTTGGCGGAAGCCCTGAAGGTGGCCCGTCAGATCGCCGCGGCGTTGGAAACAGCGCACGAGAAGGGTGTAGTGCACCGTGACCTGAAACCCGGAAACGTCATGATTACACCCACGGGTTTGGTCAAGGTGCTCGACTTCGGATTAGCTGTGATGACGCCTCCTCAACATCCTGGTGATCCAGACAACGCAGCTACTCTCACAATGAGCCTGACTCAATTCGGAACCGTGATGGGCACGGCCGCATACATGAGCCCGGAGCAGGCGCGCGGCGAAAAACTGGACCAGCGCACTGACACCTGGGCTTTCGGAGTGGTTTTGTACGAGATGCTCACCGGTTCGCGGCTTTTCAAAGGTGCGAATGTGAGCGAAATCCTGGCGCAGGTGCTGACGCACGAAGCGGATCTTTCGAAGGTTTCTCCCCAGGTGACACGCTTGTTAAGGCGTTGCCTGGAGCGCGACCGAAATAAGCGCCTGCGCGATATCGGGGAAGTCCCGTTTCTTCTCGAAGACGCTTCCAGCATGGCGCCCGGGAAAGAAACGTCCTTCAAGTGGGTATTGGCGGCAGGGCTGGCCGCAGTGCTGGTGGTCGGTGTTGCGGCTCTGTCTTGGGAATTCTTTGGAACCCCTCGTCCAGCCGACCGCGCTCTGGTACGGCTCAATGTGAGTTTCGGACCGGAGGCCGTGCAGGGCCCGAATCTGAGTGCGGTGATTTCGCCGGATGGGACGCGGCTTGTGTTTATCGCCCGATCTCCAGGCGGAAAGCCGCAGCTGGCCACTCGGGTCCTGGACCAAGCTCAGGCTACGCTGCTGGCGGGCACGGAAAACGCCGCCGCTCCGTTTTTCTCGTTCGACGGCGAGTGGGTCGGGTTTTTTGCCGGTGGTCAGATGAAGAAAGTCTCGGTGCATGGTGGCGCCGTAGTCACCATTTGTGACAGTGCGGTCGCACTAGGCGCGAGCTGGGGTGAGAATCAGAATATCGTTTTCGCTCCGGGCATCGTGAATCCCCTACTGCAGGTTTCCTCAGCAGGCGGGAAACCGGAGGCTATTACAAAGGTGGCGGAGAATGGCGATGCCACACATCGCTGGCCGCAAGTGCTGCCAGGAGGACGGGATGTACTGTTCACCTCGCACAAGATCGTCACGGGTTTTGACGACGCGCAGATCGAAGCCGTTACGCTGAGCACGGGGAAGCGAAAGATCTTGTTGCGCGGGTACTTCGGGCGGTATGTGGGCGTGAGCGGGCAACCGGGGTACCTGGTATACGTCCGGGAGGGAAGCGTTTTCGCCGTGGGGTTTGATCCCGACTCGCTCGAGATCCACGGCAATCCCGTACCACTGATTGACGACGTAGCGGCCAATTCCGACTCCGGTAACGGACAATTCGATGTGTCGCAAGCGACATTCCTATACCGAAGAGGCAAGGGCCTCGCGCGGACGTGGCCGATCCTATGGCTGGAAAGCTCCGGTAAGACGGAGCCCCTGGTGAGGGAGCTGGGCGCCTACTACACTCCGAAGTTCTCTCCCGACGGCACACGCCTGGCACTCACGGTGGACCGCGGCGACAAGGGGCGGGAAGTCGAAGTTTACGACCTGCAGCGCAATACCATGACGAGGCTTACATTTTCCGGAGAAGTGAATCTGTTCCCCGTCTGGACTCCCGATGGGAGGTTCATCGCCTTCGAGACCTCAACCGCCACCGGCTACGGAATTGGATTGGTTCGTTCGGACGGATCTGGCAAGACAATTCGCTTGCTGGAGCATACAGGCCTGATGATACCGGTTTCGTTCCACCCCGACGGAACCCGCCTGGCCTACTACGAGACAAATCCGGAGACGGGGTTTGATATTTGGACGGTTCCATTCGACGGCAGCGACGCGGAGCATCCGCGGGCGGGCAAGCCGGAACCATTTCTGAATACAACGTTTGCCGAAAACAACCCAGCCTTCTCCCCGGACGGACGTTGGGTCGCTTATACGTCCAACGAATCGGGCCGCGGTGAAGTATATGTTCGTCCCTTCTCGGGGCCAGGGGGGAAAACGCGAATCTCGGTGGATGGGGGCAATAACGCTATGTGGCGCGGCGACGGGAAGGATCTCTACTTCCGGAGTCCAGACTCCCGAATCATGGTGACCGGGTACACGGCGACAAAGGACTCATTCGTTGCCGGAGGCCCCCGCGAATGGGCGCCCACGCTGACAGGGGTGACTCCCTTTGCCCGCGACGTGACCCCAGCTCCGGACGGCAAGCGTTTTGCTGTATTCCCGAGACGGGAACCACCGGCGGAGGAAGCGGGCACGGCCAACGTGACGTTCCTACTCAACTTCTTAGACGAGCTGCGACGCAAGATGATTTCGGGTAAGTAGTCCATTGAGAAATGAGGAGGTTTGGTTTGGAGCTACGGTACCTCTATCGCGCTGTGGCCGTTCTTCTGCTCTTCACTGGCGCCGCAGGTTGTGCCCTCGCTCAATCCAACCCCTGCCGCACTAACCTGACGGTTTCCATTCTCGGATCAACTCCCCTGGCGCAGGCCCCTATCGTCTACGACTCCAATCAAGGCGTCTGCTGGCTCGCCAACGCAGACCTGGCAGGTGACCTGGCCATGCAGACTGCGTTAGCAGTCACGGGAATTTACCCAAACGGTTCCATGGATTACGCTACCGCGCAAAAGTGGGTCGCGGCTCTGAACGCCTATAACAACGGCGCCGGCTACTTGGGCCACCACGATTGGCAGTTTCCAGCAGCACCTATGGTGGATGGCACGTGCGCTAATACTGGTCCGGGCGGCGGATCGTTTGGCCCTCTGTGCTCCGGCAGTGGCCTTTCCAACCTCTACTCGGCCGGCTTTAAGTTGACCTTTCCCTCCAGCGCTGTGCCCGGGTTCGGGGCCATCGTGCCACCGCTCCACAACCTAAAGTCATCTTATTACTGGGCGCTGCAAAACGACGGCGGCCCCAACGGAGCCAGTAGTGGAGGACAGGAAGTCTTTTCCTTCTCCGCGGGCATCCAAGGCGGTGTCACGACACAAGATAACTACTTCTATGCGCTGCCGATGATCCCAGGAGCCATCGGAACGGCACCATCCTGTTCGGCCAACGGTCCCGTGGTCATCCCCTACACGACTGGACCGGCCGCAGGTAGCGCAGTGTACGATTGCAACACCAAGTACACTTGGGCCGCGGACGGAAATATGGCCGCCTCGAACGCCTATGGCATCACCGACACTGTAACGATTTCCGCTTCCTTATCCCGCTCCATTAGCGCGTCTAAAATCAGCAGCGGCGGGATGTTGTTGGATACGGCGAAGCAGTGGATGCAGGCCTTGAACAGCAGCCAGTACCTGGGTTCCTCCGCCTGGCATATCCCCGCGAGCGCCGCAGTTTTGAAGGGTCTCTTCACGGACCTGAACCTGGCGCCGGGCGATCGCAGATTCATGGCTACGGGCGCGTCGGGACCATTCCAAAATCTGCAGCCCTTCTATTATTGGGGATGCCAACGCGACCAAACCGGAACCAGCCAGTCGCCCTGCACGGGCTATGCCCCTTCCGAGCTTCAGTGGACTTTCAACCTCGACTCCGGATTTCAGCCGACAAGTTCCCTGGCCCAACACTTCTTTGTCATGGTTTATTATCCGATGACCGCGACGACTGGCCCTCTTGTCTCGCTAGTGGCCAACGCGGAAGGAGAGGAGACCACAATCGCGCCCAACAGTTGGGTCGAGATCAAGGGCTCCAATCTGGCACCGCCCGGTGATTCCCGCATCTGGCGGGATTCCGACTTCGTCAATAACAAGATGCCCACCCGACTCGACGGCGTCGGCGTCAGCGTGAACGGCCGGAGCTCCTATGTTTACTACATCAGTCCAACCCAGATCAATATTCTGACACCGCCCGATCCGTTGCCCACCGGAACGCAAATCGTGGTGTCGAACAGCGGCGCTGAGAGCCCGCAATTCACTGCGCTCGTTCAGCCACTGTCGCCCTCTTTCTTCGTCTTCAGCGATGGCCAACACGTGGCGGCCATTCACCTCGATGGGACTCTGGTAGGGCCAACCAGTTTCTCCGTGCCCGGCTATACGTTCTCTCCGGCCAAGCCCGGCGAAACGATTTCCATTTACGCGAACGGCTTCGGCACTACCTCGATTCCTGTGATCGGTGGCTTGACCACGCAGGGCGGAACATTGTCTCCACTCCCGGCTGTCACAGTTGCTGGCCGAAACGCGACGCTGCTGTTCGCCGGACTCGTCTCACCAGGTCTGTTCCAGTTCAACCTGATCGTTCCAGACCCGGTTCCGCAAGGCGACCAGACAATTAAAGCGACCCACAATGGCACTGTCACCCAGTCCGGCACCCTTCTGTCGATAGGTCGGTGACGTGGGACTTAACCAGGGCCGCATTGCCTCTCGACAGTTGAGCTACCTATAGGGAGCCGGGTGATCAGAACCCAGGGGTGGGAACAACAGTTCCGGATGGTCGGCCACCCGAAATAGTCCGACTGAAGCCGAGTCTTTAAAGCCTTTTTCCCTAAGATGCGCAAGCCAAGCTTGAACTGAAGCGCCCGAGATAGATCCGGCGGGGCGGGCTGGTTGTAAGAAGGCTCTGCGTAGATGCGCAAGGAGTAGTATGATGCTCCGAGGGATGATAAGACCAACAATTCTATTCCTGCTGGTTACGCCGCTGTTAGCGCAGTGGTCGAACTATCCGTCGAAGCGCATTCCGATGAAGGACGGGAAGCCGGATTTAACGGCTGCGGCGCCGCGGACGGCGTGGGACGCGCCTGATTTTTCGGGTGTATGGGACAACGTGAGGGTGCGGCCTCCCGCGGGCAACGGGATTCCGCCACCGGTGAATGGTCCGGCACCGGCTCCGCCGCCTCCTCCGGCGTCGGGTCCTCCGGTGGCGACATTCGCAAATATCGCCGCGGGAATGAAAGGTGGAGCGCCGCTGCAGCCATGGGCGGCGGAGCTAATTAAGCAACGCCGCGCGTCGAACAGCAAAGATAATCCTGATGCGCTTTGCTTGCCCATGGGGTTAATGCAGTTCAACACGCATTCGCAGCCGCGCAAGATCATCCAGACGCCGGATATGATCGTGATCATTTACGAGCCGAATTCGGGGCTGCGGCAAATTTATCTAGACGGGCGGACGCTGCCGGGGCCCGAGGCTGATGCATGGTGGTATGGATATTCGGTGGGGCACTGGGATGGAAATGAGCTGGTGGTGGAGACGGTGCGGATGAAGGATCTCCAATGGCTCGACATCTGGGGGACGCCGCTGACGGAGGATGGGGAAATCATCGAGCGCTTCCGCCGGACCAACTTCGGGACACTCGAAATCGACGTCACGATCGACGATGCGAGGGCGTACACAGAGCCTTGGACCGTGCGCGTGAATCAGCGGTTACTCCCGAACGAAGAATTGATCGAATTCATATGCGCAGAGAACGATCAGTTCACCAACTACCTAACGAAGGCCGCCGTGAAGCCGTGAACGGCCCCAACAAACATTGGACTCGACGCGGGAAAGAATCGCGTTCAACGCGGCAGACTTTTATCCCGATCCACAGCTAGTCCAAAGTCAAGGTTGTCCCCGTTATGAGCATCCGTGGGAACGGCGATATTTAACTGGTATACGCCAGGACTAAGCAGGTTTGCAATCACGGCGGCGTTGCCCCACCTTGCACGTGGGAGCCGTTGAAACGGTGCCCGATTGGCTCGAAGAATCCTCTGCCCGGGCATTCGACGTTAATCCGAAACCCACGGTATAGACCGCCACAACTTCTCCTAACTAGGCGGAAGTCGTCGCGCCGGGGAACAGCGTCGCGGGTCCCAAGAGAGAATAGTTGGCGTGCGTGGGTTCTTTCAACATCGAACGAGGCTGCTTTACTAAAAGCTGCTGGCCTGCGCTTGCCCCCAAAACCAGTCCGAAGAACAGCGTGAACGCGGAACACTTTAAACGAGAGCACACGATTGGCAAGCGCTGTCTCTTTCTAGCACTCGATTGAAAAGAGGAGTTCGGCCATGCGTGTGGAACGGCCTCCTCAGGAAAATGTACTGTCAAGTATACAAGTCCCTTGTCACGTATTTCGGGCGATGGGGAAATGGTTGGTTGACCTATACACCAGCCTGTGACATAAGGTCGGTTCAGGCGGATGCACGGGGTGATCCTTTGCCGAATCGCTGGGAGCGAGGTCGAAGGAACCATCGCCAGTGACGCGACCGGAACGTCTCGTCACGCCCACCGGGTCAAATTACGGAATCCGCAGTTCATACAGGTGTGGAACACTCACTGAGACTGCAGGCGAAAGGGTGGGCCCAGGCGACCTGCTGTTCAGCGTAGTTCAACTACGCGGCGATCCCTCGGAGACTCAGACCCACCAAGCGCAGTCTGCAGACCTCCGCGATCGTCGCTTGCTCCTGGGCGTCGAGGTCGACAAGATTTGTGTTCGGAATCAGTCGATACGCTAGCGGATGTTCCCGACACGTTCGCCTTTGCCTGCTTTTGTCCCGAAGCGGTCCTTGGTACGTTCCCCGATGGCTTCCCGCTCGCACTGGCCGACCGCTCCCATGACAGTGATCACTAGCTGTCCAGCCGTGGAGCCGGTGTCCCGTGAGAGGCCACAGCCCAAAACAAAGATAGAGAAACCGAAAAACCAGGAAGGTGGTTTTCCGAAAACCTGCTACACGAGCAAGGCCGCAACGGGCGGAATCCGTCGAAGTAGATCGCCCGTACGGCAAGCGCGGCGACTTCGAAAAAGTCACCGTCACACTTCCCAGCGACGTTCACGGGTTGCCTCTCGATGAATCGTTACGAAGGATGAAGCATCGCAGCCAGGATTGCCCGATTACGGTCATCATGCGCGAGCTATCGCGTCCTATCTGACAGAAAGGGTGAATGAGCGGCGGGGTATCGAGCAGAACAGGAAGTTGCCAGTTCCTGTGCATCGAGTTCGAGGCGTTGCTGCTCCGGAAGAGAATCGTCTGGGCAACCGAGGTTGTTAAGACCCTCCGCCCACTCAGCCTTGCAGAGTATAATTGTGCGCATGAAACTGGCTTTGGCTTGGACTCTACTGTTCGTGTCGAAAGTGGCCGTTGGCCAACCTTCGGAATGGGCTGGCTTGGTGCAGGAAGTGAAAGGATCCTGGAATATCATTGGATCCAACGGCCAAGTGACGGGTGCTGTGAAGCCGTTCTTCCCGATCCCCACCGGGAGCCGGTTCAAGCTTGCTGGAACCGGAGCAGCGCGAGGCAGACTCAAGATTGCTCTGAACAATGGAGAAGTATTTGATATCTGTTGTCAAGAAGGATGTCCGGCGGTGCGAAACAATTGTGGCGAGATCATTGGACTGCCACCGACAGCTACCCGCCCGACCTTCATCCAAGCAGTGCTCAAGTTGTTGTTATCCGAGCCGGAGCGATACTCACGTCCCGCCATCGGTGGCCGCGGAACCGACGATTTCGTGATCCTGCTCCACGATCGGATCTTGACGGCGGGTTTGCCACTCGCCGTCACTGAGTTTGTCAGCGCTACTGGAACTCCGAAGAGTGGCATCCCTATGCAGTGGATCGAGACCCGACCCATCGATGATTCGGGAAATCTGGGAGATCCGCTTGGCGAACCGGCTCTGCTGCGTTGGAGCGGCACGACGCCCATAGGAAGTCTTGACCTTACTCCTGGATTGTTTCAACTTTCATTGCTCGAAGGTCCAGTAGGCGATCGCAAGCCCACTTTCAACAACGCATGGATACTCGCGGCACCCGCGGAACAACGATCGGATCTCTCGGACAAATACTCTGCCGCGCTCGAAGCACTACTCCCGAAGGAAGAGGTGATCGGCCTGTTGCTGCGGGCTTATCTGAACACTCTGGCGGCGGGGTCCCGGGCGGCCCAATGAAATTCTTCAGCGTTCGCCGCTGGATGCCGCTGGTGATCCTATTCCTTTTGAATCTGTACCTTCAATATCGCGGCGCCTATGAGCCGGTGGCATTAGCCACTTACGACTGGTTTCAGGTTTTCATGCGTACCAAGGCGCCGTCGCCGGAACTCCTCGTCACGGTTTTCACTATGGGCGGAAGCACCCAATCAGCGATTGCCGGCAATAGTGTTGACGAAGAATCCCGCATATTGGAGCTGATCAATATTATTAGCTGCGCCCATCCCAGGGTCATTGGCATAGATTGGCGATCCGGCAACTGGAAGACGGAACGGCTCGCGAGTCTCCAGAACGGGCCCGCCTCCAAGGTGCCCATCGTTTGGGCCAGAGAGCGGACAGACAACGGCGAGCTACTACGAGTTGCTGGGGGCGTTCGTCTCCCGGAGTTATGGACTACCGGAGTCGCCGAGGTGAATCCGGATGCCGACCGCGCCGTGCGGCGGCACGAAAGATGGTTGCCGGATCAGACCGATACATTCTCGTGGAGCCTGGCGAATCGATTCTGCAACTCAGGTGGCAAGGCAATCGGTTGTGCCGCTGTGATGGCCTGCATAGATCGAAAATGTGACCGGGAATCGCTGCTCGACTACACAAGAGGCGCGGACAGAGTGGATCAACTGGACTCGGATTCACTTCCGCGGATGGCCAGCGGCCAGCCTGTAACGTGCGACAAGCTTCCGTGGACGGATCAAACTCCTAATCCATTTATCAAGGATCGCGTGGTACTGATTGGCGATGGCAGCACGGCGGACCTCATCGAGACGCCCTTTGGGCGCAAGCCCGGCGTCATGGTAATGGCGCACTCGATTCAAGCGGACTTGATGGGTACGGAGTTGCGGGAGCCCTCTCACCTGCTAACGTATGTTTTCGATCTGACGAGCATCGTGGTGGTGATTGGAATTCACAAGCTACACAAGCCGTTCCTGGTGCTCTTTCTGAACTTGGTCGGCATTCCGTCAGCGGCAGTCGCGTTCAGTTATGGAGCCTTTGCTTCCTGGCATCATTGGTTCAACTTCATACCGCTACTGGGCGGCGTGGCACTCCATCAACAATATGAGCAAGCGGTTGAGGGGAAGAAGTTTCGCGAGGAATTCGCAAAGACAAAAGCGGAACTCGAAGAGTGCCGGAAGAAGCTGGGCTAGAACTCCACGCGAAGCAGGATCTGGATCTGACGGCCGGTCTCGCGCAACGGGAGCAGTGACGGCAGGCCGATATCTCGTAGTTGCCGGCCATAACGCGCGACGCCAAAGGTCTCAGGCAGCTGGAGTTCCGCGGACGGAGTGCCAAGGTTTGCGTGGTTGAACAAGTTAAACGCATCGGCGCGGACGGTGAAGTGGACGGTTTCAGAAAGTGCAGGAACCGCAAAGACACGGCTCAACGAAAGGTCTAAATTGAAAAAACCCGGCCCGCGGAAAGCGCCGCGACCGGTGTTGCCCATCTTGCTGCGGTCGGCCGCACAAAAGCGGGGGTCGCAGAAAGCCGCTGAATCCAGCAGAAGTTGCCCGCCATTGACGGGCTGCGGAGCGTCCCGCCAGACGCGATCTGACGACACGATGTCAGCGCGCCGGGCCAAGAGAAGCCCCCCTGCGGCGGGTGCCGAAATCGCATCCGTAACCGTAAATGGGAATCCGGAGCGAAACGCGGCAATGGGAGCAAAGCGCCATCCGTCCCACAAGGATCGCCAGCGGAGCGCTGTGGGAAACGACCAGATCGAATAAATCACCAGGTTTTGGCGTTGATCGAAATCCGAGTTGCCACGATCCCCGCGGGAATCGAACTGGCGGGTGAATCCAGGTTTTTGAGCGGAGGACGCGAATGTAAGGTCAAAGAAGTCGCCCTTTAGTGGATCACTTTGGTTGTCGAAGCTATGACCAAGCGTGTAGGTCACGGCAACCAGGTGCCGCGCTGAGCGGTAGGTTAGTGATGCCGTGAAGGCACGATAGCTCGACCAACCTTCGGACCCGCGGTGCGCAATATCGGGTAAGCAGGGCTGAATACGACTCTCGTCGCATCCGCTGGCTGCCATTTCGCTCCCGGACGCGACACTGAATTGCCGGTTGATGGTATCGGTGGAAACCAGATGCCGGCCCTGTGAGCCGATTCCGTTGATTTCAACGAAGAGCCGCGGCGTAAGTTGCGTCTGAAGACCCAAAAAATAATGGTGGACAGCGCCGGCAGGCATTCGCGGCTCAAAGCTGGTCAGCGGAGGGAAGTCCGCAGCGATGCTGTCTGGAACCAGCCTCTGTAGGGCAACGGAAGCGGGTTCGGTAAAATTCGTCTGGTCCGGAACCTCAAATCCCGTAGAGGGAAATATGAAGGCATTGTTTCTCACGTTCAGCCAGAGGTTGTCGAATGGCTGATCGAAGTAAAGGCCGTAGCCTGCTCGCAGCACTGGCCGTACACGCCTGGAGGAATTTGACAGGTTCTGCGCAAATCCGAGGCGGGCAGCCACGTTACCCGCTCTAGTATCGTAGACCCTGTTGTTGCGCACGTCCGCGGTAATGAGCCTGGCCGACGAAAGGCGATCCGCCAGAATCGTTCCGGCTCCGAACTGAAGCATCGGGGCAGGCGCCGCTCTCGTGTAGCGCGGTGACCCGAAGTATTCGTAGCGAACGCCGACATTCAGTGTTGCGTGGCTGGTGATGCGAATGCTGTCCTGAAAAAAGATTGCTCCCTGGCCTAGCCGGTACTCGCGATCCATATTGGGCAACTGGAAAACACCGTTTTCCTCCGCCGCGCGATCAAGAGGCGCAAACAACCTGATCTGCGTGCCTGTGGCAAGCGCAGCAAGCGAAGCGAAGTCGTAGCGTCCGGCTTGAGCGAAGGGTAGCTCGTCGCCAATTGATCGCATGAAGAACGAGCCCCCCAATTTCATCAAATGAATTCCGCGCCACAACATCCAGTTACTGTCCAATTCTTCATTTCGGACCGCGTAGTGATAACTGTATGCCGCCGGACTGCCTGGCAGTAGTGGTTTGGCCACCCCTGGATTTCCTCCGGAAACTGTCAGCGTCGGCAATTCAGGATGCGCCCGATCCCAACCGAGGTCAGAATCAGTGACACCGAAGCGCAACTCATGGGTCAGATGATTCGAAAAGGAGCTCACCAGTGATACCGCTCCGGCATCGGTTCGCTGTCGAAGTCCGGAGACGAATTCCGGGTAAGGCGACCAAATAAAATCGGGCCATAAGAGCCGGGTGGTGATCAGGCGACCCATTAGGCGATGATCCTTTCCGATGTTGGCGTCGATTCGCTGAATACTGGTGTGGCGCCGCTGCGTGACGGGAGCCCCGATACGAACGACACCAGCGAACGGGTCGCCGGCAACGGGCTGCGATGCTGGCGGCGGAAACAATGCAAGCAGCTGGCGAGCGCGATTGGAAGGCGAAAGCACATTCAGGAAGTTCAAGAAGCCCGTACCAGGAACCAAATAGTCACGCTCTGCCTGGCGCCCGGAAGCCGACAAACGTTCGAAGGCGGAGGAGACGTATAGGCGGTCTCGGCGCAGGGGCCCCCCGGCCTGATATCCAAACTGTGTCTCCCGGGAGCGCGGCCGGCTTAGTCCGCGCAGGTTATTTTGGAAATCGTTTGCGTTCAGGGCTTCATTCCTGAGATACGCATAGCCGATGCCATGCCATTGCGGCGTCCCGGAACGCGATACGGCATTAGCCAGAAACCCAGCGGTGCGGCCGAATTCCGCGGAATAGCCGTTGATGGAAACGCGATATTCCTGGATCGCCTCCGGCGGAATTGCGGCGAGCGGTCCAGCAATCAGGCTGTTGTTAAACTCCATGCCGTCCAGCAGGAAATTTGAAGAGGCGGGGCGTTGACCATTGGCGCTGAGGCCGAGGCTTCGCGCGGTTGCCGAATCCGAGGTGACGGCTGGTTGCGTGAGCAGCATCGTGTAAACATCTCGACCGGCGAAAGGGAGATCGCGTATTGGAACTGGATCAATGACGCTCGAAATAGAGGGTTCGAAAATGTGAATGCCGGTTTCCCAAGGCGGCAGGAAAGCCGTGCGGCTTAGATCCAGATCGGGCCCGTAGAAGCGGATTACGTTCTTCGTACCGGGCAGCAAGAAACGCTGCGCGATTCGCTGATCAAACACATCCGTGAGTGGACGCAACTGGAAATCCTGCTCAATGATCCCGGCCACGGGTATAACCAAGTTGTGTACCTCCGCGGGTTGGGAACCCTGCGTCTCCACGCGCAGCCAATACACGCCAGGTGGGACAAGCGGTATGGAGAAATGCCCTCCAAAGTCATTGAGTACTTCCGCTACCTTCGTTCCGGCGACGTTAAAACAGACGATGGTGGCGCTCGCGCGAACGGGCTGTCCGTCCGCGGTATTCACTACGCGGCCACGGATCACGCCCATCGTCGTTTGTGAAGCAAGGAGAGGAGCAAACGCGAGGGCCAACCAGAAGCTGAGAAGCCACCGGGTCACCTCGTTCTCCGCGAGCGTCCTCGCCGGTAGGCGCGAGCTAGCTCTCCGTCGAGCGGCTCCTTTCCGTCTAGAATGCGCTTCAGATCTTCGCGGACGCTCTCGAAACCCGCTTTGCCTGGAACCTCCTCAATGACGGACATTGCCTCTGCGACGCCGCCGTTTCCGAGATACGCAACGGCCAGACCCCGTCGGGCCGCCGTAAAGCTTGGATCGATGCCAAGCAACGCCCGATATTCAGCGATGGACTCATCGATTTTCCCGCTCTCGGCAAGGCTTTCGGCTAGACTGAGACGAACCACCGAGGAAATTCCACCTTGCGGCTCCATTGCAAGAATCTCGCGCCAGCGGACTTCTGCGCGATCCATAGCGCGTAACGGTCCCGCTTCAAGCAGCGCCAGATTGTGTTGGGCGACCAGATTGGCTGGGTCCTGTTGAATGGCGTTCAAGAAGTGTTCGCGCGCGGCCTTGGTTCGTCCAGCAGCGGCCGCAAGCGTACCGAGCGCATTATAGGCCTCGGTGAGATGTGACCAGCGTGGGGGGGCATTTGGATTGCTTCGCCGATCCGCAAGCGCCGTCCGGATTGCAATCTGGTACATAGCCTGGGCATCGTCAAGGCGGTTCAGTCTTTGCAACAACAGCGCCAAGTTGTAAGACGGATAGGAAGCATAGGGCGCAAGCGACATAGCACGGCGGTAAGTGGCGATCGCCTCGTTGTAGAAACCTGCCTGTTCTTGCGCCAGCGCAAGATTATGAACCGGATACGCCCAGTCTGGAGCAAGGTTGATCGCGTTCTGAAACGCGAGGATCGCCTGATCGAAGCCCGCCTGTTCGAGGTGAGCAATACCCAGTGCATTGTAAGAATAAGCTCGTTTCCGATCGATACGGATTGAGCGTTCCAGCAGAGCTTCGGCTTCAGCGTAGTGTTTATTGAAAATTTGGGCGCGGCCTGCGCAGAAAAGCTGTCGACTTTCGGTAAAGGCAGCATCCTCGGCAACAGCGAGAGCACGCTCAAAGTTGCGAGCGCACTTTTCAAAGTCGCCTCGAACCTGGGGCACCTGTTCGCCCTTAAGGTAGATCAGTAATTGTTGCTGCCCTGACTCTTCCTCCGCGGCCCGTTGGATTACTTGCGGCATCTCCGCGGAGTCGGCGAGTATGGTTGCGATGAGTTGCTCGTCCGCTTGAGGAGACCGGGGCTTCACGATTTGCTTTCGGATATTTGGGGGAATCTCCTGAAGCTCGATACCGCGGCGCGACGTATCAGCCACCAGGACGATGCTGGGACGTGTCGCGGAGAGGTCGGGCGTCTGCCTATTCCCTGTCAGTTCGCGGACTTGACTGCGCACATGATTCATCAGGTCGCCGATCAGAATGGTATTCTTCTGCGGCGGAACATCCCCGTTAAGACCTCGCAATACGAAGTATGTGAACGTCCCGTGCCCTCCGTCGAGAAAAGATTCTTCGAGCGCAAATTCATCCTTGCGGCTATTGGGCTTCATTCGCGAACTGGCCAGTAGAAGGCCGACATCTCCGGGGGCATCGGGGCGGAGAGCGTCGGCGAACGTGTCTTTTACTTGTGGAGAAGTGAGGTTGGATCTCAGAGGCAACGAACCCAGGGCCCCACCATGACAAATATCTAAATATAGGATCACCGTACCAAACGAACCGGCATGGGCGGTGATCAGATCGTGCAGGTCCCCCATGCGGATTCCGGTAAGCTTGGGATCTTCCGGATGACTGTCGTGCATTAGAATGTAGGGTTCCTCATCATCCTGCCCCGGAACACATGGCTCGGACGGCAACCGCTTTTCGACGCAGGCATAGGCGCCATGCGCGGCGATATAGATGATGAGCGTGTTTTTGCCGGTTGCCTTACCTTGGACGAACGCCGCCAAGTTGGCGGTTACGCGGTCGCGGGTCGCCTCGTGATTGAGCAACAAAAGCAGATTCTTCCCCCTCTTGAGGCCGCCACCTCGATCGCTCTCAAGATACTGGGCGAATGTTGCAGCGTCGTGATCGGCGTACTGCAGATCCTTGATCTCAGGCTGCTGATAGTCTGAGACACCAACCACAAAAGCGAAGACGTGCCCACTCTCTTCCCCAGCCCCAAGTTGGTCGGCCGATGGCCGATAGAGTTCCTGTTGCCGCATCCGTTCAATGGCGTCGCGGGTCCAGTCAGCTTCTGGCCAGCGGTCGCGAATTTGATGGTATTGAACGGACGCCTCCGTCCATATTCCGGCTTCGTCCAGCGCGGCGGCTCTGGCTACATCCAGCAGTAACGTCGGAATGGACGTGCCCACATTCGCATCGATGCCCTCAAGAGCAGCGCGCAGGGTTGCCTGGGGTTCCGGCGCGAGTTCTCGGAGAAGGGTTTCTAAAGACTCAGCTTGGACCTCCCGTCCACCGAATGGCCAAATGTTATTGGGCATCGGCTCTCGGTGAATCATCGGCAGCCTGCACACTGGCGTCGGCACGGAGGAGACTTGCCCGCGTTCGGCCACATAATCGGCGCTTCGCAACTGGACTTTGCTGGGCGCTGAAATGGATACGATCTCATGGCGGCCGCAGAATGCCAGCTGCACCGCGCCGGTCTCCTGAATTAAGCGCTCCCCTACGAAGAGCACCATCCCCGGATGTGCGCGCAGCCGGATTCCCGACGACGAACGGGCGATCTCCACGTTAGAGCCTTGAACGCTCAATATGAGTGCCGCGGGTTGTTCCGGTGGGACTGGTGCGGCAAATGTCATCGTTACTTCAGACAGTAGTCCGAGACACAAGAGCCTATTCAATCGCAATCGACACCGCCTGGCTAGTTTGCCCACCGGTGCGGAGCACTACAGGCACGGCTGCACCCTTGGGCGCATCTTGCGGGATGTAAGCGACGATTTGATAAACGGCGACCAGTTGAGGAGCCAAGCCGGCGAACACCGTGGGCACAGGAACTCCACCGATTGTCAGCTCGAGTGGATCCTTTAGGTAAGCGAGCGGCACAGTAGGAGCGCCGTTGCCCGCCGGTACTGAAGGTGTCGTGTCTCCAATGCCGGCGGCCCAGATGACGATCGGATCGCCGCGGTGAACTGGGTGTAGCGGATCTGCGATCGCATTCGAGGGACCGGTAATGATTCCCTGTCCACCCGCAAGAACAAAAATTCCGGGTTGTACCGCGGCCACGTCGACAGGCACTGGTTGTGAATAGGTTGTCCCCCGCTGCACCAGGATCTGGTGGCTGGTGTTGACTTCGATACCGAACGGAATGACGGCATTCAACTGACCATCTTGGGCATACTGTAGAGGCATTCGCTTTTCGTTGATCGTGACAATGGTTCCAGCGAGTTCACTGCTCAGGGGCAAGCTGCGGGCTTGATCCACCCCCTGGGAAAGGCGTTCTCCATATAAAGTGATAAACCCGCCTGGGGAAACCGGAAGATACGACACAGGCGAAGCGATGCTCACGATGCCTTCCTGCCGAAGCAGGGGTGGCGCCCGCGTTTCCCCTAAACCGCCCGCGATTTCGCGCCGGCCACGGATCTTTTGTTTGTTATCCTCTGCCGTGACCGTCACGGTGACCGCGTTCGAGGACCGCGAGCCAGTTTGCCAAGTGCCATCCCAACGGCCAGTCTTAAGTGCCGTCATCTTTAGCGGAGGATCTCCGTTGGAGAACTCCAGCACCACGGTTCCACTTTCCATCACGCGACCACAATCATCCTGGACCTGTGCTTGCAGACCTATGGGCCATCCTGCGGGAACCGTGAAATCCTGGCCCAGTGACGTGATCACCGGGATCAATTCCTTGGCGACGCACCCCGTAGCCGCGCGTGGACCACTGGTGGCGCTGTTCAGTATGGTGCCAGCAGGCGCAACCACTAGAACGACCCCAAGGGTCCGAAGGCGTCCGTCATCGAATTGCAGGGAGATAGCTCCCCGATGGGTCCCCGCCGCAAGTCCCGCGATCACCGGTTGAACGACCATTGTCGTGGGCTTGCTTGGGATGACAGTGGAATCGACGGGCAAGCGGGCCAGCCAACTGGTGGCCGTGACCGTCGAAACGGCGGAATGAAACGTCTTGGAGACCGCCGTCGGATTGTAGATGAGAATATCCTGCGAACTGGGAGACGCGCCGCCTTCGACTGCGGAAAACACCAATTCCGGAGGATCGAGAATCGCGCCAAGGTCACTGCCCGCCGGAAGCACCTCCAACATGACAGTCGCAACTTGAGGGGTGTTCGCTGCTCCGGCAGCCCGAACTTTGACCAAACCATAGTAGACGTCGGGGGCAAGACCTACGGGGTTGACGCGAACAGTGATTAAGGGCGGCGAGCCGGCGGCGTCGCTGGAGCCCGAAGCGGGGGTGGCGATCAGCCAAGAACCGCCAGCGAGAGTGGAAGTTTCCACCGTGAAATCCATGATGCCCTGTCCGATGTTGAGGACTCCGAGCGTTTGTGAGGGTACAAGTCCGCCTTGCGCTATGGTCGTAAAGGAGAGGCCGGTCTTGGAAAGCAGGATTGCACGGTCACTAATGCTGACCGTCATGACAACGGGGATCGTGCTCTGGCCGCCGTTGCTGGTCACAGTTACCGAGCCGCGATATGCGCCCGACGCTAGACCCGTTGGATCCGCACTGATGTCGACGAGGATGGGGGCTCCCGCGCGTGCGATTCCAGAGCCAGGCGTGACTCTTAGCCAACTACCGCCAGCATTGGTTTGGGCATTCACGGAGAAGTTGAGTGCACCGTCTCCGCTATTGGAGATCGTTAGAATTTGCGCCCGGAGTTGCGCGTTGCGCGGATAGGTGAATGAGAAGTTCGCCTTGTCGAGACTTAGTTGTGCCGCCCGCCCGGGCGTTACCTGCAGCGAAAGCGGAACATTTGTCGTAACAGGCGATGCATTCACTGCAGTGAGGGTGATGGAAGCCGTGTAGTTACCCGGGGCTAGGGCCGAGGGGTCGGCGAAAACTTCGATTTCTCTGGGTGTGACTCCTGAAGCTGGCGTTATGGTGAGCCACGGACTAGCCGCGCTAACTGAGAAGGCCAGACCGGCGACTGGACTCAGGATACTTGCCTTCATCACCCGAACACTCGCGCCCCCGCTACGCGCCGTCTGGCTGGTTCCGCTCGCGTTAACACGAATCTCCGGAGGTTTCGCAAGAATACTGCGGATACGGTTGTTATTCGCGTCGGCAATCAACAGGTTCCCGGCAGCATCGAAGGCCAATGCGTCCGGGTAAGTAAACGTCGCATTCGCGGCCAACCCGCCATCGCCCGAGATGCCTTGCTGGCCTGTCCCGGCGTACGTCCTGATGAGACCGTCTGACGTGACCCGTCGGATTCGATGATTGTTCTGGTCAGAAATATAGTAGTTTCCGGCGAAGTCCACAGCGACTCCGGAAGGCGAATCGAGGCGCGCGTTTCTGGCGAGGCCGCCATCGCCGGTGAAGCCAGCCGTAGCCGTACCCGCGATTGTTGTAATAATTCCGGAAGTAGAGATCCGGCGGACAATATGCATCCGCGCGTCGGCAAAGATGAGATTCCCGGACCGGTCGAAAACCATGGCAGTTGCTTCGGAAACAGCCGCGGCCGTGGCCAAGCCCCCTTCTGCCAGAAGGGATCCGCCGGAGCCGGCAACTCTGCTGATGATTCCTGCCGGCGTCACTTTTCGTATTCCTCCGGATTCCCCGATGTAGAGATTTCCCGCACCATCGAAAACGAGTGATTTGGGCACGTACAGGTCCGCCACAGCGGCCGGCCCGCCGTCGCCGGCAGTCCCCCAATTGCCGTTGCCGGCGATGGTCGTGATGACTCCGGACAGTGATACCTTGCGGACGCGTGAGGGTGCACTGTCGGCAATATAAATGTTGCCGGCCGCATCCACAGCGACGCCGTCCGGATTGAAGAAGGAAGCCTGAGCCGCGGGTCCTCCATCTCCCGCGAATAAAGTGATCCCGTTACCCGCAATCGTCGTAATTTTTCCATCGGCCGAGATCCTCCGGATCCGCACATTCTGGGAATCCGAGAACAGGAGGTTTCCAAGGGAATCGAAGGTCATGCTGGCCGGGCTAAATAGGGATGCGGCGACCGCAGGACCTCCATCTCCAGAGAACTGGAAGTTTCCGTTGCCTGCGATGGTCTGGATAACACCACGGGAAATCACACGGATGCGTCGGTTGTCACTGTCCGTAACGTAGACATTGCCTAGTGCGTCCGGCACAGCCGCAGTGGGGTGGGCTAGCAGAGCGTCGACGGCCGGCCCACCATCACCGGTGAAACTGAATAAGCGTGAGCCCGCAACGGTACGGATGATCCCGCCAGAGACTACACGGATCCGGTTGTTCGCAGTGTCCGCGATATAAAGGTTGCCGCTGGAATCCACGCTGACGCCTTGCGGACCACTCAGGGAGGAAAGCCTAGCGTCGCCGCCATCACCAAAGAAGCCATCGGTTCCACTTCCCGCCACCGTAGAAATAATCCCGTTGGCGACTTTCCGGATCCGATGATGCAATGTAGATGGGAAAAAGATATTTCCCGCAGCGTCCACCGCGACGCTGCGGACCTCACCAATCGCGGCTTGCGTCGCCTGACCGCCGTCTCCCCCAAACGCAAAGTTTCCAGTACCTGCCACCGTGCTGATGATGCCTCCGGGTGTGAGTTTGCGAATTCTGCTATTGCCCAGATCGGCAATGTAAAGATTGCCGCCGGTGTCGACGGCGAGTCCTTGGGGCAACGCGAGAGAAGCCTGAAGTCCCGTTCCGCCGTCACCGCCATACGCATAGGTGCCTGTGCCGGCAACCGTGCGGATGACTCCATCGGAAGTTATCTTTCGAATGCGATTGTTTCCGGAGTCGGAGACAAAGATGCTGCCATCTGGCGCTGGGACGACGCTATTCGGCCCGAATAAAGAGGCGTGGGTGGCTTGGCCGCCGTCTCCCGTAAAGCCCAGGAGACCGTTTCCCGCCACTGCGGACAGCGCACCACCGGTGTCCAGTTTGAAAACGCGTGCACTTCGGGAATCCGCAAAGTAGAAGTTCCCTTTTTGATCGAATGCTCCACCCGCCGCGCGGCCAATAGGGGCGTCCAAGGCACGAATGGGCAGATCGGGGAATGCGAACTCGGTGCCGGCAATCGTCGTTATGACGCCCTGTGCATGAACCGTGCTTGCGATCGCGAGGAAACGCCAGGTGAAACACCAGAGTCCGCGCGTCGTAGCAAACTTTGAATTCATGGCGTTTCAAGATTATATATCTTAAGGCTGTCCAGGCGCATTTAGAAGCCAGCCGTCCATGTCTGAACGAACTGCAATCTGTCAGCCATGGTTGTCGAGCCTCGTGTCGAGCCTAGCCTGAGCCTAGCCTGAGCGCCTCAAATCAAATATGGGTCGTGTTATAATTCCGTTCCTGATGTTGCCGTTAACGGCCGAGGACATTGACCACAATGAAAATTGGCGCTCTCGGCATTGCCCTACTGTTGGCGCCGATTCTTGCGGGCCAGACGCCCCTCGCTTCCGGCGTCAGTACTCCAATCTCAGTGGGCGGCACGTACGACTGCTTTGGCGCGTTTGGATGCGCGGTGTTCGGGGGAACTTACACCATTACCGTTCCGGCGGGCGCGCCCCAAATGAATGTTGTGCTTTCGAACGCAGCCGGCAGACCCATGACCGTGTACGGGCGGCTCGGTTCCGCCCCGGCGTTAGTGAATGGCCAGATCGTGAACGATTTCTCGACGTCTGATTCGCTCACCGTCTCCCCGCCCACACTTGCAGCGGGCGTGTATTACTTCCGACCAGCGGTGCATATTGGAATCGGTCTGAATCAATCCGTCAGTGCTTCAGCAGACCTGACTGTTACTATCATGAATTGTTCCTACACGCTGGGATCGTCCTCGGCTACGGCGCCAGCTTCGGGAACAAACGGTTCAGTGACGATTAACACGCTCTCGTCCTGCCCCTGGACGGCTGCAAGCAACTCGCCATTTCTGTCCGTTACCTCCTCCCCAAGCGGTACCGGACCAGCGACGGTTCAATACTCAGTCGCCGTTAACACTGCGCAGCAACAACGCATCGGCACCTGTCAATGCCAAATAGAAATGTCCTAGTTTGTGCCAAGTAGAAATGTCCGGTT
>JBDTSJ010000041.1:0-27823 GCA_039931205.1 Acidobacteriota bacterium
GACGTCCCGAAGATCCTCAATTCTATCTGGTCTAAATCATCGAGAGCATGTCATTAGCACCTTTATTCCACCGGCTATTGGAACAGCTTGGGATTGACCAACAGCAATTTGACCGGTTGCGATAATCGGCTCCAGGCCCCACTTCTCCGTGGCACGTTCGCCAGACAGCGGTACAATCCGAACAATAGATGTCTGCCGTTCCCCTGCCCGCTCCGCATCCTGACGAAGATCCCGTATACTGCGACGTCAGTCTGCCGGTTCCCATGGATCAGGCATTCACCTACAAACTGCCACTGACCATGCGGCACCGCGTGGCCATCGGCTGCCGAGTGCTGGTGCCATTCGGGACGCGTCAGCTCACCGGCATGGTGCTTGCCGCCCACAATCGGGCTCCGGACGGCCCGGTTCGGGAAGCGCTGCGATTACTAGACGAAGAGCCGGCCTTGGATGAAGGGCTGCTGAAACTAGGTCGCTGGATCGCGTCGTATTATTGCGCGCCGTTGGGTGAGACCCTGCGGGCCATGACGCCGCTGGCGAACGATGTGCGGCGCACGAAAACGTACTCCCTGACCACCTCGGGCCGCGACGCGGCTCGCCAACTGCATCTGGGTTCCGACACTTCCGATGATCCGGCTTTGACCATATTGCGATTGTTGGAAGCGCGTTCCCTCACCGCCTCTTATCTGAGGCAGAAAGTCAAACGCTGCGCGCCCGTGCTGCGCGGACTGGAGAAGAAAGGCTTCGTGACATCGGAGGATGTGTCCGAGGCACGCGACCCCTTACGGGCATCGGCGGCCCGGCTGCGAGTGGAATTTGTAACCCGCACGCCGGATAAGTTACCCAAGCCCGAACGTGAGTTACTTGCCTATCTCGAACTGCATCCGGGACAGCACAACGTCGCAGCCCTGGAAGAGACCCTGGCAAAGGCCAGTCCCGCCGCCCGATCTCTGGCGCGCCGTAATTTGGTGAAGCTGACTCTGGAACCGGTGGCCGCAACGCTGACTCCACGGCGCGAGCCGCACGCACTGAATACACACCAGCAAGCCGCCTTCGATGCGATTGCCGAAGCCATTCGCACCGGAGCCTTTCGCTCATTCCTGTTAGAGGGCGTCACCGGGTCCGGCAAAACGGAAGTCTACTTGAATGCCATCGACGCGGCCCTGGCAGTGGGACGCGGAGCATTATTACTAGTCCCGGAAATTGCCTTGACGCCAGCAGTCGCAGGACAGTTCCACCACCGCTTCGGCGACAAAGTAGCCATTCTGCATTCCGCCTTCCTCGATGCCGAGCGAGCCCAGGAATGGCGGCGCATCCGGTCCGGCGAAGCCTCTGTAGTAATCGCGACGCGCTCGGGAGTCTTTGCCCCGGTCCAAAATCTGGGACTGATCATCGTCGACGAAGAGCACGACCAAAGCTACAAGCAGCAGGAGGCCCCCCGCTATCACGGACGCGACGTTGCGGTGGTGCGGGCGCGCGATGAAAATGCGGTAATCATACTCGGCTCGGCAACCCCCAGCCTGGAAAGCCGCTTCAATGCCGAGCGCGGTAAATACACCCGCCTGCCTCTGCCGGAACGCATCGAGCAGCGCCCCATGCCTCAAGTGCAGTTAATCGACATGCGGCAGGAGTTTCTGCAATCGCGCAAGCAGGCTACCTTTTCGCGCGCCCTGGTCGACGCCGTAACCGAGCGGCTGGCGAACGGTGAGCAAGCCATGCTGATGCTGAACCGCCGCGGATTTTCCAGTTTCGTCGCCTGCCGAAGTTGCGGCGAGCGTCTGGAGTGCGCCAACTGTTCCGTAACTCTGACCTATCACCGCCGCGACAAGCGTATGCTGTGCCACTACTGCAGCTACGCCGAGAAAGTGCCCAACCGCTGTCCCAAGTGCGACAGTGAACATATCCAATTCCTAGGCGTCGGCAGCGAACGCGTGGAGCAGGAATTGCATGATGCATTCCCCCGCGCCCGCGTGGCTCGCCTGGATCGCGATACCGTAGGCGCCAAACGAGATTACGAAACCATTCTTACGGGATTCCGCGAGCACCACTTCGATATCCTGGTGGGCACGCAAATGATCGCCAAGGGCCACGACATTCCCAACGTCACGCTGGTGGGAATCGTGAATGCGGATATCGGCCTCGCCATGCCGGATTTTCGAGCCGCCGAGCGAGCCTTCCAGTTGTTGACCCAAGCCGCCGGACGCGCGGGACGTGGCGCCATGCCGGGAATCGTCCTGCTGCAAACCAACTTCCCCGATCACTACGCCGTGCAGTGCGCCGCCGAGCAAAACTACGAGAAGTTCTACGCCAAGGAAATCGAATTCCGCCGGCTCATGCACTATCCCCCCTTCGGAGCCCTGGCCAACGTGATCATCCGCTCCAGTAAGGAAGAAGAGGCGATTTCGCGTAGCGCCGCATTGGGACGCCTGTTGAGTCCCGCACCCGAGGGTGTGAAAGTGCTGGGTCCCGCGCCCGCCGCCGTCGCTCGCGTGAAAACCGAGTATCGCTTTCAAGTGCTGCTGAAAACCCAAAGCCGCGTGCGCTTGAATGAAGTCCTAAGCGAAATCCGCCGATTTGCCGCGGCCGAGAAATGGAACCCAACCATGCTGGCCATCGACGTGGACCCGGTCACGCTACTCTAAACACTACACCCGTGCCCGAGTTCGAGTACATTTACAGCAATCTCCGCCAGGCCATGCGCTTCTTTGGGGAAGCCACCGGCAAGGGCGAAGTGCGGCAACTGGAGGGCGCGCTCGCGATTTATTCCGGCATGGAATACGGCGTGTTCAATATCGCGATTCTCGACTCCCATTTGCCGGATCCGCAGAAGAGCCTGGAAGCGTGCGCGAAATACTTCAGTGCGCACGCGCGGCGCTGGTCCGTGTGGTTGTGCGAGGATTCCCTCTCATCGGCCGGCCTGCGCGAAGCTCGTGCAGCGCTTTCCCGCAACGGCCTACGGGAGATTTCTACAGCTCCGGGTATGACGGCGGAGATATTGGCTCCGCCGCGCCGGGAACTGCCAGCCATCGAATGCGTTGCCGTAACCGATCAGTGGCTGCGGGATGCCTTCGGCAGTGTCGCCGCGACGTGTTTCGACATCCCCATTGGCGTGGCCCGCGAGGTCTACTACCCCGAACGCGCCTGGGATGGAGCCTATCGCGGTTTCGTGGGAATGGTCGCGGGACGGCCCTTGGGTATCGTGGCGTTGGTGGAAAACGACGCGACACTGGGAGTCTATTCCTTGGCAACACTGCCCGAAGACCGGCGCCTAGGCTACGGCGAAGCTCTTTTGCGGGCGGCCGTCGAGCAGGCCCGCCAGGACATGCGCGTGGAGCGCCTGGTGCTGCAATCGAGTGAGGCCGGACATGCGCTGTATCGCAGGATGGGCTTCCGCGAAACCACCAGGTTTTCGGTGTACCTGACCAAGTAAGCAATCCGCTGTAAAATCGAAGCAGCAAGATGCGCGTGTTGGTCTTAGTTGCGGTCGCGGGTTTGGCATGGGCGCAGGACGACGCCGCCATGAAGGCCCTCGACGAAGGACGCTTCGACGCCGCGGTGGAATTGCTGACCAAAGCCGTCGCGGCGAATCCCACCGACGTAGGCTCCCATTTCAACCTCGCGCTGGCCTACACCCTGCAAGGCAAAGACGCACAGGCAATTCCGGAATACCGCAAGGTTCTGGAACTGGAGCCCGACGTCTACGAAGCTCACATCAATCTGGGTCAGGTTTTGCTGCGCTCCAAGGAAGCCGCCGATGCCCTGCCTCACCTGAAAAAAGCCCACCAGCAGAAACCCCGCGAATTCCGCCCCGCCTACTATCTGGCGGAGTCCTTGGCCGAAATAGGCGAGTTCGCCGACGCCCTTCCCGTCTACGCGGAAGCCGCTGCCATCGATCCCAAGGCCGCGCCCGTCGAACTGGGTTGGGGTCGCGCTTTGGCTCGCCTGAACCGCCGCGAAGAAGCCGAGCCGCATTATCGTAAGGCCTCGACGCTCGATCTTGAGCTCAAGTCATACCTTTTGGAACTCGGATCCATGTACGAAGAGAAAGGCGACTTGCCGGCGGCGCTGAAAGTGTATCGCGAGTTCCCCGACAATCCCGCCGCCACCGAGCGCGTCGGCTTACTATCCTTGAAAATTGGACAAAACACCGACGCCATCGCGGCGTTGGAAACCGTCGTCAAAAGCTCACCCACCACCGGCAACCGCTTCGCACTGGCGCAGGCGTACGTAAAACAGAACTCGTTGGCCCAGGCCGAGCCCCTGGCCGCCGCGCTGACCAAAGAAGATCCCGAAAACTTCGACCTGCGCATGTTCTACGCGCGCATTCTTCGCGACCTGCGCAAGCCGTCCGAAGCCGCCCAGCAATTTCAACAAGCGGCCCGTATCCAACCGGCCACCGCGATCGCGTGGAGCGAACTGGCCGGGCAGTGGATTATGGCCGAGCAGTATCCCCAGGCGCTGGCCGCGCTCGACAAGGTGAAAGCACTGGGCGCCGAAACCCCCGGGCATATGTTCTTCCGGGCAACCACATTGGACCGTTTGACGCTGCGGAAAGAGGCGCTAGAATACTACCAGCGATTTCTGGAAGCTAGCCGGGACAATCCCGATCAGGAGTTTCAGGCTCGCCAAAGGGCCCGTATGTTGGAGCGCGATCTCGGTAAGCGATAAGGGCAAGAGGCAACACGATGTTGTGGCTGTTGGTATTCACGCTGGCGTTGGATTTGGGCTCCGTAAAAAGCGAGCCCAAGCTCGAGAAGCGCAGCGAACTCGCTTTGCAATACGCCAACACCGCAATCGACGCCGCCAGGACCGCTTATCAGGATGGCCGCTTTGAGCAGACCGAAGCCGCATTGGGAGAGGTGAAGGATGCCGTGGCTTTGTCCTACGACTCCTTGCTTGCTACCGGCAAAAATCCCCGCAAAAGCTCTGGTCCTTTTAAGAACGCCGAAAAAGCCACTCGGGAACTTCTGCGCAGGCTCGCCGGCCTGCGTGACTTGATGTCCAGCGTGGATCATTCGGTTGTCGATCCCGTAGTGGAGCAGGTCACCTCAGTCCATAATCAGTTGCTGGAAGGCATCATGACGGGGAACAAATGAAACGTTTTCAAGCTATATTTGCGGCCATCGCGTTGGGCTTTTTGTTTCTGCCGGCGGCGGACACCAAAGACCGCGATTTCTTAACCGCCGAGGAAATCGACCAGGTCAGGCTCGCGCAGGAGCCGAATGAACGCGTCCAGTTGTACTTGAAGTTCGCCCAGCAGAGGGTGGGGCAGCTGAAACAGTTGTTCGCGCGCGAAAAAGCAGGCCGCACCGCGTTGATCCACGATTTGCTGGAAGACTACACGGAAATCATCTCGGCTCTCGATACCGTGGCCGACGACGCATTACGCCGCCGGGTGGATATGGCCAAAGGCATCGCACTGGTAGTTCCCGGCGAAAAGGAATTACTGGCCCAACTGCAAATCATGGAAAGATCCGCCCCCAAGGATATCGCGCGTTATGAGTTCGTCCTGAAAGATGCGATTGAGACGACCGAAGATAGCATCGACTTGTCAAACGATCTAAGCGAACGCACGCGGGAGCTCGCCGCCAAAGATCAAAAAGGGGAAGCGGTCCGCAAGGCCGGCCTGACACCGGAAGAGGCGAAGGACCAGGCCGAGGACAAGTCCACGCAGCAGAAACAGACCAAGAAGCCTCCCACCCTACGCAAACCGGGCGAAGCCCCCATCACGAAGTCGAAGTAGGATTTTTCCTCAAGCTCAGAAAACCCTGACCGATATGTCCCGTAGAAAGGGCTGGAAAAGCTCTTTAGAGGGAACCTTATGGACATTTCGGCGATTAACTCGCTCACCGCCCCCGCACCGATTGGGAGTACGCCTCTGCCGGCGCCGGTATTAGAGGAACGGCGATCCTTGATTCAAGCCGTCCGCGCCGTCAACGCAGCGGAATTGTTTGGCCAGGAAAATGAGCTTTCGTTCTCCTTCGACCGTCCCACAGGCAGGACGGTGGTCCGCATCGTAGACCGGAAGACTCGGGAAGTGGTGCGCCAATTTCCTTCCGAACAAGTCCTGCGTTTGGCCGAAGAGCTAAAGTAACGGGACTGAGGCCCACGACAGCGCATGGTGAACTCGACAGCAATGAACTCACGATTGGACCGGTATTTTGAAGCAGAAGTCTTGCACGCGGACCCCCTAAAGCTGGTCGCGCTTCTATGCCGTGGAGCACTGGACGCCGTGGCCTCCGCGCAAGTGGCGCTCGAAGCCAAGGATATTCCGGCGCGCTCACGGCAGATTTTGAAGGCCTGGGAAATCGTGGAAGAATTGCGCCGGTCCCTGAATCATGAGCAAGGCGGCAACATCAGCCGCCAGCTTGCCGATCTGTACGCCTACGTGGGACAAAGACTGCTGGACGCCAACAAAGAACAGTCCGGCCAACCGTTGACCGAGGCCGCGATAGTGCTCACTACGCTGGCCGAGGCGTGGCAGGAAATCCAACAGCAGACGCAACCGGTGTTGGATGATTACGTACCTCTCACAGTGGCCTGCTAGAAAACTGTAACTCCCCGCGCGGATTCCCTGGTAAAACTCGCGCGTTTTTGCCACACGGGCCGAGCCCGGCGAGTGACGTACCATGGAAGAACATGTCTGAAGAATCTCTCGCCATTGAGGTTCACGATCTTCGTAAAGTCTACGGCCAGGGCGAAAGCGCCAAAGCCGCCGTGGACGGGCTCAACCTCACCGTCCCGCGCGGGTCTTTCTTCGGCTTCCTCGGTCCCAACGGAGCAGGCAAAACCACCACCATCAAAATGCTGATGGGTCTGGCATCGCCCACCGCCGGCAGCATTCGGCTGCTGGGCATGGAAATGCCGCAACAAGGGCTCGAGATCAAACAGCAAATAGGCCTGGTGCCTGACGATTCCCTGCTCTTCGATCACCTCACCGGTGGCGAGTTTCTGGAATTCTCGGGGCGCATCTACGGACTCACCCGCCCGGTGGCGAAAGAACGCGCGCGCGAATTACTGGAGCTATTCGAGCTCGACAAAGCTCCGCGCAAAATGATCAGTGAGTACTCCAAAGGCATGCGCAAACGCGTCGCCATGGCCGCGTCATTGATTCACCGCCCGCAACTTTTCCTGATGGACGAACCCTTCGAGGGCGTCGACGCCGTCGGTGCGCGCATGATGAAAGACTTGCTGGCGGATCAGGTACGCCGCGGCGCCACCATCTTTCTTACGTCCCATGTCTTGGAAGTGGTGGAGCGTCTGTGCGATCACATCGCCATCATCAACGAAGGCAAGGTGATCCTGGAAGGAACTACCGAGGACCTGCGCGGCGCAGGCTCGCTGGAAGACGCGTTCGTGCGCGCGGTAGGCGCGGAAACCGGCCACGAGGCGCTCGACTGGCTGTGATGAACCAGGCTTTCGCAGTCTTGTGGGCCCAGTGGCGCACCTTCCGCAACTACTCCGGAAAAAGCGGCGCGTGGCTCTCCATTGGAGTGAGCGTGATTTGGTACGGAGGCTGGGTAGTCGCCGCCGCAATCGCTGCATTCACCCTGGCGGACCCTGAGGTGGACGTGCTGGAAAGAGCCTTGCCGGGAACTCTACTGCTGGTGTCTCTGTACTGGCAAGCGGTGCCTTTGCTGATGGCCGCCAGCGGTTTGGCTCTGGACTTGGGCAAGCTCAAGCCGTATCCCATCCCAGTGATGCAGCTGTTCGGTATTGAACTGCTGCTGCGCTCCACAGCCGCTCTGGAAATGATGCTGCTGGTAATCGGCGGCTCCATCGGCATCCTCTTCAATCCGGTGTTGCCCGCGTGGGGAGCCTTGGCAGCGATCCCCTTCATCGTGTTTCACATGTCGTTGGCTTTGGGAATCCGCGATGTCCTGATGCGCCTGATGAACCGGAGGCGAGTTCGCGAGATCGTCGCAGTGCTCTTCGTGCTGTTCATGACCATCCCGCGCTTGTTCTTCCGCCCCGGTGCAGGACTACGCAAATTCTTCTCCGAGGAGTTTGCCCTGGCCGGCATTCCCAACGTAGCTCCCGTGTTTCCGTGGACCGCCACCGCGCACCTGCTTACCGGCAAGGACCTGTTGGCGGCGGGCGGCACCATGTTGGCCTGGATGGCTGTGGGCTGCGCGTTCGCCTTGTGGCAATTCCGCCGCACCCTGGCATTCGATGTGGAAGAAGCCCGCTCCGGCGGCAGTGGCCGGGCCACCGCCGGCGCGGGGAAAGCCGGAATCGTCGAGCGATTCTATCGCCTGCCCTCCGCCCTGCTCCGCGACCCTCTAGGCATTCTGATCGAAAAAGAAATTCGCTATTTGGCGCGAGCCCCCCGGTTCCGCATGTTATTCCTGATGAGTTGCGCGTTCAGTCTGGTAGTGGCTCGAGCCCTCACCCGCGGAGGAGCATCCGCATGGGGCCCATCGTTCCTGACCGGAGCCAGCGCCTACTCCCTGCTGTTACTCGGCGAGGTATGTGTGTGGAATTCCTTCGGGTTCGATCGCAGCGCCGCGCAAATCTATTTTGTGGCGCCGCTTCGTTTCTCGCGTGTGTTAGTTGCCAAGAATATTTCGGCGGTTTTTTGGATCATGGTGCAGTTGGCCGCATCCACTGGCATCAGCATGGCGCTGGGATTCCCTGTGACCGTAAAGGTCATCGCCGAGGCCGCCGCCGTGACGGGCGTCGTCGCATTGTTCCTGCTGAGCGCTGGCAACTTCATTTCCATCCGTAACGCCCGGCCGGCGGACCCCCAATCCTCCATGCGATCCCGTGGAGCGGGTGGCTCGCAGGCTTTGTTGCTCTTGCTGTATCCCGTGGTCTTCATCCCCGCAGCGCTGGCATACTTGGCCCGCTGGGCCCTGGGCAGCGAACTAGCCTTCTTTGGGTTATTGGCAGTGCTAGGCGTAATGGGCGGCGTTGTCTACACCTTCGCCCTGGAATTCGCCGTGGAAGAAGCCGATAAACGCAAAGAGACCATGGTGGCGGCCCTTTCCGCCGGACAAGGTCCCATCTCCAGCTAGACTACTTCTTGGTTTCCAAGCTGAGCAGCGTGGTCTTGGTCGGCAAGCCGCCGCCGAACCCTCCAAGGGTCCCGTCCGCCGCG
Organism: Acidobacteriota bacterium; assembly: GCA_039931205.1. Classification (GTDB taxonomy): domain Bacteria; phylum Acidobacteriota; class Terriglobia; order Bryobacterales; family Bryobacteraceae; genus Palsa-187. Next base: position 9,098 of record JBDTSJ010000041.1, read on the forward strand.
ATCACGCGATGGCAGGGGATCACGATGGGCAGCGGATTTTTTCCATTGGCCGAGCCAACCGCGCGCGCCGCCTTCGGATTGCCTACCCGCCGGGCAAGTTCCGCGTAGGAGATCGTCTCTCCATAAGGAATCTCCTCCAGCCGCTTCCAAACCGAGCGCTGAAACGGCGTGCCTACCGGAGCCAGCGGCAAGTCGAAGTGCGTTCGGCGTCCGTCGAAGTACTCCCGCAGTTGCGCCGCCGCATCCGCAATCGGACCGCGCGAAGCCTGCGTCCAATCCGGCTCGGCCTTGTGGGGCTTGCCGTTCTTCGGAAAATAAACGCGGCGCACCGCGGCATCGTCACCCGCGATCAGCAGAGGCCCCACAGGCGACGGCAGGTAACAATAATACATACCCGCTACGCTACCATAGATGATTCATGGCACTTGCCTTCCTGCTTGTTGTGTTTTTCTTCGTGATCCTGATGATCGCCTTCTTCGTGTTCCCGCCTACCAAGTGGCTGGAATGGTTCCATAACCAGACCAAAGATCACAAGAAGTAGCTACCACCCCGGCAGTTCTCACGATAATTCCTCCACGTCCAAGAGATCTTTCGGTCGGCCAGCCGCTCGTTTGTTCCTCTTCAGATCCTCCAGAGAAATCATCGGAATCTCCATGTCGCCGTCGATCATCGCAACCCGCCTGCCCCAGCATTCCTCAAACCCTACGCCGGCAATCGATTTCATAACCTCGATGCGCAGTGGTGGAACGCCCATCCGCAGCATGGCGTCCGGCTCCTTCAAGATGTCATCGTTGGCCGATGGGAACGCGAACTCTCGGACGGCTTGGATAACGCGACGCTGGTTTTCATCGTCATCGGCGATCCAAACATCCAGATCGATGGTGTTGCGGACATACCCGAAGGCATTGACCGCATATCCGCCGATCACCAGAAATCTAACTTCGCGGGCCGCGAGTAACTTCAAGAACTCTTTGAAATCGCGTGGTATCCGGGTCGTAGCCATTGAGGACCTGCCTTGTCAATTCCAGCGCCGCCAGGCGTTCCTGCATACTCTTCGACTTCCAAAATTCCTTGGCATCCGAAGGCGTGCTCGTCGTCGCCACGGAAATCCGGGATCGATCCATGCGTATTTCGTCTACCAGGGCCACGCTTATATTTTATCAACCGGCGCTGCGCTCAGGGAACCGAGAATCGCGTCCATCTGAACGTCGCCGGCATCCTTAAAGCCCGCCAGCCGCGCATAGACCTCCGCCGCGGCAAGATGAAACCCGCCGGGCATACCCGCCGCTTCCAGCGTCTCCGCAATCTCGTGCATCTCCGGAACCCAGCGCCAGACCTTCGGCGCGGCCCGCAGGATCTGCGCCTGGATGCTATCCACCGATAACCCGCGATGCACGAAGTGCCCTTTCAGTTCCTCCAGAACCCCATAGTGCGCGGCAGTTCCATACAGCGCCGTATATAGGGCGATCATGCCTTTGTTGTAAGCAGCGAAACAAATCTTAAGAGCCGACGCGCGCCCGATCTCCGGACCCATCACCTGCGGCACAATCGGACCCAGCGTGAAATACTCGGCCACTTCGCTCGCCGCCGCGCCGGACAGCAGCAGAGTGGTTTCGCCCAGCTTGTTCGAAGGCAGCCCGATGATGCCGCCGTCGACAAAGCGGATACCGGCAGCCTCCATCCTCCCAGCCATTTCGATCTTATGCTGCGGAGCCACCGCATTGGCATCCACGTAGACGCCTTGAAATCCAGCAGCCACAATCTGATCTGCCATGGCGGTCGCAAATTCCGGCGGGCACACGCTGATGATGATCGGGCAAATCTGACACAAGCGGGCGAGTGTACCCGCATCCGTCAGCCCTTGCGCGCGCTCTCGCGATGCCGCGCTGCGGCCCTCCGCCACCCAGTACACCTCGCACCCGCTATTGCGTGCGGAGTTGGCGATGGAACTACCCATTGCGCCAGGGTGCAATATCCCGATTGGCTGTGACGGCATTTCCCGAGTTTACTCCTTACTTCTGGACGGAGATATTCCAGCCACCGGTTCCATGTAGCACAGCCGGTTTGGAAACGACGTTTTGGTAGTAACGGCCCTAGGGGCGTGCACGCGTGGCCTGCATACTCGTTTCGCGAACATGAAACCCTCACTTGTCAGCCTTCTCCTTCTGGTACCGGCGGCCTTGGCGGCGGCTCCCCTTTACCAAGTGGTGGATCTGGGTTCTCTGGGCGGCTCCTATGCTTCCATCAACGGCATCAATGCAAGCGGCCAGACCGTGGGAACCGCCACCGACATGTTCGGCAACCTGCACGCCGTCTTCTCCAGCGGCGGCCAAGTCTCATCACTCGCCATCAATGCACTGGGAGCGGCCATTAACGATGCCGGACAAATGGCGGGGACCCGCTATGCGAATGGCCAAGCCTATGCGACCCAATGGGACGGCGCCAGTTCGCGAACCTTGAGCGGCCCCGGTTCCTACGGCATGGGCATCAATCAGGCAGGACAAGTGGCCGGCATGACGTCTGACGGACATGCGTTCCTATCCTCGGCATCGGGAGACGTCGCGGATCTGGGCACGCTAGCTGGCGGAACGTGGACCGCCGCTTACGATGTGAATAACGCCCGGCAAGTGGCGGGTTACGGCCTGTCCTACGGGGGATTCCGCGGGTTTCTGTGGGATGCAACAGGTGGGTTCACGACTCTAGGCACGCTGGGTGGCAAAAACAGCTACGCCACCGCAGTGAACGACGCGGGACTCGTCTCCGGACATGCGCAACTGGCAAGCGGGTATTTGCATGCCACCCTCTGGGATCACGGCGCCGCGAAGGATTTAGGGACTCTTGGGGGAGGCTCCAGTTATGCCTATGACGTCAACTCCAGCGGCCAAGCGGTGGGATACTCGTGGACCTCCGGCGGCGTCGAGCATGCGTTTCTGTACCAGAACGGCCTCCTGCTGGACCTCAACAATCTAGTGGGCCCCAGTTCCGGATGGGTCCTCACCAGTGCCTACGCCCTGAACGACAATGGTCAAATTGGCGGCTCCGGCTACTGGAACGGCGAACAACGAGCTTTCCGGCTGGATTTGGTGAACAGCAGCCCTGCGCCGGCATTCGCGCCCCTCCAAGTAGCTGGCCAGGTAGCCGGCGTCACGGCATCCAGTGTCCCTGAACCGGGCACTTGGTGGATGATGCTGGCAGCCTGCGCCTTCTGCGCGGCCCGTAGCCACCGCCTCTATCGCCTACCCAGGTCGTGGATCAGTTTGAAATTGCGACCTCGTGACACTTGAACCAGTAGGGTTCACGCTGGGGTTAGATGCCCGAACGGTCGAAAGACACCTTCCACGGATACAAGACTGGCAAGCGCGGCCAAGGCCCCCCAGACCCGAACGTACGAGCCGGGGAGATCGTTCAGCAGGCTACCCGCGAGATGCCCAAGGAAGGCCCGGACGAAAGCAAGGACCCCAAGCGAGTTGCCGTGGGGCGCATGGGCGGACTCAAGGGTGGGGAAGCGCGGAAGGCCGCACTTACTCAAGAGCGACGTGCGGAGATCGCTAAGAAGCGGCTCAGAAGCGTTGGGGAAGCCGCTAGTCTTTCTGAGTAGGGATTTGACCGTGTTTTTCTTCATACCCCTTGAGTTGCAGTATTAGGATCATCGTGAGTTTCTTTGCGAGTTGGGGGGATATTCTAACTTCGCCAAAAGACTTCACTCTGAGCTTCCCCCGCGACTGATCCGCGTCAACCTCCCCGAGCTTGATCCGCATGTCCCAAATTGAGGTTTGAACCTGTAAGTCGTTCGCATAGATTGAGAAGTATCCTTCTGCTTTATACTCCTCTCGTTCTTGTTTTTTCTTTACTGGATCTGGCTGAACCACTTTCGGAGTTAGCGATCCGCTTGGTTGATTCAAGTTTTTAGTGGACATCTTAGAGTCTTTCCTTTAGGTTGTGGGTTGACTGGTGGTGCCATCTGGCTGGATTGATAGCATCTCCGCATTCATATTGTTCCCGTCGCTAGCGAATGGGCGAGACAAGCCAAGTACGGCCAATTCCCGTTCGCCATCGTTCCCCGTAATCATCCCGTGGTAGGTCCAAGGTTGATCTTCCATACCTGCTGCAATCCACCAATGCGCGGGTGTTTCAAAATAATGCTCGTTCGGATGGATTGAGATGAAAAATCGACCGTCGAGCGCACGGACTATTCGTTGGAGAGTGTCAACAGTTAAATTCTCTTGTCCGCTCTCGATTCTTGCAATAGCGGATTGGCTGGTGCGAGCACCACCAGCGACTGATTTCTGGGAGAGTTCCCTGCATCGTCGTAGATAAACTAAATTTCTCGCCACGTGGAAGCGGATATCGTTATCCCATGCGGTCTTGAAATCCTCCGTCCCGTAAAGGCGGCTAGGGGAACTCGACGGGCGTAACACCACTTCCTCCGGGCTTGATGGCGTCAGAGATACGTCTGGCTTTGATTGCGTCTTGCGGGTCTTCTGGCCCTTGTTTTTTGCAGACGGCGTGGACATAGACGATTCTGTTCTCCTCGGCGTATTCTTTGACATAAAAGTACAATCTCCAGCAATGCGGCTTGCATTTCAGCAACCAAATAACATCATCCTTCTTCACGATTAGATGCTTTCCTTGAGCATCCTTCATCCTTCGTTTAGCTTCAGGCCAGCCCCAGACTTCCACTAACTGCATCTTGCCAAGAGCTTGAGTTGAAGCGGACCCAGAGGCTTCAAGGGCAGCCATTACCGGCCAAGCCGTCTTGGCCCCGGTTCTGACGCAAACCTCATATGTTTTCCAGCCCGACGAAAGATCTTTCGGTAGCGGTGTCATCTATACCATATACAGTATATCTATGGTAGCATTGTCCTACAAGCCATGGTTATACCTTATATGGTATTGACATTTCCACGCAAGGATTATATCAAAGAGCCGAGAAAGGGTCGGTTTCTAGCCGAAGCTCAAACTGACCCACTACCCTACCCAGCTAAAATTGACCGCAAGCCACCGGGTGTGATACCGTAAATCCTTTGGGAGGACGCTGCTACGTCGTCCCGTGACCGTCGGACCCCTGCACATTTTCTGAATGGAACAAACGCTGCAAGCCCTAACTGGGATTCTGTTAAAAGCTATCCCAACCATAATTATTCTTGTCATACTGCATCAATTCCTGAAAGCGGTGCTGTTCAGCCCCGTGGAAAAGATGCTGAAAGAGCGCAGCGCACTGACCCATGGCGCTCGCAACATCGCCACGGAAAGCCTGGCCGCCGCCGAGCGCAAGACCCTGGAATACGAAGCCAAGCTGCGGGACGCCAAATCCGCGGTATATAAGGATCAGGAAGAAACCCGTAAGCAGTGGCTGGATCAACAGGCCCAGCAGCTGGAACGAGCACATGCCAGCGCCACCGCCCTGGTCGCCAACGTGAAGAAGGAAATCGCCGCGGAAGCCTTGACGGCGCGGACCTCTCTGGAATCCAGCAGCCAGGCCCTGGCCGACCAGATTGCGACTTCCATCCTGAGCGGGAGGGCCAGATGAAGCGTTTCCTGCTTGTGGCCCTGTTAGCCGCCGGCACCACACTTTTTGCCCAGGAAGCCGCCCAGGCGGAACATGAAGGCGGCAAAGAGGAAAAGGCTGAACTGGTGGTCCCCGATTCTCTCAAGTGGGCCAATTTCGCGATTCTTGCCATCGGCTTGGGCTACATGCTGATCAAGCTGCTGCCCAAGAATTTCGCCGAGCGCACCGCGTTTATCCAGAAAGAAATTACCGAAGCCCAAGCCGTGAAGCGGGACGCCGAACAACGCGCCGCCGCGGTGGACGCTCGCCTGAAGGCGCTGGGCAGCGATATCGAACAGTTCCGCATCGAGGCCGGCAAGGAAATGGCCCACGAAGGCGAGCGAATCCAAAAGGAAACCGCCGCGCTGATCGAGAAGGTGGAGCAGCATTCGGCCGTCGAGATTGAATCGGCAGGCAAGCTGGCCCGCCGCGAATTACGGCAGTATTCCGCCGAGTTAGCCCTGAAATTGGCAGAAGAACGCGTCCGCGCGAAGCTGGACGCATCCTCCGAAGCAGCCTTGGTGGATGGATTTGTGGCCGACCTGGGCCGGCAGAGGTCGAAGAACTAATGCTTTCCATCGTTGCTGCTCGTTACGCGCGTGCCTTGGTGGACGTGGTTATGGCTCCCGGTTCTGGAATTGATCCCGCGCCCGTACTCGCCGGTTTGCGCACCATGGACGCCATCATTCAGGATTCCCATGAACTGCGTACCGCCCTGGCCTCTCCGGCCGTCACCCCGTCCCGCAAGCATGCCTTCATGAAGCGTTTGATGGAACCCCTGAACCTTCCGGAGAAAGTCCGCAATTTTCTGTACGTAGTCACCGACCACCACCGCGGCGGCGAATTTTCCTCGATTGTGGATGGCTTCGAGCATCTGCTCGACCAGCGCCTGGGCTTCGTCACCGCCGAAATCCGCAGCGCGAAAGTATTAACGGACTCCCAGCGGTCCAGCCTTGAGGCACAGGTCTCGCGGCTGGCCGGCAAAAAAGCAAAACTCAAATTTTCGACGGATCCCGCCCTGATCGGCGGGGTCGTGGCGCATGTAGGCTCTACCGTTTACGACGGCAGCGTGCGCGGGCAGTTGGAACGTTTACGAACCAAGTTGGCGGCAAATTAGCCAGCTTTTAAGGGTACTCAACAATGGCTCATATTGGGGCAGATGAAATTTCCCGCCTGTTGCGCGAGGAAATCGACAATTACGATCGTGCGATCAACGTAGCCGAAACCGGCTCGGTGATCTCGGTCGGCGACGGAATCGCGCGCGTCTACGGCCTGGAAAACGTCATGGCCGGCGAACTGATCGAGTTCAAGGGCGGCTTGGCCGGCATCGCGTTGAACCTGGAAGAAGACCAGGTGGGCGCCGTGATCCTGGGCGACGCCAGCAGCATCAAAGAAGGCGACGAAGTGAAGCGCTCGGGCCGCATTATGTCGGTTCCCGTGGGTGAAGCCATGATCGGCCGCGTGGTCGATGCGCTGGGCAAGCCCATCGACGGCAAAGGCCCCATCGAAGCTAAGCAGTACAACCCCGTCGAACGCATCGCCCCCGGCGTAGTCGATCGCAAGGGTGTGAAAGAGCCGTTGCAGACTGGCCTAAAGGCCGTCGACGCCATGATCCCGATCGGGCGCGGCCAGCGCGAGTTGATCATCGGAGACCGCCAGACCGGTAAAACCACGGTGGCGATCGACACCATCATCAATCAGAAGGGCGGCGACGTGACGTGTATTTACGTCGCCATCGGCCAGAAGCGCTCGACGGTAGCCCAGGTAGTGAAAACACTGGAAGAACACGGTGCGATGGATTACACCATCGTTGTCGCGGCCACCGCGTCCGACCCCGCCCCGATGCAGTATCTGGCTCCCTACTCCGGCACCGCCATCGGCGAATACTTCCGCGACACCAAGCGCCACGCTCTGGTGGTCTATGACGATCTTTCCAAGCACGCCGCTGCGTATCGCGAAATCTCGCTGCTGCTGCGCCGTCCTCCAGGCCGCGAAGCTTACCCCGGCGACGTATTCTACTTGCACAGTCGCTTGCTGGAGCGTGCGGCGAAGCTTTCCGACGAACTCGGCGGCGGTTCACTGACGGCTCTGCCGTTCATCGAAACCCAGGCCGGTGACGTTTCGGCCTACATTCCGACCAACGTGATCTCGATCACCGACGGCCAGATCTACCTGGAATCGGACTTGTTCAACAGCAACGTCCGCCCCGCGATCAACGTCGGCATCTCGGTCAGCCGCGTAGGCGGCAGCGCCCAGATCAAGGCCATGCGGCAGGTAGCCGGTTCGCTGCGCTTGGATCTGGCGCAGTACCGCGCGCTGGCTGCGTTCGCAGCGTTAGGATCGGACCTGGATAAGGCTTCGGCGCAGCAGTTAACCCGCGGCGCCCGCATGGTGGAAATCCTGAAGCAGGGCCAGTTCAGCCCGCTTCCGGTCGAAAAGCAGGTGCTGATCATCTACGCTGCCTCCATCGGAACCTTGGACGATCTGCCGGTGGAGCAGTGCCGTCCGTTCGAAGAAGGCCTGTATAAATTCGTCGAAAACGCGCACCCCGGCATCCTGAGCGGCATCCGCGAAAAGAAGAATTTGGACGATGCTCTCAAGGGCCAGATCAACGCGGCGTTGAAGGAATTCAAGCAACAGTTCCTCGCCAAGAAGTAACGCGGAAACCTCATGCCGAGTTTAATCGACATACGGCGCCGCGTACGCAGCGTCAAGAATACGCAACAGATCACCAAGGCCATGAAACTGGTCTCGGCCGCGAAGTTGCGCAGAGCCCAGGAACGCGCCGTGGCTGCACGCCCCTACGCCACCATGCTGAAGCAGATGCTGGCGAACGTGGCGGAAGCGGCGGCACAGAATCCGGACGCCGGCGGCAATGCGTTGCTGGCCGTGCGGCCCGAACATCGCATCCTGATCCTGGTGATCACCGCCGATAGCGGCCTGGCGGGCGGCTTCAACGCCAACCTGATCAAGATGGCGCACCAGTTCGCGATCGCCCACAAAGACGCCGAGCTGAGCTTTGAGCTGGTCGGCAAAAAGGGCATCAACTATTTCCGCAAGCGCTACACGACCATCGCGGGAATGCACACCGACAAGTTCCGCCAGGTGAAATTCGAAGACGCCGAAGCGATCGCCAATGCGGTCAGCGGGCGCTTCGAACGCGGCGAAATCGACGCTGTGTACATGTTCAGTAACGAATTCAAGACGCCGATGGCGCCTACTTTGGCCAAAACGCGCATCCTGCCGATCGAGCTGCCGAAGTCGGCGGGTTCGGTGGACTATCTCTACGAACAGAAGCCGGAAGAACTGCTGGGAAGCCTGCTGCCACGATACGTGAAGCTGCTGGTGTACCGGGCGTTCCTGGAATCCGTCGCCGCGGAACATGCGGCTCGCATGACGGCCATGTCGGCGGCAACCTCCAACGCCTCCGACGTGATCGATCGGTTGACCTTGGAAATGAATCGCGTGCGGCAAGCCAGCATCACGCGCGAGATTATCGAAATTGTGAGCGGCGCAGCCGCCCTAAGCTAAGGATTCTCATGATTGAAGGAAAAGTCATTCAGGTAGCAGGACCGGCGGTGGATATTGCGTTCCCCGAAGGCCAGATCCCCGTCATCCGGACGGCGATCCGCATCACCAGCGAGGGCTTCAACGTCCCCGACCCGATCAACATCATCTGCGAAGTGGCGCAGCACATCGGCGAAGGCCGCGTGCGCACTATCGCGCTGCAGCCCACCGACGGTCTGGTGCGCGGCATGAAGGCGTTCGATTTGGGCGAGCCCGTGATGATGCCGGTAGGCAAGCAGACGCTGGGCCGCGTGATGAACGTGATCGGCGAACCGGTGGATAAGATGGGTCCGGTGAACGCGGCGCTCCGCATGCCCATTCACCGCTCGGCTCCCACCTTCGAAGAACAGTCGACGGAACTGCAGATGTTCGAGACCGGTATCAAAGTCATCGATCTTCTGGAACCCTACCTTCGCGGCGGAAAAATCGGCCTGTTCGGCGGCGCGGGCGTCGGCAAGACGGTTATCATTCAGGAGCTGATCTCCAACCTCGCCACCAAGCACGGCGGCGTTTCGGTATTCGCCGGCGTCGGCGAACGTACTCGCGAAGGAAACGATCTCTGGACGGAATTCCAGGAAGCCGGCGTGATCGATCCCAAGGATTACACCAAATCCAAATGCGCCCTAATCTATGGGCAGATGACCGAGCCCCCAGGTGCCCGTCTGCGCGTCGCGCTCTCCGCCCTGACGGTCGCTGAATACTTCCGCGACGTGGAAAATCAGGACGTGCTGTTGTTCGTCGATAACGTGTTCCGCTTCACCCAGGCCGGCTCGGAAGTATCGGCCTTGCTGGGCCGCATGCCGTCGGCGGTAGGGTACCAGCCCAACCTCGCATCGGAGATGGGCGATTTGCAGGAACGCATCACGTCCACCAAGAACGGCTCCATCACCTCCGTGCAAGCCATCTACGTGCCCGCCGACGACTATACCGATCCGGCGCCGGCCACCGCGTTCGCTCACTTGGACGCCACCACCAACCTCTCGCGCTCGATCTCGGAAATGGGTATCTACCCCGCCGTGGATCCCCTCGCCTCCACCTCACGCATTCTCGACCCGCGCATCATCGGTGAGGAGCACTACAACGTCGCGCAAGCCGTCAAGCTCATCCTGCAGCGTTACAAAGATCTGCAGGACATCATCGCGATTCTAGGCGTCGACGAACTTTCCGACGAAGATAAAGCGACGGTTGCCCGCGCCCGTAAGATTCAGAAGTTCCTCTCGCAGCCCTTCAACGTCGCCGAAGCGTTCACCGGACGCAAAGGCAAGTACGTCAAGGTGGCCGACACCGTCCGCAGCTTCAAGGAAGTGGTCGAAGGCAAACACGACGAAATCGCGGAGCAGGCGTTCTACATGCAAGGCTCCATCGACGACGTGCTGGAAACCTGGGAAGACATGAAGAAGAAGGGCGCCTAGCTCGTTTTAGGAGAATGATGGCCGACTTCCAGATTGATATCACCACGCCCGAAAAACTAGTAGTCAGCCGCCGAGCCGACTACGCCGAAATCCCCGGCAAGGACGGCTACATGGGCATCCTGCCGGGCCACGCAGCTTTATTGAGCGAACTCGGCCAAGGTGAGTTGAAAGTAACCTCCGCCGGGAAAGTGGAAACCTTCACCGTCTCCGGCGGCTATCTGGAAGTCCGCGACAACCACGTCCGCGTCCTCGCGGACAGCGTTAGTTAACAATCTTTCGAATCGTATTCACGGCAGCGTCTCGGTGCCACTCTTCCAGGAACACGAGGCGTTCACGGTCCTCCCGGACCAGCAGCTCAGCGTCTTTGTTGCGCTGAATTCCGATTCACTTGGTGGATCTCCTCTGAATTCTTCAAATAGAGGGAACCACGTGCTCCAAATCTCGTTGATGAACCACGGGTCTGATCGGAATTCGACATTTGCCGCCTCGGAACCTATTTGCTCCCGAAGGCCTTTGATGAACTTCATACTTGCACTCGCATCAATCGTTCCGGTTCCAACAACGTAGAGTTCCACCCAGGGCCTAGGCATCCTGCCCTGCATCCCGACATGGACAATCTTTCCATTAAGACCACCGATATTCACTAATCTGGGATTGGAACCGCCCACCACCGTCTCTGAAACAGCTCCAAGTCGGTCCCGGTAACGCAATACGGCGTTATCCCCGAACGCGATTAGTTCGCCGATAGGAAACCGCTTGGGGGCAATTGCGTCGTACTGCATTCGCCAGAATGGATATCGGTTGCAGTGGTCGCAACTTATTGCCGCTACCTTCGCGTCCGTCTCATCCGGGACAAGAGTGAATACGATCAGCTTCTTGTCTTTGTTCTGAGCCAGGAATTGCCGGCTTCGCTCGATAACGTACGCTTCATCGAACCGAATTCCTGGCACCGCGATTTTCCGGAACACAATGGTCGCCGATTTTTTGTCGACCAAGATTCGATCCTTCCCGAAGGCTATGTTTCCATTGAATGCGCAGAGGAACGCGAGGAGCAATAGCAGGTACGTTCTCATAGGTCCCAAGATACACCTCCCCAAGCCCACGTCCGCGTCCTCGCGGACAGCGTCAGCTAGATCCCCGCAATTTCTAAAACCCCAGCAGGATTCGAAGGCGATCCTCGACTTCCAACGCAGTTGAGGATGATACTCGGCCACGCTTCTTTGCCAGCCTCAGTTTAGAAATCGACCGGGCGTTCTCGCACATGATAAAACTCTGCGAAGTCAGTCCTCCTTCCGGCGGCTGAACCGGTACGTGCCAACGGATATGACGGTCTGTGCGCGTGATCGGCAGCACTATGATCAACTCGGCAGGACCTTGATTAAAAGGATCGACTGAAACGATGAGCGCCGGACGACGGCCCGCCTGCTCCCGCCCACGAACCGGATCGAAGTCCACGTCCCAAACCTCTCCCCGAGCCGGCCCGGTCATTCTTTGAGGCCATCCTCCAACGTGCTATCCCACGCCTCGCGTTCCGCCAAATAGGATTGCCAGTCTTTGGGGCGCTTTTTGAGCGCCGCGAAATCCGCGTTCGCTCCGTCAAGGAACCGCGCGCGGCGGTACCGTTCGATCGCCTTCGCAAGGATGCTCTGCATCGGCTCTTTTTCTTGCTCCGCCAAGCGTTTCAGGACCTCGTGGGTTTCGATATCGATCCGAACATTCGCGGTAGGCATACAAATCAGTATACTATTCTGTATACAAATATGTCCGCCACGCCCGTGGCACTCGGGAATACTTCCCCGGTATACTTCCATGGTGGGGACAACTATGATTCGCCTTCTAACCGCATCCGCCTTGTTCGCGACCCTGACCTACGCCCAAAACCCCGTCCCGACCCCCAAGGTCTCTGGACCCATCCCCGTCACCGCCACCTCCCACATCTTCGGAGCCGCTAAGGACACCATCGCGCCCCTCGATCTAGCCAAGGCGGGCTACGTCGAAGAGGAATTCCTCATCTCCGGCGCCGCCAACGTCTACGAATGGCCGGCTGAGGGACAACTCGTCGTCAAGGGCGAAAACAATCCCTACACCACGCGCATCGTCGTCCGCCGCCCCGCGCAGGCCGCACGATTCAGCGGGACCGTCATCGTCGAAATCCCCAACATCGCCCGCCGCTTCGACTGGCCCATGATCTGGGGTTTCTCCCACGACTATTGGATGGAGCATGGCGACGCCTGGGTGCAGATCGGCATGCCCGCCTCCGTTGCTTCGATGAAGAAGTTCGACCCCGCGCGCTACGGCTCCCTGAGTTTCGACAACACCACCAAGGTATGCCCCGGCGAGATCGAAGACGGCCTGCGCTATGACATGTTCAGCCAGGTGGCGGCGGCCATCAAGAGCAAGCAACCCGGCATGCCCTTCGCGAACTTCAACGTCGCCCGCGCGTTCCTAACCACGCAGGATACCGGCATGGTTACCTACATCAACGCGTTCCATGAAAAGGCTCGCCTCGAAGGCGGCAAGCCCACCTACGATGGCTATCTGATCAAAGTTCTGAACGCCCCGGGCAACATCAATTCCTGCGCTCGCCCTTTGGCCGCCACCGATCCGCGCCGCATGCTGAAAGCAGTGGACGTTCCCACCATCACCGTCCTCGCGCAAGGCGAAGTGGAAGGCATGGCCTGGTCGCGCAAGCCGGATAGCGACGAAGCCATCGGCAAGCATCGCCGCTATGAAGTGGCCATGGCCTCGCACATCGATAAGTGGGCCTACACCGGCCTCGCATCCTTCGCCGACCAAAACAAAGTCGGTACCGCGCAGGGCACTCCGGATTGGCCGTTCACCGCGCGCTGTGAGCCGGAGATCAATCTTCAGGACGAGCCCCTGCTGAGCTATTCCTTCAATAACGCCTTCGCCTTGCTCGACCGCTGGGTGCGCGACGGCGTGGCTCCGCCCAAGGTCGACCGTCTCCAGATGGACGCCAACGGCAAGGTGATCGTCAATGAATACGGCATCGCCAACGGCGGCATCCGCAGCCCGTATTCAGATGTTCCTACCGCCAGCTACCTCACCGCATCGGGCGGCACGGGAAACTGCCGCGAATTCGGCAGCACCCATCCCCTGGCGTGGTCGCAGCTGGAAAAGCTATATGGCACGCACGCCGCCTATGTACAAAAGGTGAATACCTCCATCGATCGCATGCTGAAGGAACGCTGGATCACCGAGGCCGACGCCAAACGCATGCGCGCGGAGCTTACAAAATAGTCTTCGCCAATTCACCGCCACGCCTCATCGACCCGCTATAATTGTCGATTCGATGCAAATGGATTGGTTCCCGCTGTGGCTTAGCTTGCGCGTGGCGTTTCTCTCCACGGCCGTGGCCTTGGCGTGCGGATTATGGCTCGCCTACATCCTCGCCAATCGCCAATTTCGCGGCAAGGAAGTGCTCGACGCGGCCATCACTCTGCCCTTGGTATTGCCTCCCACGGTGCTCGGATATTATCTTCTGGTCGTCATAGGACGCGCCAGTTGGTTCGGACGCGCCTGGGAAGCAGTCTTCGGCTCGCCACTCGTATTTACCTGGAAAGCGGCTGTAGTCGCAGCCCTGCTGCATTCCCTGCCCTTGCTGGTAAAATCAGCCCGCGCCGCGCTGGAAAGCGTGGATCACTCCTACGAGCGCGCCGCGCGCAACTTGGGAGCCTCCGAATGGCGTCTCTTTTGGCGTGTGACATTACCTTTGGCACAACGTTCCATCCTGGCCGCGACGGCGCTCGCCTTCGCGCAGGCGTTGGGGGATTTCGGAGTAACGCTGATGGTCGCCGGTAGCATCCCGGGCAGCACCCAAACCATCTCCGTCGCCATCTACAATGCGGTGGAGAGCGGCAACATGGCCCTCGCCGGCACCTTGGCGCTGACCATCTCGCTTGTAGCCCTGGGTATTCTTACGCTCGCCAAGCGGCTGGAGCCGCGCTAGCATGCTCAGCGTACGCCTCCGCAAATCGTTCCCCGCGAAACCGGATTCCGCCGCCTTCTCGCTGGAAATGGAATTCGAAACCGCCGCCGGCGTGACGGTACTGTTCGGACCCAGCGGTTCGGGCAAAACATTGACGCTGGATTCTATCGCCGGCTTCGTACGTCCCGACGAAGGCCGCATTCTGCTGGAAAACGAAATCCTCTTCGACGCAACCAGCGGCGTCCATTTGCCCCCGCAAGCGCGCAGCTGCGGCTACGTGTTCCAGAATTACGCACTCTTCCCGCACATGACCCTGCGCGAGAACCTGGCCTTCGCCGCGGAACGGACGCCACGGCTGGAGCGTCACCGCCGCGTCAATGAGATGCTCGACAAGTTCCGCCTCACCGATGCCGCCGGCCGCAGACCCCACCAGGTTTCCGGCGGACAGCGGCAGCGTTGCTCCATCGCGCGGGCCCTGATTGGCAGCCCTAAGCTGCTGCTGCTCGATGAGCCCGCACAGGGGCTGGACGCGCAGCTCCGCCAGCAGTTGTACGAAACTCTGCGCCAGGTGCGCGCCGAATTCGAAACGCCCGTACTGTTGGTAACCCACGATCTGGACGAATGTTTTGAGCTCGGCAATCACATGCTGATTCTGCGGGATGGCAAGATCGCACAAAGCGGCGCGCCAGCTGACGTCCTGAATCAGCCGGCCACTCTCGATGTGGCCCAGGCGCTAGGCCGCTTCAACCTGCTGCCCGCGGAGATCAAGGCGCTGGACCCGGGCCGCGACACCAGCCGCGTTCAGGTAGGCCAGTTTGAATTGGAAGGGCGCTATTTTCCGGGTTGCTTCAAGGGTGACCGTGTAACCATCTGCGTCCGTCCAGAGCAACTGACCGCCGCGCCGCGCGACGGGAAATTGGGCCCCAACCAAGTTGCCGCACACCTCGAACGCGCCCTCGAGAAACCTCAGTGGATGCGCCTGGAATTCGCCGGCAATATCGCCGTCGACATGCCGCACGCTGCTTACCAACTGGTTCGGGACACCAAAGACTGGATGATCGAATTTCCTCGCGAAACCATCCGCGTAGTCTGATTTCCGCGTAAGCCGAAATATTTTCGCCTGTGTTCTCCGGCACTTCCCGTTTGCGTCCACGTCCGGTTCCCAGGCTTTGCTTTACTGTCGAGCCAGGAGTCGGATTGCTCCCCATCGGAGGACCCGGCCCGCCCCGCGATACTGCCTCAGGGTAGCTAGCAGAGAGCGGTTTTCTAGATAAACTGCAAGGGCGTTCGTGCGATGTGGTGGCAGCCGGTCCAACAGCCCGGCCCTTTGCCGTTGCGGGAAAAAGAAACGTGCCTCCTCCGCCGTGGGGAGTTAAAACTTGCGGATAGAGGGCCCTTTAAATCGTCTTCGCTTAGAAAGTTCTTTGAAAACCCGCGCAGCGCTAACGCTGGCCGATACAGGCCGCCAACAGTTCGGACTTAAGCGCGGCCTGCATCGGCAGTTCCAGCTTTCCGCCCTGGTGCGTCACGTAAAACACATCCAGCGCTCGATGCGCCTCGGTGTTGATCATCACCACTTCAATATTGCAGCCCGTGCGCGAAATGGCGGCCGCCAAATCGTGCAGCAATCCGGGCCTGTCCTCGGCCACGATTTCGATCAGCGTGGCTACCTCTGTCGCATCCTCGCGAAACACGACCCGCGGCGGAACCTTCGCGCGCGTCGATAACAGAGGTCTCGGACGGCCCCGCAAGAGCGCCTCCGCGTCCTGTTTTCCTTCCACAACATTGCGGACCACGCCGCGCAAACGGTCCACCTCGCTGGGATTCAATTCCAGCGTGCGATGCGGATCCCCGAAAGTGAAGGTGTCCAGCACCACCCCGGCTGCATTCGAAAACGCCTCCGCTTTCACGATATCCAGCCCGAAACTGGAAATCGCCCCCGCCACCGAGGTAAACAGCGCCGGCCGGTCCCGCGTCAGCAGCGTTAAGCGATAAAAGCCGCGTACGTGCTCGATTTCCAGCGCCACCGGCCGCGAGGAAAGTTGCCGCGCCAGGGCATAATGCGCGTCAATCTCCAGGGGCGTATGGGTGCGCAGATAACGCGTGGGCAAGCCTTCCAGGAATTGCGCCCGGTCTGGCGTCACGCCGGTGGGGGCGTGAATGCGCTCCGCCGCCAGTTCGCGAGTGAACTCTTCATGCGTCACCGCGTAGGTCTGCCATAGCTGTTCCAACCGCCAGGGACTCATCGCCTGTGGATTTACAGCGCTGATGTCGGCATACGTCAACATGGTCAGCAACTTCAAACGCTCCACCGTGCCGATGCAATCGGCCAACGCGCGCGCCGTCGCGGGATCCGAAAGATCGCGGGACGTCATCACCTCGGAAAGCGTCAAATGATACCGCACCAGATATTGGATGGCCTCGCGATCCTCCGCTGGAGCCGCTAGCCGCTCCAGCACCGCGTCCGCGATTTCCAGCGACACTACGGAATGGTCGCGACCCGAACCTTTCCCGATATCGTGCAGCAGCAAGGAAAAACGAATCAGCGCCGGATCTTCAATGCCGCTCATCAGCGCCGCGAAACGCCCGTCGATCACATTCTCCAGCGCTTCCACCGCTACCAGAGTATGTTCGTCCACCGTATAGCGATGGTAGTAATCGCGCGTCACCAGGCATTCGATATTCCGCCACTCCGGCAGCGCGGCCGCCAACACACCCGATTCCTGCATGGCGCGCAAACCCGGAGCCGGGTTGGGCAGATTCAGCAAACGCTTCCAATCGTCCCAAGTGGCGTCCGGCACGAAACCATCCAGCCGGTCGATCGTGTCGGGAGCCAGCCGCAGCCCATGCCGCGCGACGAACTCGAACAATTGCAGACTGCTGGGCGGCTTGTGCCCGCGCAACAGAACGCGATCCCTGGAAACCGTAAAATCGGTGGTCGACAATCGCGACCGCCATTCGTGAAACCGCCGCAGTAATTCGCCCGACCGTTCCGCCGACGCCTCCATCGCGTGCCGGGCCGCCCGTTCCACCACGCGCGCGTGCCGGAAATAATCGCGCATCAATGCGTCCGGATGCTCGCTCAGCGAGTCTTGAATTTCGAAAGTGAGGTCGTTCTTATCGCGGCCCGCCATTTGATGCAGGCGCCAGCGCACCCCGGCTAGGAAATCCAGCGCGCCGCTCAACTCCGGCGGATTGCCGTGCGGATCCAAGGCATGTAACCAGCGCGCCGTCTGCAAGTCCCGCATACCGCCGGGCATCTCCTTGATGTTCGGCTCCAGATGATAGATGGTGTTCTGATACTTGGCCCGGCGGTCCCCCGCCAGCTTCACCAACTGCCGGGCGATGGAGGCGCCGCGCCGCGCGCGAAACTGCGCAAAACGTTGCTCCAGGTTCTTGTATACGGACTCATCACCGGCCAGAAAGCGATGATCCAGCAGACTGATCGTGAACTCTGCGTTGTCCCCGTGTTCGGCCACGCAATCCGCCAACGGATGCACGGAATGGCTGGGACGCAAATTCGTATCCCACAAGCGCTGCAGAAAGCCGGATACCGCCTCGCGCGGCACCACGGTCTTTTCCGATTCCACCAGCAGCAACAAATCGACGTCGGAACAGGGGAACAATTCCCCGCGGCCGAAGCCGCCTACCGCAAGCAGAGCTACGCCGGATGAAAATCGGGACGCCAGAAATTCCGTATACGAGGCCAGCACAGCGCTGTCCACTTCCGTCGTCCGGTCAAGCATGGACCGATGCACAGTAGCGGCATCGAGTGGCGGCTGAACCGCCAGTTCGCTCACAATGCGGCGTCTCCGCGATCGTCGTTACGGATGCGGATCGCGTCGGCAACGTCAAACACGAAGATCTTACCGTCGCCAATCTTGCCGGTGCGCGCGGCCGCACTCAACGTTTTGACAACTTCGTCCAAACGCGCGTCGGTCACCACCATCTCCAACTTCACTTTCGGCAGCAGGTCCACTTTGTATTCCATCCCGCGATAGGTTTCGGTGTGGCCCTTCTGTCGCCCGTGACCGCGGACTTCCGTGATCGTCATGCCATCCACGCCGATGCCTTTCAGCGCTTCCTTGGCGTCGTCCAGCTTGTGCGGCTGAATGATTGCTTCAATTCGCTTCATAGTTTTTGTCTCCTAGGATATTGTCGTTGATCCGCGACCCAAATGGCGCGACGCTCAGCAGCCGCCCTAGCCTTCCATGTGATAGCCTTCTTCGCCGTGCTGGCTGAGATCCAGA
>JBDTSJ010000042.1:0-10970 GCA_039931205.1 Acidobacteriota bacterium
CAATAGGACTTTTCTAAATGGCACTAATAGGACATTCTCATGTGGCAGCGACAATCAGAAAACCGCAATTGACCCCGGGGACCCGCCGGGCGTAGAGTTGGGCACTATGGCTGGTTCCTCTGTGTGGACGGATCGGAATAAAACGGCGGGAACGTCCGGTGCCTCTCCAGGACGGTATCGCTGGAGAATCTGCGCCCTGCTTTTCGCGGGCACCACGATCAACTACATGGATCGCCAGGTCCTGGGCGTGCTCGCGCCCGAACTACAAAAAATCATCGGCTGGAGTGAACTCGAGTACAGCACCATCGTCACCGTATTTCAGGGAGCCTACGCCATCGGCCTGCTGTGCGCCGGCGCCGCAATCGACAAATTGGGGACGCGCATCGGCTATGCGCTCGCCATTGGTCTGTGGAGCTTGTCGGCGATGAGCCATTCTCTGGTCAATACCGTGACTGGTTTCGGGATTGCCCGTTTCTTTCTTGGCTTGGGCGAGTCTGGGAATTTTCCCGCCGCGATCAAGACCGTCGCGGAATGGTTCCCCCGCAAGGAACGGTCCTTCGCCACGGGGATTTTCAATGCCGGGTCCAACGTCGGCGCGATCCTGGTGCCTTTGATCGTGCCGGTGGTGACGGCTCGCTTCGGGTGGCGGGCTGCGTTCCTCGTCACGGGAGTGTTCAGTGCCCTGTGGCTGATGGTCTGGCTGCGGACGTATCGAAGGCCGTCGGAGCATCCCAGCGTATCCGCCGCCGAACTTGCGTACATTCAGAGCGACCCGGCGCAGGCCGTGGCGCGTATTCCCTGGCTCAGTCTCCTGGCTCACAAGCAGACGTGGGCGTTCCTTATCGGCAAGTTCCTCACCGATCCAATTTGGGGGTTCTTCCTTTTCTGGCTACCCAAATTCTTCAATTCGCGGCACGGCTTGTCGCTCACGGAACTGGGACCACCCTTGGTGACCATCTACGTCTTGGCAGACGTCGGCAGCATCGGCGGGGGTTGGCTCGCTTCCTACTTCCTTAGGAAGGGCTGGACCCCGAACCGGGCCAGAAAGGCGGCCATGTTGGTCTGCGCCCTGGCCGTCGTGCCCATCGTCTTCGCCACCACGGTGGAGAGTTCGTGGGCCGCGGTGGGATTGGTGGGCTTGGCGGCGGCCGCTCACCAGGGTTGGTCCGCGAACTTGTTTACGTTGGCGTCCGACATGTTTCCCACGCGCGCGGTCGCCAGTGTTGTGGGAATTGGTGGATTCGGAGGAGCGGTCGGCAGCATGCTGGTCGCCACCCTTACCGGCTTCCTGCTCCAATTTACCGGCAACTATTTTATGATTTTCCTGCTGGCGGGTTCGGCGTACGTGACGGCATTGGGAATCATTCACTGGCTGGTTCCGCGGCTGGAGCCCGCGAAAATCGATCTATAAAGGTTTCTCCGACGTTGGTTCCCGCTCGCGGCCGCTCCCCGAGGGACCAATCCTCCAATGGACAGTTGACTCCCACGCAAAAGGGTGAATAATAGAGCGGACCCATGCGTTATTTACTCACCTTAATCCTGCCCGCGTTTCTCGCCGCGCAGGCTGTTCCTGAAGTACGCGCCATTCTGCTGGACGGCCAGCCCGTGCGCTATGTGACCCAGGATGGCTACGCGATCGTACGCGGCGATATCATTCTGGGCTCCATCGCGGAGCTGGAGTCGGCGGCGAAGGGTGAGGCGGCCGGGTTGAATCGGATTCGCGCGGCCAGCATTAGCAACAGCACCTTGTGGACCGCCGGGACTATTCCTTACATCATCGATGCCGATGTGCCCAATACGCAGAGAATACTGGATGGCATCGCACACTGGCAGACCCGCACGCAGTTGAAAATTGTTCCGCGCGGTGGCGAAGCCAACTATGTTCGCTTCAAGCGCGTTACTGCCGATTTTGCATGTACCTCAGCCCTGGGAATGCGCGGTGGCGAGCAATTGGTACAGACCACGGATGTGTGCACCACCGGCAACATCATTCACGAACTGGGCCATGCCTTCGGCCTGCTGCATGAGCAGGAACGGCTCGACAGGAACCAGTACGTCACTGTGCTCTATGAGAATGTCGACAAGCGCTTCCTCTATGCTTTCGACCAGGTCTCCTCGTCGCGGGATTCCTCGTATTACGACTACGACTCGATCATGCATTATCCTCCGTCAGGTTTTACGCGCAACGGTCTGGATTCTCTGGAGACGGTTCCGGTCGGAATCCCGATTGGCCAGAGACTCGCGTTGTCGCCGGCGGATATCGATCAGATCAGCCGTCTGTATGGGTTCAAGCCGACCTTGACGACGATCACCACCATGCCGGCGGGCCTTCCCGTGATTGTGGACGGCCAGCCAATCACAGCTCCTCAGTCCTTCAACTGGACCCCCGGTTCCACTCATACGGTGTCCGTGAATCCGCGCCAGGGCGATGACCCCCTCTATTCCCTGGTCCGCTGGACGGACGGCGGCGCGGCCCAACACGACGTGAAGGTATCGGCGGATCAATCTGTAATTGCAGCGATATTCCAGGTGTTGCATAAGGTCACCACGCAGGTTTCTACCGGCACGGGGACCGTTAGCCTGCGTCCGGCGTCCGCGGACGGCTATTATCCGGACCGCCTGCCAGTGTTGGTCGAAGCCACGCCAGCGAATGGCTTCAACTTCACCAACTGGAATGGAAACACGAATTTTTCCGCGAACGGCTACGGCATTTCAGCAGCCAAGGCTGTGTTGGACGTGGATCGTGTGGGGATACGGTACAACGCAAATTTTACAACCAGCGCCGTGACGACGATTACATCGGATCCTGTAGGCAGAACTGTTATGGTGGACACCACCAACTACGTGACACCGATCAACCTGGTGTTGGCCGCTGGCCCGCATACATTGAACCTCGTGGCCACGCAGACGGATGGGAACAACACCGTCCGCTATAAATTCACGGGGTGGGCGGACGGGTCCACTGCCGCCAGTCGCACCTTCACTGCCGGTTCGCCAGTCAGCGCGAAGTTTACCACTCAATATTTGCTGACAACGAGTGTGATCGGGACCGGAACCGTGACCGCCAGTCCAACGTCGACGGATGGATTCTACGACCTGGGAAGCCAAGTCACACTCAGCGCTCCGGGGCAAAGCATCCGTTATTGGCTGGGCGATGCGGCCGGCGGCGCGAATTCTCAAACCGTGGTGATGGATGAACAACGCAGCGCCACCGCTGTGTTCAGCACGCCGTTGACCTTCCGCCTCGTAAGCGCTGCCAGCTACCTGGCCACGAATCTGCTTGGCGCCAATGGAACCCAGGTGGCTCCGTATGAAATCGTCACGCTGTTCGGCGCGAATTTAGGACCCGCGACGCTGGTATCCGGAGTATTGGATGGCTCCGGGCGTTTGGCCACCAGCCTGGGCAACACCCGCATTCTCTTTGACGGAACCCCCGCGCCCATCGTCTATGCCTACGCCACTCAGACCAGTTTCGTGGTGCCTGGGAACGTTGCGCCGAAAACCAGCGCGACAATGTCGGTAGAGAGGAATGGCGTCGTCGTTAGCGGCAGCCAGGTGTTGGCGATCACCGCGACAAAACCTGCCCTGTTCACTGCGAACGCAAGCGGCAAGGGTCCTGTGGCGGCCTTCAACCAGGACGGTTCGGTGAACTCGCCTACGAATCCCGCAGACGCGAATTCCGTCGTCGTCCTTTACGGCTCGGGCGCCGGTTTGTTAGACCGCGCGCTGCTCGACGGTGAGATTATGGATGCGAATCTGGCTCGGCCTGTCGGTCCCGTGGTCGTCAAGTTCGGTAAACTTCCCGGAGAAATTTTCTACGCCGGCTCGGCTCCCTTTCTGGTCAATGGAGCCTTGCAGGTAAACGTCCGCGTTCCCAAAGAGACGCTCCCCGGCCTTGTGCCGCTTCAGCTATCGGTAGGCACGTGGACCAGTCCGCCGGGAACAACGATTGCGGTTCGTTAGCGCCGCATTTCCTTGGGCGATGGCTGCGCATGTCCCAGAATTGGATGCGGCTGATACGGCTTCTCCAGCGCTGCCAGTTCCTCCGCGCTAAGCTGAATGTCCACCGCCCCCAGTAGCTCTTTCAGCTGCTCCGTCTTGGTGGCTCCAATGATCGGAGCCGTCACGCCAGCAGCTTGCAGCACCCACGCGCACGCAATTTGCGCCGGCAACACCCCCCGTTGCCGGGCGATTTCCGACACCGCGTCGGCCACCTCGAAATCGCTTTCCCTGTAATACATGGATTTCGCGAAGCTGTCCACTTCCGCGCGCACGGTGGACCCTCCGTCCCGGCGGCGCGTTCCCGTCAGGAAGCCGCGGGCCAACGGGCTCCATGGAATGATCGCCAGACCCTGGTCCATGCACAGAGGAATCATCTCCCGTTCTTCTTCGCGATAGACCAGGTTGTAATGATTCTGCATCGAGACGAAGCGGTGCCAGCCGTGCTCCTTGGCCGTGTACAGCGCCTTCGAGAGCTGCCACGCCGCCATGCTGCTGGCGCCCAAATGCCGCACCTTGCCGCTCTGGACCAGGGAATTCAGCGCATCCAGAATCTCTTCCAGCGCCGGCAGCGAGTCCCACCGGTGGATCTGATACAGATCCACGTAGTCCATTTGCAGGCGGCGAAGCGAGTTCTCGCAGGCCTCAATAATATGCTTCCGGCTAAGACCTCTGCGATTGGGTCCCGGCCCCATCACCCCATGCACTTTGGTGGCGACCACCACATCGTCGCGGGATGCCATCTCCTTCAGATACGCGCCCGTGATCTCTTCGCTGCGCCCAATCGAATACACGTCGGCCGTGTCGAAAAAATTGATGCCGCCTTCCAGCGCGGTTGCGAAATGCTGTCGCGCATCTTCTTTGTTGACGTGCCAGCCCGCGGTTCCCAAAGCCCAACTCGGCAGCTCGCCGCCGCCATAACTCATGCATCCCAGGCACAGTCTCGAAACCGTGATCCCCGTTTGACCCAGTGTTGTGTATTTCATGCCAGCCTCATGTAGTCTTAAAATCGAACTCTCAGTATCTGATATAAAGGATTCGCCATGAAGGCTCCGCTACTTCTTCTCCGGAAATCCGCGCGGAACCATACTCGAACGACCGATGCCAATCGTGTCTCTCACAATCCGACTTCTCGGCAGTAGGCAGAATAATCCAATAGTCCCCGGTTTGCCCGTAATCTATTCCCAAGCGAAATCCCGCACTTCTTCAGCGTCCCCGCCGTAGCGCAGGCGTGAACCTGAATTGCGATCCTCTCGCGCAAGTGCGAATCGATTTCGCATTTGGGGGGGAGTGACGAAGTCGTTAGCCCAAGCGGGGCCTTCTCTTTTGTGCCAGCTGTCGCATTCACTTCCGGTCAATCAACACGATATCGGAATTTTCAAGGACGCGGTCGAATAAGAGTTCCTTGCCATCGGGGGAGATGTCGAAATTGCGCATCGAGTATCCGGGCTTTAGGTGCGTAAGCTGACGCCGTTCTTCGGTTTCAAGATTGAACAACACGAAATCCATGGCACGGAACTGACCCTGCAACACCACTAGACTCTTACCGTCAGGCGTGAAACGGTAGCCTTCGAAATCTCCGCGATAGGAAATCTCGGGCATCGCCAGAGGGCTCTTGTCCGGCCGCATGGCCCGCAGCGGAAAGGTCGCGCCGCCGGCGGAGCCGTCGTAGTAAACGATGCGGTCTCCGGTGGGGGACCACACTGGATTGAACGTTGCCTTGTCCGTCAAGCGTTCCACGTTGCCCCCATTCACGGGGATCTTGAAAACGCGGGGACCTTCGTCGGTGGCGGCGGCGGCCACCAGGAACTGGCCATCGGGTGACCAAGACGGGGTGCCTCGCAGGTCAAGTGCCGCCGCGACGGCACGGGCTCCAGTGCCGTCAATGCTGGATATGTGCAGCACGTTGCGGCCATTCAAGCGCACGGCGAAGGCGAGCGATCTTCCGTCGGTTGACGGCGAAGCCCCCGACACAAGTCGCGACGAAGTGTCATTCCACAGGGGCACTGATCCGTTGGCTCCGGCCTTCCACGCCCATAGTCCGCCGCTGCCCCCCTTCCCGGAGAGATAGAGGATGGATTGATTCTCGTAGCGTCCCCACGTGGCGTAGGCCGCAGTCACAGTCACAGGCTTTGCGGCCGACTCGTCCGCCATGCCGGTGCCGATCGGAATTCGCCAGAGGTTTGCAACGGGGTTAGAAACAGTTGCCACCAATCGCTTGCCGTCGGAGGTGGCCGCTAGGGATTGGTATTCCTCTACGCCCGACGTCAACTGATGAGCGATCCCCCGGTCCACGTCCATCCCGTATATTGCCCACCCGCCATCCTGGGAAGTCGCTCGGTATAGCAAGGTGCGGTTGTCGAGCAGAACGGGATAAGCCACATGAGAATTGTGGTACGTCAACCGCTCCGCGGTACCACCGGCCTGGGGGATCCTCCAGACATCTGCTTCTGTGCTTCTCCAATTACGGACAAAGTAGATATAACGCGTGTCCGGGCTCAAGTTCACGTAGTGGTTATGTTCGCCAACACGGCCATTGTAGATCTGGTGCTCGCCGCGCCCGTCCGGCTGCGCCACCACGATCCCGTCACCATCGTTGGAATGATGGAAAACGAGTTGTGCTCCATCGGCAGACCATATGGGGTTCAGCGATGCAGGCGTCAGGAATGGACGCATTGCGCCCCCCATGGTGGGGATCAGACTCAAGTTCGCCTTGTTCGCGCGGTTTGGCGCCGACAGATTGGGTGGCGTCGTGCGCAGCCATATCTGCGTGCTATCCGCGGAAAACCCCGTGGAGCGCGTCATTTCATGAAGCAGTGTGGAGACGCGGCCCTCGGTCAGATTGCGAAACTCCCCCGATCCGAGCTGCGTCACGAACGTATCGTAGATCCCATCGCGGTCGGCCAGGAAGGTGACAAACTTCCCGTCGTAGGAAATGGCCGCGTCCAACTCGGTACCCGGCCAGTCGGTAATTTTGTGAAACTTCGCGCCGTCTAGAGGGTTTTTCCAAAAGTAGTCCGATTGTGCGAGGCGCCAGTATGCCACAGACGCCAGACCGATTGGCAACAGCAAGGCGATTAGCACCGGGACTAGCCAGGGGAGTCTCTTGGGCGGGATCGTCACCGCGGGCGGTTCCAAGGTGTGCGGACTATCCAGGCGTAGCGAACGCCGCAGGTCCACCACTAACTCGCGAATCGATTGATAGCGTTCGGCCGGATCTTTTTCAATCGCCTTCTCGGTTGCAGCCCGCAACGCGGGCGGAACTTCTGCTGGCAACGGCGGCGGCGTGCCGTGGATGATGGTTTTGAGGACTTCCAGGTCGGACCGGCCAGAGAACGGCCGCTGACCCGCCAACAATTCGTACAACACGATCCCAAACGAGAAAATATCGCTTCGCCCGTCGAGCTTCTCGCCGGAGGCCTGCTCGGGCGACATGTAGGCGATGGTGCCCACGACAGTTCCGGGTTTGGTGGCACCCTCCGTCATCGTCACAGTGGCGTCCGGATCGCCATGGTTGGTACCCTTTGCCAAACCGAAATCCGCCAGCTTGGCGTAGCCGTTTTTCGCGATGAGAATGTTGGCGGGTTTGATGTCCCGATGGGTGATCCCTACCGCGTGGGCCGCAGCGAGCCCATCCGCGACACCAGCCAATAGCTCGGCGATCTGGCGATAGGTACGCTTCTGCGTCTTGGCCCATTCCTTAAGCGTGCCACCGTCGATGAACTCGGTCACCAAGTACTGGCGCCCTTCAAACTCGCCCACATCGTACACCGTCAAAATGTGAGGATGATTCAAAGAAGAGGCCAGCTGGGCCTCTCGCTGAAACCGACGTCGCGCGGCCGCGTCGGCAAACTCATCGGACAGCAGCTTAATCGCCACGGGACGGTTCAGCTTAGTGTCGATGGCCCGATACACCGTCCCCATACCGCCCTCGCCAAGCGGACGCTCAATGCGGTACACACCTATCAGGGTTCCCGGCGAAAGCCGGCCCTGCGAGGTATCGCCAATGGTCCAATCCTCGGACATGGTGCCTCATATAATAGCGTTTTTTTGGTGGTAACTTTCCCGTGAGGGCTGGCTGGAAATGATGTGCCGCCTTCCAACGCGGTTGCGAAACGCTGTCGCGCATCTTCTTTGTTGACGTGCCAGCCCGCGGTTCCCAAAGCCCAACTCGGCAGCTCGCCGCCGCCA
This sequence comes from Acidobacteriota bacterium, assembly GCA_039931205.1. GTDB lineage: Bacteria > Acidobacteriota > Terriglobia > Bryobacterales > Bryobacteraceae > Palsa-187. The sequence goes on from JBDTSJ010000042.1 coordinate 8,191, forward strand.
TAACTCATGCATCCCAGGCACAGTCTCGAAACCGTGATCCCCGTTTGACCCAGTGTTGTGTATTTCATGCCAGCCTCATGTAGTCTTAAAATCGAACTCTCAGTATCTGATATAAAGGATTCGCCATGAAGGCTCCGCTACTTCTTCTCCTCCTCATCCCGCTCGTCTTGGCGCAGTCACCAGCTCCCCCGGAAATCCGCGGCAGCATCCTTGAACTGAATACAGGGACCCCGATTCCGGGAGTCGACGTCACCGCCTACGAATTCGCACCCCACGAAGACAACTTCGTCGTCCGCAAAGCCGTCGTCTCCACAATTACCGATGCCAATGGTGTCTTTTCACTGAAACCCGGCCACTTTGGCACGTTCTCGATTGGAATTAAAAAGGAAGGCTACGCCGTCGCTTCGCAAGGCGTCCAAACTTTCGAAATCGCGGGACCTTCTCTAAATCTGACTGCCGCCGCTCCTGTGCAGAGCATCCGCATGTCTCTCACCCGTCCCGGCACCCTGACCGGCCGCGTCATCGATCGCGACGGCAACGCAGTCCGCAACATCCGTGTATTTGCGGAACGCTCGCCGGTTTCTTTCCCCGGCTCCATATCTGCTACCACCAATGCGGAGGGCATCTTCACCGTCCAGAACCTTGCGCCCGGGTCCTATGTTGTCCACATCCAGCCAACTCCCGCCGGAGGCGACTCCGACGAATTGACCGCGTTCACCGAGTCAGCGTTCCAAACCGTCGATGAAGATGTCGAGCCCTCCTATTGGCCTGGTGGCGTGTCAAATCCCGAACAGACCCTCCCCATCCCCGTCGCCGGCGGAGCCATCGCGAACGTCGGCACCATCACCATTCGCAAAGTTCCCTACTATCGCGTTCATATTTCGCTAGGTGGCGCCTGCGCCCCCAACGAACGCTGGATCTATCGCGTGCGCCTTGCAAATAGCATTTTGGGTCCAGCCATGGATCACTACGTAGCCTGCCGCCAGGAGTTTCTCCTCACCGGCATTCCACCGGGCGCCTATAACCTGGCCATCTGGAACGGCCGCAGTGTGGACCGTTGGGCTCTCGTTCCGTTTACGATTACCACTCGAAACACCACCGCGGCGGTTACGTTGTCCGAAAGCGTCCCCATCACCGGCCGGGTGAAAGCGGCTGACGGCGCGGATCTCGCGAAACTGGGCGAAGTATCCATCCTGCTGCGATCCGCCGACCCCCTTCCCGCGAATCAAGCCTCCGTGAATCCGGATGCAAACGGCCTCTTTGCTTACCCACGTGTTCCGTGGAAAACCCAGTCGCTTTCAGTGGAGCCGCGCGATCCCTCTACGTATGTCAAGGAGATCCGCTACAACGGTCTCCCTCTGCGCAGCCAATCGCTCGATGCCATCGCCGGTTCCACGCTTGAGATTCTGCTCGACAGTCAGGCAGCCAGTCTGGCCGTAACGCTGAAGCAGGGCGAAGCCCCAACAACCGGCAGTGTCGCTCTGGTTGCGACATCGGTAACGGAGCCTCCCCGCCCTCTGGCCCCCTATCCCCCGTTCATATTCGTCGCCAGCGCCAGAGCCGACGGGAAAATCACTTTTCGCAACCTCTCTCCCGGCGAATATCGCGTGGTCCCCCTGCCTCCACAAATCGATGAGGACTTCACCGACGCCACGGTCATCGCCGCCCACCTGGCCCGAGCCAACAAAATAATCCTAGCCCGCGGTGAGCAAAAATCTATCGAAGTCCAGCTCAAGTGAGCGCTCGAAACCGAAGGCAATCGTGGGAGTCCCCTCTTCAAGAGGAACGCCCTGATGATTCGAAAACTGAAATCCGGTGAATACCGGCTTTACTCGCGGAAGAAAAATCCCAAGACCGGAAAACGCCGAAACCTCGGCACATTCAAAACACGCGCGGCAGCAGAGCAGCATGAACGCGAAGTCCAGTTCTTCAAAGGTGCGCGACGCCGATTGCGGGAGTCTCCCTTGAGCGCGCGCCCATCTGCCTCACGTGGTCTTAAAATCGACCTGTTGACCAGATCTCGCGTTTCGGAGTTGGTCACGAACGGGCGTTCGACGCCAATCTCCGGTGAGCCTTCAGCTTGAGGATTTCAATGAAGTCCGCCGCGTTGATCAATGCCTCATAATCGGCCCGCTCCGCCTCAGTGAGGGAACCTTCATTGGCCTTCGCCGCCAGCGCATTCACCCGATGCTGAACCGCCGGCGCGACCCCAAATTCAACCACCCGCCGCGCCGATTCCGCATCCAGGCACTCGGTGAAGGGGTCCAATAATTCGTTGAGCAGGGCAGTGTCGCTCATGCCCGTACGGTAGCATGCGGGGCGGCATGCAGTTACTGCGTAGTCCCGCCTCGGGCTGGCCGGCTAAATTCATCTGGCTATCGTCAAGGCGATCATCCAGCAGTGTTCATTTCTCACGCACCCCATCTCACTTGTCTGCCTCCGTTCCCGTCGCCACGATTCTGTGGCCGCCTCCGCCCCTGGCAAGATTATCGGGATTGGCGCTTCTACTTCACCATCCGCGGCGCGGCGTATCGCATCGAAGACGTGATTCCACACCCCAAATAGCGGCTTGCAGAACAAGTTGCCATCAACTCCTACGAATATTTGCGGGAGTCTCTTAAACTGCGGGGGAGTCAACTTCCCACAAGCCGACTTCTGGACCAGTTTGTTTCCGGTTTGTCCGTGACTCAGGAGTAATCACGCTACTTGCCGATTTAGCACCGCATGTCGGAGCAAAGTAGAAAGTTCCTAATCCCAGCAAAGTAGAAAGTTCCTAAATT
>JBDTSJ010000043.1:0-67307 GCA_039931205.1 Acidobacteriota bacterium
CCGCCCAGTTCGTCGACGCCTTTCAATTCGCGCAGTTTGTAGATGACGCGGTCGGGGGTGGCGGGATCGAATTCAGTGGAGTTGGCGTGTTCCAGGCCGCAGACGTTGCGCGCGAACTCGATCACCAGAGTCTGCATGCCCAGACAGATGCCGAAGTAGGGTACCTTGTTCTCGCGCGCGAAACGGATGGCTTGCAGCATGCCTTCGACGCCACGCCGGCCAAAGCCTCCGGGGACAAGGATGCCATCGAACTTCTGTAGCTCCTCTTGCGCATCCGGCCATTTGAGGCGATCCGATTCGATCCAGGAGATGTTGACTTTGACGTTATGCGCGAGTCCACCGTGCAGCAGGGATTCTTTGAGGCTCTTGTAGGAATCTTCGTATTCCACATATTTGCCAACCAGGCCGATGTTGATCTCGTTGGATGGATGCTTGAGGCGCTGGACCATGTCGCTCCACGCGGCCATGTCGGAATGAGGGGCTTCGATCTGGAGGTGACGCAGAACAATCTCGTCGACTTTTTGCTCGGCGAAGGTGAGAGGAACTTCGTAAACGCTGCTAACATCGCCGGCGGTAATCACGGCCTCCACGTTGACGTCGCAGAAGAGAGCGATCTTTTCTTTCATGTCCTGAGGGATGGGACGTTCGGAGCGGCAGAGCAGCATGTCGGGCTGAATACCGAGAGCGCGCAGCTCTTTGACGCTGTGCTGCGTGGGTTTCGTTTTCAGCTCCTGCGCGGCGGCGATCCAGGGGACTAGAGTGACATGGACAAAGCAGGTGTTCTCGCGGCCCAGTTCATGGCGCAGCTGGCGGATGGCTTCGAGGAAGGGCAGCGATTCGATGTCGCCGACGGTGCCGCCGATTTCGACGATCACTACATCGATAGGCGATTGATCCGCAACGGTGGCCACGCGGCGGGCGGCGGCTTTGATTTCGTTGGTGACGTGCGGGATGACTTGTACGGTCTTGCCCAAATAGTCGCCACGGCGTTCTCGCGAGATGATCTGTTCGTAGATGCGGCCGCTGGTGAGGTTGTTGGTCTGCGAAAGGGGTGCGTGGGTGAAACGCTCGTAGTGACCCAGGTCCAGATCAGTCTCGGCTCCATCGTCGGTGACGAAGACTTCGCCGTGTTGGAACGGACTCATTGTGCCGGGGTCGACGTTGAGATAGGGATCGAACTTCTGGAGCGTGACTTTGAGGCCGCGGCTTTCGAGCAGGCAGCCGATGCTGGCTGCGGCGATACCTTTTCCTAAGGATGAAACTACTCCGCCGGTTACGAAAATGTATTTGGCCATTAGTTCTGAATTGTAGTCCTTTCGAATAGCTCCATCACGTGCTGGTAGTCTTCGGGCGTATCGATGCCTATGGAATCGTAGTCGGTTTCGACGACGCGGATTCTAAAGCCGTTTTCCAGGGCGCGCAGTTGTTCCAAGCGCTCGGCTTGTTCCAGAGGGCCGACGGGGAAATCCGGGTAGGCCAGGAGGAATTCGCGTTGATAGATGTAGAGGCCTATGTGCTTGTAGTGGGTGAAGGCTTCGCCGCCCTGGTTGGGTTCGCGAACGTAGGGAATCGGCGAGCGGGAGAAGTAGATCGCGTAGCCGCGCTGATCGGTGACGACTTTAACCACGTTAGGATCTTTGACGACGGCAGGGCTGAGGATCGGCGTTTTGAGGGTGCCCATGGGAGCCTCGGTATCGCCTTCCTGGTCCATCATCCCCAGAATGGTGGCGTCGATGGCGGCGGGGTCCAGCGTGGGCTCGTCGCCTTGAATGTTGACCACCCAATAGGCATCCGAGGCGGAGGCGACTTCGGCCACGCGGTCGGTGCCGGAGAGATGATCCTCGCGAGTCATGACTACGCGTGCGCCGAAAGACTGGGCATTAGCGCGAATCCGCTCGTCATCGGTAGCGATGACTACGCTGGTAAGATAGCGAGCTTGTGACGCGCGTTCCCAAACATGTTGCAACATAGTTTTCCCGGCGATAGAGACGAGGGATTTACCGGGAAATCGCGATGAAGCGTACCGGGCGGGAATCACGCCAAGTATGCGGTGCGGCACACTCGAAGGTATCATACTTCTTGGCCTCCTTCCAACGGTTTGTTTCTTATCTCCAATAGATGAATCGATTCCGCCAAATTCTTCTATGGGCCTGGGTGGGCGTGATCGTGGGGGCTCTTTATCTTTACTTCTTTGACTCTGCGACACTGCAGGCAATTTTCGCCACTGTGTTGGCACAACCGAAGCCGTTGGCGGGTGCGATTTTTTTCCTGATCCTCTGTTTTCGGGGCTTCACTTTGATCCCGGCCGGATACCTGGTGATTGCGGCGATTCCCGTGCTGCCAGCGATTCCGCTCTTTTTCCTGACGCTGGCCGGCGTCATGGTGTCGTCCGCCAGTATCTATCTGTTCTCCGAAGTGATGCGCCTGGACGAGTACTTCGAGCGAAAACACAAACGCGGGATCGAGAAGGTGCGTGGCGCGCTACAGCGCTATGAGATGCCCATCATCATCGCGTGGAGTTTTCTGCCCCTGGTGCCGACCGATGTGATCTGTTACGTGTGCGGGACGCTGAAAGTGAACTTCAAGAAGTTTCTGCTGGGAATTCTGATTGGCGAGGGCGCCATCTGCGCGGTCTACATCTTTGCCGGTGACACGTTACTACGATTCTTTTCGCTGCGTTCGTAGCCAGGGTCCTGGTGGTACACTTGCCGTTAATATATGCACGCCGTCGAGATTTCGAATGTCAGCAAGACCTTCGGTGCGGTGACGGCCGTGGACGATCTGTCGCTGGCCATTCCGGAAGGTTCGGTGTACGGATTCATTGGTCCGAATGGCTCCGGCAAGAGCACCACGATGCGCATGATCGTGAACATTTTCTATCCCGATCGGGGATCCATCAAAGTGTTCGGGAAAGAGCGGCGCGGGGTGGGTTCGGAGAGTATTGGCTACCTTCCAGAAGAGCGCGGGTTGTACCGGCAGATGGGTGTGCAGGACCTGCTGGAGTTCTACGCGGAGCTGCGCGGCGGCCGTAACGTCAAGGCGCAAATCCAGTATTGGCTACAGAGGCTGGATCTGGAGCAGTGGGCGAATAAGAAAGTCGACGCACTCAGCAAGGGCATGAGCCAGAAGGTGCAGTTTATCGCGACCATTGTGCCGCAGCCGAAGCTGCTGATCCTGGACGAACCCTTCACGGGATTGGATCCGGTGAGTGGCGATTCGCTTCGCAGCGCGGTCCTGGATCTGAGACAAAAAGGAACGACGATTATTTTGAGTACGCACGACATGGGCGTCGCCAGCACTCTGTGCGATTCCATTTTTATGATCTTTCGCGGCAAGAAAGTGTTGGACGGGACGTTGGCAGACATTCAAAGCCGTTATGGCAGCGACACAATCCACGTCTCCGTGGAAGGCCGGATGGGCGTTTTAGAGGGGTTGCCGGGTGTGGATCGGGTCCGCGATCTAGGGCATCTCCAGGAACTGCGGATGAAGGCGGGGTTTGATTCGCAGGAGGTGCTGCGGGCTTTGATGACGCGCACCGCCGTGCATAGCTTCGCGGTTGTGAAGCCTTCCCTGCACGATATCTTCGTGCGCATCGCGGGACCAGGCGCCACGGAAGAGCAGGCTCAGGGGGCCCATGCTGCGTAGAATCTTTATCATCGCCAAGCGGGATTACATCAACTCGGTTTTCCGCAAGGCGTTTCTGATCGGGTTGGTGGTGGCTCCTTTGATCTTCGGCGGCAGCTTTCTGGGGATTGGGTTGTTGCGGGTTACAGGCAACAATCAGCAACGGAAAATCGCGTTTGTGGATCACACCGGCGCAGTGGCTGAGGCGATCATTCGCGCGGCGTCAGAGAAGAATACGAATGAGCTGAACGCCAAGGCGGCGCAGCAGTTGATCACGGCCCGGTATTCGTTTGAAGTGACGCCGCCCAACGAAAGCGCGCCCGAGGAACAGAGGCTTAGCCTGTCGAACCGTGTTCGAAAGGGCGACCTGTACATGTTCATCGAGATCGGGGCAGGGGCTCTGCATCCGAATGGAAATCCGGGCGAGGAAAAGGTGACGATTTTTGCGAACGCGGCGGGCGTGGACGATACCAGGATCTGGCTGCTGGATCCGATCAACACGGGTCTGCGGCGGGTGCGGCTTCAGCAATTGGGCGTGGATGCCGATCACTCCGGTGAGGTGCTGGGAAACGCGTCCATCCAACGCATGGGCCTATTCGCCAAAGATGCCACGACCGGCGAGATTCAACCGGCCAAGCCCAGGAACGAATTGGAAGGCGTGGCGGTTCCGATGGTGATGTTGTTTCTGATGTTCATGGTTGTAATGGGGGGCTCGGCTCCTATGCTCGGGGTCGTGGCGGAAGACAAGATGCAGAGGGTATTTGAGATGCTGCTGGCCTCCACGACGCCGTTCGAGATATTGGCGGGGAAGGTTCTGGCGTCGGTGGGCCGGTCGCTTACGAGTTCGATTTTCTACATTATCGGGGCAATCTTGGGATTGCAGGGAGCGGCAATGCTAGGGCTGGTTCCGTTCCATCTACTGCCATGGTTTTTTGCATTTATGGTGGCGGAAGTCACAATGTTGAGCGCGCTAGGGGCAGGTTTGGGGGCGGCGTGTAGCGCGCCTCGGGATGCGCAGAATATGGCGATCTTCATGATGCTGCCGATCCTGATACCGGCTTTTATGGTTGTGGCGATCATTCAGCAACCGAATGGTCCCGCAGCCACGGCTTTGTCTCTCTTTCCGTTGTTTTCGCCTTTGGTGATGCTGATGCGGCAATCCATGCCGGGTGGAGTTCCTCTATGGCAGCCTTGGGTGGCGCTCGCGGGTAGCCTTTTGTGCGCGCTGTTGATTACCTGGGGCGCGGCTCGTATATTCCGCGTGGCAATTTTGTTACAAGGCCAACCGCCCAAGGTGTCAGATTTGGTCCGATGGGCGGTGCGCGGGTAATAGTTTGTTCCAAATTGTGGATTTGGGGCCTCTAAGCTATATGAGGCTTGGAAGAACGTCCGATTGTTATACTGATGGCAGGTTGGCAGGACCGGGTATCTTTATGAATATGCGGATTGCCGTGATGTTCACTTTGGCGCTGTCCATGGCGCCTGTGCGTGTGATCGCACAAGGCGTGGCGAACAATACGGTTCCGGCATCCTCCACGGCCGTCTCGCAAACGGGCGCAACAATCACGCCGCGGGTGAAGCCTTCCGCCAGCGATGACGCCGCCTCCATCCTGGATCGCCGGGCAGATCTGCGCATGGATCTGACAGAGGTACGCATTCCTGTCACGGTAACGTTGCAGCAATCCGGCAAACTTGTGACCGGGTTGGAGGTCACGAACTTCGAATTGTTCGAGGACAAAGTCAGGCAGGAGATTCTCTCGTTTACCAGCGAAGATGCTCCCATCTCCGTCGGAATCGTATTCGATACCAGTGGCAGCATGGGGCCGAAGATTACCAAGGCTCGGCAAGCGGTTTCGCAGTTCATGCAGACGGCGAACCTGGAAGACGAATTTTTCCTGGTCCAATTCAGTGATCGAACCCAGCTGACCGTTCCGTTCACGAATGAAACCGAGGACATTCTGAATCGCTTGGCATTTGCCCAGTCGAAGGGCAGCACGGCGCTTTTGGATGGGGTTTATTTGGCCATGAACGAGATGAAAAAGGCGAAAAACGGGCGCAAGGCGATCCTTATCATTTCCGATGGCGGGGATAACTCCAGCCGTTATACGGAGTCCGAAGTGAAGAATGCGGTACGCGAAGCCGATGTTCAGATTTATGCGATTGGGATCTTTGAGCCGTTCGGAGCGATGGGGCGGTCAGTGGAAGAGATGAGCGGGCCGGGGTTACTGGGGGAGATCACCGAGCAGACCGGCGGGCGGCATTTCGCGGTTCAGAATCTGGGTGAGTTGCCGGACGTCGCGGAAAAAATCGGCCTGGAGTTGCGCAACGAATACGTGCTGGGGTACCGGCCTAAGAACGATGCTCGCGACGGAAAATATCGTAAAGTGGAAGTAAAGCTTGTGAACACTAAAGATTTACCGCGGCTGCGAAGCCGCGCTCGCGGAGGATACTATGCGCCAGAGCACTAAATGGTGCATGGCAGCGATCTTCGGCGGGGCGATTTTGATGGGGCAGGGACTGCCGGCACCGCCTACTGTCTCCGATCCGAATGACGTTCCGACGTTCACCTCCGACCTCAAGGAAGTGACGCTGTACGTCAGCGTGTTGGACCGCGATGGCAAGATGATCCCGGATATCCCACGGGCGAACTTCAAGGTGACGGAAAACGGCGTTGAACAGGAAATTAAGCAGTTCAAGCGCGAGGATGTTCCCGTCTCGATGTGCATCCTGATTGATGGCAGCGGCAGCATGAAGGATAAACACAGCCGAGTAACGGCAGCAGCCTTGGCCTTGGTGCGCGCTTCCAACAAGGATGACGAAGTCTGCTTCGTCAATTTCAACGACGATTACTACAAAGATCAGGGCTTCACCAACGACATTAGCAAGTTGGAAGAAGCCATGGAGCGGATCGACAACCGGGGCGGAACGGCCATGCGGGACGCGATGAGTGCGACGATCGCTTACGTCAAGGCCGAGGGCAAACGCGACAAGAAGGTCATCGTAGTGGTGACGGATGGCAACGACAATGCCAGCAACAAGACGACTTTGGAAGACCTGCTGAAGCGCGTCCGGGAAAGTGAAGTTCTGGTGTATACGATCGGCCTGCTGAGCGAGGAAGAAAAGGGGGAAGCCAACAAGGCCCGACGCGCTCTAAACAATATAGTCGAGGTTGCCGGGGGCTTCGCGTATTACCCTAAGGATCTTTCGGAAGTGGAAGATATCACGCCACAAATCGCCCACGAAATTCGCAACCAGTATATGTTGGCTTACACGCCGCAGAACGCCACACTGGACGGATCGTATCACCGCCTGAAGGTGGAAGTGAAGAACGTACCTCGCAGCACTGTGCGGCATCGCGCGGGTTACTATGCGGGTACCCCTGCCGCGCCGGCGCCACCCAAGCCCCCGGCAGCCGCCCCTCCCAAACCGGCGGCCGCTAAGTCAGCCACTACCAAATAATGCTCGGATTCCTGTGGCGTTCCTCGGCTGGCCACCGGCTGCAGCCGTGGCGAAGCCCTTACTTGCGCTGGCGCATCGAGACTTACTGGGGATTGCACGCGGATGAGATTACTCCAGCGCAGTTCCGCACTTTTGTATGGGAACATCGCGGCGAATTCTTCCGGTTCCTCAAATGGGCGGGGCGGATGGAGCGGGCTCAGTAACCGTGGCTCCTCTGCTGGGCCTGCATCATGTGACGGCGCTGTGCGGCGACGCGCGTAGCAATATTGAATTTTACACGCGAACGCTGGGCATGCGTCTGGTCAAGCGCACCGTGAATTACGACGATCCCGGCACCTATCATTTCTACTTTGGTGATGGAGATGGCCGTCTGGGGAGCCTATTGACATTCTTCCCGTGGGGGCGCGTGGTGAAGCCGCGGAAAGGGTCCGGACAGATTGTTGGCGTTGCGTTCGCGGTCTCTCCCACGGCAGTGAAGGCCGATGGCATCAGGTTCGAGCAGCCGGTTCAGACGATTCTCGATCCGGAGGGGATGGCGGTGGAGATGATCGGCGTCGCGGGGGCGGCGGCCATGAAGGCCGAGCGTCTGCACTCGGTCACGCTGTTGGCGGCCGACCTGGCTGCGGTTGAAACGCTGTTGGGTGAAACGCTAGGACTGGTGCGCGCCGGAGTCGAAGGCAACCGCGTCCGCTATGCGGTGGGTCGGGATCAATTCCTGGATATCTTGCACGATGGTTCCGCGGAGCCGGGCGTCATGGGCGCCGGGATAATCCATCATGTGGCGTTGCGTGTGGCGGACGAGGCCGAACAAATGGCGTGGCGCGAACGGCTGGTGCAGGCTGGGCTGCGGGTGAGTCCGGTGAAGGACCGGTCGTACTTTCATTCCGTCTATTTTCGAAAACCAGGCGCGCCGTTGTTTGAGATTGCTACTGAAGGGCCCGGGCTGACTTTAGACGAATCATTGGACTCCCTTGGCCAACGTCTGTGTCTGCCAAAATGGCTGGAGCCGCATCGGGGTGAGATTGAGGCTCAATTACCGGCGTTGGAAATAGCATGACTTGTGAAACAGAGTTTTTGCGCTACGCCGCCGACCAGTTGGAGCAGCAGTGTCAGCGTATCGAGGAATGCGTCGGGAGGCTGACGCCGGAACAGGTGTGGTGGCGGGGCGGGGAATCGCAGAACGCCATCGGGAATTTACTGCTGCATCTCACGGGGAATGTCCGGGAGTGGATTTTGACGGGGATCGATCATGCTCCAAATACTCGCGTGCGGGATGCGGAGTTTGCTGCGCGTGGCGGAATTGCAGCCGGGAGTATGACGGTCGCGCTGCGGGAGGCTATCGACAAGGCGGTGGTAGTGATCCGCGGATTGGCCGTGGACCGGCTGACGGAGAGGGTTCGGATTCAGGGGCATGATGTGACGCTAGTGGAGGTGATCTTCCACGTGGTGGAGCATTTTTCGGGGCACACGGGGCAGATCATTTTGATGACGAAGGGGTTTACTGGGGCGGATTTGGGATTTTATTCTTATCTGTCCAAGCCTGGGGTGTCAGGGCGGACGCCGTAGTGGCGCGTGCGCCACAAACGGGCTAGATCACGCGGCGCAAAAGGAGCTTGGCTTCTTTGAACTGCACGAAGCGTTTTTCCTCGTCTTTGAACGCGCGCGTATGGACGCAGCGGCGCACTCCGCGATGTTCGGCGGGGTGCCGGATGTGGAGCATCTCGTGATACAGGACATATTCCACTGCCAAACTGGGGACTTCGGCGCGGTCCAGGATACGGCTCAAGACGATCGCGTGATGCGAGGGGTCATAGTGGCCCAGCAGGGTTCGCGAAGCTTGGCGCGTCCATCCCAAGGCGGGGCGTGACATCAGGCCGAAGAAGTATTCGAAGTTCAGCTTGTCGAACATTCCGAGCAGGTCGTGATGCCGGCCTTTTGGATCTTCGATTTGTTTACGCCCGCGCACACCACGCACGCGGTCCAGGTCCTGGCGGACTTCGCGGCGGTTGAGGTAACGGCGGTAGCGTTCGTTGCTGGCGGCGGGCACGGGGCGGCGAAATAATTTGGAGAGCAGGATTTCGGCCAGGGCTTGGTGAACGTCCGCGGGGGCCGCAGCCAGCGTGTCGGCAATGCGGACCAGCAAGATATTCTGATCCAGTTTGATTTGCGCGCTCGCGTTGGCGTAGCGGCGGAATTGAACCTTGATCTCGGGGAGAGGAGTGCGCGGCTTGAGTTCACTAAATACGCGCGCGTAAATTTCGACCGCGCCCGCGACTGGCATCGATCCTTACTCTAACACGGCAAGGTAGAAGGCTAGTGAAAATTGGCCTAGTGACCAAACGGAATTTCTACTGGTCCATCGCCCAAGCCAAGAATGCGAATCACCTTCGGACGCGGCGGTGGAGGAGGCAGGGTAGAAGCCGGTTGTAAGGCGGTGGCTGGCGCGGCCGTGATTTCCGCGGGGGGAGCCGCACTGGCGATGACGGTCGGTTCAGTGGAAGGACGCGTCGATGAAGCAACCGGTGTGGGAGGAACGAAGGCTCGGGGTTGGGGTTTCGCGGGAGCAGCGGCTACAAGTTCGGAAGCGGCGGACTCCGGGGCACGAAGGCTCGCGAAAAGCTGCGCCTGATCCAGATCCATCGTGATCAGAACGGCGCGATCGCGCGTGGTGATCTCGGTGGCTTGGGCCATCACCGGACGGGCGGCCAGCGCTTCGACCAGTGAATCAGCCAGATCCAGAGCACGTGTCGGCGATGGACGTTCGATGGAGGCCACCAGGTGCAATCCATCCCAGAAAGAGACGCTGCCTTCGAACGCGGTCGCCTGGAGTTCCAGGGGCAGGAAACGGCTGGCGAGTGGGTCGGGCAGCTGCGAGGCTACCACCCACAGGTCTTCTTTCGAGTAGCGAGCGGCGCGGGCCAGCAGGGGTGAGTAACCGCGTGAGCTTCTCTCGTCCAGGCCGCGATCTATCGCGTTCTGGAGAGCTACCTTACTGCCGACCAACACCAGCTTGGGATTGATCAGCGCTATGTTCAGGGTGCCCGAGTCTGGAGCACTCCACAATTCCATGCCTTTGTAGGCGCCCTTCTTCATGCCTTTGGCGGCGGCCTGCTCGCGCACGGTCGTGGCCGGGAAGTTTCCATATTCTATGGCCAGCAGGGTGGGTGAAGCTAATAGAACCTGCTCGGGATTGCGCAAGATTTCCAGATCCGGAAAATTTAGGGCGCCCCCCGCGGCGAACTCGGCGGCAATCGCCGACGCGAAGCGAGTCTCTCGCAAGTTATCCCAATGCATGCCGACCACGCCGGTGGCTTCCGGGGGAGTGTACTTCCACCAGGAGGGGTTCGATTGCGCGTTCAGCATGCCGGCGGCGGTTAATAAGAGAGCGAGCCTCATAAGGTGTTTATCGGAGGTTTTGCGGAACCGGATTAGTTTGCCGGGTTACTGCGGTAGAAATTACTGAGTACTTTCGATTGGTGAGATTGATGTCATTGAAAAGACGCCGGTTAAAGCTTGGCCACGGGATTGCTTTGGAGGCAGACATGGAACGAGCAGAATACGCAGATGCATTCGAACGTGGATATGCGAGCACACGCCGCTTTCTGTTATCCCGAGGAGCAGCGTTGGAAGAAGCGGATGAAATCGCACAAGCAGCGTGGGTTAGGGGCTGGGAGTATCGCCAGCAACTTCGCGACCCGTCGCTGATCAGTTACTGGGTAAACTCCATCGCTCGCAACCTGTTCCGCGCTCGCTTCCGGAGCACACCGATGCTGAGCCTCGACGGGATTGATCCGGCGTACCACATGGGTTTAGAGAACCAGCTGGAGTTGAAGCGGATGCTGGAGCGGTGTCCTCGCCGTGACCGCGCATTGTTGGAAAAGAGCCTCGAAGGGTATTCGGCGGAAGAGATGGCTCAGACGGAAGGGATTAGCTCCACTGGCATTCGCGTTCGGCTGCTCAGGATTCGGCAGAGTCTGCGGGCGCAGTTGGCGATGGCGGCTTAGTAATCGATAGGCGGCCGCTGCAGGATGTAATGCTGCCCATTTCGGGCAGGACACGCTACATTGGACAAGGTGCTGCACGTCCAAAATGTTTCGAAGTCGTATCGGCTCTATGAGCGACCGGTGGATCGGTTGTGGGAGGCGCTGCCGTTTTCGGGACCTCGATCCTCTACAGAGTTTTGGGCACTGCGCGATGTTAATTTAAACGTCGAGCGGGGCGAGATTCTAGGAGTAGTTGGCCCGAATGGCAGCGGGAAGAGCACGCTACTGCAGATCGTCAGCGGGATTCTGCAACCTACTCGTGGACGAGTGTTAACCCGCGGCCGCATTGCAGCGTTACTGGAGTTGGGCGCGGGATTCAATCCGGAATTCACGGGTCGCGAGAACGTCTATCTCAATGCCGAGATCCTCGGTATCCCCCGGCATGAGATGGAGCGCGTGTTTCCCGCCGTCGCGGCTTTTGCCGAGATTGGCGCGTTCATGGACCGGCCGGTGAAGGAATACTCCAGCGGCATGTACGTGCGGCTGGCGTTCTCGACAGCCATTCACGTGGATCCGGAGATTCTGATTGTCGACGAAGCCTTGGCCGTGGGCGACGCGATCTTTGCCAATCGATGCATCAAGAAATTTGAGGAATTGAAAGAACGCAAGGTTACAGTGTTGTTCGTTTCCCACGACTTGGGTCTGGTGAAGCGGCTATGCGATAAGGCTGCGCTGATGGTGGATGGCCGGGTAGCCGCTTACGGCGCTCCTAGTGAAGTGGTCAATCGCTATGTTGGTTTGGTGCTGGAACGACAACAGCGCGACGGTTCCGCCGAGGCAGACGCTTCATCCTCCTTTCGGCATGGGGACGGAGCAAGCCGCGTGGTGGATGCGACGCTCTTGAACGCTCGTGGAGAAGTGGCGGCAAGCGCCGAGCCTGGGGATCCATTAGTGATTCGGGTGCGGGCGCGCGCTTACAAGGATCTGGAGAATCCGGTGGTGGGCGTACTCATTCGCAATCGCCTGGGGATCGACGTATGGGGCACCAATACGCGCATCGAGGGCTTGGACCTGGGTCCCGTCAAGGCTGGCGAGAGTTTTGAGGTGGAGTTTGCGTTCGATTGCGCGCTGACCCGCCAGGATTATACGCTGACAGTCGCCACCCAATATCAGGAAGGCTATAGCCAGGATTGGCTCGACGACGCCATCGCCTTTAGCGTGGTGGATACGCGAGAGGTCGCGGGCCTGGCGAATTTGAAGACACGCGTCGAATGGCGCCGGATTCCAACATGAGACTGGCTGAGATTCAACAGGCATTGAGAGAAGAAGGTTTGGACGGGTGGTTGTTTTTCGATCACCACAATCGCGATCCCTTGGGGTATCGCGTGTTGGGATTTACGCCTGGGTCCATGGTGACGCGGCGCTGGTATTATTTTGTGCCCGCGACGGGCGAGCCAAAGGGCATGGCTCACAAGATTGAACCGAACACTCTGCAGGAGTTGCCGGGGGCGATCCGGCTGTACGCGGGTTGGCAGGAACTGGTGGATGGATTGAAGGGGCTGCTGGGCTCGGCGAAGAAGATCGCCATGCAGTATTCGCCGAATTGCGCGGTGCCCTACGTAGCGATGGTTGACGCCGGGACCGTAGAACTGGTGCGCGGCATGGGCGTGGAGGTGGCGACTTCCGCCAACCTGATCCAGTATTTCGAGTCGCGCTGGAACGCGGCGCAGTTGGAGAATCATTTGGCGGCGGGACGGCTGGTGGATCGCATTCGCGGCGAGGCGTTCGCCCGTATTTCCGCCAAACAGCGGGCGAACGAACGGGTCACCGAATGGGAGATGCAGCAGTTTATCCTTGGCCGGTTCCGGGAAGAAGGGCTGTTCACTGACCATGGTCCGGATGTGGCGGTCAACGCGAACGCATCCAACCCGCATTACAATCCGACGCAGGAGTCCTGTTCGGAAATCCGCCGTGGAGATCTCGTCTTAATTGACATGTGGGCGAAGTTGGAGCGGGCCGATGGCGTTTATTACGACATCACCTGGGTCGGCTATTGCGGTGAACAGGCTCCGGAAGCGATGCGCAAGGTGTTTGGCATTGTCCGCGATGCACGCGACAAGGCGATCCAATGTGTGGTGGATGCCGTCGCGGCCAAGCGGGAGCTGGCGGGCTATCAGGTGGATGATGCGGCGCGCGCGCATATCCGGGCGGCAGGGTACGCGGACTATTTTTTCCATCGGACGGGGCATTCCATTGGAACGGAAGTGCACGGCACCGGCGCGAACATGGACAATCTCGAAACCCACGATGAGCGGCGTGTTATTCCCTGGACTTGTTTTTCCATTGAGCCGGGCATTTACTTGCCGGAATTTGGCGTGCGCAGCGAAGTGAACGTATTTGTCGACGAAACCAGCGCCCGCGTAACCGGCGAGATGCAGCGCGAACTGGTTGTAGTTTAGGCTTTTGCCTGAATCAACACCGCGGTTACGTTATCTGGAGCGCCTTGCGCACGGGCCAGCTCGATTAAACGCTTGCCGCGTTCTTCCAGCGTCTGTTGCTGGCGCAGGACCTCGGCGATATTAGCTTCAGAAACCACGCCGTGCAGTCCGTCACTGCAAATCAGAATGGTGGTGCCCGGCTCCGGAGTTACGGCGTAGCTGTTTACGCGCAGGTTTTCCGAAACACCGATCGCCATGGTCAGAACGTGACGCATCGGATGCACGCGCAGTACTTCTTCAGCCAAGCCAAGACGGCGGCCCACTTCGTTGATCCAGCTTTGATCCTCGGTGATTTGCGAAAGAGCGCCGTTCGACAACTGATAAGCGCGGCTGTCGCCAACGCTGGCGATCAACAGCTCGCCCGCTACCTCCACGGCGACGACCATGGTCGTGCCCATGCCTTCCAGTTTGGAATCGGTAGAAGCTTCCTGCTTGATCCTGCGATTCGCCTCATGAAACGCCGAAACCAGCTTGGCGGGGTTCATGCCGTCTTCTTCCTCGTGGACAATTTCGCGCAGGGTTTCCGTCGCAATGTGCGAGGCGCGTTCCCCGGCTTGGGCGCCGCCCATGCCGTCGGCCACTAGATAGAGGCCGGCACCGGGATCCACCAGGAAGGAATCCTCGTTATTATTTCGAACGCAACCTGGGTCTGTAACACCGAAGGACTCCAGCATGAGATTTCCGATTATACCCGGTTCCACGGTTCAAAAGTCCACATCAGTGAGGTTTAGAGGCCAACTCTTCGTAGGAGTCTTTGAAGCGCTCCAACTCTTCCAGACGCAGGTCTGCTGGATTCCCCTTGCGCAGTCCTTGTCTCTGCAGGGACCTGCCCAGCAGCAGGGTGGCCATCTGATCCATGGGATCGCGGTCCAGCACAGCGCGGAAGCGGTCCGCGGCCGCCTCAAATTGGCCGGTCTTCCACAGAATGTATCCCATATTGAAGTGATAATCGGGATGATTGGGATTCACTTCCAGTGCCTGGCCGAAGCTGGTCAGCGCATGCAATTGATTGCGGCGGCTCTCCGCGACTCCCAAATTATTGAAGACTTCCGCCGCAGGCAGTTTTTCGGCGACTTGTTGAAACGCGGCCTGGGCCGCCGCATAATCGGCTTGGCGGAATTTGGCCACGCCGAGGTAGAAACTGGCCTCCGCAGAGTGCAGATTTGCGGCTTCCACTTTGAGCAGCCATTCGGCGGCGGCCGCATACTTCTTGCGGGCCAATTCGATCTTTCCCATTTCCAGGTTGGGGCGGGCGAAGTGTGGATCCAGCCGCGCGGCTTGCAGGAAATATTTCTCTTTCTGATCTAGCGCAGTGGTCAGCAGGCCGCGAACGAATGCCTCTTCCGCGCTGAGCAAGACCGCGGGGCGTAGGGTTTTGGCGTCCCCTTCCGCACGAGCCCGATCCGGCGCAATGAGGCGCAGAGTCTGCCACGCCAGATGGGATTCCAAACGGTCCAATTCCTGCATTGGTCCGGACTCTTCGGGCAAGGTGTTTTGGCGGACGCGCGCACGATCCGCCATGTGGGCTTCGATAATGAGGCGGGGCGTCTCCCCGGGCCGGAGCGATTCCAGGCGATAGGTGCCGTAGATAACTTGATCCGCATTGAGGGCTTGCCCCAGCTTGAGGACGGAAGCCTGGGTTAATTCCGCACGATCGCGCAGGCGCAGATCCGCATAGGCGGCCGCGACATCCGCGCGAGCGAGCGCGGGCAGGCCTGCGCCAGAAAGCGATTCGCGCAAGGCCTCGGCTATGCTCTCGCCAATCCAGTCGACGCTGGGGTTGGCATTATTGATGGGCGCGGGCGGGGTCGCGTTGGTGAAGGGAAGCACCGCTGCGCTGCCAGCCAGGACACTATCGGCGCTGAGTTCGGGCGCTGCTAACAGCGCGGCCGCCAGGATAGGTCCGCAGGTATGCCGAAACATTTCCCAGCTAGTTTAGCAGGTGGTCATTTTGGATGTTTTACGATAGAGCGAGTATGGCCGGAGATCGCTCTTGAAAACTATTCTTCTTGTCCTGGTATCGTTGGCTCCCTTGCCGGCGCAGGTCGCTGCCGTGCGTTATGAGCTACGGTTCCCCAACGCTGCCCATCATGAGGCCGAAATTCGAATCACGTTCCTCGGAGTGAGCGCCCCGATTCTCGAAGTCGTCATGAGCCGGGCATCGCCTGGCCGGTATGCACTCCATGAATTCGCCAAGAATGTCTATAACGTTCGCGCTACCGATGGAGCTGGGCGGCCGCTAACAGTTGGACGTCCCACTCCCTATCAATGGAATGTTTCCGGGCATAGCGGCACCGTGGTCTTCGAGTACACCTTGTTCGGCGACGCGCTGGACGGCACCTACAATGCAATCGATACAACGCACGCGCATCTGAATCCTCCCGCGACATTTGCCTGGGCGCGCGGGATGGAAACGCGCCCAGTTGTCGTTAGCTTGGAAGCTCCCGCGGGATCGACGTGGGAGGTGGCCACGCAACTTCAACGGAACGGTCAGACCTGGACCGAATCGTCGCGCGACATGTTGATGGATAGTCCTATTGAGTTCGGGCCGCATGCTCTGCGGGAATGGACTGCTTTAGGAACGCACTTCGTGATGGCCATGCATTCCAGCGCCAGCGACGAAACGATCTCGGAATACGCGCGTCTTTGCGAAGCGATCACTCTCGAGGCCGCCGGCGTGTTTGGCGCTTTCCCTGTTTACGATCACGGCCAGTACACATTCCTGTTCGATTTCCTGCCTTACGCTGGCGGCGATGGAATGGAGCATCGCAACTCCACCGTGATTACGCAGAATGTCGCGCCGGGCACACGTAGTTTCGCCGATCTCATCGACGCAGCCTCGCATGAGTTCTTGCATTCGTGGAATGTGGAGCGAATCAGACCCAAGTCGCTGGAGCCGTTCGATCTGGAACGCGCCAACATGTCCGGCGAGTTATGGTTCGGCGAAGGATTCACGAACTACTACAGTCCTCTGGTACAGGCGCGGGCGGGCATTTTGTCCATCGACGATTTCTCGGGAGTCCTGGGTTCCACATTGAACACAACGCTTGCCTCGCCTGGCCGCGAGGTTTTCAATGCGATAGAGATGAGCCGCATGGCGCCTTTTGTCGATCGCGCCGGGACCACTGATCCCACGAATCTCGCCAATACCTATATTTCGTATTACACCCAGGGCGAGGCGCTGGCGCTCGGTATCGATCTGTCGATTCGTGCGCGTTTTCCAGGCAAGAGTCTCGACGACTGGATGCGAGCGATGTGGAGGGCCCATCCGGACGTGAACAACCCGTATACTCTGGACGATCTTGAAGCGACGCTCGCCGCGGCCACTGGTAGCGCCGAATTCGCGCGTGATCTTTTCGACCGGTACGTTGTGGGCCGCCAATCGATGGACTACGCGGGCCTGCTAACACGCGCGGGCTTGTTGTTACGGAAGACCTCGATAGGCGAAGTATGGCTGGGCGTGTCGCGTACCAGCGTTTCGAAGCAAGGAGTTTCCATCACCGGCGTTACCTTGCGAGGTTCGCCGGCCTACTTGGCGGGGTTGGATCGTGGCGACCGTTTGACTTCCGTTGACGGCAAAGATGTGAGGACCCAGAAGGACTGGGATAAAGCGTTGAAGTCGCACAAGCCCGGAGACAAGTCCCTCATCGAGGTGGAAGGGCGCGCCGGATCCCGGTCCGTCGAGCTGATTTGGCAGAGCCCTCCCACGGTCGAACTTGTGACCTATGAGAAGGCGAAGCTGGAACTAACCCCAGCGATGCGCGAGTTTCGGGCGGCCTGGCTGAAATCCAGGGCGTTGGGGCCGTTGCCGAAGTTGCCTTAGAATAGTCAAGCATGAAGTACTTTCTGGTTTCTCTGTTCGCGTCCATGCTCCTGTCGGGGTCTTTATGGGGACAATCCGCCAGCCACATCGCCCACCTTAAACAGCTCACCCACGGCGGCCAGAATGCCGAGGCCTATTGGGCTCCGGACGGATCGAAGCTCATTTTCCAATCGACGCGCGATGGTGCTCAGTGCGATCAGATTTACACGATGAACGCTGACGGCTCCAATCAGAAAATGGTTTCGACGGGCAAGGGCGTTACCACGTGCGGGTACTTCCTGGCGGATAGCAAACACTTTGTCTATGCGTCCACGCACGAAGCCGGCCCGGCCTGCCCGGCGCCGGCGGATCGCAGCAAAGGCTCTGTGTGGGCAGTATATCCGGGGTTCGATATTTATCTCGCCGATGAAACGGGCAAGATTGAGAAGAAGCTCACCACTGCCGCCGGCTACGACGCCGAGGCCACCGTGAACTGGCGCAAGAATGAGATCCTCTTCACGTCTCTGGCCTCCGGCGACCTCGACCTGTGGACCATGAAGACGGACGGCTCCAACAAAAAACAGGTGACGAAATCGCCCGGGTACGACGGGGGGCCGGTGTTCTCGCGCGATGGATCGAAGATGGTGTGGCGCGCGTTCCATCCCACTCCCGGGGCGCAGACCAAAACGTACAGCGATTTGCTCAAAGAGAACCTCACCGCGCCCATGAAGATGGAACTGTGGGTCGCGAATGGCGATGGCTCCAACGCCAAGCAGATCACTCAATACGGCTGTGCCAGTTTCGCGCCGACCTTTACGCCGGATGGGCGCAAGATCCTGTTCTCGTCGAATAAACACAAGTGCGACAGTCGAGATTTTGAGTTGTACATGGTCAATCTGGATGGCTCCAGTTTGGAGCAAGTGACCAGCTACGGCGGGTTTACGTCTTTCGCGGAATTTTCGCCGGACGGCAAGCGCCTGGTGTTTGCCTCCAGCTATCAGGGAACGGGCAACTACGAATTCAATATCTTCACCGCCGACTGGAAGTAATCGGGCGTAGAATGGTGGCATGAAGCAACTCTTGTCCACCCTTTTCGCTCTTCTCGCGCTCGCTGCGATCCCGCTTTTCGCCGCGAAACGCATCCAGATGGAATCCACGGATCTCACCAGCAACAAGGCCACCGTTCGCGAAATCCTGATCGACACGGACCGCATGCGGGTCAACGATGGCGATACCTCGGTGCTGTTCCTGACCAAGGGCGGCAACCGGATGGTGATACTGAACAAGACGGGCAATACCTATCAGGAGATCGATCAGGCCACCATGGATCGCATGGGTGCGCAGATGGGAGGCGCTATGGCTCAGTTGGAAGAGGCAATGAAGAATATGCCTCCCGCGCAACGCGCACAAATGGAACAAATGATGAAGGGCAAATTGGGCGGCCCAGCCTCAGCCTCACCTTCAGCGGCAGCGGTAGCACCCACCACATATGCCGCCAAGGGACCGGGTACCGCCGGAGCCTATCGCTGCACCCTGTACGAAGGCAGCCAATCCGGACAGAAGATTTCCGAGATCTGTGCCGCCACGCCCGTCGACCTGAAACTGAGCGCCTCGGATTTCCAGGTGATGGAGAGAATGAGGGAGTATCTATCCGTCATGACGAAGGCCCTGCAGAACAGTCCCATGGCCGGCGCTATTTCCGATTCAGGTCTCACCAAGGAAGGAATTAACGGCTTCCCAGTTCAGACGATCACTTACAAGAACGGTAAGGCGACCGAGCGGGACGTCTTGAAAGGCGTCGTGGATGCACCTCTGACGGATGCGGATTTCTCAACCGGAACGGCCAAAAAGACGGACATGGGCATTCCCAATGTGGGTAAGGGCAAAGGCAAGTAGCCGTTCCCTACGACAGTATTGTCAGCGGCCCGCTCTCCATCCGTTTCAACTGTCCGCACGCCGCGAAGACGTCGAGCCCGCGAGGCTTGCGCAGATAACACGGAATGGACTTGCGGATGATGGCTTGAAAAGAAGCCACTCGCTCCGGAGTAGGCGTGTCAAAAGGAATTCCGGGGCCGGGGTTGAGCGCGATCAGGTTCACCTTGGCGTCCAACTTCGCCAACAACTTCACAACCCGCCGCGCGTCCGCGTCGGTGTCGTTCACGTCTTTCAGTAAGACGTATTCAAAGGTGATGCTTTCCTTGGGACGCAAGGGATAGGCGCGGCAGGCGTCGATCAAGTCGTTTAGATGGTACTTGCGGGTGATGGGCATCAGCCGCTGACGTTGCTCTTCACTGGACGCATTTAATGATATGGCAAGTTTGGGTCTAATTTCTGCTTGTCCTAATTCATTTATTTTAGGAATAATGCCAGACGTAGAGACAGTAATTCGACGGGTGGAAATCGCTCCACCGCGTTGGTCCGCCAGCAGGCGCGTCGCCTTCAGAACATTCGGCAGATTCAGCAGTGGCTCGCCTTGACCCATCATGACGATATTCAGCCGGTCCACATGCGGTTCCACTTTCTGATCCGCGGCTATGCGCAAGACTTGTCCTACGATCTCCCCTGCGGTGAGGCTGCGCTCCAGGCCCATCAGGGCGGTAAGGCAGAACTTGCAGTCCACCGGGCAACCGACTTGACTGGAAATACAAACCGTGGCCCGTTCGCCCTCGGGCATCCATACAGACTCTACAGTCTTGCCGTCCGCCAATTTCAGCAGATAACGCTTGGTTCCGTCGGTGGATTCGTACACCTTCTCGATCTCGGGCAGTCCTAAGGTAAGTCTGTCTCTGAGGTCCTGAGGGATGGTAGAAATTTGGTCTGGATGGGTGACCCGCTGGTGATAGACCGCTTCGTAAATTTGCTTGGCGCGGAATTTCGGATAGTACTCTCCGAGCGTTAGTTCTATCTCGTTGATATCCAAGCCTACGAGTCCGGAGGGGGGAAGAACCATCACGCTAGCTATGGTACCACCACCTTAGAGTACGCAGAATCGACTCTTAAAGAGAGAAATTACTCTGTTTGTCTAAATGACTAATATATTAACAATTTATGTGAGTAGTACTGCAAGGCATACAGTACTAAACTAGTACTTTTTACGTAGGTATTAGCCCAAAATTACCTAGAAGTTCGTTGACAGTACCCCCCTGGTGACACATACTAACCCTGTCCCTCACCGGTTGGAGAAGACTAGGGAGATTGAGGGCGGAGGAAAAATGAAGGCAAAGAATCTATTGGTAGCCCTTGGACTAGCTGGTCTGCTGGGCTCGGTCGCCTCGGCGGCGTCGGTTACCAGTTATAACACCAGTACATCCACACTTGACTGCGGTGCGGCCGTTTTATGCACTCCCAACGGCGCTCAATCCGTGATCTTGGGCACGGGGGGCAACACCGTTACGCTCACTTATGTTCCGGGCGCGGGAGGCACCAACGTGGGGCTTCCTAGCACGATACCGTTTGGGGCAATTGTGGCGACGTCTGCAGGCGTCAATACGTCTTACAGCCTTGCGGGCTTAATCTTCACGATCAAGATCACCGATACCGTGTTAGGCGTCACGGGCGATTTGGTGGGCGCGGGAGGTGGGAGTTTGAGCACGAACACTTCCAGCTTGGCGTTATTTGACTTCTCGCCCAACAATACCACCACGCCGTCTTTCGGGACCCGTCCTGGCGTGGTCCTTTCCGCGGGTGGCACTAGCCTCACTTACCAGATCGCCTCCCCGGTGTTCTTGATCAGTCCGTCTGACGGGAGTCCCGCCGGGCAAGTTTCCATCCAGGGATTTGTCAGTGACAACTCCGTTCCAGAACCGAGCAGCATGTTCCTGATGGGAAGCGCGCTTGTCGGTCTGGGTGCGTTGGCCCGGCGTAAGACAAGAAAGAGCTAGGTTTAGTTTCATAGCTGTTCCAAGCGGCGTCAGGTCCAAATAGGAGCTGACGCCGTTGCCTTTTGGGGCTACTATAAGATCCATGAAGATCGCAATCTGCTTGCTTGTGTCCTGTGTCGCTGCGTATGCGGCTCCTGCGGTGCCTTGTTCCGACTTGTCCAAGAAGGCCTTCGGGACGGATGTAAAGATTGAGACGGCGCTGGCGGTTGCAGCCACTGCAAATCTGCCCGAGCATTGTGAAGTTCGTGGCGTGATCTGGCCGGAATCCCGTTTTGTCGTGAAGCTACCAGCGAATTGGAATGAACGGTTCCAGATGGTCGGCAACGGGGGCTGGGCCGGCACCATCACGACGGCGGCTGTAGACGCAGCAGTACGGCTGGGATACGCCTCGACATCCACAGACACGGGGCACGACGCGCAGAAAGAACCAGGTGCGATCTTCGCCCAGAAGAGCGCCAGTAACCCGAACGCTGCGCGAAAACTAATTGACCACGGTTATTTGGCGGTTCATCAAACCGCTTTGCTGGCGAAGAAGATAATACGGACGTATTACGGAGCCGATCCCCGCTACTCCTATTGGGTTGGCTGTTCCACCGGTGGGCGGCAAGGCCTGATGGAGGCGCAGCGTTATCCGGAGGATTTCGATGGATACGTGATCGGAGCCCCGGTTCTGAATTTGAGCGGCCTCCAGATGAAGGCGGTCTGGAATTGGATACAGGTAGGGCCGGGCCCTGGGGAGATCAAAGCTGAGAAGCTTGCGGCATTGGAGGCCGGGGTGTACGGGCGCTGTGACGCGCTGGATGGCCTGAAGGATGGGTTGATCGAAAATCCGCTGGCGTGCGACTTCGATGTGGCGCGGGACTTGACCAAGTGCTCAGGCGTGGAATCCAACTCTTGTTTCACGGCTGCGCAGATCGGGGCGCTAAAGAAAGTGTATGACGGCGTACGGAACTCCAAGGGCGAACTGCTGTTTCCGGGGTTCGCTTACGGGGGCGAAGCATTTGCAGCGGGGCGTGGCGGTAGAAAAAGCGGGTGGGATGGGAACTTATTAGGTAGTTTCAATTTGGGCGATACCTTCATGAAATATATGGCTTTCGACGAGCACCCCGGTGCCAGTTGGGATTACCGAACTTTCAATGTCGACACGGACCCGGCGCGGATGGCCAACACCAG
The DNA here is from genome assembly GCA_039931205.1 of Acidobacteriota bacterium. Taxonomy (GTDB): domain Bacteria; phylum Acidobacteriota; class Terriglobia; order Bryobacterales; family Bryobacteraceae; genus Palsa-187. Next base: position 22,421 of record JBDTSJ010000043.1, read on the forward strand.
TCTCGCCATCAACGCGACCGTGACCGACCTCACCGCCGTGAAGATGCGCGGCGCCAAGATTGTCCACTATCACGGTTGGGCCGACCCGGGCGTGACATCCCGCATGTCTGTCGACTACTACGAAGCTGCGAAACGCACCATGGGCGAGAAAGAGACGACGGATTTCTACCGTTTCTTTCCGGTCCCTGGCATGTTCCATTGCGGCGGCGGTCCCGGCTGCGGCGAGGCGGACTGGCTGAGTGCGGTAGTCAACTGGGTGGAGAAAGGTGTTGCGCCGGAAATGATTGTCGGGGCGCACGTGGAGGGCGGGCAGACGACGCGCACGCGCCCGCTGTGCATGTACCCGATGGTGGCGCGCTACAAAGGCTCGGGAAGTATCGACCAAGCTGATAACTTCAGCTGCACCGCCCAGCGTTAGCGCTCCGGTTTCAGAACGACAACCCCCAGCGGAGGCAGCATCAGCACCGCGCTGGCCGGGCGGCCATGGCACTCGATGGCTTCAGCTTGCACGGCTCCGCCGTTGCCTAGATTGCTGCCGCCGAACATTTCCGCATCGGTATTGAACACTTCCTTGTAGCGGCCCGCATGCGGCAGGCCCACGCGATAGCCGCCGCGAGGCATGGGGGTGAAATTGCAGCAGAATACCAGGAAATCACCGCGATCCTTAGCATAGCGGGCGAAAATGATGATGCTTTGCTCGACGTCACGGATGTCGATCCAGTCGAAACCGCGGTAGTCGTCATCCACTTCATAAAGAGCGGGTTCACGCCGGTACAGCGCGTTTAACTCGGTGACCATGGTCTGCAATTTGTAATGGACCGGGAACTGCAACAGCCACCACTCCAACTGCTTGTCGTGATTCCACTCGCTGGTTTGGCCGAATTCGGCGCCCATGAAGACGAGTTTCTTGCCGGGATGGCCGTACATGTACGCCAGAAATGCCCGTGTATTGGCGAACTTACGCCATTCATCCCCGGGCATCTTGGAAGTCAGAGAGCCTTTGCCGTAAACCACCTCATCATGTGAAACGGGCAGCAGGAAATTCTCGCTGAACGCGTAGAGCAGGCTAAAGGTGATGTTCTTTTGGTGATACTTGCGATAGAAGGGATCCGTGCTGAAGTAATCCAGCATGTCGTGCATCCAACCCATGTTCCACTTCATGGTGAAGCCGAGGCCGTCTAAGTAGGTCGGGCGAGAGACGCCCGGCCAGGCGGTGGACTCTTCGGCCATGGTGATGGCTCCAGGAACCTCATGAGTCAACTCATTGAAGCGTTTTATGAAATCGATGGCTTCAATATTTTCACGGCCTCCATAACGGTTCGGAATCCATTCGCCAGGCTCCCGCGAATAGTCCAGGTAGAGCATCGAAGCAACGGCGTCCACGCGGAGGCCGTCGATATGAAATTCCTTCAGCCAATACAACGCGTTGGAGTGCAAAAACGTACGTACTTCATTACGTCCGTAATTGAAAATAAGGGTGCCCCAATCCCGGTGCTCGCCTTGGCGCGGATCGGCGTGTTCGTAGAGTGCGGTACCGTCGAAACGACCCAGCGCGTGAACATCGCGCGGAAAATGACCCGGAACCCAATCCAGCAGCACGGCTATTCCGGCTTGGTGGCAGGCGTCGATAAAGAAGCGAAAATCGTCAGGGGTTCCGAAGCGCGAGGTAGGCGCATAGTAGCCGGAGACCTGATAACCCCAGGAGCCAGTGAAAGGATGCTCCATCACGGGCATCAGCTCGATGTGGGTGTAGCCCAGGCGCGAGACATAGGCGACCAGGCGGTCGGCCAATTCACGATACGTCAGCAGGCTGTCGTTTTCGCCGTGCAGCCAACTGCCCAGATGAACTTCGTAGATGGACATGGGCTCACGCAGCCAGTTGTGCGAGGCGCGGCCGTCCATCCAAGTGGAATCCTTCCAGGTGTGGTTATTGAGGGGCCACACAACGGACGCTGTCTTCGGTGGCAGTTCAGCGAAGAAGCCGTAGGGATCACTTTTTTCCTGAATGGCGCCGGTGGTAGATAGGATGGAATACTTGTACGTTGCACCGGCTTCGAGGCCGGGCATGAAGAACTCCCATATGCCACCATCGCGGCGGCGCATGGGGTGGCGGGTGCGATCCCAGCCATTGAAATCGCCCATGACGCTGACCACGGCCGCGTTGGGCGCCCACACAGCGAAGCGAACGCCGGAGACTTCCTCCAGGGTGAACACATGCGCGCCAAGAGTGCGATAACTCTCGTGATTTGTACCTTCGCCGTGAAGATGGAGCTCGAAGGGCGTCAGCATGGGCGGGAAGCGATACGGGTCGTCAATGACCTGCGTTTCGCCCGAGAACAAAATGAGGCGAAGGCGATAATCGCGGCGCGCGGCAGGCGCTGCGAACAAGCCGCCCGGATGCACACGCTTCATCTCAATGGGAACGCCGCTGACAATGAGGGCAGCGGATTCCGCCTGCGGCAGCCAGGCGTACACGTCCAACCCGCGGGTGGCTTCGTGTGGCCCTAGCACCGCAAATGGATCACCGTGCGTGCCCGCAGCGATGGATTCCATTAAATCCTTGATCATCTTTGTATTATGGCCTCTTACGGGAACGGAGGTGGTCCGCAGGAGGGCTGTATCATGACAGGTAATGGCAGAGCGTTTGCGTAGAGCGGAATTGCACGTGCATCTGGAGGGCTCCGTGGCACCGGAAACCTTGAAGGAATTAGAGGTTTCTCTGACGGATGAAGAAATTCTCCGCGAGTTGTATTATTCCGATTTTGACGGATTCATTCGCTCCTACGTATGGGTGAATCGCAAGTTGCGAGGCCCGGCCGATTATGCGCTGATTGCCCGGAGACTGTTCGAAAAGCTGGCGGCCGAGGGTGTGTGTTATGCGGAAGTGATTGTCTCTGCTGGCGTAATTGTGTGGAAAAAACAGGACTTGGGCGCGGTGTTCGATGCGTTGGCGGACGAAGCGGAACGGAGTCCTATCCCGATTCGCTGGATTCTGGATGCGACGCGGCAGTGGGGAGCGGAGGCGGCCAAACCGGTTTTCGAGTTCGCCGCGGCCAATATCCAGCGAGGGGTGGTGGGGATTGGACTGGGAGGATTTGAGGAACTGGGTCCCGCGCGCTGGTTCACAGAGTTGTTCCGCGAAGCCCAAGGGAAGGGCCTGCGGCTGACGTGCCACGCGGGAGAGACGACCGGTCCGCAGTCGGTGTGGGATGCCCTGGCGATTGGGGCGGAGCGGATCGGGCATGGGATTCGAGCGGTGGACGATGCGCGTTTGTTAGAAGAATTACGCCGTCTGGATGTGCCACTGGAAGTCTGCATCAGCAGCAACGTGCGGACAGGCGCGGTGGCTTCGCTACAGGAACATCCGGTGCGCCGTTTGTATGATGCAGGAGTACCGATTATTTTGAATACGGATGATCCCGCGTTGTTCGAGTGTTCGCTCGATGGGGAGTATCAGCTCGCGGCTGAGAGGTTTGGGTTTTCTCAGGCGGAGTTGGCGCAGATCGCCGAGAATAGTTTGAAATACGCGTTCGATACGGTCCCGCTATTGTCGTCCTAAGCGGAAGGAAGTTCATCGCCTGTCCGCTCCTTGACGCTCGCGGTTCAGTGTTGCAAGAACGGCTTCCAACTCGGCCACGCGCCGAGCTAAATCCTCGACCGCCTGCCCTTGGGGATCGGGAAGCTGACCGTGTTCCAGCGGTTCCCACGGTGATTCGGGGTCTTTGACGATACGGCCGGGTACGCCGACAACCGTGGAATGGTCAGGCACTGGATGCACCACCACCGATCCCGCACCCACCTTCACGTGATTACCGATACGGATGTTGCCGAGGATTTTGGCGCCCGTGCCGACCACGACTCCATTGCCGAGCGTGGGATGGCGCTTGCCCGTATCCTTACCGGTTCCGCCCAGCGTGACACCTTGGTAAATCAGAACGTCGTCGCCGATTTCACTGGTTTCACCAATGACGACGCCCATGCCGTGATCGATGAAAAAGCGGCGGCCGATGCGCGCGCCAGGATGAATCTCGATCCCCGTTACGGTGCGCGAAAACTGGCTGACGACGCGGGCCAGAGTGTACCAGCCCGCTGCGTACAACCGATGTGCGAAGCGATGTAGCAGCGCCGCATGGAAGCCGGGGTAACACAGGACGATCTCGAGGACACTGCGTGCAGCAGGGTCGCGGCGGAACACGGTCTGGATTTGTTCGCGAATAGGACCCGGCATCTAAGCAACATTATCGCTTGCGAGGACTTGCTTAGTGCGCCGCCGGTGGGTGCGGAGGAACCGGATGCGCCGCCAGCAACGCGGTCAGGGCACCGTTGAGTTGTCCAGCCGAAAGCAGGTTCAGGCGAGCTCCGCTGGCCAGCATGCGCTGGGTTTCCAGAACTACGAAGAGCGCGTGGTTGACCTCGGGGACCTGGGCGATTTCAGACAAAACCAGACGGAGTGTTGCGGGGCGGATGGCGGCGGCGCGCGCGAACTCTACTGCCGCCTTCCGTTCGGCGGAACTCGTAATAACGCTGACCTGGTTGGCACCTGCCTGGCGAATGGCGGACGTTACCTGGCGCAGGCGGTTCACCACTTTCTCCTCAATCTGCCGGATCATGCCAACATCGCGGAAGTGGACCTTGCGAATGTAGACCGACCCTAAGCGATAACCCCACTCGGCCGATTTGGCGGACACTTCGGCGCGTACAGCCTGACTCATTTGGTGGCGCGTTTCGAGCATATCCGCCAGAGGCATGTTGCTGAGGCAGCGCACGGTGGAACTGCTAACGTTAGCCTGCAACGAGCCGCGAGGGTCGGTGTTCTTGAATAAATAGGCCACCGGATCGCTAATCCACATTTCGTACCAGATGCCTATCCCCATGGGCGCGCCTTCTTCGGAATTGACGGCCTGGCTGCGCAGGTATTGCTGATCCAGCCGTAGGTCAAGCGTGTAGCAATTGCCAAACAGGTTGACGATGAACGCGGCGGGTCCGATCTTGAAAGGAAGGATATAGAGGCCGGGTTCATCCAGCGCGCCCAGCACCTGTCCGAAAAGTACGTAGACCTTGCACTGGCGTTCGTGGACGATAGTATAGAGTCCGAACATTTGACCCAGAGACCTCAAGATCGTCTCCCCCACGAATAGAACCAGGAGCGTGATCCCGATATTCACAAGCATGCTGGTAAGTTGCTCAATCATCGGGTCACCTCCAAAAACACCTGCTGGGCTTTTTCGTAGAGCGACAAGCGCACGTTACGCAAGTATGCCGCGAGTACCGCGGGACCTGCCTTAAAGGTCTCCGCGAGTTCCGCGGCTTGAGCTCGCAATGGCTCCATCTCCGCTTGGGCTCGTAGGGTTTCAATTTCGACCGCGCGTTTGGACTGTTCGATTTTCTGGTCGGCGGTAGCTTGCGCGAGGCTGATGTCGCTGGACACTTGATTGTGCGCCGTGTTGATGGCCGCCAGAGCGGATTCCACTTCGGCAGGCGGATCGATCCCGGTGATCAGGCTGGCGTCGAAGACCACACCATAACGAGCTTCGGCGGATTTGCACTCCTGTTCCATGTAGTCATTCAAGTCGCGCAAGTTCTTACGGAGATCGTTAATGGAAACTCCGATCATCTCCGCGCCTGGGATGTTTAAGGCCGGATCGGAGGACGGGATGGTGGGCGCCTGGAAGGTAGACGACGTCTTGGCTTGGAAATTCGCGATTCGTTGGCGGAGCACGGACACGAAGTACGCCATCACGTGTACGAAGGGCTTTTTGGTGGCGAACAGAAAGGCATACAGGTTGCGCTCACTGACGCGGTAGCGGATCTGACCGGTTAGGCCAGTGTTCAGTTGGTCCTTTGTGACGGCTTCCAGGCGCGTCCCACCTTCGTTAGCGGATCGGTCCTCGAGATCCAGGGCCATGTTCACCGTCATAGTGGCGATGGAGATTTTATGGATTTTCTCCCAGGGCATCTTGAAGTACGGGCCGCCGGGAGGGATGACGCGAACTTGCGGGTAGGTATAGCGCTCGCGTTCCTCTTCCCGCAGGTATTGTGCGATGGGGTCGGCGAGTGTGTTGGAGCCGAGCCGTTCGGCGCGCCCACAGCTGGTCTTAACAGCGCGTTCGTTCTGATCTACGGTATATAAACCCATCACGACGAACCGTAGGAGGAACCAAATGCCAATGCCGATGAGAATGCTGGTTAGTAGGTCCATAGCTCTGTCAAGTATATGTGTTTCAGACTCTGTGTATTCTGTAATCTGATGCGGACAGAACGGCTTTATTATTCGGATTGTTATTTACGCAAGTTTGACGCCACCGTCATGGAGGCAGCGGACGGCGGCCGGCGGATCTATCTGGATCGGACCGCGTTTTATCCAACCTCCGGTGGGCAACTCTTCGACTTGGGCACGTTGGGGGGGATTCCCATAGCGGAGGTTGTCGACGAAGAGGACCGCGTGGCGCACGTGATGACCGCACCGGTGCTAGCGGAGGCCGTGGGCGGCGAAATTGATTGGGATCGACGTTACGACTTGATGCAGCAGCATACAGGTCAACATTTGCTGTCCGCGGTGCTAGAGGAGTTATTTGGACTCAAGACCGTAAGCGTCCACATGGGTTTGGAGTCTTCAACGGTAGACGTGAGCGCGGCAGTGGTGACTGAGCAACAATTGGAGCGCGCGGAGCAACGATGCGCGGCCATCATAGCGGAGGCTCGGCCCGTCGAGATTTCTTTTGAAGATTCGTCCGGGGATTTGGGATTAAGGAAGGAATCCGCACGTAGCGGGACTTTGCGAATTGTATCGATTCATGGGGTGGACCGGAGTGCGTGCGGCGGGACGCACTTGCGGTCGAGCGCGGAGATTGGGTTGGTGTTAACAGGCAAGCTCGACAAGATCCGTGGCGCCACGCGGATTGAATTCGTGTGCGGGAACAGGGCTCTCCGCCGGGCGCGTAACGACAATCAAACCTTGGCCGGGATCACCAGAGCCTTGTCGATGCCGGCCGAGCAAGCCGCGGGTCGCATTGCCGCGTTGACGGAACAAACGAAGTCTATCGAGAAGGAACGCCTGAGGTTGGCGACGGAGCTGGCCCGCCGTGAAGGGCGGGAGCTATATACGGCGACCGATCAGGATAGCTCCGGCGTGCGCCGAGTGCGACAGGACGCCGTGATTGATGACGCTATGCGCGTGCGGGCGCAGGCATTTGTGGCGAATCCGAATGCAGTATTTCTGGCCGTGTCCGCAGCGCCGCCGTCTGTGTTGCTGGCATGCTCTACCGATTCCGGCATGAACGCGGGGGATCGGTTGAAGGCGGCGCTCGCGAAGGTGGCGGGGCGCGGGGGAGGCAACCAGGCGTTAGCGCAGGGCAGCGTGCCGGATGTGGACGCGCTGGAGCGGCTGGTGGAGGATTTATTTCAATAGTGGGCGAAGAGTCTTGAGCGCCGTCTCCGCGACAATTTGAGCGCCATCGGCGGTGGGGTGGATGCCGTCGGGCTGGAAGTAGCGCAGATCGGGTGTGATCATGTCGGACAACAGGAACGGAATCAGTTTCAGTTTGTACTTCTTTGCAAGATCCTTGAACAGTTCTTCAAAATCCTTGATATAATCCGGTCCGTAGTTGGGCGGCAGGGTCATGCCGGCCAAAACCACTTCAGCGCCGGATGCACGGAATTCCGTGATCATCTTCTCCAGATTCGCTCGCGTGCTGGTAAGGGGCAGGCCGCGCAGCCCGTCGTTGCCTCCCAGTTCGATCAACACAACCGACGGCTTCTCAGCCACCGCGGAGGAGATCCGGGCGGCGCCTCCGGCGGTGGTGTCACCACTGATGCCTTGATTCACAATGCGCCACGGACGTTTTTCGGCGTCGAGTGTGCGCTGCATCACAGAGGGATAGCTCAAGCCCGGCTGTAGTCCGTAGCCTTCGCTGATACTGTCGCCGAAGACCACCAAGACCTTTCGGTTATCCGCTGCAGCTGGTGCCGGCGCGGCAGGCGTTACGGGTGTCGGTGGAGCCTGCACAGGTGCGGCTTCCCCTACGCTGGGCGCCGGCTGGGAGCAGGCGGCTAAGCATGCGAAGAGGGCTAAAACGGCGAAGGGCTTCACTAGAACGATCATAATAGAGAAAGTGCCAATTCTCGAAACTCGCGGTGTCACAAAGATTATTGATAGTGGAAGCCATCGCGTAGAAATCTTACGCGGTATCGATTTGGCGATTCCGGCGGGGCAATTTATCGCCATCATGGGCGCCTCCGGCAGCGGTAAAAGCACGCTGTTGGGTTTGCTGGCTGGGTTGGATTCTCCAACAGCCGGCAGCATTATTCTGGATGGGGTCGACATCACCACGCTGAAGGAAGACGATCTGGCCCTGGTACGCGGGCGGAAAATCGGCTTTGTATTTCAGAGTTACCAACTGATTCCCACGCTGACAGCGGAAGAGAATGTTCTCTTGCCGTTTGAGCTCTCGGGTGGCGATGTGGCCAGAGGTACGGCACGAGCACGGGAACTCTTGAAGGACGTCGGATTGGCGGATCGAATGGATCACTACCCCGTCCAGCTATCCGGCGGCGAGCAGCAGCGCGTTGCCTTGGCGCGGGCCTTCATGGCTAAGCCTCCTATGCTGATGGCGGACGAGCCCACTGGCAATTTGGACAGCTCCAATGGCACGCATGTTCTGGAGTTGCTGCTTTCGCTGAACAGAAAAGAAGGCACCACGTTGATTCTGGTAACGCACGATCAAGCCTTGGCGGAGAAAGCGGATCGGATTGTGACTCTGCGCGACGGGGTGGTGGTCAGCGATGAGATGAAGGATTCACCCCGATGAAGCTTTCCCTGCGAACGGCAGGCCGCATCGCATGGCGTGAAACCCGCTCGTCGATGACTAAATTTGTGTTCGTGGTGTTGGCCGTCGCCATGGGGGTGGGAGCACTCTCCGGAGTGCGTGGTTTTAGCCAGAGCGTCCGCACGATGCTGGGGAGCGAGACGCGCACGATCATGGCAGCGGACCTGACGGCGCGACAGTTTCAGGAACCGACCGATCAGCAGGCGACTCTGCTGCAGGGGCTCGCCAAGCGAGGCATCGATCAAACCGTGATCACAGAAACCGTCTCGATGGCGGCATCGCAAGTGGCGGATGCGGTTCCAGTGCTGGTGTCGATCAAGGCGGTGGATCCGGCAAAGTATCCTTATTACGGCTCTGTGAAGCTATCGCCGGAGATGCCGTTGGGTGAGGCGCTGAAGGCGGAAACCGTGATCGCGGGCGAGGACGTGCTGATCCGTTTGGGGGTTAAGCCGGGCGAAACGATTCGCCTCGGCAGTCAGGATTTCCGCGTCGCGGCGATTGTTGTGTCGGAGCCGGATCGGATGTCAGGCAGTCTGAACGTCGGCCTGCGTATCATGCTTTCGCGCGAGGCTTTCGCGCGCACTGGGCTGATGCAGATTGGAAGCCGCGCGGCCCAAAGGTATCTATTCAAACTCGAGCCCGGCGGCGCGAATGTGGAGCAAGCTCGCGCACTGATCACGGAAGCTCTGCCGAACGCGCTGGTAGCCGATTCGACGCAAGCGCATCCTTTGATCACGCGCGGCGTGGAGCGGGCTACGATCTTTCTGAGCCTGGTGAGTCTGATCGCGCTCATCGTGGGGGCGATCGGCGTCGGCATGGCGATGTACGCTCACCTGCAACAGAAGATGGACAACATCGCGGTGATGAAGTCGCTAGGGGCAACCTCGGGCGAAATCATTCGTATCTTCGCGCTGCAGACGCTGATGCTGGGATTCTTAGGCGGAGCGGCCGGAGTCATCGTCGGTCGAGCCATTGAAGAAGTATTCCCAGCGCTGGTCTCACAGTTGTTTGAGATCAAGGCTCCCACGGGGTGGCATTTAGACGCGGCGGCGCAGGGGATCTTGGTCGGTATTCTCACGACGTTGCTGTTTACGCTTCCGCCGCTTTTGGCGATCCGGCAGATCCGGCCAGCACTCATCCTGCGCCGTGACATGCCGGACGCGAAATTGCCATGGCGGCTACGCCTCCGCCAGTCCAAGGAATCGATTGTCGTGGCTCTGGTGCTGGTAGGCGGATTGGCCAGTATCGCGGCCTGGCTGGCGGAGTCCGCTCGCGTGGGTGCCTATTTTTCAGCGGGGCTGGTCGTCGCGCTGCTGGCATTGGGCGCCGTGGCGTGGGGGCTGCTGCGCGTGATCCGAGTATTCCTAAAGCGCCCTCCGTTCCGGTTGACTTCCGTAACTCGACAGGGCCTCTCGAATTTATATCGCCAGGGCAACCAGGCGCAGGCGATTTTAGTGGCCATGAGCTTGGGAGTAATGTTCACACTGAGCGTGTACCTGATTCAGAGCTCCGTTGTGGACGACATTATTGCCACCGCTCCTCCGGGAGTTCCGAACGTGTTTCTGACCGGCGTCACTGCGGAACAAGTGGAACCGTTGAAGGCATTAGTGGCGGAACAAGCTGGAGTAAGAGCCGCCGCCGAGTTGGGTCCGGCGATCACGGCGCAGTTGGTGAAGATCGATGGAAGGGCAGACTGGGCTCCAGAGGATTCTCCGGCGCGCCGGTTCTCGCGGCCACGCACGGTCAGTTGGGAAGATGGGTTGCCCAAGACAATGGAAACGACCCAAGGCAAGTGGTGGGACACGGGGGCGAAAGATGCGGTAGTCTCCGTGAACGAGAACGCCGCTCGCGTACTGGAGTTGCATCCTGGACAACAACTCGAATTCAGCATCGCGAACCGTACGGTCACTGCGCGCGTGTTGGCGATTCATCGCCAGACTGCATTTCGGGCCACTCCAGACGCGGATTTTATTTTTAATCGAGCTACGCTGGCGGGTTTTCCAGTCGTCTATTACGGCGGTGTGCGCGTGGAACCATCCAAGGCTGGAGCCATCCAACGAGCCGTGTTCCAGAAGTTTCCCACGGTCACGGTGGTCAACATTGCCGACGTCCTGGAAATCGTGCAGAAGGTGATCGATCAGATCGCGCTGGTGATCCGATTCCTATCGGCCTTCGCGATTCTGGCGGGCGCGATTATTTTGGCGGCCAGTGTGGCGGGCACCCGCTTCCGGCGGGTTAGAGAAGTAGTCATTCTTAAGACACTGGGCGCGACGCGCTCTCATATCGGGCGTATTTTCTCGATCGAGTTTCTCACGCTGGGCGCGGTGGCGGGAACCATGGGGGCTTTGCTGGCAGGCGGCTTTACGAATCTGGTGTTAACGCAATTGCTGGACACCACGTTTCACATCAACTGGACAGCGTCGTTTGTGTGCATCGCACTGACCGCCTTGTTGGCGAATGTGGCGGGATGGCTGGCCAGCTTCCGCATATTAGGACAGAAACCGCTGGAAGTTCTGCGCGAGGAGTAGTCCCTAGAAGCCGATGCTGGCAAGCACTTCGGAAGGCTTCTTCGCGAACGCGGCGCAGATTCCCAGAAAGCTTTCAATGCTTGGCAGGTTCGCTCCGCGCTCAATCGCACTGATTTGCGAGACGCTGAGTTTGGTGTGCGCGGCTAAGTCCTTCAGCGACCAATCGCGCGCCACACGCAGCATCTTGATGGCGTGGCCCAAACGTTCCCGCAAGCGGTCTTGCGCCGCTTGGCCCAGACCGAAGGCGTCCACCGCGTTCTTGAGCACTTGCCGGAGTTGAGCCAGGGTGAAGGGCTTGGCTACATAGTCGAAGACTTTCAGCTTGAACGTAGCTCGCATGTCTTCCAGGGATGGATATCCGGTGATGATGATGACGCACAAGCCTGGCCAGCGCGAAAGCAGTTGCTCCACTACCTTGTCGCCCGTGACATCGCCCATTTTCATGTCGAGAAGAACGATGTCGGGAATGCGATCCTCGCAGCCGGTAAACAGGCTGGCGGCAGAGGAGAATATCCGCACGCTGTAGATGCCTTCATCGCTAAGGAAATCTTCCAGGTAGTTGCGGAAATCGACATCATCGTCGAGGACGGCAATGTCGGCTGAGGTGTGGGGAGTGGATTCAGGCATCAGACGGTGGAAATCATTGTCTCAAATCCGGCGGCCCTTCCACTCCACCGAAACCGTGCCCAACACGCGGAGAGTGGCGTTGATCAGGATGGGTAGGATCGCATACACAGCGAATGGCGCCAGGAATACGGTTAGAAAGCTGCCGTACCAGGGTCCCAGCAATACCAACAGCAAAACGCCCAACACGGCGGCCGCGATGGACTGTCCGGATATCAGCAAGTAAATGATCATGGGTAGCCACAAGGCGGCAACCAGGGCGGTCAGCAAGACGGCCGCGCCCTGGGTGGCGCGAAGTAACGTAAAACGGTGCGCGTTGCGCTCGATGCCGCTCCAAAGGCCGCTGAATCCATAATGCAGGCGCGCGTGACCCAGTTCGGAAGTGCGCGCCAAGCCTAGCCGCATACGATGGCGTTGGGCGAGCGAGGCCAACTTTACGTCGTCCACCAGGTAGCTGAGGCTGACGGCATGCCCACCGATGAACTCATAGGCGTCGCGACGGACCAGAATGCATCGGCCGTCAAACGCCTCATCCGGATTCTTCCGAGGATTGACCGCGCTGAAGAATAGGGCGTGCGCGTAGGGAGTGATGATGTGTTCGGCAATGCTTTCCGACTCAAAGTGGAGGTGAATAGAGAGGAAGGCCAGATTGTCGGCCTGCGCCGCATGGATGGCGGATTCGATGAGGCCATCTTCAAACCATGTGTCGGCGTCGGCAAATAGGATCCAGCGGGACTGCACTGCCTTTGCACCGATCATGCAGGCGTGTTGCTTGCCAACGGCGCCCCGAGGGAGTTTGGGGGCGCGTAATACGCCGGCGCCGGCCTCCTCAGCTTCTTTGGCGGTTGCGTCGGACGAGTTGTCGTCCACTACCAGCACCGTGTCGGCTGGCAGGCTGCGAACGGCGCGGCCGATGATCGCGGCTTCATCGCGCGCCGGAATGACAACCATGCAATCGGAGTGAGGGCTGGGTGGGCAACTCGCTAGCTCCGGCAACGAAAGAAAGTTCTTGCGGGCCCGGACTAGAACGAACATCAACAGCAGGGCGTACAGCGCGCCGATCCACAGGCTGGTTTCCGGATCGATGCTCCAGGTCCTGCTGTTATCAAAAGCACTAAACAGTAACTGTCGCATCTAACCTGAAGGCTGTAGAAAATGAAGTGGCGAATTGCACGGCGGGTTCGAGCCGATCATAGCACGAGATTTCCGCACTTTCGCTGCTTTTTAGAGCTAGCGGAGGGATGACAATACATACATGCCCGTGGATGCGATTCAACTAGAATTATTCCGCCACATGCTGGTGTCCATCGCTGAAGAGATGGGGGCGGTTTTACGTAAGACGGCATACTCCGCCAATATAAAGGAGCGTCGCGATTACTCCTGCGCGGTCTACGATTCGCATGGCGAGACGGTGGCCATGGGGGACCACATGCCGGTGCACTTGGGCGCAATGCCGCTGTCCGTGCGCGCCGTCATGGACGCCTTTGCGCTTTCGGAAGGCGATGTCGCGCTGGTGAATGATCCGTTCCAGGGTGGCACCCACTTGCCCGACATTACCGTCGTCGCGCCGGTGTTCACGGGCGGGCCGCGTCCGGCGTTTTACGTTGCCAGCCGCGCCCATCATGCGGATGTGGGTGGGATGAGCCCGGGATCGATGCCTCTGGCTACCGAGATTTTCCAGGAGGGATTGCGCATTCCTCCCATTCTGATTCAGCGAGGCGGGAAGTTGGACGAGAGCTTGCTGGGTTTGATCCTGGCGAACGTTCGGACGCCAGTGGAACGCAGAGGCGATCTACGCGCTCAACTGGCGTCCATTGAGCGCGGGCAGCAGCGCCTGCGGGATTTAGTCGGCCGCTACGGTATCCGCGAGATGCAATCGGGAATGCGCGCGCTGCAGAATTACAGTAAGAGAATGATGCGCGCCGCATTGCGCAAGCTGCCGCGCGGCACCTATCGCTTTGAGGATTTTCTGGATAATGACGGAATCACCACGGCGCCCGTCGCGATCCGCGTCGCTGTGACGCTGGGGCGCGATGAGGCCGTAGTGGATTTCACGGGCTCCGCGCGCCAGGTGCAAGGTCCCATGAACGCCAATTACGCGGTGACGCTGGCCGCGACGATGTATGTGTTCCGCTGCTTGATTGAAGAGGACGTTCCATTCACGGCGGGCATCCTGCGCCCGATTCGCGTGATCGCCCCAAAGGGATCGGTGGTCAACGCGCTGGCTCCCGCGGCTATGGCCGCCGGGAATGTGGAAACCTCCCAACGGATCACCGATGTTTTGCTGGGAGCACTCTCGAAGGCCGCTCCCGGGAGACTCCCCGCAGCCAGTTGCGGCACCATGAACAACCTGAGCTTCGGCGGCAACGGCTGGGCCTATTACGAAACTATTGCGGGCGGTGCGGGAGCTTCGCTCCGTGGCGCTGGCTTGAGCGCGCATCACACCCACATGACGAACAGCTGGAACACTCCGGTGGAGGCCTTCGAGCATCAGTATCCAGTTCGCATAGAGAGCTACCACGTGCGGCGCGGTTCCGGCGGGGCGGGGACACATCGCGGCGGCGACGGGATTGTGCGCGAATTCCAGTTCCTGGCGGATGCCGAAGTCACGCTGATCGCGGACCGTCGCCAGCGAGGGCCCTGGGGGCTGGACGGAGGGGCCGACGGAAAGCCCGGCAAAGACACTTTGCGGGCGAAGGTGCTGCGTCCTAAGAGCCGTTCGGAAGTTCGTCCTGGCGATTTACTAAGGATTGAAACCCCCGGCGGCGGCGGGTCGGGCCGTTCCTCCTAATTGCAACTCATTTGCTTTTTCCAGTTGACACACAGTTGCAAATCGGATACGATTCTTCTATTAGTACGGCAGGCTGCATCGGCAGGGAGACTAAATACGCTCCTGGCATATTGCAAACCAGTTGCTAAGTCAGTTTCGTAGCCAGCAAGAATAAAGCGGGCCAGGGTGTCAATCTTGGCGGAAAGCACCCCAGCCCGTTGCATCGACAACCCGAAGGATGGCGACTTTTCATTGTACTGCCGCTTTCTTTCGGTCCTCAAGAGGAAAGGTAAGACCATGGCAGCAAAGCGGATTAAGGTTCGGAGAAAAAAGTTGCGCACCTGGGCGGAGGTGTAGCGATGTTTCGCAAGATCCTATTCTGGATGCACCTTGCGGCTGGCCTGACTACCGGCGTTGTAATTCTGATCATGTCGGTGACGGGCACGATTCTCATGTATGAGAAGCAGATCGTCGCCTACGCAGATCGCCAGGAAGCGGAGCGTTGGACGGCGGGCAAAGACGCTTCCGCATGGCCCTTGGGAATCGAGGAGATCATCGCCAACGCCCGCACGACCAGCGGATCCCTTCCGACATCGATAACTCTTCGGGCGCACAACTCAGAACCGTGGACGATCGCTGTTTCTGGTGGAGGCTCCTTACTTGTTGATGGGAACTCGGGTCGGATCTTAGGTCCGCAGGCGGCCGGAACGCGGGCATTCTTTCGGACCGTGACGGACTGGCACCGCTGGTTGGGGAATCGCGACAATCGAGCCACGGCTCGCATGATCACGGGAGCCTCGAATGTGGCGTTTCTGTTTCTGGTAACCAGCGGTCTGTACCTCTGGTTCCCCCGCAAATGGAAATGGCAGAATGTCCGCGCAGTCTTATTCTTTCGCGGCGGACTCTCGGGCAAAGCGCGCGACTTCAATTGGCACAACGTGACAGGCTTCTGGTGCTGCCTGCCCTTGTTCTTTGTGGTGCTGAGCGGAGTCGTCATTTCCTATCCGTGGGCCAGCAACTTGGTCTACGCTGTGAACGGCGTCCAGCCCCCGGCACAAGGAAAAGGCAAGGCCAAGGGCGGAGAGGGCAAGCAACGGCCGTCCGCAGTCCGCGGCGAAATTGATTTGACTGGCATCAACGGCTTGGTGGTGCAGGCGAAAAAGCAAGTGCCGGAATGGAAGTCCATCAGTTTCTCGATTCCCGCAAGCGAGCAAAGGCAAATCGTCTTTAATGTCGACGTGGGCAACGGCGGCCAACCCCAAAAGAGATCCACCTTGACGATGAATCGGGCGACCGGCGAAATGATCCGCTGGGAAACGTTCACGGACCAGGATGCCGGACGCCAAGCTCGTTCCTGGCTGCGCTTCGTGCATACCGGCGAATACTACGGTCTGGCCGGCCAGACAATCGCGGGAATTGCGTCGGCGGGCGGAGCCTTTCTGGTTTGGACCGGCCTCGCCCTTGCGTATCGCCGCCTCCGAGCTTGGCAGTCCCGTAACCGGTGGTAGTGCCTGAATAGTGCGTTGGTCCGACTGAAGCCAGTAGTTGCTTTCCGGCTGGTCCAGCCGCACCATTGGAATATGGCATCGGATCGAAGCTCATTACAGGCGTTGCGGAATCTCATCTCCGAGGCCGACGTAATTCTGGAGACTGCTCCTGTCCTGCCTGAGAACCGGACCGGCGCGGCACGCGAGAACCTGAAGGCGGCGCTCGCCCTGGCAGACGATCTCCTAAAGCATTCCCGCTCCAACGCTGCTACGCTGCTCGGTCACAAGGGCGGTAGCGCCACGTCCCGCAAGCTCGGGAAAGAGCACTATCAGCGCATGGCGGCTGCACGTAAGACCAAGGCCGGTGGCAGACCCCGCAAGCAAGCCGAATAAACCTTAGAGCTTCGCCGTTGCGTTGCCGGTTAGTATGTGGAGCGTTTCCCCGTCATAGTTGGCGAGGAGCCAATCCACCTCAGCATCCAATGCGGCTTTCTTTAGCCTTGCGATTTCCGCCCCACTCGCCCCAGCCTTACCGCCCTTCAGTTGAATGAGGCGAAGGTCCAACTGATCCGGCTTTCCGTGTCTAAGTCGAAACGCTACCGCGTCAATAATCCCATTCCTAGGCGCTCCGGTTTCACTCTCGAAAAAGGCTACCTTCCATCCAGTTTCCGTGCAGAGGGACCTAAAAGCCTCTTTACTCGCAGCCTCAGCAGCGCGGGCCTTCGCGAAGGCTCCTAGCGTCTTTCGCGTTTGGACGGCCTTCTGTGCGGCGATGCGGCGTTTCCTCGTGCGTGCGGCCTTCTGTCCGGCTGAGAGTGTGGTTTCCATGGCGCGTGCAGGATAACACGGTTCGCTAGAATAGTCCCCATAAACGAAAAGCCCGGCGCGATGGCCGGGGCTCTTCGATGCGGACGTTAGACACCCTCATCGTAGCCCTGAATCGTCCCGGATTCAAGAGGCAGGGTGTCTGAAAAAACGATAAACGTCCAGGGCCGACAGGAATATATCTTCGCACTCTTGAAGCATTGGCCCGAAGTCATGCGTTCTATTCGTGATGAAGTGTCGCCCCACTACACTCCGTTGATTCACTGCACGAAGGCAGGCCTATTTACTTTCTTGAGTCCTGGCCCAAGTTGCAGAAGAGTTCCGAGAGAGAGTCCCTACTAAATGCGCTTCAGGGCTGGGGACGGCGTTTCAATATCAAGGAAGACTGGCTATTCGGGGCAGCACTCAAAGCTTTGTTTGAAAATGGGCGTCACGTCGAGCGTATCGGTCAACACGCGCAGGCTTGGGTTTTCGGTGTGGACCGTAGCAATGACTTTCATCCGCGCTTCGAGCCAAAGCTTATCGAAAACTATTGGTACCCACCCGAATGGGGATGGGAGCCTTGGGCCGCTTTCAAAAAATGAATGCAACGGGATTTCACTAAAGAGCTCACTCTATACAAGCAGACAATCACGGCTCGTCTTGGTGTAGGTCGCCATGACCGGATCAAGCAGGAAGCGGAATGGACGGTCCGGTGGCAGAAAGGCGAGTCAATCGTTCAGATTGCTAATGCAGTAGACATCGGAACCCAAGCCGACCCTGAACAAGCGATCTATCGCGCGATACAGAGATTTGCGAAAGGGATTGGACTGACACTCAGAAAGAAGGGCGAACGACCGCCACCATCAAAAACTGTACTGAAAAAATAGTCATCCAGTGTACAGATATTCGTACACGGAAGCGTCGCTGAGCTTAGTACACGAAAACGTACACCCCAACTCGCTCACGGCAGTACATTGAGAATCTCGGAGCGGATGCGACACTTCCAGAAGCACGAAACCCCACGGCTGGAACCGTGGGGCTCGGGAAAGGGCTCCATGAAATTAACCATGAAGCGGCGGAACGGACGGACCACTATTCGGCTACGAATCTGGAAACTGTCCTTGACCGTCGAATTACCGTCATCAGGGCCTTAAAACCCTGACACTCGAACTTGCTGGCCTAAGGGGCATACCCAGCCAGCAAGTTTATTTTGGCTCCAAGCCGCCGCAAAGTAAAGCAAAATCAACCTGCTTTCGGCTGCTGATTTGCGTTGACAGACAGCTATCGATAGCTGTATTATTAAGTTATCGCAACGGCAACAAAATCCGATCTGAGAATGGTTTGCGAGGACTGTAAAACGCCTTGCCAACGCTTCGGAAAACACCGGAATGGCCTTCGCCGATTTCGTTGCCAAGCCTGCAAGAAAACCTACACTGAGCCTCACGAACTGACGCTTGGCTCCATGTACCTGCCTCAGGAGAAGATGATTCTCGCAGTCAAGCTACTACTGGAAGGCAACTCCATCCGCAGCACCTCCCACATTGTTGACATCGACCAGAACACGATCATGAAGGCGCTGGAATTGGCCGGGGAACGCTACGAAAAGATTCTCGGAAAGCTGATCGTCAACGTACCCGTGAAGGATGTAGAGTGTGATGAAATCTGGGGCTACGTCGGCAAAAAGGAAAAGCACCTTCGCCCCGAGGACGATCCCAACTTTGGCGATGCGTATTGCTTCGTCGCCATCGAACGAAATTCCAAGTTGGTTCTGAACTTCGCACTCGGCAAGCGGAACCGCGCGACAACCGATATCTTCGTCGAGGGTTTGCGCCACGCTACAGCGGCCTGCAAGTTCCAAGTAACCACGGATGGCTTTGCCCCTTACACGCGGGCCATTCCTGACACCCTAGCGGATCGCGTGACGTTCGCCCAGCTCATCAAGGTCTACCGCGCCAACTCCGAAGGCGAAGGGCGCTACAGCCCCGCAGAAGTCGCCTCCGTGGAGGTGGTCCCGGTTATCGGTAACCCTGATCCCAAACGAATCTGTACTTCAATCGTCGAACGCCAGAATCTCACCATTCGCATGCAGATGCGCCGCCTGACGCGGCTCACGAACGCATTCAGCAAAAAGTGGGACAACCTGTGGTCTGCCTACTGCCTGCATTTTGCCTATTACAACTTCTGCCGTATCCACCGCTCGATCCGCGTCACGCCTGCGATGGAAGCGGGGATCACCGATCATGTGTGGGATCTTGCGGAGTTGCTGGCGTAGTTATCGGCGTGAGTGTCGGCCATCCTGGCGATGTTAACGACGAGACTCCCCAGGGGGACTATTACGTCTTGAGCTTGACAGTGAACGGGACCCCGCGTGAGCTAAAGGCACATCGCTACCTTTCGGCGTACACTGGGTCCATTCCTCAGTACCTCAAGGATGCCGATATCGCGAGTCAACTTCTAATGTGAAATGTCGAGATCGCAGAGCCACTCCCGCGATATTAGCCACCAACGCACCATTCAGGCACTACCGCGGTTTGACTGTAACCCCGCCGTCAACTAAAATGAATAGTTTCCCCACATACGTTTCAGTGAGTTAGGCGAAGTTTGCTCGGTGTGGTGAAAACGCAGTGAAAGATCAGATCACGGGGGAAGCAGCATGGCCGCCCCACAGCAAGCACGCCCGAAGCAATTAGAGTTACAGCAAATGCGGTTCAACCACTTCAAAGTGTTCTCGGGTAATGCCAACCCTGCCTTGGCGGGGGAGATTTGCTATGAACTCGGCTGCCCCTTGGCGGCCGCCAACGTGAAGCAGTTTTCAGACGGCGAAGTGCACCTGCATATTCAAGAAAATGTTCGCGGAGCTGACGTTTTCGTGGTTCAGCCCACGTGTACTCCGGTGGACCGCCATCTGATGGAACTGCTGCTGATGATTGACGCTTTGAAACGCGCTTCGGCAGAACGTATCACTGCGGTGTTACCCTATTATGGGTATGCCCGTCAGGACCGTAAGGACCGGCCGCGCATGCCGATCTCAGCCCGTCTTGTGGCGAGCGTGATCGAACGAGCGGGGGCCGACCGCATTTTGGCGTTGGACCTGCATGCTGCCCAGATTCAGGGGTTTTTCGACGTTCCGGTGGACCATTTGTTCGCCTTGCCGGTGATGATCGATTACTTCAGTGAAATGGGTGGCGATAGTGTGACGGTGGTGTCGCCGGACGCCGGTGGCGTGGAACGAGCGCGGGCTTTTGCCAAGCGCCTGGGCTCCCCGCTGGCGATTATCGACAAGCGCCGAACGGACGTGAACGTGGCAGAAGTGATGCATATTATCGGTGACGTAGCGGGACAGCATTGCCTGATTGTCGACGACTTGATCGACACGGCGGGCACGCTGGTCAAAGCCGCGGAAGCTCTTTTGGAGCAGGGAGCCCGCACGGTGCGTGCGTGCGCCACCCATGCCGTCCTGTCAGGACCGGCCGTGGAACGCATTGAGGCTTCCGCCATTACCGAAGTGGTTGTAACAAATTCCATCCCATTGCGAGGCCAGGCGGACAATTGCTCGCGGATCAAGCAACTGTCGGTGGCGCCTTTGCTGGCCAAAGCCATCCGTTCCATTCACGAGGACGGCTCCGTCAGCACGCTATTTGTATAGGGTTATAGAAAGAGAACTTAGGCATGAGAAAAGATATTACTGTTGTCGCTGAACCCCGCACTTTGCGTGGCAAGAATGAAGCGCGCCGCTTGCGCGTACTCGGTTCGATCCCGTCGGTGGTCTACGGCGCTGGTGGCGCATCCGTGGCGGTGGGCGTCAGCCCCAAGGAAATCACCAAGATCCTCAAGAGCAAGTCGGGTCACAATACGATTTTCAACCTGGATATCAAGGGCGTGGAGAACAGCCCCGTGATGATCGTGGATTGGTTGCTTGACCCGATCAAAGACAACATTCTGCACGCCGATCTCAAGCGCATCGACTTGACCAAGCGCATCACGGTGTTGGTTCCGGTGCACACGCATGGCGAGCCTAAGGGCGTGAAGCTGCAGGGCGGCCTGCACGAAGTGATTACCCGCGAAATCGAGATCGAATGTTTGCCGGACGATATTCCGGAAGAGTTTGTCGTCGACGTGACGGAACTGATGCTGGGGCAAGCGGTACGCGCCTCCGGCGTGGTTCTAAAAGGCTCCATGGTTTTGTTGAGCCCGGCGGACGCGGTGATCTCGCACGTGGTCTCGGTGAAGGCGGAAGAAGTCGCCGCGCCGGTGGAAGGTGCGGAAGCTGCCAAGGGCGCCGAGCCGGAAGTGGTCAAGAAGGGCAAAAAGGAAGAAGATGCCCCGGCCGCGGACGCCAAGAAGGGCGAGAAGAAGCCCGACGACAAGAAGAAGAAATAGTCTGCCGGTATGGCAGCGGATTTTCTTGTGGTCGGTTTGGGGAACCCGGGCGAGGAATACAAGTTCACGCCGCATAATCTTGGTTTCCTGGTAACCGGCCAACTGGCGGAGCGGAATTCAATCCGCATCAGCCGGAAAGAGAACATGTCGCTGGTAGGGGTCGGTACGGTGGCTGGAAAGCCGGTAGCCGTAGCCCAACCCCAAACGTTCATGAATGTGAACGGTCCGGCGGTGAAGGCCTTGCTGGAGCGCTACGGCATTAGTCCGGAGCGTTACGGTGAGAATTTGATAGTAGTTTACGATGAGCTCGATTTGCCGTGGGGCACGCTGCGCATCCGCAATAGTGGATCGGCGGCGGGCCATAACGGCGTGAAGAGTTTGATCGGAAACCTGGGCACGGACCGGTTTATCCGTGTGCGGATCGGGATTCGTCCCGAAACTCCGTATGGGGATGGAGCGAAGTACGTGCTTGGGAAGTTTAAACGGGCACAGATGCAGGAAGTGGAAGAAATGGTCCTCCGCTCAACGGAGGCCGTGGAAACCATAATTGCCGAAGGCGCCGCTAAGGCCATGGCGAAATTTAATGAATCGCCGCGCCCCAGGCTTAAAAACGAGGAAGAATGAGAACCTACGAGGAGTTATTCATCATAAAGCCGGATGCACCCATCGAAGAGGTGGATGCCTATATCGGGCAGGTGAAAGATCTGATTACGCAGGCGGGAGGCATCATTGATAAAGAAGAAAAATGGGGCAACCGCAAGCTGGCTTACAAGGTCCTGAAATACAACGAAGGCAACTACGTGTTGCTGAGTTTCCACGCGAATCCGGAAACGATTCACGAAGTGGAACGCCGTATGCGCGTAACCGACATGGTGATCAAGTTCATCACGGTTCGCCTGGACTTGCGGATGAAGAAGATCGACAAGCGGCGCAAGCATCGCGAGAAGCGCGCGGCCCGCAGACCTCCACCGCAGGCGGCTCCACCGGCCATGCCCGGGCTATCCATGCCTGGCGCGGCGGCACCGGCGGCTGCCCTTCCGGGAGAGCCCGTCGTTCCGGCGCATCCCGCACCGGGTCATGCCTCACCCGAAGCCCATTCCGCGCCTGAGGTACCCGTAACCGCGGCGGTTACTGAAGAAGGAGGAGAATAGTCATGGCCGAACAAAGAGGCGGTAGACCGATCAGCGCGTCCCAGCGCCCCACCGGCGGCGACAAAGCCTTCGGGGGTAAGAAGCAATTTTTCCGGCGCAAAAAGATGTGCCGGTTCTGCGTCGATAAGATCGACGACATCAACTACAAAGACGTTCGCCTGCTATCCAGCTTCATCAGCGAACGTGGCAAAATCACTCCGCGCCGGATCTCCGGCGTATGCGCGCCGCATCAACGGCGGTTGGCGGAAGCCATTAAACAGGCCCGCAACATCGTACTGATGCCGTTCAGTTCGTCTATCTAAAGGTAAATTCCATGGAAGTCATCTTAAGAGAAGAAGTCGAAAAGTTAGGCAGCCGAGGCGACCTGGTAAAGGTCGCTAACGGTTACGCCCGCAATTTCCTGCTGCCGCGCCGTCTGGCGGTGGCCGCCACGGAATCCAACAAAAATATCGTCGAACAGGAACGCCAAGCCCACCTGCGCAAAGAAGCGAAGGTCATTGGGGATGCACAGGATCTGGCCAAGATCATGTCATCGGTTTCCATCACGATCATCCAGCGCGCCGGGGAGAACGATCAATTGTTCGGCTCCGTTACCGCGCAGGATATCGCCAACGCTCTGGAGAAACAGGGCTATCACATCGAGCGCAAGAAGGTTCAGTTAGACGAGCCGATCAAGGCGCTGGGCGACCACAAAGTCACGGTGCGTCTGCATCGTGAAGTGTCCATCGATGTGCCCGTTCACGTTGTAAAAGAAGCCGAGTAAACGGTCTTGCCGGTTTACGATCCCAGCCGCTTCAGCGAGATACCCGCAGGGGAGCTTCTCGATGCAGCGGCTCGCGGTTTTATCGGCGTCGATCGCCGGTTAGTCCAATCTCTGCTCGACCGCGGCCCGTCCGCGGCGGCGGAGGTATTGGCCTTTGGCCGCGAGGAAAATCCCGAACACAAAATTGATATCGATCAGGTATTGGTCGATTTGCTGCGCGCCTGGAACGCTCCTGGGGCGCTTGAATTGTACATGGCGATCATCCGGCGGAATCCGGAGGATGTCGGCGACGAGCTGATACAGGCCTTGCTGCCGTATAAAGAGGAGGCCATCGAGCCCCTTCTGGCGGTGTATGAAGAGTTGGGCGAGGAATCGGGCTCCGACGTAGCTTTCCTGCTCGCGGGGCTGCGGGTGCGCGATCCACGCGTGCTGGCTCTGTTGCTGGACCGCTTGGAGTACGACGCCGGGGACGGCGCGTTTTGCCTGGGGCTATATGGCGACTCCGCGGCGCGGCCCGCTCTCGAAAAGATGCTGGCGCAGATCCCGGCCGATGACGTCGAACTCACGCGCGAGATCACTTACGCCATCGAGCAACTGGACGCTCCGGAACCGGAGTACAAACCCGAGCCCATTGACATCCTGAAGGAGTATCCCAAGACCGATATCCCGGCTTTGGACTTGTTGACGGACGCGGAGCGCGTGGACATGCTGGGCTCGCCCGATACGGACACTCGCGGAGCCGCTGCCCATTCGTTCTTCAATCATGAGCTAGGTCCCAAGGCGAAAGCGGCCTTGCTGCAACTGGCGCAGACCGATCCGGATCCCAAGGTCCGCGGGCGGGCTTGGGCATCCCTGGCGGACGTCACGGAAGATGCGACGATTCGCGACCTGATGGTCGCAATAGTGAAGGATTCCACCAAGGAAGCAGCCGAGCGGGGCGGGGCAGCCGTCGGGTTGTATGGCGTAGCGGACCAGGAACCTGCGCGCGAAGCCATCGAGGCCCTGTATCACGAGAGCGGTCCACAGCAGAAGGTGACCCGCGCGAAAGCTCTGGAAGCCATGTGGCGGAGTTTGTTCGAGCCGTTTGCGAAATTCTTTCCGGATCATTTGGGCGATCCTGAACCGGAGATCGTCCGTCAGGCGCTGCGCGGCGCTGGATATTTCCAATTGACGCGGCAGGCCGAGAAGATCGCGAGCTACTTCGATCGCGATGAACCATTTGATGACGTTCGGGAAGACGCCTTGTTCGCCTATGCTCTGGCCATGCCCGGCGAGACCACGCGCGGACGCGTGAAGGGTATGCTGCGCAGGATCGAAGAACTGGCACAGTTGGATTCCAGCGAGACCGAACTGGTGATGTTCGCGCTGGATGAACGTCTGCGTTTGAACGGCATGCGTCCCGTGTTCGAAGAAGGTGCGGCGGAGGAACCCGAGGCTGCCGCGCCTGTCGCCGCTACGCCTGCGGCGAAGGTCGGCAGAAATGATCCGTGCCCATGTGGTAGTGGTAAGAAGTACAAGAAGTGCCACGGAGCGTAAACCTTGCCCACACCAGGACCGCAATCCCGGCCCACGCTGCTACGCCAGTTAGGGTTGGTAAGCGCCACCGCACTGGTTGTCTCGAACATGATCGGCACCGGGATCTTCACCGGTACCGGCTTTCTTGCCGCGCAGCTTGGCTCCCCTGAACTGATTCTTTGGATCTATGTCCTCGGCGGGATTTGCGCCTTCATGGGAGCCATGTGTTACGCCGAGCTCGGCGTGAACTTTCCCAGTTCCGGTGGCGAGTATGTCTATCTCACCAAAGCGTTCGGTCCCACCTGGGGATTCATGACCGGCTGGGCCTCGTTCTTTGCGGGATTCTCCGCTCCGATTGCCACAGCGGCGCTGGCGTTTTCGGAATACTTGGGACACTTCTATCCTTCCCTGCAGGAATCCAATGCACGGGTAATCCTGGGGTCCGGCGAATACTCTCTACGATTCGGCGGAGCGCAGGTGGTGGCCTGCATTCTGGTTGCATTGTTCACCCTGCTGAACGTGTTCGGAGTGCAAAGGGCCGCCAGAGTGCAGAATGTCCTCACAGGTCTGAAGGTAATCGTATTGTTGGCCTTCATTATTCTGGGCTTCACCATCGGGGACGGCCACATGGCCAACCTTTCCAGGGCCGCCACAAGGGATGTGGCGACGCCTCTGGTGGAGCAGTTCGCGATCTCCCTCGTGTGGGTCTACGTCGCCTACAGTGGATGGAACGCCGCCACCTATGTCGCCGAGGAATTGCGGCGTCCCTCGCACACGCTCCCGCTGGCGTTGGGCGTAGGGACCGTGCTGGTAACCGCGTTGTACCTGGCGCTAAACACCGTTTTCATGTACGCGGCCCCTTTGGATGAAATGAAGAATGTGGAGGCTGTGGGGTCCTTCGCCGCCTCGCATTTGTTCGGCCCGGTGGGAGCCGGGGTATTCGCGGGACTGATGGCGATGTCACTGATGTCGACCGTGAACGCGATGGTAACCATTGGCCCGCGCGTATATTTTGCGATGGCGCGCAATGGGGCATTTCCGGCCGTGGCGGCCAAGGTCCATCCGCGTTTCCATACACCGGTGGCGGCGATCGTGGCGCAGGCGGTGGCCACAATGTTGATGACGATGACACCGTTTCCGCAACTAGTGTTGTATATCGGAATGACGCTCAACATATTCACTGTCATGAGCGTGTTATCGATTTTCCATTTCCGGCGGCGGCCGGGATGGCAGAAGCTACGCGCCGTCAGCTTCGCGTATCCTGCGTTTCCGGTGTTGTTTGCCGTGGTCGGGATTTGGATGACGTACCAGGGAATCGTGCTCAAGCCGTATATTGCGCTGGCTACGTTCCTCACGCTTCTCACCGGAGCTGCCGTCTATCACTTCAAGATCCGCACGCGCGCCCCGGAAGCGCCTACCATCGAAACCTATTGAAGCCTGCACGCCGGGCCGGGTTTCAGCGTCTTTGGATTGAAGATGAGGCTTTGCGTCCTCGCAGTCTGCGCGGTTGAAGTATGCGCTTTGGCGCAGACGCCCCCGCGTCCAGGCTCACCGTTGGCCGGTCCGGCGGGACGAGCGGCGCGGATTGAGGGACAAGTCGTTGCGGACGCCAACGGGTTGCCTCTGCGGCGCACTCAGGTAATCTTGAGTCCCTTGGAAGCGGGACGCCCGGCGCTGGGTACGCAGACCGATGACCGCGGAAACTTTGTTTTGCGGGATATTGAGCCGGGGAACTATTCCCTGACAGCGCAACGAGACGGCTACCTCAGTACCACCACATTTCGCAGAGGCGCCACCCGCATGCCTCCTCGCTTCGCGCTGGGGCGCGGCGACACGATTACCAACGTCACGTTTCGTCTGCGGCCGTGGTCCGTTGTGAGCGGAAAGATTCGCTTTGAAGACGGAGATTCGGCGGTGGGCGTACGCATCGAACTCTACCGGCAGTACCGCCTGCGGGGACGGCACGGCTTCACGCGAGTGGCCTCGACGATCACAAACGATCGCGGCGAGTACCGCATGCACGGCCTGGCTCCGGGCCCATATTTCGTCGCGGTGGCGTATGAAGGCGATCAGACGGGTCCTGGGGTGGACGACCAGGCACGTCTGGATTCCAGCGGGAATGAACTGCCGGTTCCCTCCTACAGCACCACGTTCTATCCCAACACTCTGAAGTTGAGCGAAGCGGTGCCCGTGCGTCTACGCGAGGGCGACGACATCAGCGGGATCGATATTTACATGCGTCCCGTGGAACGCGTGACGCTGGCGGGGCGGGTGACGGACGGCCTATCCGGCGTGGCAATCACGGCGGCGGCGATTACGATGGAGCGCCTGGATTCTTCCAATAACGGGACGTTGCCGGTACCGGTGAATCTGACCTTCGACAAGGAAGAACGATTCCACATGTCGGGCGTGGCTCCCGGGGAATATCAGATGTGGGTCGATGCAAGCTCCGATCAACAGAGGTTGGTGGGGCGGTCCCGTTTACAGGTTACGAATTCGAATATTGAGGATCTGGAATTGGTGGTTCTGCCCGCGCGGCCATGGTCGGGCGAAGTGGTGGCGGCCAATGGCGCGGATCCATTGCCGCGCGAGTTCGCGGCCCGCATCGTGCTGGAGCCGCGCAGCGAACGGGGCGCGATTCTGAATCCTTCTCCGAACAATGGGAAGTTCGACGTGTTGCTCGCGGCGGGGGAGACCTACGACGTATTCGTCATGAATCTGCCCGACGATCTATACCTCTCGGAGGTTCGCGCGGCGGGCGTCGACGTGCGCGCGGCTGGACTGAGTAGTTCGATGGCGTCAAACTTGCCATTCCAAATTGTCATCGACTCGCGCGGTGGAAGTTTGCTGGGTCGAGTGCAGGGTCCACCGACGGCACAGAGCGGGACGTTTCTGCCTCCGGATTGGCCTGGGGCGACGATCGCGCTGATTCCGGATTCGCCGCGCGGCAGGCTGCACAGCTATAAGCAAGTCTTTGCCAACGAATACGGGCAGTTTCAAATCGGTGGGATCCCCGCGGGCCGCTACATCCTGACGGCGTGGCTGGACGATCCGCCGTGCGATGTCTATGACGAGGACGATTTGAACGGGTGCCGGCAGACGGGGATGATGGTGGACGTGCGCGATCGAACCCAGCAGGAAGTGGTCCTCAACGTGAAAGCTCTGTCGTCGCGTTAAGGCGGCTCTGTTCCTTGACGGCAAATTGGGAGGCGAAGTAGAGGGTCTCCGCCGCCGCGCAAACGATGAGCACTTGCCCCCACAGGCCCATACCCGCCAACAGGGGAACCGCCGGGAATGGCAGCAGCCAAAAAGCGGCCCGTGATTCAAACCAGGGATGGTTCGCCGCTATGGGCAGCAGAGCCGGCAGGAAAATAACGAAATCATAGAGGTAGCCGTGCGGAGCCGCCAGCACTCCGGCGAACATCGCGACGCCGAACGCGAATTGCGCTGACGAACGCCGAGCCATGATCACGACGCCCGCCGCGGCCATCGCGAGCAACAGAACATAGGCCGGCATGCCAAATCCCGATGTTGCCGCCAGTCCCGCGATGTTAGGCATATACATGGCGGCGACGGCGCCTTTGGACATCAGCAGACTGGCGTACTGCGTCGGCCAGGACGTCCCCTGCAGGACGAAGCTTACCAGGATGCCGGCTGCGGTCACGGCCCCTGCCATCGACACGGCTCGCCATTTGCGATGCAGCAGCAGAGCCAAGATAGCGAAAGGGAAGATATGGTACTTGAGCAGTACCGCAAAGCCCAGAAGCGCGCCGGCCGTTCGATCCTTGCCTTTGTCCATGAGGTACACAAAGGCGGCGATGGCAAGCATGACGATCCATACGTCCTGGCCTAATAGAAGCGCATTGAAAGCGCCTAACGATGCGGCTGTCGCCAGCAAGGCCGCACGCTTTCCGGGCAAAGGCAAGATCCACGCAAGCGATACAAACCCAATCACGGTCAGAAATTTCCAAATCACCATCGCCTGGACGTAAGTTAGAAATGTGACAGGTTTGTAGAGTGCTGCGACGACCGGCAGTCGCACGTAGTGAAACTCGTCGCTCTCTTTTCCGATCAACTCCCGTTCGATCGCGTGGAGCGCGCCGCTATCATACAACTGCGGCGTCCCCGCCAGGCGTCCTCCGGCGTATAGAACCGTGATGTCCTGCACGCCGAAAACATTTGATTTGGCCACGTTTGTACGATCGCCCAATTGGTGAGGAGACCCCACGCACACAGCATCACAAACAGCCAGCGAGGAGCCTGGGATAAACGATCCACCCCACTTCGGGCGTCAAATTCGGCCACTGCGTCCTCCGGTGGGTCCAGGCGAAAGCTGAGATCCTGAGGACTAACATATCATCCCAAGTCATTCCCAAGCAGATATAATGGGGATCTAGTGGCGCTATCGTCTAACGGTTAGGACAGAGCCCTCTCAAGGCTTAAATACGAGTTCGATTCTCGTTAGCGCTACCACTCCTCTCTTTGCTCTTCATTGAGTTGCCTCGGCTCCGGCGTGCAAACATATGCAAACATCCGTGTTTGTTAGGAGACTTTCAGCTTGCTCGCTTGCTCAGCGGCTTTCTGAAATCGTGCATCCCAGAGCGCTGCTGCGGCCGCATTGGCTCCGCAAAGTGGCGGTAAACTACATCGATGACACCCAACGAGATTGTCGCCATGGTTAAGGACGGCGTCACAACCGCGTGCGTACTTGTCGGAGCTTCTGTCGCCTACTTAGGACTCCAAACGTGGAAGCGACAACTGCATGGCAATACGCAGTTCGATCTAGCGCGACGAATCCTGAAATCGGCCTATAGTATTCGAGAGGCAATGGCTCTGGTTAGAAGTCCGGTCCTGTCGGTTGGCGAGCAAGAGTCGGCGCTCCCTGTGGAGGCGAGCCGGGAGCATCAAAGAGCGATCAGGCTTGCTGCCTGCAATGTTCGCTGGAGAGTTGTCGTCGATGCCCGCACCGAGTTCAATACCGTTCTCCTCGAAGCTGAGGTTGTGTTCGGCAAGGATGTGCGATCCGCCTGTGAAGGACTCCTGCAATGTACCAAAGAGCTATTTTTTGCCATGGAAGATATGTTGGGCGAAGGCCCAGACCTTGGCGTCGAGGAACGTCGGAAGGCACGAGATATAGGCTTTGAGTCCAGTGCCAAGCCGGAGTTCACTAAGAAGATAGAGGCGTCAATTACCGTGATAGAGTCTTTGGTCCGGCCTCACCTTCAGTTCTGATCTAAAGGGCCACTCAGCGGAATAGTCGCACATTAACACTAGCTAAATTGTGAATCAGCCGGAAGGCATCGTCGAGTGTAAAATAAAGGCGAGAGGCCAGCCTCGCAGAAAGAACGTCCCGCAGGAGAACAACCCATGAAAGCCTTCTGTGTTCTTAGTTGGATCGCACTTGCACTGATCCCAGCCCAAATGCCGCTGTCGGCACATCATGTATGGCCCGTGAACCAGCAGCGGCTGGTCACCGTGAAGGGTACGGTTGTCGTTTTCGAGTGGGGCAATCCACATCCGATGATCACTCTTGCGGTCCCCGTCGCGAACGGCAACACCGAGAAATGGCAGATCGGTGGCCCGGCCCTCGGCCGTATGGAGGCCAACGGCTGGACCAAGACCACCGTGAAGACGGGCGACGTGATCACCGGCATCGGCTACCAACTCTCCAACGGCGAGAAGGTGATCAAACTGGAGCGCGTCATCCTCCCCACTGGCAAAGAAATCCTCGTTTACGGCCGTTAGACCAGTGGAACGCCGCGCACTCCGCCCGTGCAGTCCATATAGTCCTTGACAGGTATATACTAACCGGAGTATATAAAGAGAGTGGAATCGGTGTTCGAAATCATTGCGGAGCCAAACCGCCGCGCAATACTTAGCCTCCTGGTCTCGTCACAACAGTCGGTTGGTGCGATCGAGCGTCAGCTTCGTATGCCTCAGCCGACCGTTTCAAAGCACCTCCGGGTGTTACGCGATGCCGGCTTCGTCGAATCCACGGTGGACGCGCAGCGCCGTCTCTACCGTTTAAAGCCAGAACCACTTCAGCAGGTGGATGCATGGCTGGCTCCATTCCGTCGGCTCTGGTCCGTTCACGTAGATGCTCTCGAACGCCACCTCGACCGCATGCATCCATCCACACCAACGAAAAGCAAGACAAGGAGAAAAAAGTGACCGCGAATCCGTCTACGAAGAAGGCCGCCCCGCGCCCGCGCTCGGACAAGAGCGAGGCCGGGGCCCTTGCGAAGATTGCCGCGATGCCGGCTCCCTTTAACGCCATGGGCACGCGCCTCCACGCGCTCATTTTACGCAGCGCTCCCGCTCTCCAGACGACCGTCTGGTACGGCATGCCGGCCTACTCGAAGGACGGCACAACCGTCTGCTTCTTCCGCGCTGACAAGAAATACATGACGTTCGGCTTCACGCAGGAGGCGAACCTTGCCTGCGAGAAGGGCGCGCCGCACCAACTCATCGAATCCGCGTGGTACTTCACCGCGCTCGACGGCGCGACCGAGGACAAGCTCTCCGCAATCGTGCGCAGACTCCCGGACTGAAAACGAAAACCAAGACACGGTGAACCAGATGACAGATCGCGATCAGTACACACCCGGTCCAGCCAGCGGCGCGGACGTTCGAAAGGACGGAGACCAATGGACCCTAATTCTCGTCAGAGAACTGCGCCACTCGCCGGAGAAAGTCTGGCAGGCGCTAACCGACCCGGAGCATCTACGCGAGTGGGCCCCCTTTGACGCCGATGGCAGCCTGGCTACCGTCGGAGCCACGGTAAAGTTCACCACGGTGGCGGCGCCCACGCCGCACGTTACCGAAACAATAGTGGCGCGGGCCGACGCTCCAAAGCTGCTGGAATACAACTGGGGAGACAAACACCTCCGCTGGGAACTCGAAGCCTTTGGTGGCGTTACGCGCTTGACCCGGCTCAACTCGGAGTACTCCCAGCAATTCGGTATCGAAGCTCCGAACTGGCAACCCAAAATCTAACCCATGAGATCTCCGACACTTTTAGAATAAACATGGCGGAAAAAGCTAAGAAAATAACAAAGAAGAACAGTTCCCAGAGCGACGAGTCTGCACCTCTACTCATCGACGCGAGAATCC
This sequence comes from Acidobacteriota bacterium, assembly GCA_039931205.1. GTDB lineage: Bacteria > Acidobacteriota > Terriglobia > Bryobacterales > Bryobacteraceae > Palsa-187. The sequence continues at coordinate 54,384 of JBDTSJ010000043.1, forward strand.
AGCAGCTAGGCGATTGGCGTGGAGAGATGCTTGCCCGTCTCCGCGCTTTGATCAAGCAAGCCGACCCCCACGTTGTCGAGGAGTGGAAGTGGATGACCCCAGTGTGGTCCCACGACGGCCTGATCTGCACCGGCGAGACCTACAAGAGTGTCGTAAAGATGACCTTCGCCAAGGGCGCCTCGCTGGATGACCCGTCCGGTCTCTTCAACTCGAGTCTCGAGGGTAGAGTGAGGCGTGCCATCGACTTCCGAGAAGGCGGCAAGGTGAATGAGAAGGCTCTGATAACTCTCATTCGCGCCGCCGTAGCCCTAAATACTCGGAAACATGTTTGATTTCTGGTCACTCTACAAATAGCTAAGGCTTTTACACGAGGTGGCAATTATGGCAGATAATCGGCTGGAACAGATGAAGCAGAAGTACGCTTCCGTACTTACGATCATGGAACAGCAGCAAGTGCGGCTCAGTCACGTCCACATCCAGGATGACAAGTTGTTCATTCAGGGCGTGGCGCCGTCGGAGCAGGCCAAGAATAAAGTATGGGAGCAGATCAAGCTCATCAACCCCCAATGGGCGCAGGAGCTGACCGCGGACCTCACGGTGGATGCAAGTGCAAGTGCAAACGCCGCAAGCGCAAAAGCGGCGGAACGCACTTACACGGTGAAGGCAGGCGATACGTTGTCCAAGATCAGCCGGGACTTATACGGAAACGCCAACGACTTCATGAAAATCTTCAACGCGAATCGCGATTTGCTGCACGATCCCAACAAGATTCAGCCGGGCCAGTCGCTCAAGATTCCGGCGTAGCGCTCCTACTTCTGAATCGTCCCGTCGACGGCGTTCACGATCACCAGGTACCCATCCTTCTCCGCGCCCCACAGCACGGACCAGACCGGGGCCGGGACGCGACTTTCTTTGTAGAGGTACAGAGTCACAGGTTTGCCCGGATGCTCCTTGAGCCACGCTGCGGCAGGTTCGGAAGCTTTGGCAGCGGCTTCGTTGGAATCGAGTTTTATCTCGGCGGTAGTGAAGGGTTGCGCTTTGGGAATGGGGCCTCCCCAGCCTTGCACCGGTCCCGGCGAAACACCTTTGCGTTTTGTGCCTTGGGTGACCGCCCGGTATGTGAACTCGCGGGCCTCCTTTTTGCTCGGCGAAACGAAGAGGGCGGTCCACAGCGCAGCCTCACCGTCCTTGCCCGTGGTCACAACTCCGTCGATGACGCCGCTTTTTAGATAGATCGTCACCATGTCGGGAGCCCACGCCCGGCCCAGCTTATACATTTCGTAGAAGGCGGTTTTCCCGGTGACGGGGCTCTCCGCGGCTTCCACCGCTTTTTCTGTTTTGGCCACCGGTTCAGCAGGGTTGCTGGAGCAGCCGGCAATGAACGTGAGTGTTGTGGCTAGCAGGAAAGGTTGTACGAACCCCCTCGTTGGTAATTGCTTCATGGCAAGTGCCTCCGGTTGATTGTACCTGTTCAACAGAGGTTATGCGAAGAGCTCTCTACTAGAGGCGAACCCGTTTTAGGCGGAGGCTATTCGCTACGACGCTCACGGAACTCGCGGCCATGGCGGCGCTCGCAATTACGGGGTTGAGCCAGCCTAGTGCAGCGGCTGGAATCGCGACGATGTTGTAGGCCAGAGCCCAGAATAAATTCTGCCGCATGATTCGCCACGCCGCTTTCGAAAGGACGATGGCTTGCGGGATTCCCGTCAGGTCGGCGCGCAACAGCGTGACATCACCCGCTTCGATAGCCACCCCCGTGCCGGACCCCATGGCGAACCCGACGTCGGCCTGGGCCAGCGCGGGACCATCGTTGATTCCGTCCCCGGCCATGGCTACTTTGTGGCCCTCCTGCTGCAGTTTTTGGATTTCAGAAAGCTTCGCCGCGGGGAGTACGTTGGCGATGACTCTCTGTATTCCCGCCCCCTCGGCCACCCTTTGAGCGGTGGATTCCTGGTCCCCCGTGAGCAGGACTACTTCGATTTGCAAGTTGCGTAGCGATTCGATCGCGCCGCGGCTGGTGGGACGAATAGGATCGGAGACCGTGAGGGTTCCGGAAGGCTTCCCGTCGACAGTAACTTGCAGGGCGGGGACGTGAGAGTTCGGAGCCTTCCCGACGTGGACCCGGTGGCCTTCCACCATGCCTTCCACCCCTTGACCCGGAATCGCCGAGAAATTGGTTACTCCCGCCGGGACCAGCGCGCGAGTGGCTGCGTAATCAATAATCGCTCGCGCCAGGGGATGCTCCGAGCGCGACTCTAAAGTAGCAGCCCAGCGTAGGGCTTCGTCGGAAATGTCCGCGCTGGTTACGCGCGGGCGGCCCTCCGTCACTGTTCCGGTTTTATCCAGCACGACTACATCGATCTTGTGGAGCTTCTCCAGAGCCTCCCCGCCTTTGATCAGCAGCCCGGCTTCGGCGGCACGGCCGTTGGCCACCATCACAGCCGTAGGAACCGCCAAACCCATGGAGCACGGGCAGGCGATGATCAGCACCGCCACGGCGGCCACCGCTCCTTCAGTCCAGGTGTGGCCGGTGAGGACCCAAGCAGCTACGGTGACGGCCGCGATGGTTAGGACGATAGGAACAAAGATTCCGCTGATGCGGTCAGCCAGGCGTTCGATAGGGGCGCGCGAAGTTTGGGCCCGCCGCATCAGGGCGACGATTCTTGCCAGCACGCTGGCTTCGCCCAACTCGGTGGCCCGGTAGCGGAAGCTGCCTGTCGTATTGAGCGTCCCGCCCACCACTTTACTGCCAGCCAATTTTGCGACTGCTTCCGGCTCGCCGGTAAGCATAGACTCGTCGACATAGCTGGAGCCGTCGATGACTTCCCCGTCCACGGGCAGCTTCTCGCCCGGCCGTACGATTACGATGTCGTCGCGGTGCACAGAGTTCACGGGGATGTCGGCTTCGACGCCATCGCGCACGATGCGGGCAGTGGGAGCTTGCAGGCTCATCAGCTTTCGCAGGGCGCTGGTAGTGTGGCGCTTGGCGCGTTCCTCCATGGCGCGACCGGTGATGACGAAGGCCAGAATGAGAATGGACGCTTCGTAGTAAACGTCGTGCGGAATGTCTCGCGACGTAAAAAAATCCGGGAACAACGTGACCGTCGCCGAATACAGGAACGCTACTCCGGTACCCAACGCGATCAGCGTGTTCATGTCGGAGGTGCGGTGGCGAAGGCCACTCCAGGCAGAGGCGTAGACGCGGCGTCCCGCCCACGTTATGACGAATACCGTCATTCCCAGCAGCAGCCACTGCACGCCCTGATGATGCATATACTGCATCGAGAGCCACATGGCGATCGCTCCCAGTGCCATGCTGACCCCGGCTTTCACTGCCAACGATCGGGCTTCCGCGGATTGTTTCTCTTCGCGTATTTCTTGTTCGCGCACGGCGTCGGCGCCCGAGGAGAGTAACTCGGCGTCATATCCGCTATCTCGGATAGCTTCGAGCAGCGCTGGGGCAGCCACCTCCGCGGGGTCAAAGACAACGGTCGCCTCACCACTCATCAGATTTACGGCGGCTTGTGCCACGCCGGCGGTATGTTCAAGCGCGGTGCGAACGTGCGTTTGACACGCAGCGCAGGTCATGCCGCCCACCTGAATACTAAGTGTTTGCGCTTGGCTCATAGCCGGACTTGCGTATGGCTTCAAAGACCGCAGGCTGCTGCGTTAAGTCGGCAGCCACGATAGCTGAACCAACTGTTACGTCCTGTACTTCCACACCCGGAACGTTCTCCAGTGCCTTTCTAACCCGCCGCACGCAGGCATCGCAGTGCATACCCTGGATATCGATTTTCATACCTCTATTATGATGCTCGGGGGCAACTTTCGGTCGCTGCCGGGGTTAGCATGGTGAAGAAGGAGTATCGTTATGCGCTTGCTGGCATTCTTGTTGATCCCGTCCTCTCTATGTCTGACCGGATACGCCGCGGACATTCCCACCGGCGCGCACGTGCTGCTACGCATCCAGAACTCCATCAATTCCCGCACGGCGCAGGTGGGGGATTACGTCTACATGCAGACCTCCACGCCCATCGCCGTGGATGGAGGAATCGCAGTGCCGGTCGGCAGTCACGTGCAGGGTGTGGTCGCGATGGTGCAGCGGGCGGGCAAGGTCAAAGGCCGCGCGGAACTCAAGATTCGCCTGGAAACCTTAACCATGCCGAGCGGCAAGCAATTCAAGTTTCAGCCGCGCGTGGCATCGCTGGAAGGCGACGCGAATGGGCAGCGCGTAATCGATCGCGAAGGCACCGTGAAGCAAGGATCGAGTGTCGGTAAGGACATCGGGCAAGTGGCGATCTTGGCCGGAAGCGGCGCGGCGCTCGGCGCCATGATTAATCGGGTGGGAAGTGGTGGCGGAGGCGCGCTCAGGGGCGCTGGTATTGGCTCAGGGGCCGGCGCGGCCGTCGGATTGGCCCAGGTTTTGTTTACCCGCGGCCGCGACGTCGAACTCCGCCAGGGTTCTTCGCTCGACGTCGTGTTCGATCAGCCCGTCGCCTTGCAGTAATCTATTGAACGCAGCGGCTGCCGTTATTAAACGCAGTGATAATCTTCCGCCGCGCTGCTTCCACCGCTCCCGTCTTCAGATTCAACTGTTTTTGGAATGGCTCCAGGAACCGGCCGAAACGCAGTAACTTTCGCATGTTGTTGCGCTCGGCAGCCGTACGGATTGTTTGCTCGGTCCACGGGGAGAGAACTTCCACGCGTCCGACAAATACGCGGGCGGTGGCCGTGGGCGCCGGGGAAACTTTTAATGGCAGGATGGTATCGACCAGGGCGCGCGGAGTGATGTAGAAGACGCGTGTGCCTTCTTCGAACCACGAATCGCGCCAGGTCTCGATCATGGCGGCGGCTTCTTTTTCGTATAGACCTGCAGCTACCAATTCCTTCGCTAACGCTTTGTGGAGCGCCGAGATGTCGCCCGTCATCGCGGGCGGCATGATCGAGACTTCATCTTTTAGGTCATGCAGGATCGTGTAGCCCAGCTTGTCACCCTGATTCTCGAATGCGATCACCAGCGGGATGGGTTCCTGGCTGGCATTGCGGATTTCGAGTTTGCCATCGCCTGGGTATCGGGCGCGCAGGGGAACCATAAAGTCACCGACGCCGCGATAGAAGATCATCTTCTCTTTCTCGTTACCGATTTGAAGGGGTGCCGCATCGGTGGCGCGAGCGGCGAAGTAATGGCTGGCTCCGCTGCTCTGCGGGAACGTGAATTGCGCCCCCGGAGAGACTTCGACGTTTTCCCAGCGCATGCTGCCACCTTTCGGCGTTGTGGGAACCAATTGATTCTTGACCACGCTAGGCCCGATGTTCACGCCTCTGGTGTTGGATTTCGGATACCATTCCGTGATCAGACCTTGCGGGAAATCCACGCTCACCGATAATTTGGTTGGCTGCTGCGCATAAAAGTAAAGGACCGGTGTTTCCATTCGCACCAGGCCCGTCAGGGCAGCCTTAGGCTCATCTCGCGCCTGATAGACGAAGCAAGGCAGATCCGGCGGACCCGACCAGGGAGCCCAGCGCGCCGGATCGCCGTTGTCCAGAGCCACGGATGTAAAGGTACCCCATTCGTGCACGGTCACTGGAGTGCCGGGGTCTTTGCCCACCAGCGCCCAAGCCGCCAGGAGAAATGCCGAAACTGCTGCTAGCTTCTTCATCGCGAACCTCCTTCAATCGAATTCAATACTGCTTCCACTTCCGTCTTTGAGGGCGCATGCGTTAGGAATTTGGACCCGTCCCGGACGTAACCCCGTTCGGCGTCCGTAATGACGATCGCTCCGGCCTTGGAACCCGCACACTCCACCTGAATCATTGCTACCCACTTGCCGTGAAGTGCTGGAACAATCGTGACCAAATATTCCCCCGCCGTAGTCCCAGGCACGAACGTGAGAGGGACAGAGGGTTGGCTTTTGCGCTCCGCCGTGCCTGAGAATCGCGCCTCGCTTGGTTGGGTGCATCCCTGCACGCGAACACCGAAATTCGCAGGATTCTTGCGAATCAGGACATCCGCGTTTTTGACCCCCGCCGGATTCCCGATCTGGATGCTCAGGTCCGCCGCAAGCGCGCTCGCGCCTAAGATGACAAACAAACTGCCGATCTTTACCAGGTCCATACCAGTTCCTCCCGCCAATGCTTTAGAGTTTGCGGATCTAGTGCCAACGCTTGCGCCCGGGCGACTCCGCCAGGCAGCGCCGACAGAGCGGCCATGCGATCGAAAACCCGTTCGCGATCCGCGCCCCGTACTTGCGCGAGTACATGCCACAGCGTCAACGTATCGCGCACACGCACTGCCGCCAGGATCTCGGTCAATCCGCTGCCGTCGGCGTCGAATCGGTTCAACGCCTCCAGCAGAGCCGCAGGAGCATCGTCGAAGTACGGCGTCCCGGAGCCTTTCTTCGCGCGCACGCGGCAACTGGCGCCGGCGGGAACCATCACTTCAGTGCCGTTTTCGCGAACCAGTGCAACCCACCCAACCTTCACGCGCAGCAATCCATTGCCGGCCTCGTCAGACTCCATGCGGTATGCGCAGCCCAGGTCGATGGCCGTGGTGGCCGCTGTATTCACGAAGAATAGACGGGGCGGGGCAGAGATCGTCGCTTCGATGGCTCCGCGCCCCAGTTCCAAGCGGTGCTCTTGCGTCTTGGCGACAATGACGCGCACGCGCGAGTTGGGCTCGACCTCCACCACTCCGATGGATCCAACAGTGATCCTGGCCGTCGACCCGCCGTTGGTTTCCAGCCACTCACCTTCGGCCACACGGCTGGACGTTTCGATGTCACCCGCTACGCGAACCACTTCCAGCGCGGCCCGTTGCCGCGTAGTCCACAACAGTCCCAGCGCGCCTGCGACGAATAGGGCCGCGATGGCCCAGCGCCACATCGGCGAGACCGGTGCGGGCTGGTCCAGTTGTCGCTCAATGGCCGTCCAGATTTCCTCTGGAGCCTTCACCACCGGCAGAGCGCCCTTCGGAATGGGAGACTCTTCCGGCTTCATCGCTTCCCCAATTTCTCGCGCAGCAGTTGATGCCCTCGATTGAGCCGCGACGCTACGGTTCCTGCCGAACACTCGAGCGCCGCCGCCAACTGCTCATAAGAGAGTTCTTCGAAATAACGCAGCAGCACCGGCATGCGCAGTTTTTCCGGAAGCGACGAAACAGCAGCCCGCACGCGAGCCTCCTCTTCGGCCCGGACCACTTCGTCCTCTTGCGGCCCCGGCACGGGCACGCGCGCTAGGTCCGCCGCATCCGTTCCAATCTCGCGCCGGACGGCGCTGCGGCGGCGATCCGTGCAAGTGTTCGCAACCAGCCGATATAGCCACGTCGAAAATTCCGCATCGCCTCGAAAATGGGTGATTCCGGTCATTACTTTTAGAAACACCTGCTGCAGGATGTCGCACGCCGTGGCTTGATCGCCGTGAAAATAATACAGCGCGATGGAGTAGACTTTGTCCTTGTAAATCTCATAAAGCACACGAAGAGCATCCCGGTCCCCCAGGCGGCACGCCTCGAGAATTTCCCTGCTGGGTGCGTGATCGTTCAGTGACTGTTCTCGATTATCTTAGACGGAGCACCCTTGCGGGTTCTTCAATTATCTTTGAGGATCGCGAGCAGAAGCGGTGGAGCTTACAGGGTCGTGATGCGGTGATCCGGGCACTCCGGTTTCACTTGCTCATACAGGCGATCCACAAGGTCCAGCCCATACTTGGCCAGAAACGGCAGGATCGAATGGAGGCGCTCCTGCAAGTGGCCTTCGGGGTAGAGCAGGGCACCCAAATAGGCCGCATCCGCCGAAGCATGTGCGTCGCGGCGCAGCGTTTCGCGCTCGGCTTTGCGCCGCAGCTTCTCGATTTGGTAGAGCACCTTGGTGCGACTCTTGGCCGTGGCCGCGGCCAGGGTGGGATCGAACTTCTGTAAACTCGCAGCTAAGTGGTCCAGACCACGCGCGGTCTCGGCTGCCGTGGCTTCGAACTCGGCAACTAACGTCATCGGGACAAGCGTCTTCGCGATTCGCTCGCGTAACCGGTCCCGGTTGACCATTACGTCCGTGAGCTTTAATCCAAACCGCTTCAGCAGTTTCTCGCATCGTGCGTCCAGCAGGGTGAAACACGCACGAGGCAGCACCACCGGCATCCGGCCCAACAGCTTCTCATACAACACGGAGGACTGAGCGAAATACGCCAACTCGCCGGGACCGCCCACATACGCCACGGTCGGCAGCATGAAATCCTGCCACACCGGACGCAGCAGCGCGTTGGGCGAGACCGCCGCCGCTCGCTCCGCCAAGGCCGCGCATTCCGAGTCTTTCAAGCGCAGCGTCTTGCGCTCGCCATTTTCCAGCAGAAAGAAGAGCGACGTCTTGGCATCCACCAGAACCTGTGCATGATAACCCGCGGCAGTCAGGGCAGCGGTGCGTTCCAGCAGCGCGGTCTTCAACTCCGGCGCCGCCTTTACTGCTTGCGCCATGAGCGGCGCGCCGATCGCACGGATCGCCGGATCCAGAGGGTCGAGTAACAGCACCCCGACGCCAGCCAACAATTTCAGCACCAGAGCCCGAAATCCGGAACCCAGCGTCGCGCCCGGTTGGTAAGCCTCTTCCACCGCCGCGATCACGTCCTTGGTGTAAGGAAATCCGCTCAGCGCCGCCCGCAGCGCCTCGATGGGAGGCTGCTCCAGCGGAAATACCCCCGCCGGTTTCTGCGTGCGCGACCATTCCGCGGACGCCTCTACGCCCACCTTCGCGGTGTGGCCGTTGCCATCGAACACCCAGGCGTGATTTACTTCGGCGAAATCGTGATCCTCCGTAGCCATCCAGAAAATCGGCACGGCGGAGATTCCACCAGCCGTAAGATTCTGAGCCAGTTTGGCGGCCGTCAGCGCCTTGTAAATGGTGTACGCCGGCCCTCCGAAAAGTCCCACCTGCTGTCCGGTGACCACGGCTACCGTATTCGGTTGCGCGAAGCGCGTCAGCAACTCGCTGGGTGGATTCTGGGCGGCTAACGCAGCGGCCATCGCAGCGCGCCGTTCCGCCGGGTATTGAATCTGCGCCGCAGCGGCCTCATAGGACCCGTCTTGCGCGGGATCATGGGCGTAAAACTTGGACACTCGCGCGAAGTCATACAGGAAATCCGAGAACAGCTTAGAAGTACCCGGCAAATCGGAATGTTTAAGACAGGCAGGGTCCATGGCAGAGGTTGCGGCTGAATCGGAAGAGGGATGGGCCAAACGGTCCAAGCGTAACAGATACGCCGGGTCGTTCGCAAAAAACGCCTGGGGACAAAAATGCTACAGTAACGCGAGAGTGTCCGCCCCCCGCAACGTAATGGAAACCGAGGCGCAGGCGATTCTTGCCGCCGCCGCCCGCATGGATGCCAGTATCCCCGCGGCCGTCGCGTTGATCCGCGCCCAGCCCGGCAAGTTGATCTTCACCGGCATTGGGAAATCCGGGCATCTGGCCCGTCATCTGGCCGCCACGTTTCAAAGTACCGGCACGCCGGCAGTGTTTCTGCATCCTTCGGAAGCCTCGCATGGGGACCTGGGAATTTGCCAGCCAGGCGATACCGCGGTGATGATTTCGAAAAGCGGGTCGACCGCCGAGCTATTGCGGCTGATCCCCGCGCTGCGCCAGTTCGTGGGACAGTTCGTGGGCATCTTAGGAAACGTGGCATCACCGCTCGCTCGCGAGATGGACGTCGTACTGGACGCCTCCGTCGCGCGCGAGGGCGATCCCCACGGTTTCATGCCGTCCGCCAGTACCGCCGTGGCTCTGGCCGTAGGACACGCGCTGGCGGTGGCTCTGATGGAGGCTCGCGGATTCACGGCAGCGGACTTCGCGCATCTGCATGCCGGCGGGCAGTTGGGGCGAACGCTAAAATTGCGCGTCCAGGATGCCATGCACTGGGCTCCCGAAATCGCTGTGGTTTCGCCGGATGATTCGCTGCGGGACGTAGTGATCCAGATGTCCCGCCACGCGCTAGGGGCAGCCTGCGTCGTCTCGCCTGAAGGAGCTTTGATCGGCCTTGTCACCGACGGCGACGTGCGCCGGGCGTTTGAATCCCACGACGATATCCGAACCCTTCGAGCCGCTGCGGCCATGACAAAATCCCCGCTTACGGTAGGCCCCGATGCACTTCTTAACGAAGCGCTCCTACTAATGGAAGATCGCCCCTCGCAAATTTCCGTCCTCCCCGTGGTGGATGCCGCCGGCAAATGCCTGGGCCTCCTCCGCCTGCACGACATCTACCGCCCCACAGTCTCAGAAGACTAGTCACTGTTACCGCGCGCGACTGACGCACGCGTTCCCCGCGATGAAGAAGCGCAGCGGCCAATCGATATTATGCTGGATGCCGACGCGCGCAGACACGCTTACCTCGAAGCCTTCAACACTCGATTCACACACCGTCAGCCGCCCCCGCGTCACGTCCGCGCCGTTATCCCGGCGCGTGATTCCCATCGCCAGCGTAAGCTTTCCCGGGCCGTTCGCCAAATCCTCATCGCGATGCGCGGCAGGTCTGCGGCGCCGCATAGCTACCACTCCCGCCACCGGCTGCAGTGCTCGAATCAACACGCACCCGGGACTGCCTTCGCCCTCCGCGACGATGTTTAAGCATTCGTACATGCCGTAGATCAGGTACACGTAGGCATGCCCCGGCTGTCCAAACAAAACCTTCGTGCGTGGAGTAGGACCGCGCCATGCGTGCGCGGCGCGGTCCCTCAAACCAAGGTAAGCTTCCGTCTCCACAATGCGAGCCTGTGCCGCACCATGAACCAACATTTTCCCCAACAGAGCCCGCGCCACCACTTCCGCGGGCCGATCGTAAAATGCGCGCGGCAAGGGCGCGCCCAAACTACATCTCAAGCTTGCCGTTGTAGAGCATGTCTTTCAGCTTAAATTTCTTGCGGATGCTCATCGCCCCCACCTTCGTCGCGAACTCTATTTCCTTGTCGTCCACGCTGAAGTTGGCGGTCTTCGGGAAGACCATGAAAATCTCGAACGTCGCGCCGCCGGGTCCACCCCTGCCGCCACCGGGTCCGCCTCTGCCCGGAGTTCCACCGGCTGCTGCCGCCGGGGCCGCGCCAGGTATCTGAATATCAGCGGGATGCAGATCCGGCTTGCCTTTGACTTTGATCGTGGTTTCCGCGGTTAATTTTGCTGTGTCCAAGGCCGCCCCGCGGACAGATCCGGGGAAGCCGACCAACCTCAGAACGTAGGACGTCTCCTGCCTTTCGAGCATTGCCGTGGCCGCGGGACCGGGCGTCAGACGTGCCATGGCTTGTTTTACCGGCAGTGCCGTTGCCCAAACCACAGTGATAGGAGCGGTCAGATTGCCTTGAATCGCTCCGCCTTTGTCATCGGCGTTGCCGATCGCACCGCGTTGCCCCGTCTCCACCGCCATTCGATCCGCCCACGGAGAATCCGTGATCATCAACTGTAATTCTTTGTCGTTCCACTCGGCGTAGGGCTTAGCCCAAAAATCAGCGGCCCATAGGGAGACGGTGAGAGTGAGCGCGAGCAGGGCGAGTCGTTTCATGCGGAGTACCTCGGGAATAGTGTACAACACTCATGCTTCTACCGCGATAGCGCCTTTTCCCCAGGTCGTTTGCCGGCCTACTCCGGTCCACTGCGCCACTTGCAGGAAAGGTAGAAATTCGGCCAACTCACCTGCATAATGAGCCTCGCCAACAAACCCGCCCAGCGAATGCATCTGCCCCGTGCGTCCGCTACGCCGGTCCGCCTCCACTGGGTGGATGTCGCAGCGCGTCATGACCACTTTCGCGGCTCGCTCGCCGAAGCCCGCGAAATCCAGCGCCAAGGGACCCTCGCCGTATACCTGGCTTAACGTGCTGAGCCGGTCCCGCACTCGTGCCGCGAGAATCGCGAACTCCGGAGTCTTGGCCAGCGTGCCTCCTGCTTTCAACTCGGTCGGCGTAAGGAAGCGTACCCGTAGTTGGTCCACAGAGCTGCGCTCCGCCGCGAGCGAGAGTTGGATAGATTCCGCCGCCACGCTTTGCAACCCGCCCGCCGAAATTTCCTGTAGGGATTCTTGCAAGATTTCCGCCCACCGAAACCGCAAGTCAAACAAATGCAGATCGAATTGAAAGTCGTCTCCACTCGCGAATGTCTTGCCATTGAGGTGTTCAGAGCGCAGCACGAAGGGCCGCGGCGGATCGGCCAATCCGCTCGGACCCTGGTTCGCAACCGGCGCAAAGAAGCGGAGATAGGCGTCGTCCGTTCGTTCCCGCAAGCGCATGCCGATAGCCCCCCGAAGCTTATTCGACGCCGGCGTAGGAAACGTGAAGCTCCCCCGAGCCCGGAACGTGAATCGAAGACAGCGAAGCTGAAACCGCACACTCTATTTTATTACGCTCCCCTAAAATAGAATCTCCATGCGTCTGTTCACCGCTATCGAGTTACCGCAGCACGCCAGCCCCGCCCTCATTGCCTTAATCGACCATTTGCGCCCCCTCGCCAAGCTAGCCTGGACCCCGCCAGAAAAACTCCACATAACCACAAAGTTCATCGGCGAATACCCCCAGCCGCGCCTCTCAGACCTGGTGCAGGCGCTCTCGTCCGTTGCCGTCAGCCACCCCATCGACATCACCATCCTCCGCCTGGGCTGGCTCCCCAGCCCCCGCTTTCCCCTAACGCTTTTCGCCGCGGTGGAGCGCACCGAGTCTCTCCACGCCCTCGCCACCGCCACGGACCGCGCCCTGCAGCCGCTCGGAATCGCCCCTGAACAGCGCATCTATCGCCCTCACGTCACCCTCGCGCGCATGCGGAGCCGCCGCCGCGAACCCCTCCCCGAACTCCACGCCGAAATCGCGAAGTTGGCACTGCTCGACTTCGCCAGCTTCCAGGCCCCCTCCTTCCATTGTCGGAGCAAAGTAGAAAGTTCCTAATCCCAGCAAAGTAGAAAGTTCCTAAA
>JBDTSJ010000044.1:0-18806 GCA_039931205.1 Acidobacteriota bacterium
GAAACTAAAACGTTCATTGATCCGGAACGTGCGCCCGATCGTGAGTGCTTCCTGCTTGTCCCAGAAGCCGCGCGCCCAGCTCAACGTCGGCGCGAGGTTGCCGAAGTTGAATCCTGTCGACGTGGTAAACGCGGCGGCATTCAGATAACGGCTAGTCGCTGGATCGAAGTCCGCGGGATTTGTCACTAGATACGGAGAGACACCGGGAACGGCATTGCCGCGCTGCCCGTACCCGACCGCGCCGAGGTTCCCCGCGCCTCCCGCGACGCTGAGCGGCACGCCCGAACTGTACTTCACGAAACCGTTGATGCGCCATCCCGCGACCACGGCGTTGACGGCGCGCGAGCTTGGATTCAGCATCTTGCCTCGTCCGAACGGAAGATCGTAGGTCCAACTGAAGCTATAGCTGAAGGCAGGCTGCACGTCCTGTTGGAAGAGACGAACTCCAGGGTATTGATCCTGAATCAGAGTGAAGCTCTTGGACCAAGTCGCGAAACCGAACAGAGATAGCCCGTTCGAGAAGCGATGGGTCCCCTTCACTTGGAGCGAGTTATACAAGTTCTGGCCAACCGGATCTGCCACACCGCTGACCTGACCGCCGCCAAAGAATACACCACCACCCGTCGTGACCGCAGTGTACTGCGGATAGGGACGCAGTGACTGGTAAACGGTGTTTGCGCCGCGTTGTGAGGCAAACGCGGCAAATGGCGAAATGAAGCCTCCCTGCGAGGCGGCCGTCGACGTGATTGGCTGCAGCAGCAGATTGCCGTACTTCAAATTGTCGAGCGGCATGTAGTTGTAGTTGGTCGAAAGACCCTGGTGCGTCGATTTGTAGCCGATGTAGTTGGCTTCGATCGTCGTGTTGGGCATGATCTCACGTTGGATGCCGAACGTGTAGTTCACAGTCTGCGGAAGCCTTGTCCCAGTTCGAGGAATGAAGCTGATCGCCAGGCCGTTTGAGAACGACGGGTCCAAGGCGGGCGGACGCTGGAAGCTCTGCGGAAACGTACCCGACTCCAGGTAGTAAAGGGGCGTATAGCCATCGGGGGAACTGAACGACGGCGTGTTGGAGAAGCCGGCCGTTGGGGGAACCGCGCTATTGCCCGATACGGCGTAGTTGATCCCCGCCGAGGCACGAATCACGGTTTTGTTGTGTAGCAGATAGGTGATGCCCAGTCGGGGACCAAAACCCTTTTTCCAGCCGTCCTGGAAATTACCACCAATACGACCCGCTCCCGAGCCGATGAATGCCAGCGCGCCCAACCGTCCGCCGGCGGCGGGATTTGCAAGGTACGGTTGGAAGCTCGATATCTTGTCCTGCACTTCGGACGCCGGGGGGTTGTAGTCCCAACGCAGTCCGTAGGAAATCGACAGGTTACGCGTGGCCTGCCACTCATCCTGCACAAACAGGCCGTAGCGGATGAAGCGGGCACCCCACGTGGGTTGAATGTCGGCAAGCGAGGTGCCGACCGCCCCCAGCAGGAAACTTGCATAGGAATTGCCCCATGTGCCGAAGTTCGGCGAGTTCGGTTGGCTCGTTAGCGAATTCGTGAATGTGAAGATACCTTGAGCGCCTCCGAGGAAGCGGCGGTTGATGCGGTCCCGATCGATTTCAAAACCTGCCTTAATGGTGTGTTTCCCGTGAATCATGGTCAGGTTCTCGATAATGGAATAGCGCACGTCACGCCAATTTTCGTCATAGCCGCGATTGAGCTGCGCCGGAGAAACCGCCCCGCCGCTGAAGTTGATCTGTGGGAACGCGCCCGTGTCGGCGGGGATGCCCGTGATGCCGAGCTTTTGATCCCAGCCCTGACCGTTGGTCTTGTTGAGGCCCCGATTGTAGTAACGGTCCAGTGACAGCGTCAGATGGTTGATGACCGTCGGACTCAAGACGTAGTCATGATTCAGCCGGACTCTCCAACTGTTCGCGATTTGATCGAAGACGTTGTCCAGCGGATTCGTCTGCGACTGACCCCACGCGGGAGCGTCCGTCATACCGCCCGACCAGATAATTCGCGGACGCTTCTGATACGTGTAACTGCCCGATAGTTTCTGCTTCGAAGAGAGGCTGTGGTCGATTTTGAGCAGCGGAACAAATGTGTTGTAGAAGGGCCACGTCGCGGCGGCCTTGCTGTTAAAGTTATTGACGATGCCTGGCAGAGTGGGCGCGGGCATGTATTGAGCGACCGTCTTCCCGATCTGACTGATGCGCGTCGCTGGAATCACATTTCCCACAAACTGCGTTCGAACCACGCTTCCGTTCCCGTCCGGCGCGGACGTGGTGGGGTCGAAAATCGGGATCTGTCCTGCGGCATTTCGCAAAGCGCTGAAGTCGCCATTTAAGAACTCGCGCGTCGGGATGGTGATGATATTGCCGCTTGCTCCGTAGCGGGAATAGAAGACCCCGAGACTACCAAAGAAGAACGTCTTGTCTTTCCCGTTGTAGACTCCCGGAATCACCAGTGGTCCGCCTAGCGTGAATCCGCCTTCGTTCTGCCGGTAGGGCGTGCGGCGCGGCTGAAAGAAGGACCGCGCATTCAACTTGTCGTTACCTAGGTGATCGAAGACGCTGCCGTGCAGTCGATTCGTGCCCGAACGGATGGTCACGTTCGTGAACCAGTTGCCGAAGCCTCCATATTCAGCGTTGAAGGCGTTTGCCACGACGCTCACTTCACCGACCTGCTCTATCATCGGGCCGTTTTCGGAGAATGCACCCACCATGATGCGTTGGCTGGCCGGTGCTCCGTCTACAAATGTCTCGGTCTTACCCGTGGGAGCGCCGTTGACGCTCGGTGTAAATGTGTTTGAGTTTGACGTCCCAGGCAAGTTGTTTATGAAGGCGGTGACGTCCCGCTTTGTGCCGACGACGATCACTGGCAGATTCTGAATCTGGTCCTGCTTGAACCCCGCGGCGTTGTTCATGGTCGCCGTATCCAACAGAGGAGCCTGGTCAGTCACCGTGACCGACTCCGAAACCGAGCCCACCTGCAGCGTCACATCGACGCGGATGGCCTGTCGTGGACGAACCTCCACAGGTTCGCGTGTCGAGGTTCTGAACCCAGTCTTTTGGAACACGATGCGATAGTTGCCGGCGGGAAGATTGGGGGCCGTATAGAGACCCTCTCCATTGGTTGCCAGTTCGGTGGTGCTGTTTGTGTCGACACCGATCACCTGGACCTTCGTTTCCGGCAAAACCAGTCCGGCAGAATCGGTCACGACGCCCTGAATCGTGCCGCGATCGATCTGTCCCCAAGCGACGCACGCCGTGAGCAGCAGCATCGCGCCATATTTGTTCCACTTCGCTAGAGTCTTCATGGACTTCTCCTTGTTCATCAATCCCTGCCTACGGAAGCGCCTTCAGAATCGCCGCGGACAGCACGTTGGTCATAACCTTATAGCCCTCTGCATTGGGGTGCAGTCCGTCCGCGGAATAGGCGTCCTTCAACCAGCCGCGCTCATCCACGAACGCGCTGAAATAATCCGCGTAGGTCGCGTTGACCTTCGTGGCGTAATCTTTCATCCAGGCATTGAGTTTCAAAATGTCGGCCGGCGGATGCCCCTCCGTCATCTTTAGACTTGGCCGACCGGTCGCCGATGGCGGCGCGGCCTGCGACCGCAGGAATGGATAGTCGCTTACCGGCATTACCGAGCACAGAATCACCTTGATCCCGTGATGCTGCGCCAGTTCCGTCATCGCCATGATGTTCTGCTGGATCATCTCGGCCGTCGATGGACCGGTGTTGCGCGACACATCGTTAATGCCCGCCAGCAACACCATCGCCGCCGGTTTGAGGTCAATCACCTCGGGATACATGCGGACCAGCATCTGCGGAGTGGTCTGGCCGCCGATGCCGCGGTTCACATATGGCTTGCCGGGGAACGATTCCTCCAGCTTCCAAAAATCTGTGATCGAATCGCCCATGAAGACGATGCGGCCGGCTGGCACCAGTTGCTTTTTCAACTCCTGATTCGCCTGGCGATAGCGCCCCAACTGATTCCAGTCCTGCAACTGATCAGCGAGCCCCCGGGCGGTTCCCGCTAGGCAGCAGTTGGCAGCGCGCGGAGGGTTAAACTCGTCGGCGAGCTGCGCGTAAGCGCTGGCGGTCAAAAGAAGAGAGAGAAAAATGGAGGTTTTCATTGCTGTTTACCGGAATAAAGCGTGGCGTAAACTCGAGCAGGTAGCTACGCCAGTTCACCCACGACCACTTGATGGCGCGAGACATATCCGACCGTGGTCCTTTCTCAACGCCAAACCTGTATTTACAGATTAGATATAGTAATACTCCCTGATTGCTGGTCGCAGTTGGCAATATACCCCTTGATTCACGGAGGTGTCAAGAAAAATTGCTTTGCGATAGCCAGGATCAACCTGTATTATCAGATTGTGAAAGACAGGGCGGCACCTAAACACGAAGTCATCCGGCAAACCTTGATAGATGCAATTGCATCGGGCGAATACGAACCCGGACAGCGTCTTCCCAGCGAGTCAGCCATGGTAAAAACCTTTGCGGCATCGCGCCCTACCGTCAACCGCGCACTTCGGGAGATGCAGTTGGCGGGTCTCATCGAAAGACGTGCGGGATCGGGAAGTTATGTGCGGGCGGATGCCGCCGCCCGTGGCTACACCTTCGGCCTGCTGATCCCGGAATTGGGGCGGACCGAAATATTTGAGCCTCTCTGCCGAGGTATGGCGGAGACCCAGCATGACAGCCACCATGTTCTTCTGTGGGGCAGTTCGCTGGGCGATGAGGCCAACATCGAACAGCAGGCCTCGCAGGCGTGCCGGCAGTTGGTCGCCAAGAAAGTCTCCGGCGTATTTTTCGCCCCCTTGGAACTCACGGCCCAAAAAGATGCCATCAATCGCGGCGTATCGGAGGTTCTCGATAAGGCCGGAATTCCGATGGTTCTACTGGATCGCGACCTTGTCTCGTATCCGGAAAGAAGCAAATACGACTTGGTAGGCATTGATAACCGCCGGGCTGGCTATGTCATCACCCAGCATCTGATCCGGTGCGGCTGCAGACGCCTAGTTTTCGTGGGGAGGCCGGGCTCTGCACCAACGGTGGACGCTCGCATCGCAGGTTATCGAGATGCAGTCTCGGATGCCAGCCTGGACCTGGAGGCACAAGTTTGCCGCATCGATCCAGACGACCACGCTCACGTCAAGAAGATGCTGACAGCCTTACAGCCCGATGGGTTCGTCTGCGCCAATGACTTCACAGCAGCACACGTTTTGAAAACACTGACGGATCTGGGAGTAAACGTTCCGGACGATGTACGCATGGTCGGAATCGACGACGTCAAATATGCCAGTCTCCTTTCGGTTCCCCTCACCACGATCCACCAGCCGTGCGCCAGCATGGGAGAGATAGCGATCGGCGCGATGCTCGAAAGACTGCGACGTCCCAAGCACCCTGCTCGCGACATCCTGCTGAATTTTGAGTTAGTTGTACGAGAATCCTGCGGCTCCCGCAAAAAGAGATTGACAGGTGTACAGTGAACGCCGATACTAACGACTGCGTGCGACCTGAGCAATCCGAAAACGAAAAGCTGTCTTTACATATAACTGGTCCGGCACAACAGGTGATCGTCCTTGGCGAAGTGCTCTGGGATGTGTTCGACCACGGCCGGCGTTTAGGCGGGGCACCCCTGAACTTTGGAGTTCACGCCCGGCGTTTGGGTCACGACGTGAGCCTGATCAGCGCGGTGGGCGACGATGAACTCGGCGGCAAGGCGGTCGAGATGATCGCTGCGCTCGATCTCGACACCCGGCTCCTGCAAACCACTTCCCTCTTTCCGACGGGAACCGCGAGCGTTCACTCCGGTCACGGCGGAAAGATCCAGTTTGGAATTCAGCGGCCAGCGGCATACGATGCTGTCCAGCTTTCCGCCAGTGAGATCCAGTTTCTTCAACAGGCATCGCCTGGATGGCTGTACTTCGGGACACTTTTTGCGTCTTCAGCTCAGGGCAAGGCAGTCTTGAGCCAGTTGTTGACCGCACTGGAGACTGCCGTCAAGTTCTACGACCTGAACCTTCGCCCGGGGTCGGATTCGCCGGAGCTTGTAGGGGAACTGCTGCAGCGCGCCGATGTGGTGAAACTTAACGAGGAGGAATTGCAGCGCGTGCACGAATTTACCAGCCTGCCCTTGGAAGTGGAAGCCTTCTGCCGCGAGGGCAGCGATCGTTATGGCTGGCGTGCCGTCGGCGTGACGCTCGGGGAACGCGGCTGCGCCCTCCTGGTAGGAGGGCAATATGTGGAATCGCTCGGCCACCCCGTAGGCGTTGTCGACACCGTGGGAGCCGGTGACGCCTTCGCGGCCGCCTTCATGCACGGACTCAGCCTGAAGTGGCCGGCAAGCGATATCGCTTCCTTCGCCAACCGCGTCGGGGCGTTGGTGGCCAGCCGTCACGGCGCGATTCCCGACTGGACCCTGGAAGAGGCCGTGAGTCTGTGATCCGCCTTCCGCGTGATGGCGGAAGAGTGCCCGATGAAAAATCAAGTCCAACTCATCACCTATGTCGACCGCCTCTCTGGTGGCGGCTTCCGCGCGCTGCAAGCGCAACTCGATGGACCCTTCCGCGACTTATTCGGCGGCGCGCACCTGCTTCCCTTTTACTGGCCTATCGACGGTGCGGACGCCGGCTTCGATCCTATCGATCACACGCAGCCGGATTCCCGTCTAGGCTCCTGGCAGGATGTACAAGCCCTGTCGGAAGGCCGCGACTTGATGGCGGACTTGATCGTAAATCACGTATCCAGCAAGTCGCCGCAGTTTCAGGATTTTAAGCTACACGGCGACGCGTCGCCTTGCGCGGACCTGTTCCTCACCTATCATCGCGTCTTCCCTCAAGGCGCCTCGGAACAAGATCTGCTGCAGATCTATCGCCCTCGCCCCGGCCTCCCGTTCACCAAGACTCGATTGGACGACGGTAGCGAACGCCTGCTGTGGACTTCGTTCACTTCCGAACAGATCGACATCGATGTGCACTCCGCGGCGGGACGCAAGTATCTCGAGAACATCCTGCGCGAGTTTCAGGCCGCCGGGATTCGAGCGATTCGGCTGGATGCGGCGGGCTACGCCATCAAGAAACCCGGAACCAGCTGCTTCATGATTCCGGAAACCTTCGACTTCATCGCCGAACTCACCGCCCAGGCCCGCGCGTTGGGGATCGAAGTGCTAGTGGAGATCCACGCCTACTATCAGGATCAGATCGGCATCGCCCGCCACGTAGATTGGGTCTATGACTTCGCACTACCGCCTTTGATACTGCACGCCTTGTACACGCAAACCGCCGCGCGCCTGAAGCATTGGCTGACCATCAGCCCACGCAACTGCGTCACGGTTCTCGACACGCACGACGGCATTGGCGTCATTGACGTCGGACCGGACCGCCGCGGCCAGCAAATTCTGCCCGGCCTGCTGACCGCCGAAGAGATCGACAATCTCGTCGAGACCATCCACGCGCGCAGCAATGGCGAGAGCCGC
Source organism: Acidobacteriota bacterium (assembly GCA_039931205.1). Classification (GTDB taxonomy): domain Bacteria; phylum Acidobacteriota; class Terriglobia; order Bryobacterales; family Bryobacteraceae; genus Palsa-187. Next base: position 7,489 of record JBDTSJ010000044.1, read on the forward strand.
CAAGCAACCGGAGCAGCCGCCAACAACCTGGACCTCTATCAGGTCAACTGTACCTACTACGACGCACTCGGCAAGAATGACGACGAGTATTTGATTGCACGCGCCCTGCAATTCTTCGCCCCCGGCATTCCGCAGGTGTACTATGTGGGACTGCTGGCCGGCATAAACGATCTCGACCTTTTGCGCCGTTCCAGTGTGGGCCGCGACATCAACCGCCACTACTACGACCAGGCTGAAATCGACGAGCAAACAATGCGCCCGGTCGTCCAGGGGCTCTTCGAATTGATACGTTTTCGCAACACACATCCCGCCTTTCAGGGAGAGTTCCATCTCCTTGAAACCGCCGACCACGCCGTCCACATCGAATGGCGCAACGCGGATACGTGGGCTCGTTTAGAGGCCAGCCTAAAAACAATGACGGCCACCATCGTCCACTCCGCTGCGGACGGAGTGCAGCAGCTGGCCGTGACCGCCTGCCAGGAGATCCGTCAATGAGCACCCCGGCCACTGAACGCAACGCGATGAACATGAGCCTGATCAAAGGTTTGACCTACGTTATGTTCGCGATGTTCGCCATGACCACGGACTCAGTGGGCATCATCATTCCTGAGATTGTCAAGACGTTTGGTCTCAGCCTGACCGCGGCCGGCTCGTTCCAGTACGCCACCATGACGGGCATTGCCCTGGCGGGATTCTTCCTCGGCCATCTGGCGGACCGCTACGGACGCAAAAATACCATCGTCATTGGCCTGACTCTGTTCGCTGCATCGTCTTACCTGTTCCTGGCTGGAAGCTCGTTCTTGTTCTTTAGCGTTCTGATGGCTGTTTCCGGCACGGCGATCGGAATCTTCAAGACCGGCGCACTCGCCCTCATCGGCGACATCTCCACCTCCACCACCGAACACACCTCGATCATGAACCGGGTCGAGGGATTCTTCAGCATCGGCTCCATTATCGGGCCCGCGTTGCTGGCGGGACTCTTGCACCGGAACGTCCCCTGGCCCTGGCTCTACGTCATCGCGGGAAGCATGTGCGTTCTGCTGATCGCTACCGCGCTGCGGGTGCAATATCCACGCCCTGCCGCGGCGGTGACCGAAACCAATGCGCAAGTCATGTTGGCCGTGAATAAGAACCCCTTTGTTCTGATGTTTTCGTTGGGAGCATTTCTCTACGTCGCGGTGGAAGCCGCAATCTACGTCTGGATGCCGACCTTGTTCGAAGGCTACACTGGACCCGGCCAATGGTTCGCTGTATACAGCATCTCCATCTTCTTTCTCCTTCGAGCGGGAGGTCGTTTCCTGGGAGCATGGTTGCTGGTGAAGTTTTCCTGGAGCACTGTGCTGACCTTGTGCAGCGGCGCGATTCTGGCGTGTTTTGTGGCAAGCATCGCCGGCGGTGTTCAGTGGGCCGTGTACGCACTGCCCCTGTCCGGACTGTTCATGTCCGTGATTTACCCCACCGTCAACTCCAAAGGCATCAGCTGCGTCCCGAAGTCGGAGCACGGAGCCGCGGCCGGCGTGATTCTCTTCTACACTTGTGTGTCCGCGGTATTGGCTCCGCTCGCGATTGGTGCCATCAGTGACGCCATGGGCGGCCCCATCTACGGTTTTGAACTCGCCACTGGTTTTGCCGCACTTCTGTTTATCGGAATGCTGCTGAATCAATTTCTCGATCCCACCACCGCCACATTGGGGCGCGCCGATGAGACCGAATACCAACAAGCAACCACCAACTAAGAAAGGAACGCCAATGAACTCCGTCACCAAGGTAGGCCTCGCAGCCTGTCTCCTCTCGCTGGGCCAGGCCTTGATCCCCGTTAGTTCCGCGCAAACGGCGAAGGCTGCAGCGGATCCCATCGTCACCATCAGCACCGGTCAACTACGCGGCAGCCTCACTGCTGACGGTGGCGCGGCTTTCAAAAACATCCCATTCGCTCAGCCACCCGTGGGCAACTTGCGCTGGCGCGAACCGCTTCCGGCGATAGCCTGGTCCGGCGTGCGTGACGCCACCACCTTCGGCCCGATGTGCAATCAGAACGACAACAAGCAGCTGCCCCACAGCGAAGACTGTCTGCAGCTCAACATCTGGACGCCGAAGTCGCCTATGACGTCGCAGGTGCCCGTGATGGTGTGGGTCCACGGCGGCGGCAACACCGCCGGATCGGGAATGGAAGCGCTGTTCAATGGCGAAACGCTCGCCCGCCGCGGCGTGGTGGTGGTCAACATTAACTACCGGCTCGGCATCCTCGGCTTCTTCGCGCATCCCGACTTGACCAAAGAGTCCGCGCGTCACGCGGCCGGAAACTATGGGTTGGCTGACCAGATTCTGGCCTTGCGCTGGGTGAAGGAAAACATTAGCAAGTTCGGCGGCAACCCCGCGAACGTCACCATCTTCGGCGAATCGGCCGGTGCCAACGACGTAAATGCGCTCATCGCCTCGCCCCTAACCAAGGGTCTATTCTCGCGAGTCATTGCGCAGAGTGGGCCCATCGGCACGCAGCCTTCGCTGGCAGACTCCGAAAAACGAGGCGTCGACCTGGCCACCAAGCTCGGCTTCACCGGCAATGACGCGCTGGCGAAGCTGCGCGAGCTTTCCGATACGGACTTAATGGCGAAAGCTGCACAGGGCGCGCTTGGAATTAACGTGGACGGCTGGGTGCTTCCCGAGCAGGCTTCTAGAATTTATGCTGAAGGCCGTCAGCAGAAGGTCGCGTTGCTGATCGGCAATAACTCACAAGAGATGCAGCCCCGTGCACCTGGCGATATCCGCCAATTGATCTCTCAACGTTACGGTCCCATGACAGATCGCGCGCTGGCCGTTTACGGAGTGAGCGGCGCAACCGATCCCCAGCCCGATCCCGAGAACGGAACCGCGATGCTTCAGTTCACCACCGACAATTCGTTCCGCTGCGGCTCGGTTCAGGAATTGATCTGGCACACTGCGTCCGGAAACACCGGCTACGAATATCAGTTCTCGCGCACCGTGCACGGACAGGAATCACTGGGCGCGCCGCACGCCTCGGAAATTCCGTTCATCTTCGGCACGCTACCCGTGTGGCAGCGCATGCGCAATTATGACGATTCGGATCGGCAATACGCGCCGCAGATGCAGGAATACTGGACCAACTTCGCCAAGACCGGAGATCCCAACGGCGGGAAGCTGGTAACGTGGCCGAAGTTCGATGCCACCAGCCGCGCCTACATGGACTTCACCGACGCCGGCCCGGTGGTCAAGGAAGGCCTGCGCCGCGAGGCCTGCGACGTGTTTATGGAGAATCAGAAGCGCTTGGCACGATAGCCGGTAGTGCCTGACTATTCAGGCACTACCCGATAGCACTACCCGATAGCCCGGACGGCGTTGATACTATCTGATACACTTTGTCTGGCGTTCTACGCGACCACTTCTATTTCAGGGAGGATTTGAAAATGAAACGGTTCCTGAGCAGCGCTGCTGCTTTCTTGTTCATAATCGCGGGTGCGGCCCGTGTGTGGTCACAAGCCCCGGCACAACCCGCGCCGCAGAGTCCTGGCGGCGCCAAAGGCGGACCTGCGAGAGTACAAAACCCAGCGACCCCCGAAGACATCGCGGAGTTGGCGAAGCTTCCCAACCTGCCTACCTGGTCCGCTGGCTCCGGAGACGGAGATTATTCAACAGGTCCTGACTACGCGCCCGCCCCCGAAGAAAAGCAAAGGGTGGGCATCCCTCACGGCAAGCTTGTCGAGTTCTTCATGAACTCCGCTAGCAGCAAGATTTATCCCGGAACGAACGGCCCGATTGAGCGTCTGGTTTCGGTCTACATCCCGAGCCAATATGTTCCAGGCACCGAGACCCCGTTTATTTTCTCCGCCGACTCCTACGGCCTGCGTGACCACCAACTTGCGAATATTCTGGACAACATGATTGCCGACCGCCGCCTGCCCTCAATGGTCGCAGTGATGGTGGCCAACGGCGGTCCCGATCGCAGCCTAGAGTACGACACAGTATCTCCCGTGTTCGCCAACTTTGTGGAGACCGACCTTTTGCCGCGCGTGGAGAAGGAAACCGGCGTCAAGTTGACGAAGAACCCCGAAGGCCGAATGACCTACGGCGGAAGTTCGGGTGGTGCGATGGCGCTTACCATGGCTTGGTTTAGACCGGACCTGTATCATCGCGTGCTGTCTTACTCAGGAACCTTCGTGAATGTCAAAAACAGTCCGGATGCTCCGCACGGCGCGTATGAATACCCAGAGCATTTGTTCCCGAACAATCCTGCGAAGCCGCTCCGCATTTGGATGCACGTATCAGAGAATGACCTCGGGGCGAAAACGGCGTCGGCCGATCTCCGCAACTGGCTGATCGCCAATCAACGCCTAGCGGGCGTCCTGAAAAACAAGGGCTACCACTATCAGTTTGTGTTCTCGAAGAATTCGGGTCACGTTGATACCAAGGTGATCAGGCAGACTTTGCCGCAGGCCCTGGAATATGTTTGGCAAGGCTTCCCTATCACACGCAAGTAGCCAGCGTGTGCTCTAGACTTGTCATTAGAGATCTCAGATCACGCCTGATGACTGAAGGCCCTGCAATTCCGTTTGGGTGTAGCCCAACAAGTCTCCGTAGATCTGCTGGTTGTGCTCCCCGATACCCGGCGGCGGTTGGCTCAAGTTGATCGTTGCGTCCGAGAAAACAATTGGTACGCCGGGTCCATACACATCCGCGTCTGGAGCAGCAGGATGGTGCAGCCGCATCGTCTCTCCCCGGGCCACCACGCGTGGATCCCGCACAGCTTCTGCCGGATTGCGAACTTCCGCGGCAGGCACCCCAGCGCGGGCGAGCGTGGAAACGACCTCGGCATTGGTCCGGGGACGCGTGAACTCGGTTACGATGCGGTCCACTTCGTCTACGTGGCGAACCCGGGCATCCCGGGTACGAAACCGCTCATCCGTGCACAACTCCGCGCGTCCGATAGCCTCAAAGAGAGACTTGGCAAAGGCCTCCGTCGGGGCGCAGATCGCCACGTGACCATCGGCAGTCGGGTACACTCCAAAGGGTGCGAGGCGCGGCACGGTTTGCCCGGTGCGTTGGGGAACCCCGCATTGTTCCAGCAAGTCGAACGGCTCACAGGCGACCATCGAAGTCATGACACCTAACATCGAAACATCGATGTGCTGCCCCACTCCAGTGCGCTGTGTCTGATGCAAAGCCGCCAACAAACCAATCACGCCAAAGAGCGGCGTACAGAGATCCGCGAAGGGGACGCCCACTCGAACGGGAGGGTCGCCGGCGGCCCCGGACGTCATCATGGCTCCACTCAAAGCTTGGATGATCGCATCCATCGCTTTGCCCGAACCTTCGCCGCTCTGGCCGAATCCTGTGATGGAACAGTAGAGCAGGCGAGGGTTCATGCGATGCACATCGGCATAGCCCGCGCCTAGACGATCCAACACACCGCGGCTGAAGTTCTCCACCAGCATGTCGGCCTTCGCGACCAACTTCCCAAAGATGGCACGCGCCTCCGGATGCTTCATATTCAGAGTCACGGCGCGCTTGTTGCGGAGGCGATTGATGGCAGAGACGGAGATGTCATCCGGATGCTGCCGAGTCAGGTGAGGCCCTTCCGGACCAAGGTAAGGCGCGTTTGTCCTGCAGGTATCAGGCCCAGCTGGGTTTTCGATTTTGATGACCCGCGCGCCCAATCCCGCCAGCAGGAACGTGGCATAGGGTCCGGCCAATGCGGTGGTCAGATCCAGCACAGTGATGCCTTCCAGTGGAGGTGAATTCGTCATGACTTAATTGCTTCTCCGGTAGAACTGAACGCGGTCGCCTACCCATTCGAAATTCGCGTTTAGACCCGCCCGCGCCGTGATGTCCTCAACATACTGAGCTACTGCTCGTCCCCTCGGGTCGTTGCCTAATACTTCCGGCTGCGACAGCTTGTTCACAAAGCAAGGAATAAAACCGGCAGTTTTCAAACCGTCACGATCCACCTCGCAGTATGCGATGAGGGCGTTCTTGGCCTCCGGATGGAACGGGTACGTGAGATACTCTGGGTCCGGCTCGAAGCCGAACAATTTGCGGCGACGCTCCGCCCAGGCACGCCGCTCCGGACTGGAGTTTCCGTCAATGTTCAACGCCTTCGTCGAAATCGCAAAGTTCCCCAGTCCATGAAACACCGGCCGATTCTTGTAAACTTCCATTCCTTGCAGGATATGCGCATGATGTCCGGCGACAACATCTGCCCCGGCGTCAATCGCTGCTTTAGTGATTTGGCGCTCATACATTCCGACGGTAGCAGGAGTGTGGCCGAGCCCCTTGTGCAGAGCGACAACTACAACGTCTACATCGCGTCGCAACGCTTCGATATCGGCAACCATGGCGTCGAGCGTCGACGGATTGGCGAATGTATACACGTCCGGGGGACCACCAGGAGACGCGTAGTTCAACTCGTAGTGCGTCAAAACGTGAACGTAAGCGCACCCGGCTCGATTCGGCCCAGCCCAGGAGTCCCGTGGACCAACGCAGTTGAAACTGAGGAACCCCAGTCGAACGCCCCTGCGTTCCACGATCGCCGGCTTGCGGGCTTCGACGAGATTCATGCCCGCGCCCGTGGTTGCGATGCCGAGCCGCTGCAATTCGCCAATCGTGTCTTCTACCCCGGCGGGGCCAGCGTCGGCGATGTGATTCCCCGCGAGCGTGGCCACATGGAATCCGGCTCTTGACAGGGCACTCAAATTGCCAGGATCGCTCGCCGGCGCTGGGACGTCGAAATGCGTCTCCACGCCGCGCGCTGTATGCGGTACTTCGACATGCCCAGCCAGGACGTCACAGGCGGCAAGCTGCCCTCGACTGAGGCCGAAGAGCGCGTCCGGCTCGGGCTCATCCAGAATCACATCTCCGACCAACTGAATGGTGACGATGTCAGCCATGGACCACTCTTGGTGTATACACCACGTAGAACATCCCGCCATACATTGCTAGAATCATGAGTGCTTGCCCCGACCATCCCAAACCACCAGGCCCATGCGTGAAGTGGCCTACCACTACATCCAAAACAAGATTTCGAAACGCGGACTGCGCGCGGGCGAACCGGTCTCGGACGTCGCCATCTCCAAGGAACTTGGGATCAGCCGCACCCCTGCGCGCGAAGCGATCCGCCAGTTGGTGAGTGATGGTCTGTTGGAATCGATTGCGGGACGCGGCGTGGTGGTCATCACCCTGGACCGCGACGACATCCGCGAACTGTTCGAACTGAGAGAAGCGCTGGAAGGTCTGGCCGCGCGCACCGTAGCGGCCAGAACGCCGTCCGCGGCGGAAATGCGCGACCTGCGCTCCGTAGCCTCGACGCTCACTTCGTTGATTAAGGAGTTGGAGGCCAGCCGTAAACAGGTCCTGGACGAGAAACAAATGGAACGCTTTGAAGTCGCCGATCTCGCGTTCCATACCTACATCGTAAAACTCGCCGGAAACAAGAGAAGCGTCAGAACATTGGCCGGAATCCGCCTGCTGATCCGCATTTTCGCCGCGAGGCGCGGCGGACATTCGCGGCCCATCTTGAAGCAGATCAACCGCGATCACATGGAACTGATCGCCGCCATTCAAGCCGGCGATCAACAGGCGGCGGTCGAATGCGTGCATCGGCATATTGCGAAAAGCCAGAAGAGCCGGATCGAGGAGTTTGATCAGCGCGAGCGCGAAGCCGCTTTGCCGCAAGACGTCGAGGCCTTCATGGCGCAGATACGCGCCGAACTCTCGTAGCTTCATCTCGGCCTCACATGGTCGAGAAACTCCGCGGCCCGCGCACGCATCCCAGTTGCGTCCCACAGACGCGCATCCACCATATCCGCATGCACGGAGAAGACGGGGATTCCGGCCTCTTCCAAGGCCAGTTCGACAAAACGTGTTCCCGTCGCCGATGGACGAGTCCCAAGAGGTGTCAGAACAAAAGCCACATCGATTCGATGTGAGCGGGCCTGGTGCACGATCCATTCGTTGGCCCATGGCGGATTGTGCAGTTGTTCATTCATACTGACCGTGCGGCTCGCCAAGGCTAGCAGCGGATCCTCTAAGCCATAGCGAATGTATCCGTCCGGCCCGAACGCAAGATACATTGACCATACGAAGACAGCGCCGTGAGATTCTTCGAAGGCCGTGTAGAAATCGAGGTCGTACCACAACCCTGCGCCGACCCACATGATCCGCAACTTCTCATTGGGACAGGCGGCGACGCCCTGCTTGGCCCGGCTGACCACTTCGTCGCGGAATGCGCGGGCATGGGACACAGCCCATTCGGATCCCCTTTGCCATTGTGCCGCCATTACATTGGTGATCTGCTCCTGCATCCTAACCGGCGTTTTGGGGGCCTCGCAAATTGCCTGCTTGGCTTCCTCGAAATACTCTTCCTGACGATTCACCTGCTCCATCAACGTGCGTAGCTCAGCGACTTCAAACCGCCGCCCGGAAATCTTCTCCAGCGAGCCGATCAAGCGCCCAAACTGCTGGACCATGAACTGCAACCGATGCTCTTCGTAAAGCTCACGCCAACGATGACGGCTCAGTTCCCACCACTGCGGGGGCAGGTGCGTGGCAGCAGGCGCGTCCAATAAAACCAGCTCCGTCTGAAAATGTTCTGCCCAGGTTTCGAACACGCGCTGCGCGCAATCGCACGTGAGACGGGCTGCGAGCAATGAAGGCCGCGGCAACCCGCCCCAGGGGGCCTGCCCGGCGTCACCCAACACCGTGGAGGCCATGGACAAACTACAGTACCGGCACAACCCCTTATGAAAGCCGGCATCGTTCAGCTTGTCCAAATAGTACGGAGCCAGTCGTTTGGCCGATACCACCGCGGCCCACCACTGGTTACTCACCATGGGAACATTCATCAATTGGAACAACTCAAACGGCATGTCCGCTTGGCCGATTGCATAGGGCGCACGCTCTTCAAAGACTCGCCGGCGGATTGAGGCGAACCATGCTTTCTGCCCTTCGGATGCGGCCACGGTAGATGCGAGTTGTTTCTCCGCCATAGTCAGTTCCGTGAAAGTCCGTCAATGAACGTGCCCACAGCGGCAGCAGCGTTGGTGTCGCGGATGACCAGGTTCGGCACGTGTTTCTTCTCCAGCCAATCAGCCTGCCTCGGATAGTCCCAACCAGCAACATCGTCTTCGAATGGAATGTAAAACAACACGCCATCCACTTGCCCCGAAGCAATGGCGCGCTGAAACCACGCACCACGTTCGCTTGACGACTGGATGCGGGGGCTCACTTCGTCATGGAAATATTTCTCGAAGATCGCCGTTGCGGGATCAGTCTCCAAGCTTACGTCACAATCCCCGGCGGCACGTGATCCGCGCCAGTCGTCCTCAGCCGCGACGTAGCCGCCTGCTTGCTCAAGGACACGATGCAGGTCAGCGCAGTCCAACGGTGCTCCCATGATGAGAATGCGCGGACGACCTGTGGGGACAGTCGCACACGAGGCTTCCAGTTGCGCCGGCACGCGATCCGCAAAAGCGGCGCGATCTTCGGTGTAGAACCCACGGAGCAATTCGAACGCTGTAGCTCCGTTCAGGAGCCCCTCGGAACGCTTTTCTAGGATCGTTCTCACCGCCCTTCGAGCTTGATTGCTCTCCACTATCGCGTCGCGCAACGCCTCGCCGGAAACCTCGAAGTCGCGAACCATGTGGCGCGTCCGTTCAAGCCCGTAGCGGTAGGACTCAGATGTGCGCGTGTGCAGCAGATCATAAAAGTACAACTTCGGAATCGCATCAGAGAAGTGTGCGCGGGACGCCTCGCGTAGATACAGATACAGCTTGTGCTCTTGCTCGGACGTTCGCGGAATGACGACGAGATCCAGATGGGCCCACGCACCGGCACATAGCCGATCGAAGATCACTCGGATTCTTCGATCAAACACATCCTCCATGAAGCGGTCCGCGTGCGGAGTGGGACCCGGCTCAAACTCCAGGAGCCGAGGAGAATAGCCGGCGGCCCGCAGGATCTCCCAGGGAACAGTGTTCGAGGTAATGCCCACTCTGCGGCTCATGCGAATGTTTCAGCCGGCCGGCGGCGGGTGCTGTATAGCCTCAGCATCAACAGATCACAGAGGGACAGCACCGCGGCTATGGCGACAAAAATCCAGCCCGCGGAGAATCCTCCGGTCACATCCCTCAAGTAGCCCAACATTTGTGGGCCGAGATAGCCAAAGATTCCGCTGCCGAGCCCGATGATGCCCATGGCCTTACCTATGTCCTCCTTCGGAAGTAGCGAACTCCCAATCGCATAGATTTGATTGGTCGCGGCGTGGCCGAGAGAAACGATCAAGGCTACCGCAATCCGAAACAAAAGGAGTTCTTGGGACATCACCGCGAAGCTCGCAGGGATCAGAAGAACCGCAAGCAGGATCATCATGTTCCATCGTGAGTAACGGTCACACAAGTAGCCGAATCCGAGGTTCAGCGGGATGCTGACCAAGTAGCTTGTGCTGATAATCGACGCGGCAGCCTGCGGTCCCAGCCCAAACACAGACTGAACGGCGTAGGGCACAAAGAACGTCACACTGAACCCGCCCATATTGATCAGACCTAGCAAGATCATTCCCCAAACGATTGGATTTCGTAATGCGGATGCTGCGCCACTCGCAGTGAAAGACACCCCATGCGGTCCAGCGCCTGCGGTCGAGGAAGTCGCTCGGCGATGGTACAGAAGAGCAAAGAGCGCCGCACCGATCAGAGCGATTCCGGCGTAGCCTTGGATTCCACCGCGCCAGCCAAACCACTCCGCCATGCGGATGCCGAAAGGCGCCCCGATGACGGAAGCCAATGCCGCCATCGCCCCCAGAATGCCCATGGTGCGGCTTCGGAATTGTGGTGGCGTGACAATGGCCATCGCCGTGAACACACCGATGAAGGCAGTACGGTAGCCGATTAGCCATAGTGCTCGAAATGCGAGCGCGACGCCGTAACGGCTCGCCTGCGACAGCGCGACTAGCCCGATTGCCGTGACTCCCAAACCGATCAACAGCGATCGCTTCTCCCCGATGCGAGCCGCGAACACACCCGCGGGGAGGCTGACCAGCAACGCGATGATGCCATACATGCCGGTGAACAGCCCCATCTGCGAGAACGATGAGTCGAGGTCCTTCTGCATCGCAGGCAAAAGCGGCGAGAATCCAAGGCTCGCCATTTGGATCGCCATCATCGCCACAATCACTGCGGCTACCGAGAGCTTCCAGTTGTTCGCGGGTGGCGGCGCTTGGGACACGTCTCGTCAGTATACATGATGGATACAGGAGGTGTCGGAGCAAAGTAGAAAGTTCCTAATCCCAGCAAAGTAGAAAGTTCCTAAAT
>JBDTSJ010000045.1:0-20012 GCA_039931205.1 Acidobacteriota bacterium
AAAACCGGACATTTCTACTTGGCACAAACTAGGACATTTCTATTTGGCATTGACAAGGGGTGTCAGCAAGGGGTGTCAGCACGGGGTGTCAGTACGTAGGTGTCTGTGACGGCCCAGGTTAGAAGTGCATTCGCTGGATGAAGAAGCCGGCAAGCCCGCCCCCCACCAACGGACCCAGGACGGGGATTGCTGCGTAGCCCCAGTCCGAGGCTCCTTTGCCGGCGATCGGAAGCAGGGCATGCGCAATTCTGGGACCCAAGTCTCGTGCCGGGTTGATCGCATAGCCGGTGGGGCCACCCAGAGAAAGACCGATCCCCCAGACAAGGAATCCGACCAAATACGGGCCCATTCCTGCGCTGGGGCCGCTTTCCGACACCTTCGTCGAGAAGATCGCGCCAATTGCCATCACCAGCACGAACGTGCCAATGATTTCGCTGAGCATGTTGGCACCGAAGCGCGGAATGGCAGGCGATGTCGAGAAGCAGGCGAGCTTGAGCTCCTGATCCTGCGTCGCTCTCCAATGCGGCAGGTAGTGGAGCCACACCAACACAGCGCCGGCGATGCCACCCAGAAGTTGCGCAGCCATGAAGGAGCCCACCATTGTGAGATCGCCTGAGCGAAACGCCATACCGAGTGTCACGGCAGGATTGAGATGGGCGTCCGGGCTGCCGCAAGCGATAGCGACGAACACCGCGGTCATCACGGCGAAACCCCAGCCCGCGGTAATCGCGATCCAGCCCGCGCCTTCCGCCTTGGATCTTTTCAGCAAAACACCGGCAACGACTCCATTCCCAAGCAGAACGAGAACCAGCGTCCTCACGAACTCCCCAACCAATTTTTCATTCATGATTTTTCGAGCCGCAGCCCACGGAAATATACCATCCACCACCAAGCCCGTCAAGGATTTTGCGGTTTCTCGGTTCCAACTTGATTGGGCGGGCGCTCTTGAACTACTCTTACGAACGTGACTTTGATGAGCTGTCAGTCCACCCGGAGTACAACCAATTGAGCGTTCCCGGGAACGTTCGCGAGGTCGAGACGCGGTATCCGCAATGGAAGGATGTGCTGGAAAGCCGCCACATTATTGCCGCAGTTCGCAATGTGGAGGCCCTCCAGGCTGTTCTGGCTTCTGAAGTCCAGGTGGTTTATCTGTTGTTCGGAAACCCGCTGAACATAAAAGATCTCCTCAGGGTGATGCGCGAGCGAGGCAAACTAACTTTGGTGAACCTCGATCTCCTCAACGGCTTCTCACGCGACTCGATCAATGCGGAATACCTCGCTTCGTGCGGGACCGCGGGAATCGTGTCGACGCATCATGAGATCCTACGGGCTTCGCGCAAGCAGAAGCTGATCACCGTGCAGCGAACCTTTGCACTGGACTCTGCAGCGGTAGATGCTGGGTTACGATCGCTGGACCAATTCTTGCCGGATGCCATCGAAGTCCTTCCGGCCGTGGCGGCACCGCGGGTTGTCGCTCGATTCCGCCAAGCTCACCCCGGCCTGCGTGTGATCGCGGGGGGCTTAGTCTCCGGCCTGAAGGAGGTCGAATCGCTACTGGGTGCCGGAATGGACGCGGTTTCCGTGAGCGATTCGGCATTGTGGATTGGCTGAGCGCCGAAGTCGGGCGTGCTGCCACAGCACGCGCCCTGCCGTAAACACGTCCGGAATATGTCGGAGCAAAGTAGAAAGTTCCTAATTTGAGGGTCGGTTTGCAACCCTCATGGTATGTTCGCACAGCCTCGCCGGGGTCGCGCCTGGCGAGGCAGCCCAAAGCCGATGCGACGGGGTTGGCTCCGTACAGCAGTCGGCGCAAGCCCTCCAGAGTGGTTGGAAACCGCGCGGGGGGCTTTCTTGTACAAGACGCGTTCTGCTGGCGGTGAAACTCCCGAGCGGAGGCTTTGGGCATAAAGAAAAGAGCGTCTTCCTTTTTGATCTAGCCCAGCGACATCCACAGCGGCGGCGCCGGACGATCAAAGAAGCCGTTCATCCAAGAGGTCTTGCCCCCGGCGTTGTGATCCCGGCGCGGAGGCTTCCGCATCGCTGGTTCTGGAATCGGCTGTGTCGTCCCACACCGGCTGATCGCGAGATAGCGCCCCTGGTAGCGAGCATACAGTTCGCCATCCAGGCGTACTTCGATGCGCAAGTGTTGCCGACGCATCCCTGCCCGCACGTCTTCGCGCGCGATCTGAAAATGGCGGCTGGCGAAGGAAAAGGTGTAGTCGTTGCCGATCACACGATCCTCGGCATGGCACAGGATCGCGGCCAGATCCTGCGTGAGCGGGCGATGCCGGTTGGGGAACTCCTTTACCGGACGCGCAAAGCGCTCATTCCACTCCGGCCAGTACTCGTTTTCCAGAAACGCATTGGCATCCACCAGCGTGCGCACTTTGGCCAGCCGCAGATGCTTCACCAAACGATCCTGCGCTGTTAGAAAGCTGCGTTCCACACGCCCCTTGGCTTGCGCGGAAAGCGCCAGAATCGAGCCGATTCCCAACTCGCGCAGCGCGCGCCCCAACTGCGTGACCCGGTCCGCGGCAACGCGTTGCTGTTCACTCTCCTTGGTGCGTAGCGGTACGGTGAACATCGAATCGCGGTCGGTGTAGACCTCCACCATGCGGCCATGCTTGTCCAGATACTCCCACAGCACCGCCATGTTGAACGGCGTCGAGTCGCTTTCCACAAACCGGCCCCAGCTCCAACTAGTGGCGTCGTCGATCAGCCGCACCAGGTACCGCACAGATCCGCGTCCTTCCAGCCAATCATGATCGCTGGTGTCCCACTGCACCAACTCCCCGAATCCGCTGCGGCGCGGTCTCCACAGATGCACTTCTTCGAGCTTGCGCGCGCCAGGTTCCCAAATGCCCGCTTGGATCATCCACGCCCGCAGCGTCTCCTTGCTCACGGCGATGCCGTGGCGCTTGGCCAGCTGTTCGGCCGCGAAGGTCGGCCCAAAGTCGTGCCAGTCCGGATCGCGTAGCGCTTCCATCGCTTTCCCCTGCGTGCTCGCCGCGATCTTCCGGTTCGAGGCCCGCCCTCGCAGCCCGTGCACCACCACCCGGTCGCCTTCTTTCTTCATCCGCCGCAGCAGTTTACGTACCCAGCGCTCGCTCACTCCCATCCTCTCCGCTGCTTCCCGCTGCGTCAGCTTTCCGTCTCGCGCTCGTTTCAACCAGTCCAGCCAGTCTCGTTCCTCTTGGCTCATTGAGATTCGTTCCATCCTTCAGCCTTACGGCTGTCACGAAACTTTCTACTTTGCCCGTTTAGAAACTTCTCACTTGGCCGCTACAAACGCGTCCGGAAACGCGTCCGGAATACTTGTATGCAGTCGCGATCCTTGATAGCATGGCTGCTGGCCGACGGCACCACTAAAGGAGATTCACCATGCGATTTGTTTGCACTGCTCACACTTTTGGCGAGCGTCGGATTGGCCGATACCGCCAAGACCGCAAACGGAACTGTCAGCGGCACCGTTGAAGAAGGCATCGCGATTTACCGCGGCATCCCTTTCGCCGCACTCCTGGACGGCGATCTGTGCTGGCGCGCGCCGCAACCGGTCCCCCTTTCGATTGACTTCCGAACAGATCGATTGTATACCTGTATGCTATTATGCTGGTGGTTTCATTGACCACTTTCGCCTGACCTGGCAGGTTAGGTTCGGTCGCAAACAATCACCAGAACCCGGACCTGTTTCGGCAGTTCGCCTATTTCAGTTAAAGAAGGAGAACAAGAAAGTGAGACACCTCTCGACATGGAAGGGCATGAAGCGGGGCAGCCTGCTGGCTGTACTGCTTTGTTCCTCCGCAGCTTTTGCAGCGGTCAAGACCGAGACTGGGCAAGTGGAAGGAACAGCCCAGAACGGCATGACCGTATACCTGGGTGTTCCGTTTGCCGCGCCGCCTGTGGGCGATCTGCGCTGGCGGGCTCCGCAGCCTGCGGCGGAGTGGACCGGTGTCAAGACGGCCAACGCCTTCGCGCCCGCGTGCACAGGAGGCGGATCGCCGTCCGGCATTCGGACCCAGGCTGCGGCGAAAGGGAAAGCTCCGGCTCCGGCGCCCCTTCCCGCTCAGGCCAAAGCAAAAGCGAAGCAGGGTGGCGGGTTTCCGGGCGGCGGCGGCAGCGAAGACTGCCTGTATCTCAACGTCTGGACCCCGGCCAAAGCGGCCAACGAGCGACTGCCCGTGATGGTGTGGGTCTACGGCGGAGGCTTCGTCGGCGGATCTACCGCCGGTGCCCTCACCACCGGTGAACGGCTGGCCAGCAAGGGTGTTGTGGTGGTGAGCGTCGCCTATCGCGTGGGCCCCTTGGGCTACCTGGCGCATCCCGGTTTGTCGACCGAATCGAAGGATCACGTCTCTGGAAACTACGGCGTGCTAGACCTGGTTGCCGGCCTGCAATGGGTGAAGAAAAACATCGCGGCCTTTGGCGGCAATCCAGGCGCGGTCACGATTTTCGGCGAGTCCGCCGGCGGGATTGCGGTCAGCATGTTGTCCGCTTCTCCTTTGGCCAAAGGACTGTTTCATGGTGCAATCTCAGAAAGCGGCGGATCGTTCGGGCCGCCCAGCCTGCCCGCGCTGCCAGGTGAAAACATGCTCCTCATGAAAGATGCCGAGAAACTGGGTCAGGAGTTCGCTGCCAAGGCGGGCGCGGCATCCGTCGCCGATCTGCGCAAGCTCCCCGCCGTGGCCGTCGTGGCCGCTGCTGGAGGTAGCGAAGGGATTACATGGCCGGTCATCGATGGCCATGTGCTTCCCGAAGACCAGTACAAAATGTATGAAGCCAAGCGCTTCAATGATACACCCGTGCTGGTGGGTTACAACTCCGATGAAGGCCTCAGCTTCGGAGTTGCGGCAACACCGGACGCCTATCGCCAGGCGACGCACCAACGCTATGGCCCCTACGCCGACCGGCTGCTGGCAGCCTACCCGACGGATCCCGACAGAGTCACCAAGACCGCTCGAGATCTGACTCGTGATGCCGCCTTTGGCTGGGCGACCTGGAGTTGGGCGCGCCTGCAAGCCCAGCGAGGCAAGGGCAAGGCCTACCTCTACTATTTCGATCAGCATCCCGACTATCCCGCTGATTCTCCACAGGCCGGTCGTGGTTCTGCGCACGGCTCTGAGATTCAGTATGTCTTCCAACATCTGCCCGCCAATGCCACGGAATCTGACAAGTCCATCTCCGAGACCATGGCCATCTACTGGACGAACTTTGCCAAGAAGGGGGACCCCAACGGCCCGGGCGTCCCGGCATGGCCCGCTTACAACGATCGCGATCCGCAATCGATGTACTTCTCGCAGACCGCGAAAGTCGGACCAGTGCCCAGCCTTGCCTCGATGAAAATTCTGGATGAGTACTTCGCTTGGCGGCGAACACCGGAAGGCATGAAATTCGGCACTTCCGGACAGAGGTAGCGATCGGCTGATCAGCACAAGCAGCAAGTGTACAAATCCGCCGTTGTGGCGTTGACGGACACGACCTGTAGGCCACGGCTGTAATGATGAATACGCTGGCGATCGAAAGGAACAGCCGGCTCCGAGTCCGCGCATGATCGTGTTCCCGCCCCTTCCTTGCCAGGAGGCCGCTTCTGAGAACAACTGAGCACGTTGGGATATGCTCCCTTCGACCATGTTCCCCGGCCCGGATGAAACCGGCCCCGGATGTGCTGATTCTGGCCGTTTTGACACGACCGGACGTAGACTCACGAGTTGTAGAAGCGCCGCCATGGTCAGTCAGGACATTCGCCCAACCATGGACTTCCCCTGGTTGGTTCAACAGGCGAAGCTCGGAAATCTTCCGAACGAATGGGATTCCTGTTCCAAGCGTCAAGTTCCGCTGACCCGGGACTCGTGGACGGAAACCCAGCATGCCGCGTAATCCGTCCCACGGAAATCCGACTCACCTGAATTGCGCTCACGGGCAGCCTACTAAAAGGTCGCTTGGGTTAGAGTTTCGAAGCACCGACCTCGTTCTTCGGGAA
This sequence comes from Acidobacteriota bacterium, assembly GCA_039931205.1. Taxonomy (GTDB): domain Bacteria; phylum Acidobacteriota; class Terriglobia; order Bryobacterales; family Bryobacteraceae; genus Palsa-187. The sequence continues at coordinate 5,978 of JBDTSJ010000045.1, forward strand.
AGGCGCGGCCGCACCCTACAAAAGCCGTCCTCGGCACGTGCCGACGTCAAGAGACGAAGTCTGCCTAAAACACGATGGAAGTAAAGCTCTTGTCGTGGCGGGTGCCGTGCTCCACTCCTTAACAGGGTTCAGTTGAGACAGGTTGTTCGAGCGAGCACGCCGGGTGGGGTCCAGACGGACTCAGCGGGTAAGCATACCCTCGCACCGCCAATGGTGGAGACTGCGGTCTTGCGCGTCGGTGGATCACGCTTACCTGCGCAGCGGTAACCGTGTTTGGGGTTTGTCTAGAGGGCCGGCTACAGCCAGAAGTCGGCGCGGCCCGTAAGGAGACTTCACTCGCCCTGGTATTCCTGTCCGTTGTGCTGGCCGCATTGGGCATCAACGCGCGGTCGCGCGCTATCGTTTGCTTTCTCCACTGGCTATCCTCCACCTTGGCCTCGCCTTCGAATTCGTAGTTGCCGCGGCGATCAGCTTTTCCGAGACCGCATTGCCCAGATCGGCCGATGGCCCGGTAATCGGTGCTTCGAAGGTCGCGCTGTGGATTGCAGTAGTCGGCTTGCTGATCCCGAACAAGCCGTGGATCAAGCTCGTAACCGCACTGGCCTCCGCATCCACGTGGCCCCTCGCGTATGCTTTTAGCCTCCATCTGTGCGGATATGACCCACTCCCGTGGAATCGGCTGGTGATCTGGATTCACCAGCCTTACCTATTGGCCTTTGTGAACTATGGAATCTCCGTGCGGATCTGGCATATGGAGAACGCCGTCCAGAAGGCGCGCGATCTCCGTTCTTACCAGTTGGTTTCACTGATCGGCAGAGGCGGCATGGGTGAGGTCTGGAGAGCGCGTCATCGCATGCTCGCGCGCAACGCGGCCATCAAAGTCATCCGTGCCGATTTGATGTTGCTGCAACCCGGCTGTCAAGAAAGCGCCGAGCGATGGTGGCACACTTATCTACAGTGATCGGTAGAAGCCGGCGCGGCTTACGCCCACCATTTGGCATATTCGCTCGATACTAAGTGTGCCTTGCATCGACATCAACTCCCGGACTTGGTCGTAGATGGCACCTCGCCAGGTTGCGTGTTGCTCTGGCGTCGAGCCGCGACTCTTTGCAAGGCACCTTTGAAAAAATCGACTCACAGCACCTTGTCAGCCAACAGGCGTTTCGCCGTCGCCAACTGAATGCGCAGATCCCGTTCTTTGACGTTCTCCGGCGGCGATACGCCGTTGTCGATCGGCTCCAGTTGATCCCGCCATCGATACAGTGATCGCCGAGGGATGCCTAGCTCCTTGGCCAGCGCCATTACGTTGTCGCAACTCTTCAGCCGTTCTACCGCCTTCTTCCGTAACTCCAATGGGTAGTTCCCCACTCATCGCTTCTTTGCCACTTGCAGTTCCTTTCCCTGCAAAATGTGTCAAATTACCCTGCCTCAAGTTGGGGGTCAGTCAAGGAAAGCAAGGGACCCTACACGAGAAGGGCTGCTCGCTGCTAGGCCGTGACCGGAGCGGGGGACGCCAGTCCTCGATGTCAGGATCGACTCGCAACGATCAACCACCACGGTTCATTTTGAGGGCGATCAACAAACGGCACTTCCCGCTTGACTACCTTGAATCCGTGAGCTCGAAGGTCCGCTTCCACTGTCGCGAGAGGCACTTCGTGGCTAGATTCGCCGGAATGGGACGCCGGCGCACCCACCTCACGATCGAGGATGACCAAGCGGCCTCCCGGCCGTAAGGCCCGGTGAACTTGATCCAGAACCATGGCTCGATCAGTCAACTCGTGATAGGTGTTTGCTATCAAGACAGCGTCCTGCGCAGCCGGCAGTTCCGGGCTCGGATCTGTCTTCTGGGTGCGGATATTCCAGCGGCGCTGCAGGGTGGCTCGGACTTGGAGGAACACCAGCGGCAGTCTGCGAATGTCCACTGAGATCACCTTGCCACGATCACCAACAGAACGGGAAAGCTTCAGCGAGAAGTATCCTGCTCCGCAACCCAGATCCACAACGGAACTGCCTGGGTGCAAGTCGAGAGCTCGTATGACATCATCGGGCCGCTGCCATGTGTCGCGCTCAGCTTCCACAAACGTAAGCCGTTGCAGGGTGGCAACGGCTTGCGATCCAACGGCAAGCGCAATGAATATGATAAGGGCGGCTAGAATAAAGGCGACAACCCGGAAGCGCCGTCTTCGTGGTTGCCTGGCATTGGACATCATTCGGGATTGGAGACGATCACAACCTGCATATCTTTAGCCAGGCTGACGATTCTCTGGACAATGCTCTTTGCGAACGGGCGCCATTGCAGCCTTTCCCTTGAGCGCGCAAGGAATATTTGCGTGACTTGGTTGCGGCGTGCGAACTCTACCAAGGCATCGGCGGCGTGCTCGCCCTCCAGAATGCGGGTCTCAATGTGCAGGTTGCGGGCGAAGTTCAAGTGGCGCTCCACGGCTTCGCGATCCGTCTGTTGCAGAGTGCTCAGATCCCCCGTGGGTTGCACAGCGACCGCGAAGCATTCTGCATCCAAAAAATCACCCATGCGCTTGGCCCGACGGATCAGCATCGCCGTTTCCGGGTCAGCGGTCACCAGGATCAGAATCTTATGGTGCGTTTCGGGTTGACGGTCTGGATCCTCCACGGAAACCACGTGGCCATTGTCTAGCCTTTGCTCCACTTCATGGGCAGCTTGACGCAAGGCCAACTCCCGAAGAGCCACCAGTATTTGCTCACGGAAGAAGTTCTTTCGAGCTTGTTCCGCTTTCTCGCGAGCATACACCACCCCTCGCTCCAAGCGGTTGATTAAGGCTTGCGGTGTGAGATCCGTCATCACGATCTCATCTGCCCGTTGAACCACCCAGTCGGGGATGGTCTCCCGTACCCGAATACCTGTGATGTGCCAAACCTGGTCGTTCAAGCTTTCCAGATGTTGGATATTCATGGTGGTCAAGACGTGGATACCGGCGTCGAGCAGAACCAGCACGTCTTCCCACCGCTTCGCGCGGTCCGAACCTGGAACGTTGGTGTGTGGAAACTCATCCACTGCGCAGACTTGAGGGTGCCGAGCCAGGATAGCGTCCGTATCCATTTCTTCAAATACCGTCCCGCGATACTCAATCTTCCGGCGTGGAACGATTTCCAAACCCTCGGTCTTGGCAATCGTGTCTTTGCGGGCATGAGGCTCAAAGTATCCAACGACGACATCCACGGCGTCTGCTTTCAGCATCTGCGCTTCTTCGAGCATCTTATAGGTCTTCCCAACGCCCGCCGCGTATCCCATGATGATCTTCAGTCTCCCTCGCGGACTCGTGGAAGCGCTGGAACTCATTGCGGAAAGACCCTCACATCCATTCCTCTAGAGGATTGAATCAATTTATCCGTTGGACTCCCCCAGATTCGCGTCTTTAGGCCGGAACGCTGGCTATGGCCCACGAACAACTGTGTAACGCCCCGGGTTTTGGCGAAATCGAGGATCGCTCGGGCTGGATCGTCACCCTCTAGAATCTTGATATGGGCTCCCGCTCCGCGCGCGATGGTTAGCCGTTCCTCCAGGCCGATCCGGTCCTCCTGGGATAGGTTGGGCTGATCCACGTAGGCGACGATGAGTTCCCCATGGAACCTGTCCGCAATTCTCAGCGCGGTTTCCATCATCTCGTGAATATTAGCGCGCGGCGTGATGCAGACCAGAATGCGTTCCTGTGTGCCGTAACGCTGCTCAAGACCGTGACGCCGCATGTATTCAACCAACTGATGGTCCACCACATTGGCGGCAAGGACCAGGGCCAGTTCCCGCAGACGCGAGAGTTGTTGCGCGCGTCTGTCCGCATCTGCCTGTTGTGCTGGTGAGCGCTCAATCGGCGCCTCCGGCGGAGTATCGACAATTTCGATCTCATAAGCACTTTTGACGAACGCCACCGGCACGGAGGTCCCGGCATGTTTGCCGGTGATTGCCGCGACTTGTTCCTGCATCTCCGCAATGTATTGAACGTTCACTGAACCGATTACATTGATTCCGGCGTCCAACAAATCCTGCACGTCCCGCCAACGTGTCGGGTTACGAGATCCAGGCGGATTGTCGTAGGCCAAGCCATCGATAATGCAGACGACGGGATGTCGCCGGATTACCGATTCGACATCCATGGCCGTTCCGGAACCGATGGTCATGAGAGGGATGACCTCTAATTTCTGCAGGAGCACCTCAGCGTCGCGAGGAACCTGCGGCTGAATCGCACCAACGACAACATCTTCGCCACGCACCTTCCGCCGCCGAGCTTCGTCCAGCATGCGGAACGACTTTCCGACACCGGATGCATACCCCAGGAAAATCTTGAGCTGTCCGCTTTTGGCGGCAGCTTCCTCGGCCTGAACTTCCCGCAAGAGTTCTTCGGGCGTTCGGCGGCGGATTTCTGCTGGCATATTTATTAAGGGTAGCCGCCCGCACTACTGAGCTTGTGCCGCGACCTGTGGTTTCGCGAACTTTTGATCGAGTGCAAGGTTAAGGCGGAGCACGTTCACCCGGGGCTCGCCGAGGAAGCCGAGGTCGGGCCCCTCGGTAAACTGTACGATGAGAGCGTTCACCTGATCGATCGAAGTTCCGCGCTGCTTGGCGATACGCGCTGCTTGCACAGCAGCGGCGTCAGGACTCAGGTGCGGATCGAGACCGCTTGAAGAGCCTGTCAAAAGGTCCGCTGGAATCGGCCCCTGGTAGTCCGGATTGTCCTTGCGAAACTGCGTCACGGCGGCTGTTACACGGTCGATGAGCTTCTTGTTGGTCGGCCCTTGGTTGTAGCCGCTGGAAGCGGTCGCATCATATCCATTCGCGCTAGCGTTGGAAGGCCGCGACTGGAAATACTTGAGCTTGCTGAAGCTTTGCCCAATTAGTTCTGAGCCGATCACCTTGCCGCCCGCCGTAATGAGGCTGCCGTTGGCCTGATGCGGGAAGAGAGCCTGACTGATGCCAGTCATCAGCAGCGGATACCCCACGCCGAGCAGCACAGTCAGGAACAGTTTGATTCGAAGTCCAGGAAGAATTTGTTGCCACATAGTCTCACCTCCTAAGCAAGACGCAATGCTACGAGCACTTGGTCGATGATCCAGATACCTGGGAACGGAGCGATGATACCGCCGATTCCATAGATGAGCAGGTTCCGGCGCAGCAAGCTGGCCGCATCCATCGGGCGATATTTCACGCCACGCAACGCCAGCGGCACCAACGCGATGATAATCAAGGCGTTGAAGATCACAGCGGACAGGACCGCGCTCTGCGAGGTATGCAGCCCCATGATGTTGAGCTGAGCAAGCGCCGGGTAGGTCACCATAAACATCGCCGGGATGATGGCGAAGTATTTCGCTACGTCGTTGGCGATCGAGAATGTCGTCAAGGCGCCCCGAGTGATCAGCAACTGCTTGCCGATGGCGACAACCTCGATGAGCTTCGTCGGGTTGCTGTCGAGGTCCACCATGTTACCGGCTTCCTTCGCCGCAGTGGTGCCCGTGTTCATCGCCAAGCCCACGTCGGCTTGCGCCAGTGCCGGGGCGTCATTGGTGCCGTCGCCCGTCATCGCGACTAAGCGGCCCTCGGCCTGTTCCTTCTTGATGTACTCCAGTTTGTCCTTCGGAGTCGCCTGGGCCAGGAAGTCATCGACACCAGCTTCCGCGGCGATCGCAGCCGCAGTTAGCGGATTGTCGCCCGTGATCATGACGGTCCGGATTCCCATGCGGCGAAGTTGCGCGATTCTCTCCTTCATGCCGCCTTTAACGACGTCCTTCAAGTGAATGACGCCCAGCAGTTTGTTACCGTCGGCAACTGCCAACGGCGTACCGCCGCTCCTTGAAATGCGGTCACTCATCTCCTGGAAATCCGCGGGTACTGAACCGCCTCGTTCGCTCACAAATTTAGCGATCGCATCCGAGGCTCCCTTACGAAGCTGTCGGCCCTCGAAATCGACTCCGCTCATCCGCGTGTAGGCGGTGAACGGAATAAACGTCGCCTCGTGTTCCGGAATGTGGCGGCCGCGCAATCCGTACTTTTCTTTTGCCAGGACAACTACAGACCGGCCCTCCGGCGTTTCATCAGCCAAGCTGGACAACTGTGCGGCATCGGCTAGTTCTTCGTTCTTTACGCCGTTCACCGCGAGGAACTCCACGGCTTGGCGGTTTCCCAGCGTGATGGTGCCAGTCTTATCTAAGAGCAGTGAGTTTATGTCCCCGGAAGCCTCGACTGCCTTGCCGCTCATGGCCAGCACGTTGTGCTGCATCACGCGGTCCATACCGGCGATGCCGATGGCTGACAACAATCCACCGATAGTGGTCGGAATCAAACAGACCAGCAGGGAAACGAGCACTGCAACAGTTGGTGTCGTGCCCGAGCCAGCCTGCGTCACGCTAAACCCGGCAAACGGCTGCAGGGTCATCACTGCCAGCAGGAAGATCAGCGTCAGACCTGCGATCAGGATGTTCAGAGCTACCTCGTTGGGTGTCTTCTGCCGCTCCGCGCCTTCCACCAGGGCAATCATGCGATCGAGGAACGTCTCGCCGGGGTTGGAAGTGATCTTGATCCGGATCTGGTCGGACAACACCTTGGTGCCGCCCGTCACCGCACTCCGGTCGCCGCCCGACTCGCGAATAACAGGTGCGCTCTCCCCCGTGATCACGGATTCGTCGACCGTGGCGATGCCCTCAATGACTTCTCCATCTCCAGGAATCACGTCGCCAGCATCGCAAATCACCACGTCCCCTACGCGAAGCGACGAGCCCGTAGCTTGCTCGATCTTGCCCCCGCTAGTCACCCGCTTGGCAATTACGTCGGTCTTGGTTTTGCGAAGGGTATCCGCCTGCGCTTTCCCGCGCGCCTCGGCCATGGCTTCGGCGAAGTTGGCGAACAGTACGGTGAACCAGAGCCAGAGTGAGATCTGCACCTGGAAACCGATGTTGCCGCCGCCTGTAAACAAGTCGCGCAGAAGGAACGCGGTGGTTAAAGCCGCCCCGGCTTCGACAACGAACATCACCGGATTCTTCATCAAGGTGACGGGGTTCAGCTTGACGAAGGACTGCCCAGTGGCCCTCCCCACAATGTCCGGATCGAACAAGGGACGCGCCCGGAGCAACTTCTTCGGTAAAAGCGAACTGAGATCGTCGCCCGGTTCTTTCGGCGTGGGCGTCGGAGCTGTAGTAACAATGGACATAAAGTTAACTCCTCGTTCGCAACTCCATCAGAAGGTATTGCCGGCGTGCATCATGTAGTGTTCAACCACCGGGCCCAGGGACAGCGCTGGGAAGAATGTCAACGCTCCCACGATCAACACAGTCCCGACCAGCAGCCCAACGAATAGAGGGCCGTGTGTAGGGAATGTGCCGGCGGTGGCCGGAACCTTCTTTTTGGTCACCAGGCTCCCGGCAGCCGCCAGAAGTGGGATCAAGAACAAGAACCGACCGATCCACATCGCTAAGCCGATCGTCAGGTCGTACCAAGGGGTGTTGACAGTGAGGCCCGCGAAGGCGCTGCCGTTGTTGGCCGTGCCGCTGGTGTAGGCATAGAGAATCTCGCTGAATCCGTGCGCGCCGCTGTTGTTCAGGTTCGCGGTCGCCGCACCGGCAGGATTCCAGTATCCTTTCTCGGGGAACGTAATCACGGAACTCACCGCGGTGAAGAACAAGATGCTGAAGGCGGTAAAGACCACAGCCAGCATGGCCATCTTAACTTCTTTCTTTTCGATCTTCTTCCCCAGGTATTCCGGTGTGCGGCCCACCATGAGGCCCGCAATAAACACGGCAAGAATGCAGTACATGAGAATTCCGTACAGGCCGGCGCCCACTCCGCCGAAGATCACCTCACCGGTCATCATGTTGAAGATGGGAACCAACCCTCCAATGGGGGTGTAACTATCGTGCATGGAATTTACAGCACCGCAGCTGGCGTCGGTAGTGATAGTCGCAAACAAAGCGGAATTCGCAATACCGAAGCGCACTTCTTTGCCTTCCATGTTGCCGCCGGACTGTCCAGCAGTGGCGGACGTTTCCAAGCCGAGCTTGCCTAGCATCGGATTGCCGGCCTGCTCAAACCCGTAACAGACAAACACGCCGATCAGAAACATGACCGACATCGCCGCAAAGATCGCCCAACCTTGCCTCGTGTCGCCGACCATCTTTCCGAAGGTGTAGGTGAGTGCTCCGGGGATCACAAAGATCAGGAACATCTGGAGCAGGTTGCTCAGCGGGGTCGGATTCTCAAACGGATGGGACGAGTTGGCGTTAAAGAAGCCGCCACCGTTGGTCCCGAGCTGCTTGATGACTTCCTGCGAGGCAACCGGCCCTTGCGCGATGACTTGCTTCGCGCCTTCGACGGTGGCGACATCCGTATAGGAGTTGAGATTCTGAACCACCCCCTGAGAAACAAAGAGCAACGCGCCGATGATGGAAATAGGCAGCAGCACATAAACAGTGGCACGCGTCACGTCGACCCAGAAGTTGCCTAGGGTTTTCTTCTCCTGACGAGCGAAGCCCCTAATTACCGCGACTGCGACCGCGATGCCGGCCGCAGCCGAGGCGAAGTTCTGGACGGCGAGCCCCGCCATTTGCACGAAGTAGCTCATCGTCGCTTCGCCGGTGTACCATTGCCAGTTCGTGTTGGTCACAAAGCTGGTGGCGACGTTGAAGGCCTGGTCGGGCGAAACGTTGCTCGCGTTAAAGCCCTGGGGATTAAACGGTAGCACTCCTTGCAGGCGCTGGAGCAGATAGAGAATGACAAAACCGAAGATGCTGAAGCTCAGCAAGGATGCCGTATAATGCGTCCATTTTTGCTCGACGTCCTCCTTAATGCCGGCCACCTTATAGGTGAGCAATTCCAGCCACCGGAGAACAGGATGCAGAAAGGTCCGCTCGCCTTCGAACAGACGGGCCATGAACGCACCCAGTGGTTTGGTGCAGATGAGGATGAGCCCCAGAAAGAACGCGATTTGTAGAATGCCAATGCTTGTCATGGTCGTGACCTCTCAAAATTTCTCTGGACGAAGCAGCGCGTAGATCAAGTAGATGAATAGCGCTGCTGCGGCAATGCCGGCAATGATGTAGTCCATAGCGTCTCCTTCTCAGAGCTTGTCGCAGGCCTTCGTGAAGGCCCAGCAAGCTAGCAAAAACAGACAGCCGATCCCGATATAGAGCAGGTCGAGCATGGTGTTACTCCGTTTCTACAAAAATTACTTCGTGACCGGCATTACGCAATTTGCGGGCCAGTTTGGTTTCCGAGGTCGGCCACCACCGTTTGCGGCCACCGAGCACCACCATGGAACGCGGGCGGAGGGCGTTCAGAAGAGTTGCAGCACCGTCGCGGCAAAGATAGAGGTGAACCGTCGTATCGACCGGGCTCGCGGCCGAGATCACCCGAAATCGGCGTTCGTTCCAGTCAAGCAATACGGGCGGGCTTTCGAGCGGCAAGGGATACGGAACAACCTGGGGCACCAACAAAGTGATGTGAGCGCCCAGCCGGTTCGCCAGCGTGCCGGCCTTCCGCAATGCGGCCAGCGTCGCTTCCACAGTGGTAAAGGCCACTGCGATGTTCAACCGCGTCTCACCTTCTCGGGGTTCGGTCAAAGCCGGATAACCAGTCGCGGGCTTTAAGTTTCGTTGAAGGGCGAGTGACATATCGTTCCTTCCTTCCACAATCGAGAGTACGGCGAAAGGCCTAAAGAAGTCATATAGAACCCATGAAGAAGTTATAAAGACTCGGCAGTTCGCTGTAGTCTGCGGAAACACAACCCCCGAATCCTCCGGGTGGCGGCGAGTGGGTCCAATTGGAGACTCCTGCGCCGCATGACGCAGGTCCCACTCGAGATTGTGAACCCTCTTTATGAAATCTTCATAGGTTCTCAATGACTGCTTTAGGCCTCCCGCTGTAGCCTGATCCATAGGAGGCGCTCTGCGGCACACCCTATGCGGAAAGTCGATCCTCGGGATCAGTTGGAGTACTTTAGAATCCGCGCTCAAGCTCTCGGTCATCCGGCTTTGCTGCCCAGTCCCAATGACGGGAACGGGTCCTTGGTGAAAATCTTGAGCATCCGGAAAGAGTCCGGATCGCGGTCACTTCGGGAGATTCTTGCCTTACAGAGGAGACTGTCTCCGGACCGGGCTGTGTGGATCGCCCTCGGCATCTGCTCGGGACTAAGCCGGCTCCATCGGAACGGAGCGATTCATGGCGATCTCAAACCAAAGAGCATCATCGTCGGCTCAGAAGATCAGGTGAGAATTGTCTCTCCTAAGCAAGCTTCGGGGAGGACCGGCAGCGTCCGGACCGATCTTTATGCCCTCGGCGTCATCCTCTACGAAATGCTGACGGGCGCTTTGCCCTTCCAGGGACCGGCAAACGATCTTGTTCCACCAATCGCGATCAATTCCGCAATCTCGCCTCCGCTCCAGGAAGTCATTTATCGGGCGATGGAGCGGGAGCCTAAGCACCGCTTTGGCAGCGCCGCGGAGATGGCGTGGGCACTTGTCCACCCGGAGCAAGTGACACCGATGGATCGTCCTGAATTACGCAATTGGACAAAGCGGCGCTCTCCGCAGCGACGACAGGCATTCAAAGTGATTCGCCACTTGGGTGCGGTGGCGGTGGTTACGGCGCTCTTCTATTTTCTCGTTGACCCACGGTGAGTCCCAAGGCCACCCGACGGCATCGAAGGCCTTCGAGAATACGACTGTTTGAAGAACTTACTCAGCTTCAGGCGTCCCGTTAAAGCGGTAGCCGACCCAGGGCTCCGTCGTGATGTATTCGGGACGCTCGGGATCGAGTTCGATCTTCTTACGCAGGTTCATGATGAAAACTCGCAAATAGTCGACCTGGTCGCCGTAATCGGGTCCCCACACTGCCTGCAGCAGTTCCCTGTGAGTTACAGCCTCATTTGCGTGCTGCGTGAGGTAGCGGAGAAGATCGAGTTCCTTGGGAGTGAGACGCGTCGTCTTCGGTCCATTCTTCACGGTACGAGCCGTGAAGTCGACATCGAGATTTCCGACACGAAATCTCGCGGACGATGATTGGGACGCTGGTACTCGCCTGAGCGCCGCCCGTATCCGTGCCAGGAGTTCCGGTGTGCTAAACGGTTTCGTGACGAAGTCATCCGCTCCGGCATCTAGCGCCTTCACCTTGTCGGATTCAGAATTCCGAGCGGTCAGCATGACGATCGCAACATGGCTGTCGGCGCGGATCGCTCTACACGCTTCCAGTCCCCCCATGCCCGGCATGTTGATATCCAGTAAGATCAAGTCCGGATGATAGTCTCGAACTTTCTCCAGACTCTCCTCCCCCGTCTTCGCGTCATCCACTTCATAACCAGCCGCCGTTAGCGTTGTACGCATAATGCGTCGGATCTGAGGTTCGTCATCTACGACAAGGATTCGACCTGCGCTCACTTGGATTCTCCTTTGTGATTTACAGGCAATGACAGACGGAAGGTCGTCTCACCCGGCTGGCTGACAACGGTCAGATTCCCGAGGTGTGCTTGGGCAATTCTGTGCGCGATGCTGAGGCCGAGACCGGAGCCGGGTATCTGAGCCTGCACCGCAGGGCTCCTGTAGAATCTCTGAAAGACACGCGGCTGCTCCAGCGCCGGTATTCCCTGACCGTGGTCTTCAATCTCCAGAACAACCTCATCGTTCGATTTGCCTACACGGATGGTCAAAGGGGTTCCGGCAGGCGAATACTTGAGGGCATTGTCGAGGAGTTGTTTTATCGCCAGTTTGATAAGACGGCGATCCAACGCGACGGGCGGCACCTGCGAATCGCGAGAAACGTCCACGGGACGGCCATCGATCGCGATCCGCATCGAAGTGACGACTTCTTGCACGACCTCACCGACATCGGTCGGGACCGCTTGAATGTCGATCTGAGCGGCATCCAGCCGCGCCATATCAACTGCACTGTCAATCAAGTCCTTTAGATGGTCTGCCTCTTCATCGGCGATCTTTAGCAGTTCTGTCCTGCTTTCCTCGGGTTGTTCAGGATTGGCGAGAAGCGAAGTCGTCGCGGCTTTAATGGATGTCAATGGCGTCTTGAACTCGTGAGCCATCGCATCAATGAGAGTTGTCCGCAGCCGCTCGGTTTGCCGAGTCGCCTCCATTTCGTGGGCAACGTCTTGCGCCTTGGCGCGCTCCAGACCGATAGCCACCAGATTACCGATACCTTGCAAGACGGCATCCCGCATGATTTCCCCTTGCAAGGCAATGCTGGCAATCGGCTCCGAGCCTAACCTCACAGCCGCGATCACCCGATTCCGTTGCGGGTCTTGATAGGACGTGCCTTGCAAGGCAGACTCCCGTAGTTGCTCCTCCATGCCATCGAAATCGGAGGGACCCGCCCTAAACATTTCATCCGAGCGGCGATCGAACAATACAACGGAACTCAAACTGAAGACTTCAGCAAGTTTCTGCGCCAGCTGCTTCGGAAATGGTTCGGCTCCATTGCTTAGTAAGATTGCCCGACTGAAGGTGTAGAGCCGTTCCACATCTTGCTGCCTCTCTAAGGCATCCAAGGTCTTGAGCTTGGCTGTTGCTGAGAGACGGCTCGTGACCAGTGCGGTGGCGAGGAAGCTGAACAATGCGACCCAGTTCTGCGGATCAGCGATCGTGAAAGTGCCTACGGGTGGGAAAAAGAAGTAGTTGAAGACGAGCGTCGCGAGGATCGAGGACGCTGCGGCTTCCAGGAATCCCCACGTGCTCGCGATGATCAGGACAAGCAGCAAGTATGCAAATCCCGCCGTTGTGGCGTTGACGGACACGACCTTGTAGGCCACGACTGTAATGATGAATACGCTGGCGATTGAAAGGAACAACCGCAGCGCAAGGTGGGGCAAACTTTGCATAACAGGCTCGGCTGCTATTCTAGGTCATCGCCGGTTCACAGCGCTCACCGCTAAATGCGTGGGTCGCCATTCGTGGAGGCCAATTGATATCGCACGGCTTCAATCGCGCAGGGGTTCGCCGAGCCGCGCATGACGCCGGTGTGGACGACCCATTCCTTGCCAGCGTTCCAGATCGGCATTCGGAGGCTAGTAGAGCGTCATCTTCCCGTCCCCCGCGCCTACTTTCAGAAGCAGATGCCCCATTTCCGAGAATTCCATTGCTTCCGACAAGTGCTGTCGCTTACTAGCAGAAGGGGCAGTTCGTTTTGATCCGGTGGGTCTCCGGAGGAGGTTTTGATACGGTCGCCCACTTTGAGACCAACCTGCGATTCGTAAGTGATTGAAAATGGTGGGCGCGCAGGGACTCGAACCCCGGACCTCCGGCGTGTGAATTATCAGGGTGGTGTTAGCAGCAGCGCTAAGGATTGCCCGTTAGCGTTCTAGAATCAGGGCGATGACGCTCCGGCCGATTCACCCTGAGCACTGCTGAAAATGGATTGGTAATCGTGGGTGGCTCGCGCCCTTTCGTACATCTTTCCGTACATCGCGAAAGCCCTCGGCGGAGAGTGTTTTCCTTTGCTAAGGCCGCGTTGAATCGGGTGTCCCCTAGCCCATGGACGTCTCGACCCCATGGAGAAACCCAGCTTTATTTTGCTAACGCGGTTGGACGACATCACCGCCGCGTGCGCCAAGTGGGCTCTCCTCCCCCCAGTCCATACCCGCAGGTCACCCTGGTTCGGCTTCCATGGGTTCGGCCCATCCAAGTCACCCTTTTCATTCTTGGCACTAACCGAGGCACTTCGACAATATCCGCCAGAGAACCAGGTGCAGGTCCTCACGTCCGTGGTCGGATGACATTCTGCGGCTGTTACAACGGTCATTCAAACAGCCCGACGAAACAGCCCCGGCCATACGAATTCTATCGATCGTTCTGGCATGTTCGCGAACCATGTTAGCCGCTACGAGTGGTAGCCGCGACTGCTTCCATCCGCCTGAAGCAAGCCGAGGTCCGGTTGGCTCGAAAGCAACGCGTGCCCGCTATGACCCAACTGCCCGTTGAAGGGATGCTCGCCGTCCGGGTGTCTGGCGCCAGTAAAACACTTCACCCTCGGTGGCCACCCAAAACCGGCCATAGGTGGCCACCTGAAAACCGGCCAAAG
>JBDTSJ010000046.1:0-285414 GCA_039931205.1 Acidobacteriota bacterium
GAACCCCGATAAGCAGAGTCAGAGTCTGCTGTCCTACCGTTAGACGATCTCCCAGTAAGTTTCTATTTTATAGCACTGCCGCTCTCAAACGCTATTCCCGGCGCAAAGTAATCGCGGGATCGATGCGAGTGGCTCGGCGGGCGGGCAAATAGCAAGCGGCGGCTGCCACTACGATCAGTAGGAACGCGGCCTGCGTCAACGGGACCAAACCGGTGGGTCCAACACCTACCAATAGGCTGTTGAGCGTTGAATTTAGAGCGATGGCGCCGGCCAGTCCCAGAACGATTCCGGCCAGAGTCAGCCGCATCCCTTGGCCTACCACGCTTCGCAGAATGCTCTGAGGAGACGCGCCCAGAGCCATCCGCACGCCGATTTCGCGCCGCCGCAGAGTGACGGCGTAGGAATTGACCCCATAGATGCCAACTACAGCCAACGCCAGAGCCAACAACGCGAAAGCGGCCATTAGGCGGGACTGAAAACGCGGTTCGGCGAATTGCGTAGCCAGGCTGCCCTCCAGAGTCGTGCTGGGGTCGACGGGCTGGCTGGGGTCCATTTCCATCAGCAGCTTGCGCACCGCTGCGGCCGGACTAGTTCCCGCGGAAGTGCGAATCGCCAGCCAATGTGCCGTGGACCAAACGTTTTGAGCCATGGGAGCGTAGATCAGAGGCATGGGAGGGATTCCGATTTCCTCCATCGTAACGTTGCCAACTACGCCGACGATCTGCACGTATTCGACATTCGCAAAACTGTTCTTGCCGAGCAGCGGCTTGTTCATGCGCAGGCGATTGCCGACGGCGTCCCCCTTAGGGAAATAGCGTGCAGCGAACGCGGCGTTGACAACGGCCACGGGCGGCGCCAGTTCCGAATCCGTCTCGCCAAACTCTCGCCCGCCGAGAAGCGGAATCTGCAAAACCGCGAAATAGCCGGGGGAAACCGTGGTGTATCCAGCTCCGGGCATCTCCGCCAGAGGGCGAACAGGAGCGCTTTCCAAATCGAACGGGACCTCCATTCCGAGAGCGGCCAGCGGCAAGGTGCTGCCCATCGCCACCTGAGTCATGCCCGGCATGGCGGATACGTTGCGCAATACCTCGCGATGGAAACGGAGAGAGCGTTCGGCATCATAGGAGGTCGCCGGCAAAAAGACACGCTGCGTCAGCACATTGCTGGTGTTGACGCCCAATTCCACCTGCGACAATCTCTGCAAGCTATCCACCATTAACATCGCGCCCGCCAGCAAAACCAGAGCCACGGCAACTTCAACAGTCACCATGGACTGGCGGAAGAACTGACGCGCGCGCCCGCCCGTGGATCCGCGAGTGGCGTCCTGCAGAGTTTCCTGGACGTCGGGCCGCGAAAGCGCCACGGCGGGAGCTAGCCCGAACACCAGTCCTGTCAACAATGAGATTCCGGCGGCGAAAGCGATGACCAATACGTTCACCTCCAACGGCGCGGTTGTCGGGATTGCGCTGGCCGGAACCACGCTGGGCGCGACTTCGATGAGAACGCCGGCCAAGGCCAGACCAAGCGCTCCGCCGACTACGGAAAGCATCACACTTTCGGTCAGAAGCTGCATGACGATTCGACTGCGGGTAGCCCCCATGGAAATGCGCAGAGCGATTTCGCGCTTGCGCCCGGAGGATCGGGCTAAGAGAAGGCTGGCGACGTTGCTGCAGGCCAAAAGCAGGACCAGCCCGACGGCAGCAAAAAGGATCAGCAGGCGGTTACGAACGCGGCGGTCCACCAGCCAGTCCCGAAAGGGTTCCACTTGTGCCGCCCAGCCTCGATTGCTGGAAGGAAAGGCTTCGGTTAATCGCTGGGAAATGGACGCCATCTCAGAGGAGGCCTGCGGGATGGCCACTCTGCGGCGCGCAATGGCCCGCAAATAGCGGTAATCGCGATTCGAGCCATCCAGTACAGCGGGGACCCAGATCTGATGTCGTCGATTGAGCAACTCAAACTCAGGCTGCATTACGCCCACGATGGCGAACGGAGCATCATTCAAGCGGATCGTACGTCCCAAAACATTGGGGTCGGAACCCAACGCGCCGCGCCACAAACCGAAACTAATCACGGCCACGCGACTTACCGTGGCGCTACCATCCAAACCGTCTTCCCCGACCAAAAACGTTCTCCCCATCAGGGGCTTTACGCCAAGAACCTGAAAAATGTTGGCGGTGACGCGGGCCCCGGGCACCTGCACCGGACGATCCATTCCATTGACAACGTACAACGAGGGAGCCACGCCTGCCACGCCCTCAAACGATTTCGCGCTACGCCAGTCGAGTAAATTGCCGGCGGAGGTATTACGCAACTGGCCTTGTGCGTCACGGTCGAAGATCATCACCAGATCGTCAGGATTTTGATAGCTGAGGGGGTGGAGAAGCAGCGCGTCCACCACGCTAAACATGGCGGAGTTAGCGCCGATACCTAACGCCAAGGCAAAAACGACGAGCACCGTGACACTAGGGGTGCGCAGTAGTATGCGCGTGCCAAAGCGAATATCTTGCGAAATGTGCTGTAGGAAAGATGGCATGCCCCGCCAAAACAAGCCGCTATCTCGGCGGCGCTTTAAACCATCATAACGGACAAGGCTAAGGACTATTGTTCGGCGACAACGGGATTGGTCAGCGCGCCGATGCCGGAGATTCGCACCGTGACTTCTTCGCCGGCCTTCAGCCAGCGCGGCGGCTTGCGCGCGAAACCGACTCCGGCAGGTGTTCCGGTGGCGCACACGTCGCCGGGTTCCAACGTTACTACGGTGGAAATGTACTCGATCAGCTTGGGAAGATCGAACACCATTTCGCGAGTGTTCGATTTCTGCAGCGTTTCGCCACCGATTTCGAGCGAGATATCCAACGCGTGGGGATCCGTGATTTCATCCGCAGTCACGATCCACGGGCCCATGGGACAGAAGGTATCGAAGGTTTTTCCCATCAGCCATTGCGTGGTGGCGGTTTGAAAATCGCGCGCGCTCACGTCGTTAATGATGGTGTAGCCGAACACATGCTCCATCGCGCGGGCCTGAGGGATGTGGCGGCCGCCTTTGCCGATGACAAAGGCGAACTCGGCTTCGTAGTCCGGCTTGCGGGAGGCTTTGGGCAGGATGATGGGGGCTCCCGGTCCAATGACCACATTAGGAAACTTATTAAAAATGGTCGGGACTGTGGGGATTTCGGCGCGCGACTCGGCGGCATGGTCGCGATAGTTGAGACCCACGCAGATCACTTTATTGGGCCGTGGAACGGGAGCGATGATCTTCACAGCGGACAAATCATAAGCGGGTCCGGTGGCTTCAGGAATGCGGTCGGCCGCGCAGACGGAAAGCATGTCCATGCCGAGTCCCACAACCTGTTCTCCGCGGATCACTCCCGCCTCGGGCTTAGCCCCGTCGCGCACAAATGTAACAAGTTTCATAAAGCATGAGGGTACCATGTGACAATTGAAGTTCAAATAATATGCCTCCTATGGAACGCGCTCTGTTGAGCGTCACAGACAAGACGGGGATCGTGGAATTCGCCCGCGCCCTGACCGCGATGAAGATTGAGATTCTCTCGACGGGCGGTACGTTTCGCGTACTCCAAGAGGCCGGCGTCTCTCCACTTCGCGAAGTGGCCGAGGTAACCGGGTTTCCTGAGATGCTGGATGGCCGCGTGAAGACGTTGCACCCACGCGTAGCGGGCGGCATTCTGGCGATGCGGTCCAAACCGGAGCACATGGCGGCCATCGCGGCGCACGGCATTCCGCGCATCGACCTGGTAGCCGTAAACCTTTATGAATTTGAGAAGATCGCGGCTAAGACGGACGCGACACTGGAAGAGCTGATCGAAAATATCGACATCGGTGGACCCACCATGATCCGCGCGGCGGCGAAGAACTGGCAGGACGTCGCAGTGGTTACCTCACCCGCCGACTACACGGAGCTGGTCGAGGAAATGCGCGCTCGCGGCGGATCGCTTTCTTCGGAAACACACTGGCGTTTGGCGAAGGCGGCGTTCGCTACTACGGCAGCCTATGATCGGGCGATCACCCGGCGGTTGGCGCAGATTCCCGCAGTAGACGACGCACTTCCCGCAACGCTCGACATTCGCGCGCCTCGGGCTCTGTCGCTCCGCTATGGAGAGAATCCCCACCAGTCCGCGGCGCTCTACACGACCGGCAGCAGTGGGATTGCGGGAGCCCAGCAACTGCAAGGGAAAGAGCTTTCGTATAACAATTTGGTGGACCTGGATGCGGCCTGGCAACTGATTCTGGAGTTCGACCAACCCGCCGCTGCGATCATCAAACATACGAATCCGTGCGGTTGCGCGGAAGCGGAGACCTTGGCTGAAAGTTATCGGCGCGCGTTTGAGGCGGACCCGATTTCCGCATTTGGTGGCGTGCTGGCGTTCAACCGTGAAATGGATGCTGAAACCGCCACGGAGGTTGCGAAAACCTTCATCGAGGCGATTGCCGCGCCGGGCTACTCGACGGAGGCTCGGGAGATACTGGCGTCCAAGAAGAATCTCCGTATGTTGCGGGTCACGCCGGCGCCGTTGGATCTTGTGGTCAAATCCATCACCGGCGGCTTCCTGGCGCAAACTCCCGACGTACACGCGTTGTTACGAGCCGATGCCGTAGTCAAAACCAAACGCGCGCCTACAGAACAAGAATGGGCAGCGCTGGAGTTTGGCTGGAAAATATCGAAGCACGTGAAGTCCAACGCCATCGTATACGCGCGCGCGGGACAGGCGATTAGCGTAGGCGCGGGCCAGATGAGCCGCGTGGATTCCGTCAAGGTGGGCGCGATGAAGGCAGTGCTTCCGCTGCGGGGCGCGGTGGTCGCGTCCGATGCGTTCTTCCCGTTTCCAGATGGCGTGGAAGAGGCGGCCACGCATGGAATCACGGCGGTGATTCAACCGGGTGGCTCCCTGCGCGATGAGGACGTGATCGCCGCGGCGGACAGGCTGGGACTCGCGATGGTTTTCACCGGTATCCGCCACTTCCGCCACTAGAAAATGAACGTCATTCGTACACTGTGCGTGTTTTGCGGCGCTCACGCGGGTGCGCGACCGGAGTATGCGGATGCCGCGCTCACGCTGGGCCGGATATTGGCTGAGCAAGGTATCACCCTGGTGTATGGAGCCGGCAACATTGGACTGATGGGCATCCTGGCGGATAGTTGCCTGGCGGCGGGCGGCAAGGTGATCGGCGTGATACCGGATGCGCTGGTTCGTCATGAGGTGGCGCATCTGGGTTTAACCGAACTGCGCGTGGTGGAATCCATGCATCAACGCAAAGCCATGATGGCGGACCTGGCGGATGCTTTCATCGCGCTGCCGGGCGGCGTCGGCACCTTCGAGGAATTGTTCGAGATCTGGACGTGGTCACAGCTGGGACTGCAACGTAAAGCGTGTGGCCTGCTGAACGTCGGCGGTTATTACGATCACCTGATCGCGCTGGCGGATCACGCCGTTACGGAAGGATTCCTCAAACAGGCCCATCGCGACGTGCTGGTGGTGGATACAGTGCCGGAAAGATTGCTGGAAGATTTGCGGCGCTTCGAACCAGTTGAAACGCCCAAGTGGATTGGCCGGGACCAGCGCTGAATTACTTCTGATCGGGCAAGCGAAGCTGATTGTCGATCGTCGTTACGCCCTTGATCTTCTTGGCCAGTTTAGTGGCCTTTTCCTTGGCTTTGAGGTCTTTCACGCGGCCGCGCAGGATTACCGCTCCGCCCTTAACCTCAACTTGAATGCCACCACCGCGAACATCGGTATCCAAAGTTAGCTTGAGGCTCACCTGGTCGTGGATGCGCGCGTCCTCTCGATCTAGAGGCGCAGCAGTTGGGGCTGGTGCGTTTTGCGCCCACAGTCCGGCGGCAAACAAAGCGAATGTAACCAATCGCAGCAGCATATCTCTATCCTACTCTTTCGCTTGCGCGCAGCCTATACTCCGCTCATGTGACGCCAGTCGGAGGCGGCCAGGAATTCCGGGTCCTCCCGCCAGTTCGGTTGTACTTTGACGAAGGTTTCGAGGAACACCTTCTTTCCCGCCATGGTCTCGATCTGATGGCGAGCCGCGGTACCGATTTTCTTAAGCATTGCCCCGCCTGCGCCGATCACGATGGTCTTCTGGCCCTGGCGCTCCACGAAAATGGTAGCGGCGATGCGTATTAGCTTGGGCGTGTCTTCCCACTTCTCCACCATCACGGCAACCGCGTGCGGCACTTCCTCGCGAGTCATTCGCAATACCTGTTCGCGAATCATTTCCGCGGCCAAGAAGCGCTCAGGTTGGTCGGTCAAGTAATCGCTAGGATACAAGGCGGGGCCTGACGGCAAGCGAGCGGCGATCTCTTTCTTCAGAACATCCAAGCCTTCACCCTTCAATGCCGAAACGGGAAGATACGCGGCAAACTCGAACATTTCCTGATAGCGGGCGATCACATCCAGTATTTTCTGCTTAGGCGAGATGCGATCCACTTTGTTGATCACGGCGATCACGGGAGCTTGCAGCTTTCTCACCAGATCCACCGCCTGTGCATCTTCATCGGAGGGCCGCGTCTCCGCGTCGATCAGAAACAATACGACGTCAGCCTGCGCGGAAGCCCTTACGGTATCCATCATGCGCTTATTGAGCAGCGTTGTGGATTTATGGATTCCGGGCGTGTCAACGAATACGATCTGAGCTCCGGGCTGATTCAGCACGCCCTGGATCGCGGTGCGTGTGGTCTGCGGCCGGGGCGCCACGATAGCGACCTTGGTTCCCAACATGGCGTTCAGCAGAGTCGATTTACCGGCATTGGGCCGCCCTAAAATCGAAACAAATCCGGTGACGTGTTTCTTCCTGGTCCGCGTGGCGTACTTCATTTCTGCTCGCCGGCCCGCGCCACGCGCACTTTGTCTACGCGCAGGCCATTGGCCGCCAGTACTTTGATCATGATTCCCTCACGTCCGATGTCTTCGCCGGCTTTGGGAACACGTCCCAACCATTCCGTCACTAAGCCGCCCACGGTCGTCGATTCGGTTCCGTCCGGCGGCTGGAAGTCTAGTAACTCCTTGAGCCGATCCACGTCAAAGCTGCCTGAAACCACGTAACTGCCGTCGGGGCCTTCTTGAATGTCGCGCTCAGGTTCATGTTCGTCATGAATCTCGCCGACGATTTCCTCCACCATGTCCTCCATGGTGACGATGCCCGCGGTGGAGCCATATTCATCCACGACCACCGCCATGTGCGCGCCCTCTTCCTGCATTTCGCGCAAAAGATCCGTGACGGGTTTGGACTCCGGGACGGTACGAATGGGCCGCAGTATGTGGCGCACCGTGCGACGAGCGCGCTCCTTCTCATCCAGCTCAAACATGTCGCGTACGTGGACGAAGCCAACTACGGAGTCAATGTCGCCTTCGTACACAGGAATGCGCGAATACTGTTCGGCTTTGGCCAAATCCCGCAACTCTTCCAGGCTCGCGTCGGCCGAAATGCCTACGATGCGTGGGCGCGGCGTCAATACCTCACGCACAGTCTTATCCCCGAAGGCCACGGCGGATTGAATCAATTCGCGGTCGTCGGCGTTAATGAGGCCCTCTTCTTCACCCGCGTTAATCAGAGCTTCAATAGGTTGTTCCGCGTTTGGTGAATCGTCGATGGGTTGCCCGCCATCCAGCCCGAATAGGGAATGCAGGAACTCCACCGTCCAGCCCAGCGGGCGCACCAGCAACGCCACGACGCGCAGCAGGGGTACGAAGACCATCAATTTCTCGCCGCTGCTCTTGTGATAGATAAGTTGCGGGACGAGGTGCGCGCTGATGATGGCGACCATGGCGGAGAGCAGGCATGCGCCCACCAAAGCCTCCCACAGAGAGGAATTCTGGATCGTGATCGCCAGCAGCAAACATCCCAGGATTCCCATTCCCGCGTGTTTGACCAAAGAAAACGCCAGCGCACCCTTTTCGATTTCGAGGCCGATCTTCGGCTGGATGGACTCCTTGAAGAATTCAAGAGACGGTAATTCCCGGCTGCGGATACGCAGGGATTCCAGATACAGCAACTGGATACACGTGACCAGCGTGATCAGCAGCGCCATCAACAACGCGGCGATGGTCAGCAGCAAAATCATGCGCGCTCCCGCCCGGCCCGCTCAATCAATCCGGCGGGCAAGCCAAGCTTCTTGCGCCAGCGCGCTTCGGCACGCCGCATTTCTCCAGCATCGGTCTCGTGATCCATTCCCATCAAATGCAGTAACCCATGTAACATCAAAATCCGCAATTCATCCGCCGTGGAATGTCCTAATTCCATGGCCTGCGCCGCAGCCCGGTCAAACGAAATGGCGATTTCGCCCAATTCCTCGCCAGCACCAGCCTGCGCGCCATAGGCAGGAAACGATAATACATCCGTCGCGTAGTCCTTGTCGCGGAAACGCCGGTTTAGATCCCGCAACGCCGCGTCCGTCGTCACCAGGCAGGTGACCACTTTACCGGCCGCAACACGGCGAACCAAGTCTTCCCAAACTTCGCGCAGATCGCTACGTCGCACGCCGCGGCTGGGATGTTGGAACAAGAGCACGGCGGCGTCAGTAGATGGTGACGTCAGCATTGGATTCCGCAGGCTCCGCCGGTGGACTCACGATGGCGGCATGGGGCGTCGATAAAGCCGGCGCGGGCGTTGATAAAATGGGCTCGGCCAGTTTCAATGCCATCTGCCGATTCGCGCCAATCTTGTCGTTGTAGCGCTCATACGCCCGGACGATACGCTGCACCAGCGCGTGGCGCACTACATCTTTCTCATCGAAGTGGACGAACTGTATTCCTTCTACGCCGCGCAACACATCGATCACTTCAGCGAGTCCGCTACGATGCCCGCCCGGCAGATCCACTTGCGTAGGATCACCGGTCACCACCATCTTCGAATTGAAGCCCTGGCGCGTTAGAATCATCTTCATTTGTTCCGGCGTGCAGTTTTGCGCTTCATCCATGATGATGAACGCATCGTTCAGCGTCCGGCCACGCATGAAGGCCAGTGGAGCAATCTCAATCGTATTTCGCTCCAGCAGCTTCTCAATCTTCTCTACGTCGACCATTTCGTAAAGAGCGTCGTAAAGTGGCCGAAGATAGGGATCGATCTTTTCCTGCAGCGTACCCGGCAGGAAACCGAGCCGTTCGCCCGCTTCGACCGCGGGACGCGTTAAGATGATGCGGCTGACTTGTTTCGAGAGCAACGCAGCCACGCCCATAGCGACAGCCAAATAGGTTTTCCCAGTACCCGCGGGACCGATCCCGAACACCAGGTCCGATTGCTCCATCGCGTTCACGTAGCGCCGCTGCATGACCGTCTTCGGAGTAATTAATTTCTTCCCGAAGGCGCGTTGCTTGCCGCTTTCGACGAGCCCTCGCAGGCTTACCTGGCGATCGGCAGTGACCACGCGCAAGTAATTATTCAGGTCGCCATTATTGAAAACAGTGCCCTCGCGCACCAACGCGGCGTAATCGTCGAGAATCTGCCGCGCCCGTTCGACGTTCGCCTCGTCACCCTCAATATCCAAGGAGTCATTACGGAGGCCAACGCGGACGTTCAGGGAGGCTTCAATCAGACGGATGTTCTCGTCACGCGTCCCGAACAGGGACTCGATCCCGCGGCTGATCTGTACGGTCGACTTCATTCTACGGAATCGGTCAACCGGTGCGGAGGCAACATCTGCTCCTACAATATCAGACGCCAAGCTGGAGTGCCCGCCCGCGCGGAACGCATAAGGTGAATTTCGTAAAATTTGACCTCGAAATTGCGGCGCAAAGACGCGCAGTTCCACCGCACTGTGCTATTCTTGGTTCTGCCGACCTGGCAATTGCGGGGACGTAGCTCAGTTGGTTAGAGCGCCGGCCTGTCACGTCGGAGGTCGCGGGTTCGAGCCCCGTCGTCCCCGCCAATTCTCCTTCCTCCCGTCCGCACCCCTATAATGACCGTATGAAAGTATCGCGCCGTAAATTGGTGCAGGTTCTGTCGGCAGCCGCTGCGACAGTACCGCTACAGGAGTCTTTGTACGCGCAAGCTCCGCCGAACGCCGTGCCGGTGAACGCCGACGCCGAGCTCGAAGGAGCCCGGCAGTACTCGCGCACTGCGGCGCAAGTGGTGCGACAGGTGAACCTGCCTATCGCCACCGAGCCCGCCATGAAATTTGTTCCGCGGTCCTGAGTCCCGAATATGGCGGTCGTCCCCAACGATATCTTCTTCGCGAGCATCACTGAGATCGGCGCGAAACTCCGCGCGAAGGAATTTTCCTGCCAGGAGCTGACGCGGGCATTTTCGGACCGCTTTGAAAAGTTGGCTCCGCGTTATAACGCCGCTACGCTGTCTCTACGCGAGCAAGCCCTGCGCCAGGCCCGCGAAGTAGATGATGAAATCAAACGTGGCCGATTGCGCGGTCCACTCCAAGGGATTCCCTACGGCGTGAAGGATTTGATCGCGGTAAAGGATCAGCCGACTTCATGGGGTGCCCGGCCCTACGCGGGACAGGTGTTCAAGGAAGACGCTCGTGTCATTGAAAAACTGAATGCTACGCGGGCGATTCTGATTGGCAAGCTGGCGATGGTTTCACTAGCAGGAGGCGGGAATTACCGCTACGCCGCCGCTTCGATGACGGGCCCTGGCCGTAATCCGTGGGATCGCGAACGCTGGAGCGGCGGGTCCTCCAGCGGTTCTGGCGCCGCGGTGGCCGCTGGATTAACGGCATTCGCGCTAGGTTCGGAAACGTCGGGGTCCATCCTGACTCCCAGCGCATTTTGCGGACTCACAGGGCTGCGGCCGACCTACGGATTGGTCAGCCGCCGCGGCGCGATGGCGCTTTCCTGGACGCTGGACAAGATTGGAGCGCTGTGCCGCTCGGCGGAAGATTGCGCGCTGGTGCTGCACGAAATCGCGGGAGGCGATACGGCGGATCCTAGTTCGGCCGGCCGCAACTTTACCTATGTGCCGAAAATGCCGCGCACGCCACAGGAACTCACCATAGGCTACGCCCCGGTGGACTTCGAGGAATGGGCCGATCCCGCCGCCAGACCCGCATTCCAAGCGGCGCTGGAAGCCTTTCGCGGGATGGGTTTCCGCATGAAGGAAGTCGCGCTGCCGGCGTTCCCATACGGTGCGGTGTTGGGTACGATCCTGGCTGGTGAAGCGGGATCGATCTTTGAAGAATTCATTCGCAGCGGTAAGGTCGACCAGTTGCATGACGCTCGCCAGATCGCCGGAATGAAGTCCTACGTCGAGTTGCCCGCCGTGGATTACTTGCGCGCGATGCGCGTGCGAACGCTCATCCAGCAAGAGATCTACAATTTGTTCCTCGACGTGAATGTGCTGCTCACGCCCACTCGCTTCGAAACCGCCAACCGGATTGCGGACCCTCTGGATCAGGGCCGGGGACCGGGAGGCAGTTCTCTGGGACTCAGCACGATGATCCCGGCAGGCAACTTATGCGGACTCCCCGCCTTATCGCTGCCCTGCGGCTTCGCCAACGGATTGCCCGTGGCGGTGTCACTAGTGGGGCGCTCGTTTTACGAAAATCAATTGATCCAGATCGGTAATATGTATCAAAAACAGACCGACTGGCATCGCCGCCGGCCTCCGGTGGACGCCTAAGCCTCCGGTGAGTACCTAAGCAGGAGAGACGCCGGGCAGCCTCAGTCTGGCTAGCAAACGCTGGTAGCTTTGCTGCGCAAGTGTCAACGAGTCAGCACCGCGCCGACCAACTGGGTCAGGTTGTAGCTCATGTGAAGTAGTGCGGCGGCGGTAGTGGAGCCGGTGACATAGCGTGCCGCCCCGAACGCCGCTCCCGCCAGGAAGATCAGCAGAAGATACTGCCATTGCCATTCGTACTCGGTGCCGTGCAGTGCGGAGAACACGACGGCCGCCACCAGCACGCCTACCCCCGCTCCCCATGAGCGTGTCAGCAACGGCTGCAGGAATCCCCTAAAAACCAGTTCCTCAAACAGCGGGCCCGCTATAGTCGCGAACAGAATTACGATGGGAAACGGGATATCGGCCAGACGGTCAATGGGCGTGGGCAGCAGCGGGGACCGCAGCAGGGAACCCAATGCAGAGACCGCGACCACCAGCACAGGCCCCAGCAGCAGGCACAACCACGCGCCCCGAAATTGCAATGTCCAGCCTAGGGCTTCCGTGGCGGGGTGCCCATGCCGCAACCTCGCCAGCACGAAGAGTACGCTCAGCAGCAATGCATACAACAGACTTTGGAACACCAGAGCTCGCACAGAGTCCTTCGTGATGGGACGCGAGGCGACGGCCGCCACCATGAAACTGGGCAGAATCGCGCCCAGGAAGAATCCCAGGTCTTCAAAAGTCCAGACGGTCTGTTTGGATTCCGCCATCGTTAGTCGGACTCGATCAGCGCGGCAGCCAGCAGAGGGATCATCAGCTCGTGGTGGCCGGTAAGTGCGAATCCTTGCCCGCCAGATTGCACATGGGGGCGTTGCACGACATTCAGGTTGGGGCGATAGTGCTGGAGGAAATCGAGGTTCACAGTGGTGAAGTCGGCCAGAGGATGCCCCAGATTCCGCACCACGCTCACGGCTTTCAGAAACACTTCGGGTAACACCACGGCGGAACCGACATTCAAATATACGCCGCCGCCGTTCAGCTTGCGAACCAGCGAACAGAGTAACCGGAAATCATGATGTGTCGCCGCGCCAATGGCCGCGCCATCTGCTTGGGGATGCGTATGCGGCGTGTCGGTACCCACCGCTACATGCACCGTGACGGGAATGGAGTTCTTGTACGCCGCCGCCAAAACGCTATGCCCCGCGAACTCCGGACGCGCCAGTGTTTCGAGCCTGCGCCCCAACGCTTCTCCCATGCCGATGCCGTCGCGCACGCCCTCGCGGATCGCAACATTCATCTCGCGCCCTGTTTCTTCCGCGGCCCCGAACCGCCCGTCGGGCAACACGGCCTCCACGTCCTCACTGGTCTGGCCGGCTATAGCGATCTCGAAATCGTGAATCGATGCGGCGCCATTCATGACCCAGCCGGTCACCCAACCGCGACCCACCAGGCTGTTGAGTACATCTCCCAGCCCGCATTTAATCACGTGCCCGCCCATGCCCCACAGAATCGCGCTTTTATTCGCGCGGGCCTTGCGCAGTGCATCGATCACGCCGCGGAACGAATCCGCCGCCAGGATCGCCGGCAGAGATTCCACAAGCCCGGCCACACCCTCGCCTTTTACATACGGGCGCGCGAATTGTTGCACCTGCACCTTGCCGCCCCGCGCCTCGATAGGAACCGTCTTCAGCCCTTCGAACGACAGCGGATGGTCGGTGTACTTGCTCACGGCTTGGCCTTTGCCTTGAGCAAGGGCTTCAGTGCTTGCGCCGTGTAGCTGGCGGCCAAGGTTTTCGGATTCGACACGATATCCTCGGGCGTCCCGCAGGCCACCAGGGTACCGCCGCGTTCCCCGCCCTCCGGACCCAGATCGATGATCCAGTCGGCGGTCTTCACCACGTCCAATTGATGTTCGATCACCACGACAGTATTGCCCAAATCGACAAGGTTCTGCAGAACCTGTAGCAACTTGCGAATATCTTCGAAATGCAGTCCCGTGGTGGGCTCATCCAGAATGTAGAGCGTCTTCCCGGTTTGCCGCCGGCTCAATTCCTTGGCCAGCTTGATGCGCTGGGCCTCGCCGCCGGATAGCGTGGTGGAGGACTGCCCCAAGTGCAAATAGCCCAGACCCACGCGGTCAAGCGTGGCGAGCTTGGCATGAATCGCAGGAATATTTTCCAGTACCGGTAGCGCTTCCTCCACCGGCATCTCCAGCAAATCCGCGATCGAATAACCCTTGTACTTCACCTGCAGCGTTTCGTGATTGTAGCGCCGCGCTCGGCAGATATCGCAGGTGACATACACGTCCGGCAGGAAATTCATCTCGATGCGCTTCAGCCCATCGCCCTGGCACGCTTCGCAGCGTCCACCCTTCACGTTGAAGCTGAACCGCCCCGGCTTGTACCCACGCGCGCGCGATTCCGGCAGGCGCGCGTACAGATCGCGAATCGGACCGAAGACCTGCGTATACGTGGCCGGATTGGAGCGCGGCGTGCGCCCAATGGCCGCCTGGTCGATCTCGATTACTTTGTCGAACAGATCGAGACCTTTTATGGATACGTGCGCCCCTGGATCCGCGCGCGAACCATACACCTCTTTCGCGGCAGCCCGATAAAGGATGTCATTCACCAAACTGGATTTGCCGCTGCCGGAAACACCAGTCACGGCGATGAAGACGCCCAGCGGGAAATCGACGTCGATCTTTTTGAGATTATGCTCCGATGCGCCACGAATCGCGATACAGGGTCCCGCCGGCTTGCGGCGCGTTTCGGGAACCGCGATGGAGCGTGTCCCCGTCAAATACTGCCCCGTAAGCGACGCTGGATTTGCGGCAATTTGCTTCGGAGTTCCCTGCGCTACCAATTCACCGCCCAAGCGGCCCGCGCCGGGACCCAGGTCGATTACATAGTCGGCATGCTCAATCGTGTCGGCATCATGCTCCACTACCAGTACCGTATTGCCCAGATCACGCAAACTCTTCAGCGAATCCAACAAGCGACCGTTATCGCGCGGATGCAAGCCGATGGAAGGCTCGTCCAGCACATACAGCACGCCGCGCAGCTTGGATCCGATTTGCGTCGCTAGCCGGATCCGTTGGGCTTCCCCACCGGAAAGCGATGCGGAAGATCGCTCCAGGCTCAGATACTCCAGGCCCACCTCGAGAAGAAACTCCAACCGGTTGCGGATCTCCTCCACCGGCCGTCCGCCAATTTGTTTTTCTCGCGGCGTCAGTTTCCATGCCTTAACCGCGGCATGGGCGCGGCCCAGGGGCAACTTTGTGATGTCGCCGATGGTGGCGCCTTTGACCCGCACTGCCAAGCTGGACGCCTTCAGCCGCTGACCCTGGCAGCTGGGACAAACGGTGGGCGATTGGAAACCCATGAACCAATGATGGTGGGCTTCACTGGCCAAAAAGTCTTTGAAGTGTTTGGTTAAAATCCCCAGCAGCCCGGGTTTGCCGTCCGCGCCATCCAGGATGATGGCCTGCTGCTTATGCGTCAGGTCGTCCCACGGTTTGCGAATGGGAATCTTTTGCGTCGCCGCGAAAGCCGACGTAGCATGGATCACGTAGCTGTGGCCGCCACCAATTGCCAATCCTCCGTCGAAGAGTGGACGGTCAGGATCGGCAATGATCTTCACGGGATCGAAAGCCCATAGGCTCCCCAGTCCGTTGCAGGTTTCGCACGCGCCGAAAGGGCTGTTGAAGGAGAAGGATCGCGGCTCCAGTTGCGGGACGCTGGTCCCGCAATTCGGGCACGCCAGCTTGCTGGAATACAAATGTTCCTCGCCGTCCACCACCGCTACCAGCACCAAGCCGTCCGCCAGCTTCGATGCGGTCTGAATGGACGCGGCCAGGCGCCCCTCGATTTCCGGCTTTACCAGCAGCCGGTCTACCACCACCTCGATGGTGTGGTTCTTACGCCGATCCATCGTAATCTCTTCGTCCAGAGGGCGCAGCACTCCGTCGATCCGCGCCCGCACGAACCCCTGGCGAGCCAGTTTGTCCAACTCTTTCTTGTACTCGCCTTTGCGCCCGCGCACGATGGGCGCAAGAATCATCACACGTTCGCCGGAGCCCAGCGCCAGAACCTGTTCCAGAATCTGTTCCTGCGATTGCTGCGAAATTTCGATGCCGCACGTGGCACAATGCGGTACTCCGATGGAGGCGTACAACACCCGCAGGTAATCGTAGATCTCGGTGATCGTTCCTACGGTCGAACGCGGGCTGCGGCTGGTGGTCTTCTGCTCAATGGAAATCGCCGGACTCAGCCCGTCGATGGAATCCACATCCGGCCGCTCCATCTGATCCAGGAATTGCCGCGCGTAAGGCGACAGCGTTTCCACATAGCGCCGCTGGCCCTCCGCGTAGATCGTGTCGAAGGCAAGCGAGGACTTGCCGGACCCGCTCAACCCCGTAATGACTGTAAAGGTGTTGCGCGGAATCTCGACGCTGATGTTCTTGAGGTTGTGCTGCCGTGCGCCATGCACGGTGATGCTTTTAAGCACGGGAACCTAATTGTCCCATAAGGAAGGGAAGGCCAGCAGGGACGCATTTAGCAGCAAAGTACTAGCCGTTCCATATCAGTACTAGTACAAACGAAATAGTTAAAGTGGGGCTAGAACTATTGACCGTAGCTCAAGTGGAATATAAAGTTATGAGTACCCCGATGGAGCAAAGAAAAAACCAACGCTTCGACTTAAACCTCCCCTATGAAATTCAGCGCGTCGGTTATAGAACCAAAATAACAGGTCAAACCCGAAATCTGAGTTCATGTGGGGTCTTATTCACAACGGGTACTCTTATCCCTGTAGGAGAAACGATAGAGTACTCAATTATCCTGCCTAAGGTGCCCGGAACCTTGGCCGACGTCAAGATCAAAGGCGTCGGCAAGGTCATTCGGAGGTTACCCGACGTAGGAGCCATTGCCGTATCGCTGGAGCAACACGAGATCGTTCGTGAGATCGAGCAACCTCTGGCGGCCGCCGCTGCTGCGGCAGCCATGGGCGCGCCACTTGGGCCGATGTGGGAGGAGGGCCTCAGAGCAAATCCTGGCTAGGTGCTATTGCTGCATCCTCAGTATCATGCCGGAGTCGGTGGCCATCCAAACGTGTTGGCCATCCGGCCCGGCTAACATCGGAAATGCGCCCGTCGCCCGATAATCCACAGGTATTTCCGCCCATTCGCGTAAGTCAAGGCTGCTGAGTACGTGTATTTTCCCCGGCAGCGATCCCGCGTTTTTAGCCCGCGGCGGCGGCTCCACCGCTACCAGGAACGCCCGCTCTGGAAACTTCTGCATGTCCGTCACGCGTCGATCCTTCTTGCGGAAGACGGATGTACTGCTTCCGTTTTTGAAGTCCAACTTGTAAACTTCCGATGGCCATTCGAACTGGTTGCTGTAGGTAAAGAGCGCCAAACCTTCGCCCTCCGTGAATGCCAGTCCGTCCACCACACCGAACAGGGGAGCCGTAGAAGGAGTCCACGTTACTCCCCCGTCTTTGGTCTGCAGTTGCAGTGTCAACGTAGGAACTTGGCGTGCCGCAGGATTAAAACTGCGCTGGTTGGGCGCAACAGCGGACCCGACAATCAAGCCGATCTTGGCGTCGACGAACGCAATTTCCGAGTAAGACGAAATCTCCGGTCTTCCGGTGGGCTGGCTGGCAGCCTTAACCGCCGTCCACTTAATCCCGCCATCCGTGGTTTCGAGGACAGTCTTCTCCGGACCAATAGCGAACCCGTGATTCCGATCCAGGAACCATACCTTAAGAATCGAAAGCTGGGTGTGTTTGCTGATACGTTTCCAGGTCCGGCCTGACTCGTCGGTTTTCCAGATACCGCGAGCCGTGACCATCCAACCGTCAGAATCGTTCAGGAAGTAGAGCGATACAGGGAGATCGTCCAGCTTCAGTTGAGTCCAGTGCGCGCCTCCGTCGGCGGTCAGGACGGCCACGCCGCGGGCGGCTTTGGTTCCCACTTCATCGGTAACGTAGCCGACAGCAACGCCTCTCTGCGCTGAAGGGAAAGCCAAATCGACGAAATGCATAACCTCTTTCGCATTGTCGAAAAAGTAGCTGACCTTGAATTCTTCCGCGCTGGCGAAAGGCGCCAGCAGCAAAACGCCCAGCAACGTGAGGCGCGGTAGCATCACCAGGTCCGTTACCGCCGAGCCGGCGCCGCCGTGACCAGATCGACCACTTGCGCCGTGTCGAGAGCCTTTAGATCGGCTGTCGCCAGCGCCACCAGGCAGCCCAATTGCTCTCCGACAGTGGTCAGCAGTTCCATCTCGCCGCCGGAATGGAAATGCGGATCGCGATGCTGCACATTGATGACGCCCGCCACCCGCCCGCGCACGATTACCGGCGACGACAGAAAAGCCTCATAGGTATCTTCCGGCAGATCCGTGAACAGTTTGAAGCGCGGATCGCGGTACGCCTCGCGCGAAATCGAAAGTAGACGCCGCTCACGCGCCACCCAGCCGGTTAAGCCTTCCGTCATCTTCAGCCGCACTTTGCCGATCGAGTCGGTCTTGGGCTGATGCGTGGCGACCAAAACCAGCTCCTGGCCGTCCAGCAGATACAACAGACACGAATCGCTGTTCATGAACTCCACGACCAGCAAAACAGCCTTTTGTAGGGCATCGCCCAAAGGCATGTCGCGGACCATGAAGCGGCTGATTTGCTGCAGCAGATGCAATTGCTGTTCGGTGTGCTCCAGACGGATTTCGAGTTCGCGAGTTCTTGCCACGCCTGGATTATCGCACGGCTCACCCGTGACAGGGAGATTAAAACTTGCTCCCCGGAACACCACCGTCGGGCCTGGACGGGGCATTCATTTACTCCTCTCCGGTGCTGCCAATTCAGATTCCAGCAGGCGGCGGATTGCTCCTTCAAGCAGCCCCAGCTCTCGCAACTCCGCGACCGCACGCTGAATGACGCCGCGGCCTGCTGCCACCGCGTGCGTTTCCGCCGCGCTCGAAGGGGAGCCCGCCACGAACGCTCCCGCCCCGTGGCGCAATGTTATTAGGTCGGCGTGCTGCATCTGACGGTACGCCTTGGCCACTGTGTTGGGATTTATCCCCAACACTGCCGCCACTTTGCGAATCCCCGGCAATGGGTCGCCGGGGCGCAACCCGCTGGATTCGATGGCGCCCCGCACCTGCTCGATCAATTGCATATATAAAGGAACGCCGGATTGGGCGTCGATTCTAAAAAGCACTGTACTACT
Organism: Acidobacteriota bacterium; assembly: GCA_039931205.1. Lineage (GTDB taxonomy): Bacteria > Acidobacteriota > Terriglobia > Bryobacterales > Bryobacteraceae > Palsa-187. The sequence continues at coordinate 18,800 of JBDTSJ010000046.1, forward strand.
ACAGTAGTACTGCTGTTCGAGACAAGCAAGAGTCTTGCTCAGGCCTCGCGCTATAATCCCCCAAGGGATTCAGGCCGCAAACATCCACTATGCTAGGATTCCGCGTATCTATCAGCAGAGGATTCTCTTGCAACTAATTCCAGTCTGGCTGGCGTTCGCCGCTTTGCAGGTGGCGGTCCGGCTGAAAGACGACCCCGAGCTTGCCGAGCGGCTGCGTCAGCGCGATCCAAAGGTGATGAGCGCCCTGTATGACCGCTACGGGCGTTTAGTGTATTCGCTGATTCAGCGCGTGGTCCGGGACACCGGCGTGGCGGAAGACCTGACGCAGGAAACCTTTTTGCGCGTATGGAACCGCGCGCAGGCCTTCGATGCCCAACGTGGCTCGCTGGGCCCGTGGATCATCACGGTAGCGCGTAACCGCGCGATCGATTATTTGCGATCTTCGGACGGCCGCATGGCGTCTCGTTCGATAGAACTCGCCGACTTGGACCATCCCGCCCGCTTCGCCGACATCGACGACAAAGCGCTTAGTATGGATCGCGCGCGGCGCCTGAAGGAAGCCTTCGAAAAACTCACCCCAAATCAGAAAACGGTGCTGGAGTTGGCCTACTATGAAGGCCTCTCGCAAACCGAAATGGCGGAACGCATGCAACAACCGCTGGGCACGGTAAAGACCTGGGTTCGGGCCGCGCTGAAGGCCATGCGCGACCAGCTGGGGGAGGCAGCCGCGGCAACATGAACTGCGACGACCTGCGCGACAGCTTCGAACTTTACGCTCTGGGCCTGCTCGAAGAAGGCGAGGAGAAAACCGAGATCCGCGCCCATTTGGAACGCGGCTGTCAGACCTGTTCTGCTCAGATGAAAGATGCCCTGGCTGTCCAAGCGTTGTTTTTGAGCCAGGTTCCGGAAGTAGTTCCCCCCGCACGCCTAAAGCGCCGCGTGTTGGGCGCCGTTGGAATTCAGCCCATGGGGTGGACGTGGCTCGCCGCCGCAGCCGCGGCAGCCATGCTGGTGATGGCCCTGTGGTTCAACGTGTTAGCCCGTAGCCGTGAAAACGATTTGAACCGGGCTCGGACTGCGTTAGCCCAAACCTCTGCCGAACGCGATCGATTGCAGGCGGTGTTCCAGTTTCTGGAAGATCCGGAAACGCGCCAGGTAAATTTCGGCACGCCTCAATCGCAACCTCCACGAGGCAATGTCTACTTGCATCCGCGCTTGGGCGTCCTCTTGATTGCTAGCAATCTGCCTGCCCTGAATCCCACGCAAACCTATGAGATGTGGGTCATCCCGAAAAACGGCGCGCCCAGACCCGCGGGGCTGTTTCAAGCCGGCGCGGACGGCACCGCGGTCCACACGTTGCCGCAAGGCGTGAATCTGGCCGACGTGGCTGCGATCGCGGTCACAGTGGAGCCGGCCGCAGGCTCGCCAGCGCCTACCACTACGCCGCTCTTCGCGGCAAGCATAGCCTAACGGGCGGGTTCGGACTAAAGTCTTGCCCTTAGTGGCCGATGGGCGTCTCTAGTGACACTTGGCGCCGCGCGCGTCGCGATCGTGCCACTGCTGGTCCCCTATTCAAGGCAGCAGATGTTTGGTCTAGTCGAGTTCTTGATCGGAGGCCGCAAGAAATCGGCCGCCGGCCGCTTGGCGCCCGAAAAACTAGCAGTGACGCCGCAGGAATTGAAGGGATTGGCGGGTGGCAATGGCATGCTGTGGGCAGGGGTGGGCCTTAGCGCGCAATCCGGAGTAATGCTGCGACCGGCATTTGCGGTCGCCCTGTTGCAGTCCGCACCGGTCGAGAATTGGATCACACCCGCAGAGCATGAGACGCAGAGCTGTGGTTGCGCGCGGCGACGTCGAGGGCGCCCTGGAACGGTTCAGTGCCTCCAATCGGAATGCGGGCGGCGCCGTCCCGCAAGTACGCTTGCTGGTTCGCGGAACGGACGGTGCTGTTCGTAAGCTGCTCGCTCGAAGGCATTAGAGTCGCGCTTAATTTGCCGCGATGGTCTGTCAGGATCAAACCATCGGCGCGGAACTGCCCGAACTCAGCGCTTCTTCGGTGTGAGCAAAAACCGCCGAAAAACTCCCCACCAGCTCCCTCGCCTAGCACACCCATTCACTGCCGGAATTTCTTTCACGAAAATTCGGAACTTCCTTTTGCCCGCTTTTGAACCACTTCGCGGTTGCGGTGGCTGAGAGTGCGTCCACGCCAACGTACTTTCAATCGCAAGGAGCGCTTCTTCAAGGGCGCTTCAAAATCCAAAGGAGACACGCTTTTATGATGAATGACCCGATTGTTGTTTGGCCTCCGGGCACTTTTGCCGGTTGCGAAGGTTTCGGCTCGTATTGGCACGACTGTTCGCAGGAGTACTACTACATAATCCAAGCCGGCGCCGACGCCGTCTGTTGCTATTACGCGTAACCCCGGGCGGCGGGGATCCAGTAAATAGTAGATTCTACCCGGGCGGTTTTTCCGCCCGGTTTTTACACTGGGAGATACACTTGAGATTCTTAAAGACATTCCTCACATATTCGGTCGGACTATCGATTTTGGCCTATTACGTGGCTACGTCCGGACCGTCGGCGTCATGGAAGGCGTTCTTCGCTGACGATGCCAGCAATTTCACGAAAACCTTGTTCCTGCTGCAAACGTATTCCTGGCCGCTAGTGCAGTCCTTCGTCGCGATGCTCTGTATGCAAGCGCCGCAGCGTCTCAAAAGCCCGGGCGTGATCTTCTCGTTTTCCATGGCTGGTTGGGCCATGCTCCTGAACGTGATCATGCACCTGGATTCGCTCTCGCGCCCAGCCTACATCGTGGGCATCGCATCGGCTCTTACGCTGGCATCGCAGGTTTACGCGGTGACGCTACCCAATTGGAAATTCGGAATCCGCGTGCCGCGATTTGTCTTCAAGTGGCAGCACGACAGGATTGCCGCGCTGCACGCCTGCATGGTGGCCCAGCGCGTCGCCAACTCGCAAGCCTAGAGCGGATATCGCGCCGGGTTTGGCTTGCTGTCCACGCCGGACCTCTACATACGCGCCTGCTATCCTAGGCTCGAATATGAAACCATTGCGCTGGATTCCTTTCTGTGCCTCGCTAGTCGTGGCTGCTGCTGTCATTTTGAACGCCGCGAAGCCCGATACCTGGACCGTCCTGACCGGCGACGCCGCCTGGGCTGATTCCGCCAAACTCAAGCCGGGCACCAACCACAAGATCACCGCGAAGAGCCTACCTGCTCCCGTTAAAGGGACTCCCGGCGGCGCCAAGCAAATTGCGCGGCCCGCAGGTGCGATGCCTGTCGCTCCGGCTGGTTTTAAGGTCGAAATCTACGCCGATACCGGCACCAATGCCCCGCGCCAGATCCGCGTCGCCCCGAATGGCGATATCTTTGTCGTGAACTCCACACAAGGCAGCGTGTCCGTCTACCGCGGCGTAACTGCCGACGGCAAAGCTATGCTGACGGAAACCTTCGCCACGGGCCTGGACGGACCCTTTGGTGTGAACTTCTTCCCGGCAGGCAACAATCCGCAGTGGGTGTACATCGGTAACACCGGGGCCGTCGTCCGCTTCCCCTATAAAACCGGCGACATGAAGGCCAGCGGCGCGGCCGGGACGCTGATTACCGACATTCCACCGCGCGGCAATCACTCTACGCGCGATATCGTTTTCTCGAAAGACGGCAAGAGCCTTCTGGTCGCCGTCGGTTCCGCCTCCAACTTCAATGATCCGGACCTGTTCCCCAACGAAGTCCATCGCGCCAACATCCTGGAATACACGCCCGAAGGCAAGTTCGTTGGCATCTATGCTTCCGGCATCCGCAATCCTGTAGGTCTGGAAGTGAACCCCACTACTGGCGAAGTGTGGACCTCCATTAATGAGCGCGACGACCTGGGAGATAACCTGGTTCCCGACTACATCACGCACGTGCAAAAGGGCGGCTTCTACGGCTGGCCCTACTTCTACATTGGGGGCAACGCGGATTCCCGCTTGAAGGGCGCGCATCCCGAACTGAAGGACAAAGTGATTGTCCCCGACGTGCTGGTCCAACCGCACAGCGCTTCGCTCGGCATGACCTTCTACACTGGTAATAAATTCCCGGCCGAATATCGCGGCGACGCCTTCGCGGCGGAACACGGGTCCTGGAACCGCTCGGTGAAAGCCGGCCACGAAGTGGTCCGCATCCCCCTCGACAACGGCAAAGCTAGCGGAGTTTATCAGGACTTCCTCACCGGTTTCCTCGACGCCAACGGCTCCCCCTGGGGGCGCCCGGTGGGCGTGGTAACCGCTCCTGACGGCGCGCTTCTGGTCACCGATGACACATCCCACATCATCTGGCGCGTCACCTGGGTCGGCAACGGTAAGTAGTTGGTCTTAGTACTTTGGGAGGCGGGCACACCGCTCGCCTCCTTCCCTCCTGCATTCTCCCCTACGGCATCACCCCCAGTAAGATCTCTCTTGACAAGTGGACCCCACGGGTCCATCATTCCCCTGGGTAATGCCCGCGCGGAAACGGGAACCGCGTCGAGGCATTGGGAAGGGGTGCCTAGTGCAATCCACGGTCGACACGATCCTGACAGAAGCGGTCATTGATATTGACCAGCCTGTCCGAGCGGCTCTGCTCGAAAAGGGATCCACGGTTCATTCCATCACGGCGGACCAGAGCGTGCATGGAGCCATCAGTAAAATGTCCGAGCATTACATCGGATGCCTGGTTGTTCTGGATCCTGAGCAGAAATTGGTCGGCATGATCACGGAACGCGATTACTGCCGCAAGGTGATCCTGATGGGCCGCAGTTCCAGGGGTACTCGGGTACGGGAAATCATGAGCGAATCGGTCTCTACGGTTAGTCCGGACCACACCGTAAGAGAGGCCATGGCCCTGATGACGGAGCAGCGAATCCGCCACATGCCCGTAGTGGAAGACGGCGCAGTGGTGGGTCTGCTGTCGATCGGCGATGTGGTCAAGTGGGTGCTGGGCGAACAACGACAGGCCATCCGTGACTTGCGCTATCAGATCGCCAACCACGAAGCGTGATCGCAGCCGTGTATTCTGAGTGAATGTCGAAGTACCTGAAGTGGCTGCTGCTGGCGGCGGTATTGATTCAGTTTGTCCCCTACGGGCACACTCACGTGAACCCGCCCCAGACCGGCGAGCCCGTATGGAATTCGCCGCAGACCAGGGAACTATTCCGCCGCGCATGTTTCGACTGCCACAGCAACGAAACCACGTGGCCCTGGTATTCGGGCGTCGCCCCGGTATCATGGCTCGTCCAAAATGACGTGGATGGTGGCCGCAGCCATCTCAATTTCTCGGAGTGGAATCAGCCGCAGCGCCATGCAAAAGATGTCGCCGAAGAAGTGCGCGCCGGCGATATGCCGCCGTGGTTTTATCTTCCCCTGCACCCGGCCGCGAAACTCAATGGCGCCGAGATCGCCGCGATTATCGATGGAGCGGAGAAGTCGCTGGGGCCGCAAAGCAAAGAAGAGCCTCGCTAACGGTTGAATCGAAATCGACTTCCCCAGCATCCAACACCACCTATGTGGGTTAAGGAAATCTGGCGTTACCCCGTAAAGTCCATGGCAGGCGAGCAGTTGCAAGCCGCCGATTTGACGCGCGACGGAATCTTGGGCGACCGTCTCATTCAGACCCGCCATCCGTCCGGCCGAACGCTGACCGCGCGAACCCGGCCCTTGCTGCTGCGCCATCATGCCACCACCAGCCCCGCTAACTTGGTTTTGGTAGACGGCCGACCCTGGGATTCCCCGGAAGTGGCGCCAGACGTCGAAGCCGCCGCCGGACCGGGCGCGCGCTTGGTCCACACTGATCCAGAGGAGCGCTTCGATGTTCTGCCTTTATTGGTGATGACCGATGGAGCGTTGGCCGCCGTGGGCTTTGACAGCCGCCGCTTCCGGCCAAATTTGATTATCGGCGGCGTTCCGGGGCTGGCCGAACGCCAGTGGGAAGGTGCATCCCTGCGTATCGGAAACGTAACCATCGGGATGCAAGACCTCCGCGCCCGCTGTATCATGACCACGTTCGATCCCGACACAGGCCAGCAGAATCTCGACGTTCTGCGGCGCGTCCAGCGGGAATTCGATGGCGTGCTGGGGCTCAATAGCTCCGTGATCTCGCCGGGACGCATCTCGGTCGGCGATATCGTCGAGTTGGTGCCCGCTCCATGAACACATTCCTCGGGATCGATCTGGGCTGGTACGGGAAACCGAGCGGCTTAGCCTCCATTCGTCTGGAAGGTGCTGAGCTGGTTTTGCACAACGTAACTCGCCTGGAAAGCAACCAAGAAATTCTGCAGTGGATTCGCGCCGAGTCGCAGGACGGCCATGCCGTAGCTGCTGTAGATGCCCCTCTCGTGATCCCCAACGCGACCGGCATCCGCCTAGCCGAGCGCGCCCTGAATCAGGACTTCCGCCGCTTCCACGCGGGCTGTCACGCCGCTAACCTGGGCCGCCCCTTTGCCGCCAACGTAACATCCTTCAGCCGCCAACTGGAAACGTTGGGATTCCAGCACGGCGCAGGAATCGCGCCTCGACAAGACGGCCGCTTCCAAATCGAAGTTCATCCTCACGCGGCTACCATCCGTCTGTTCGAACTGGACCGCATCGTGAAATACAAGCGCGGCGTCAGAGCCCACAGGGCGCGCGAGCTGCGCCGCCTTCGGCAGCTGATGCAATCGCAGCTGCCGAAGCTTGACCCACCTTTCGTGCCTCGTCTGCCCTCCATTCCACGCATCGGACCGTTGAAGCCCGCCGAGGATCAGATCGACGCGGTTCTATGCGCCTACATCGCAGCCCACTGGTGGTTCTGGGCGCGCCAACGAAACACGCTCTACGGCTCAGCCGCGGAAGGCTACATCGTTGTGCCGGAGCCGCGCTTCACTTCCCGGCGGGTCTTAGAAAGAGAACTCGCAAGTCCTCTTCCGGCTTGAAATTAGTCTTGTGAACCTTGAACTCTACGGCGCTGGATTTCGTCAGCCCGGAAAAACACGTCGAGATCAATTCCTTCGGCGAAGATTTCCGGATGACCAGTTCGAAATCCTTAATCGGACCCGCCCATAAGGCGCCCGTCCGGAGGACATACTCGGTGAAGAATTCCTGAGGATACGGATATTCATCGACTCCTTTATATACTCCGTTGATCGCAGCCGTCACTTGGCGCGCGTTTTCTTCGCGGTAGTTCTTCCACGTAGTCCGCATGACCGGATCGCTCAGGCAGAATGCATCAAATGGAAAGACAGTTTCGGGATGCAGATTCCAACTGGCATTCACGCTGTAGTCGTGGACCACCTGCACCGTTGAGCCGGCCGGGAATGTATAGTCCCAGAGATACGTTCGATGGACCAAAATCCTATCAAACGCCTGGCATTCAGGCCCTTTCATCTCGCCTCGGAATTCACCGCAGAGCTCCGTTGCCGCCTTCAGAAAGACCGGGTCCTCCACGAAATACTTCTTATCCGGATCGCCCACCAGGTCAATCAAGGCTCCGAGTCTCTTGCTCAGACCCACCTCCGCGGGTGAGGTACCAAGAGGCGCACCGTCCCGCAAGAAAACGAAGCCCCACTTCCCCACAATGGTCCGGCCACCGGCTTTCAGCGTCATCCGCGGCTCTTTGACGCAGGTTGCGGCGCTGCCACTCACAAAGTTCGTCGTTTTCTCCGCCAGATAATTGGTGAGCACGCACGGAGCTAACGGAAACCCGATGCCGGCCTTGACCGTTTTTGCGCTGAGACTCTTCAGCTCGTATTCGACATGAATCGGAATCGTCCAGCCCAATGCGCCCGGCCCGCCGCGCTTCGCCGGACCGATCACCAGCCGCTCCTTCGCGATCGCCACCTCATTGTTCTGCACGAACATCAGGTTCCCCGCCGACTCGTGGACAAACGTATCGTTCGCCCACGTGAGCGACCCCATGCAAGTCAGCGCAAGTCCTGTGATTGTTGCCGGCAATCGAGCCATGCACGCACACTATCACAGTCGCTGCTATCCTAGAAATCACTATGAAACACCTGCGTTGGGTTCCTTTCTACGCCTCCGTCCTGCTGGCCGCCGCAGTCCTTGTGCAGGCCGCGAAGACCGATGGTTGGAATATTCTCACCGGCTCCAACGCGTGGGCCGACGCGGCGAAAGTCGCGCCTGGCACCTCCCGCAGAATCACCCCGAAAGATCTGCCGGCTCCCGGCTCCGGCACCCCCAATCAGAAGAAGGGCACGCGGCCTCCCGGAGCCATGCCCAAAGCGCCCGCGGGATTTACCGTCGGAATTTACGCCGAGATGGGCACCAACGCGCCGCGCCAGATCCGCACCGCGCCCAACGGCGACATCTTCGTGATGAATACGGGACAGGGGAACATCACGGTCTTTCGCGGCATGACCGCCGCCGGAAAGCCGATGCTTACCGAAACCTTCGCCAGCGGCCTCAGCGCTCCGTTCGGAGTCAGCTTCTATCCCGCTGGCAATGATCCGCAATGGGTCTACGTCGGCAACACTGGCTCCGTTGTCCGCTTTCCGTATAAAAGCGGCGACATGAAAGCCCGCGGTCCAGCCGAGACCATTGTTGAAAAGCTTCCTACCGGCGGCCACTCCACCCGCGACGTCGTATTCTCGCGCGATGGCCGCAGCATGTTCGTCGCCGTCGGCTCCGCATCCAATATTGATGACCCCGACACCCACGCCTCCGAATTCCATCGCGCCAACATTTTGGAGTACGCTCCCGATGGCAAGTTTATCGGCGTCTACGCGTCGGGTATCCGCAACCCTGTTGGCCTTGCGGTCAATCCCACTACCGGTGAAGTCTGGACCTCCATCAATGAGCGCGATAACCTGGGCGACAATCTGGTCCCCGACTACATCACCCACGTCGAGCGCGGCGGCTTCTACGGCTGGCCGTATTTCTACATCGGCGGCAACCCCGACTCCCGGCTGATGGGCGCCCACCCTGAACTGAAGAGCAAGGTCATCGTTCCCGACGTCCTGGTCCAAGCCCATAGCGCCTCTCTGGGCATGGCCTTCTACACCGGCACGCAGTTTCCCGCTGAATACCGCGGCGACGCCTTCGCGGCCGAACACGGGTCGTGGAACCGCTCCGTCCATTCTGGACACGAAGTGGTACGCGTGCCCCTCGACAACGGAAAATCCAACGGCGTGTATCAGGATTTCTTGACCGGTTTCGTCGACGCAAGCGGGGAACCGTGGGGCCGCCCCGTCGGTGTCACCACCGCGCCCGATGGATCACTACTAGTCACCGACGACGCCACCCGCGTCATCTGGCGCGTCAGCTACACCGGCAACGGCAAGTAGCTACTTTACGAGGTACCCGTTCTTAGTCAGGATCGCCCGCCCGCGCGCTCCTTTTACGAACGCGGCGAACTGCCGGGCAGCCGCTTCATGCACCGACCCGCTTACCACGCCCATGGCCTGATCCAGAGCCTGGTGCAGCTTCGCATCCACCACCAATACCGTCCCCGGTTCCTGAAACACCAGTGAGTACGCCGTGAGCGCCGCATCCGCATTCCCCGTCATCGCGAATTGTTTCGCCTGGCTGATGTTGTTGGCGTAAACCAGCTTCGGTTGCACCGCATCCCACAATCCCGCGGCCTTCAGTGCCTCCACGGCCGCTTGCCCATACGGAGCCAATTCCGGTTGTGCGATGGCGACAAACTTTACCCCATCCCCCGCCAGATCCTGTAACGACTCCACTCCCCCGCCTGGAGCCCACAACGCCAACTGCCCGCGCGCGTACACGGCTCTGGTGTCCCGCATCACGTGCCCCGACGCCACCAGCGCATCCACGTGCTCCGAATCCGCCGCAGCGAATACGTCCAGAGGAGCGCCCGCTTCCACTTGCCTCGCCAGCGCGGATGTGGCGCCATAACTAAACACCAACTCCACGCCCGTCTCGTCCGTGAACGCGTGCCCGATCTCGTCGAACGCCGTGGTCAGGTTGGAGGCCGCCCCCACGGTAAGACGCCCCGGCGTCCGCCCGCACAAGGCCAGCAACACGATTCCCAAAATGACGGCAGCGGCTCTCACTTCGTCTCAGGTTACGAAAACAAGACACTGTCTTGCAACACGGACATTGTCTTGATACCATGACACAGTCATGCGTGCACGACACACGGCCTTTCTCACCGTCTTGCTCGCCTTGCCCGCGTCCGCCCAATCGACCACCGCATCCCTGTCCGGAATCGTCCACGATCCCACCGGTCTCCCGCTCGGGGCGGCTTCCGTCACCGCCACCCGCAGCACCACGCAAACGTCGACCGTCGCTGGAACCGATTCCGCGGGGCTTTATCATTTTGTCGCCCTGCCGCCTGGAGCGTACCGCATCACGATCGCCAAGCCGGACTTCGCCACCTTGCAGCGCGATGGAGTCGTTCTCACCGTCGGAGAGGAAACCAGAGTGGACGTGGAATTGCCGCTCGCCCGCACCACGCAGTCCGTCGACGTCACCGCCGATGCGCCCTTGCTCGAAGCTACGCGCGGCGCCGTCAGCTTCGCCGTGGATCAGAAAAAGGTCGCGGCGTTTCCACTGGACGGCCGCAATTTCGTTCCCTTGTTGGCGCTTTCCCCCGGTGTGAATCTGCCGCCGGGCAGCACCCTGCCACGCTTCAACGGCAGCCGCCCTCGCACCAGCGAATACATCTACGACGGCGTCAGCGTGCTGCAGCCCGAGCCCGGGCAGGTCGCCTTCTATCCCATCATCGACGCCATTCAGGAATTCCGTGTCGAGACCAACAGCTATTCCGCCGAGTACGGCCGCTCCAACGGCGGCGTCATCATGGTGAATCAGCGCTCCGGGTCCAACAATCTCCACGCTTCCCTATTCGAATTTTTCCGCAACGAAAAGTGGAACGCCCGAAATCTGTTCGCCACCACTGGAAGCAAGCCTCGCTTTCGCCGCAATCAGTACGGCTTCGTCCTGGGTGGCCCGGTCCAAAAGAACAGAACGTTTTTCTTCGTCGACGGGCAAGGTACGCGTCTGAACACCGGAATCATTCGCACCAGCACCGTTCCAACGGCCGCGCAAAGGCAGGGTGTCTTTTCCACCCCCATTTACGATCCCTCCACCGCCCGAGCCTCTGCCTTCTCCGGCAACATCATCCCCATCGCGCGCTTCGACCCGGCGGCGCTCGCCTTGTTGGCGCGTTATCCCCTTCCCACTGCAAGCGGAGCCGCCAACAACTATCGCCGCGTCGCCAACGAAAACACCGCGCAGGACCAGTTCGACGTCCGCCTCGATCGCTATTTCGGCGCTCGCCATCGCGTCTTTGGCCGCTATTCGTATCTCCGCGATGATTCCAGTCCTGTGACTCCCCTGCCCGACGGAAGCGGCAATGTGACATCCGGCATCATCGGCAATACTTTTACGCGAGCCGACGGCCTCGCGCTGGAACATACGTGGACCGCGACTCCGGCTCTGGTCAATCAACTCCGCTTCGGCTACACACGCCGAGCCTTCGATCGCAATGCGCTTCCGATCCCCATCTACGACGTCACCGGATTCCAGCAACTTGGACCCTCCGTTTCCAGCATCGGAATATTCGGCACTTCCGTCACTCAATTCCTCGACAACATGTCCGTCCTGCTAGGCCACGGCCACACCGTGAAAGTAGGAGTCGACATTCGCTTGGAGCACCTCAACGCCCGGCAGCCGCCGCTGCCCAACGGCAACTTCCAATTCACCAGCGTATTCACCGCCGGATTGACGCCACAAGGCGCTCCTGTCGCCAACACCGGCAACGCATTCGCGTCTTTCTTGTTGGGACAAGTCACGCGTTACACCCTTGACGTGCAGCCCGGCATCCTTCGGCCGCGCGCCACCATCGCCGAGTTCTTCGCACAGGACGACTGGCGTGTCACCCCGCGCCTCAGCGTCAACGCGGGCTTGCGTTACACGCTCAACTTCCCCTCTACCGTCGCCGGCGATCATGGCGCCGTCTTCAATTTGCAAACGCAAAAGCTGGATTTTTTGGGCAAGAACGGCTTCCCGCGCGCCGCCCGAAATCTCGACAAGACCAATTTCGGCCCGCGTCTCGGGTTGGCGTACAAAATCACGGAGTCTTTTGTAATCCGCGCCGGCTACGGACTCACGTGGATCGAACAGGCCGGCATCACTACGCCCTTCACGACGCCGCTTTACCCGTTCATTCAAAACCTCACGCAGCAATCCGCCAACAACATCACGCCCGCATTCACGCTCGCTCAGGGACCATCCGTCCAGCCACGCCCACTCACTCCGGATGCGGGGGTTGGCCAGAATGTCTACGCCGTCCAGCGCGGCAATGGCAGCGGCTACGCCCAGCAGTGGAACCTCAGCCTGCAGAAAACCTTCGGCGAGTCCTGGAGCTTCGAGGCCGGCTACCTCGGCTCCAAGCTCACACGCCTGGGCGTACCGGATGTGAATCTAAACCAACTCACGCTTCAACAGCTAACGGATCAGAGCAAGGGCGCGCCGCAAGCCGCCCGTCCGTACCCCAACTTCAACATCGTCGCGCTGTACCGCAACAACGTCGGCCATTCCACGTATCATTCTTTGCAAGCCCGCGCCGAGAAGCGCTTCACCCGTAGCCTGACTTTCAACTTGAGCTACACCTTCTCCCGCCTCATCGACGACGCGGGAGCCGTCTTCGATTCCGCCATTCCCTCCGGACCGGTAGCCGCCTACAACGCAGCCGACAGTTATAACCGCCGTCTCGAAAAAGATGTTTCCACTGGGAACGTGCCGCACATTATCTCTGCGGGCTTCGTCTACGACATCCCGTTCGCGCACGGCTGGCAGCTCTCCGGAATTGCCCGGGCACAATCCGGCAGCCCGCTCTCTGTCATTCAGGCCACGAACCTGAACGCCTTCGCAGGCTTCGGCATTCAGCGGCCCAACCGCCTTGCCGATCCCGCCTTGCCGCCAGATCAGAGGACGGCGGCAAGATGGTTCAACACCCAAGCCTTCTCACCCGCATCGCAATTCACCATCGGCAACAGCTCCCGCAATCCCGTCACCGGACCCGGCTACCGCACGCTGGACCTCATGATCGGCAAAACCTTCACCTTTGCCGACCGCTACCGCGCCGAGTTTCGAGCTGAGGCGTTTAACGTCACCAACACCCCGCCCCTCGGCAATCCCAACGTCAGCCAAGGCAACGCTGCCTTCGGCTCCATCACATCGGCCTTCGACCCGCGCGTATTCGAAGGCGTAGTCAAGGTCCACTTCTAAGGAAGCTATGCCGGGACTGTTCTTCTCCACAGCAATGCTTGCCACACCGGCAGCCCAAGGGCCCTTCCGCTTGGTAACATCGCATGACAAGGCTGGGCATGACAACGCAGCAGCCCGGGGCGTCGTCCCGGTATCAAAATAATGTCGCAAGGTCGCATTCAGAATCAGCTCGCCCACATCCGCAAGACCCGTGGAATCGCCGCCGCCGACCTCGCGCGCCGCGCCGGCATCAGCCGCCAGACCATCTACGCCATCGAGGCCGGCACCTACGTCCCCAACACGGAAGTCACCCTGCGCCTGGCGCGCGAGCTCGAAGTCTCCGTCGAAGAATTATTCTCATTACCGGAAGAATCCACCGCTACCCCCGCCTCCATCACCTCGGATCTGCTCTCCAACACCGCCCCCGCGAAGGGTCAGCCCGTTCGCCTGTGCCGTATCGGAAGCCGCTGGATCAGCATCCCCGTCAGCGCGACTCCGTACTACCTGCCCGAAGCGGATGCCGTCATCTCCAGCCACGCGAAGAATCGCGCCCAGCTCGTGGCATTCTCGCAAGACGAGTCCTTCAAGAAGCGCCTCGTTCTGGCGGGCTGCGATCCGGCCACTAACCTACTGGCCCGCGTGGTCGAGAGAGCCAGCGGCGTGGAGGTGGTGCCCGCCGCCGCATCCAGCAAACTCGCCCTGCAGTGGTTGGAAGAAGGCAAAGTTCATATCGCCGGCTCGCATCTGGAAGATCCCGCCACCGGCGAATTCAACCTGCCCTACCTGAAAAGTGAATTTCCGCGCGAGGACTTCGCAGTAGTTACGTTCGCCCGCTGGGAAGAAGGCCTGGTCGTCGCCAAAGGCAACCCCAAACGCATCCGCGCCATCGCCGACCTGGCCAACAAAACAGTAACTTTCATGAATCGCGAGCCCGGCTCCGGCAGTCGCGCGTTGCTCGATCAACTGCTCCGGAAATCCGGCATCCCGGCCAAAAGCGTCGCCGGATATTCTAGAGTCGCCTATGGGCACCTCGCCGCCGCTTATGCCGTAGTATCCAGCGAAGCGGATTGCTGCCTGGCCACGCGATCCGCCGCCCGCACCTTTGGCCTCGACTTCATCCCCCTGCACAGCGAACGCTATGACCTGGTGATGCGCAAACGCACTCTGGAACTGCCCGCCGCGCAAGCCTTTCTCGACGTCCTCCAGCGAGCCTCTCTACGCCGCCAACTCGAAATCCTGGCCGGCTACGATACGACTCACACCGGAGCATTGCTCTCCTGATATCCTCGTTTTCGTGTCCACTTTCACCATCCGCCAAGCGACCCTAGACGACGCCGCCGTCGCCGGCAAGATCTGCTTCGAAGCGTTCTACAAAATCAACAGCGACCACAATTTCCCCGCCGACATTCCCAGCGAGGAGATCGCCACCGGATTCTGCTCCGCGCTGTTCGGCCATCCAGGTTTCTATTGTGTAGTGGCGGAGCAGGACGGCCATATCATCGGCAGCAATTGCCTGGACGAACGCAGCCCCATCGCCGGTATCGGACCCATCACCATTGATCCCACTGCGCAAAACCGCGGCGTCGGACGCAGCCTCATGCAAGCCGTTCTCGACCGTGCCCGGGAACGCAATTTCCCCGGAGTCCGCCTGGTTCAAGCCGCATTCCACAACCGTTCGCTGTCTCTTTACACGTCCATGGGCTTCGAAGTCCGCGAGCCTCTTTCCGTTCTTTCCGGCATCACCGTCGTCCGAACCATCGACGGCCACAACGTCCGCCCCGCAGACGTTGCGGACCTGGACGCTTGCAACACCCTATGCACCGCCGTTCACGGCCACCATAGAGGAGGCGAGCTAAGCGACGCCATCGCCCAGAAAACCGCGTTCGTCGTCGAACGCCGCGGCCGCATCACCGGCTACACATCCCAGATGGGCTTCTTCGGCCACAGCATGGGCGAAACCAACGACGACGTCAAAGCCCTCATCGCCGCAACCCCCGAATTCAACGGCCCCGGCATCTTCATCCCGTCCCGCAACGGCGAATTATTCCGCTGGTGTTTGTCCCAAGGGCTCCGAGTGACGCAGCCGATGACTCTAATGAGCCTGGGTTTGTACAACGAGCCTTCGGGTGCGTTCCTGCCGTCCGTGTTGTTCTAATGTGGCGCACCCACTCGTCCGCGCCGGCTGACATACTATATTAGATATATAAGTGTGGCGCATCGAAGAACACCGCCGCTTGGACAAACAACTAGATTCCATCCCCGTGGAGATCATTAGGCGATATGAGAAGTGGAAGGACATTGCCAGCATCGCGGGCCCACCGGGGCTGCGTATGATCAAAGGCTTCCATGACGAGGCGCTCCGCGGGGAGTGGCAAGGGTTCCGGTCCTGCCGCCTGAACTTGCAATACCGGGTGGTCTATCGTGTTCTAACGGATGAGTCGCTATTTCAAGTGGTGCATGTCACGCCCCACGACTACAGGAGGTCGCAATGAAGGAATTCCGTCCCGCCAAGAAACGCGTGGAGGTTTCGATTGGTGAGTCCGTCCGTATCCTTCGCGAGTTGCAGGAACTCAGTCAAAACGAACTCGCCGCCAAAACCGGTATTGCTCAAGCGACGCTCTCAGCCATCGAGAACGATCGCATTCGACTTGGAGTGGAGCGAGCCAAAGTTCTCGCCCGCGCATTGAGGTGTCACCCCGCCGTGCTCGTGTTCCCCGGCTGGGACGTCGCCCACGACTCCGCAGCTTGAACGGACGTACCCCGCACCCGGACCAAACCGAAAGGCAATGAGCAGTGAATTTTGCAAGCCTTCTTAGAAGTCGAGGGCTGGGGTGGCTAAGGCGGCCTTTGTCCGCGCCGACTCCCATCGCGTCGCATCGAGCCAGGCGGCATCCGGAGAACGCCGCGACCCACCCGCCCACGCCGGGTCAAGCCGTCCGGTCACGAGCTGAACGAAAGCAGCCGTCACGCGTGACGCCCCATTTAGCTTCGATTATAGGCTTTAGCTGTTAGACTGGATCGATGCGTCTGGTGGCTCTTTTCGCGCTATTTTCCTCTGCCGCCGTGGCGCAAAACTCAGACTGCATGCTGGATAAGGCTCTCCTCTACTACCCGACTCTACCGCTGTTGGCGCGTGATCAGGGTACGGTCACAGTTCGTTTGACAATCGATGAGAAAGGCCGAGTTACCAAAGACAATTACGAGACCGACGAACGGAAACGGTTTGTGCCGCTGGTTCAGCAGGCCGTTCGAGGGACTCGCTTCCACCCAGTTTGTGCAGGGGAACGATCATTCCGTATAGAGTTTAAGCTTCGCTCAATACTCTCCAACGATCGACGATCCACCGTTGATGTGTTGAGCCCAAACGCATACTTGATCACCGCGGATACTCAACGGATGAGCCACCAATAAAAAAGTTGTGCCCCTTGGCAACCCCAGGGGACGGCCTGTGCAACCGGCGCATTTCGGCCGTCGGTGTTGTTAGTAACGGCGTTACAATATCGCCGTGCGGCTTCTGTTGTTGTGCATTCTCGTTTGCTCTACCACCTTAGCCCAGGAACAGACCTGCCTACCAGAGCGTCCAATCTTTCCAAACTACCCGCCTATCGCCCGGGGAGCCTTCGTCCAAGGACGCGTCGAAGCGGACTTTGATATCGATTCAAAAGGCCGTGCTCAAAACGTATCCTTCTGGGTGGGGCATCGGATGCTACAGCAAGCCATTCGCGACGTACTCGAGCAGGCTACGTTTCCGGACCGATGCTTCGGCAGTCGACACTATATCCGGTATGAGTTCAAGCTCAAGGCAGATGCCAGCAGTCCCTTCGGACAAACCAACAAGTTCGTCCTGCCCGATACATTTGAAATAGAGTTCAATAACTATCGGTTCCCGAGTTTCTAGGCCACCCCCGGGAGACTTCCACCTTCACCCCTGCTAAGATAGACCCCCAGGGGCATCCGTTCTGAAGACTTCCGACGTCCGTAACCCTGATTACTACCACCGTGTCGTGGATTGCCAGTGGGCGTGCCCTGCACACACTAACGTCCCCCATTACATCCGGCTCATCGCGCAAGGCAAATTCACCGATGCCTACATGGTCAACCGGGAATCCAACGTGTTCCCCGCCATTCTCGGCCGCACTTGCGACCGCCCGTGCGAGCCTGCCTGCCGCCGCGGACGACTGGAGCCTAATCCCGTCGCCATCTGCCGCCTCAAGCGCGTCGCGGCGGACCTCAAAGGCGATATCGCGCACCTGCTGCCTAAGCCTCCCAAGGAATCGAACGGCAAGCGCGTTGCGCTAATCGGCGCCGGACCCTCGGCCCTCACTGTCGCCAACGACCTTCGCCCGCTGGGCTACGAAGTGACCATCTTCGAAAAGCAGAACAAACCCGGCGGCCTCATGCGCACCAACATCCCGTCCTTCCGCCTGCCCGAAAAGGTCCTGGACGAAGAAGTCGGCGTCATTCTCGACATGGGTTGCGAGATCCATTACAACTCGCCCGTCACCAGCCTGCAAGGCCTACTTAAGGACGGCTACGACGCGGTCTTCGTAGGCACTGGAGCCCCCCGCGGCAAGGAACTCGACCTTCCAGGCCGCCACGAAACCGACCGCATCCACATTGGCATCGACTGGCTGGAATCCCTCGCCTTCGGCCACATCGAAAAAATAGGCGAGCGCGTCCTCATCATCGGCGTCGGAAACACCGCCATGGATTGCTGCCGGTCATCCAGAAGACTCGGTGGAAAAGATATCAAAGTCATGGCCCGCCGCCCTCGCGGCTACTTCAAGGCTTCGCCGTGGGAGCTTGAGGACGCCGAAGAAGAGGGCATCCATATCACCATTAACCACGCGCCGAAGCGCTTCGTCGTCGAAGACGGCGTGCTCAAAGGTATGGAATTCGAACGCCTGGAATGGGATGCCGAGGCTAAGAGATCCACGGTCGTGGAAACCGTCTTCCTTCCTGCCGACGACGTAATTCTCGCCATTGGCCAGGAGAACGCGTTCCCTTGGATCGAGCGCGATCTCGGCGTTGACTTCGACAAATCGGGCATGCCCGTGGTCAACGAGCTAACTCATCAATCCACTCGCCCGGGCGTTTTCTTTGGAGGCGACGCCGCCTTCGGACCTAAGAACATCATCTGGGCCGTCGCCCACGGCCACGCCGCCGCCATCTCCATTCACAACCACTGCCAGGGCATTCCGCTCACCGACCGGCCACAGGCCGGTATGAACCTGATCACCCAGAAAATGGGGCTCAGCGAGTGGAGCTACCACAACGATTACAATCCCGCGTCGCGCCAGAAAATGGTCCACGTGGATCTCCAGAAACGTTTCGAGCAGCTCAACATCGAAGTGGAACTCGGCTTCTCCGCCGAGCAAACCGCGCGCGAAGTCCAGCGCTGCCTCAACTGCGATATCGAAACCGTATTCGAAGAGCCGCGCTGCATCGAATGCGATGCCTGCGTCGACATCTGCCCCGTGCAGTGCCTCACCATCACTCGCGATGGCGAGGAAGCCGAGCTCCGCACGCGCCTCTCCGCTCCCGCCGCGAATCCCGATCAGGCCATCTATGCCTCCGGAGCGTTACCTCAAACCGGCCGCGTCATGGTCAAGGACGAAGACGTATGCGTCCACTGCGGTTTGTGCGCGGAGCGTTGTCCTACAGCCGCTTGGGACATGCAGAAATTCGACATCCTGATTCCGTATGCTGGAGCCCCATGCACGACGTCCTCCGTACTCGCGTAAATGATTTCGCGGTCAAACTAGCCAACGTAAACGGCACCGGTTCCGCTAGCGCAAATGCCCTCATCATGCAGGCCGTCTTCCGCATGGGCATTCCGGTCACCGGGAAAAACCTCTTCCCGTCCAACATCCAGGGCCTGCCCACGTGGTACGAAATCCGCGTCAACAAGGAAGGCTACGGCGCGCGCGCGCTGGATTACGATCTGATGGTCGCCATGAATGGCCAGACTTACCCTCAGGATGTGAAGGAGGTTCGCCCCGGCGGCTACCTCATCTACGATTCCAGCTGGCCTCTGGACCCGGACCTGCATCGCGAGGACATCACGATCTGGGGAATTCCGCTAGCCCAGATGTGCAATGACCATTTCGCAGACCCGCGCACGCGCATCCTGATGAAGAACATTGCCTACGCCGGAGCCATGGTCGCCGCTTTGGATATCGACATGGCGATCATCGAAACCATGCTCGACGAAAAGTTCGCCGGCAAGAAATCCCTGCGTGAATCCAACATCGTCGCACTGAAGCTTGGATACGATTACGCCAAGGCCAACTTCGAGTGCCCGCTCCCTTTCCGCCTGGAAAAGATGGAAGCCAACAGCGACAAAGTCCTTATCGACGGCAACACGGCCACGGCGCTGGGCTGCCTTTACGCCGGAGCCACCGTCGCGGCCTGGTATCCCATCACTCCCGCCACTTCCGTGATGGACGCGTTCACTTCCCTATGCGCCGAATTCCGTGTCGACAAGGAGACCGGCAAGAATAATTACCTCATCCTGCAAGCCGAAGACGAACTGGCTGCCATCGCCATGGTCCTGGGAGCCACCTGGAACGGAGCCCGTTCCTTCACTTCCACAGCCGGCCCCGGCATTTCCTTGATGAACGAATTGATCGGATTCGGTTATTACGCCGAACTCCCCGCCGTGATCATCGACGTGCAGCGTGTTGGCCCTTCCACCGGCATGCCCACGCGCACCCAGCAGGCCGACTTGTTATTGTGCGCCTACGCCTCCCACGGCGACACGCGTCACATTTTGCTGTTCCCGGAAAATCCCCACGAGTGCTTCCATTTCGCCATCAAAGCGTTCGATCTGGCGGATCAATTCCAAACCCCGGTAATCATGCTGTCCGACCTCGATATCGGCATGAATGATTGGGTAGTGCCGCGTCTGAAATGGGATGACAGCTACCGCCCCAACCGCGGCCGCGTGCTCACGAAAGAAGATCTCGACAACGGGCCCAAGTTCTACCGCTACAGCCCCGTGGATGAAGACTTCGTTCCCCCGCGCACGTTGCCCGGCGTAACCACCAAGGGTTCCTACTTCACCCGCGGCTCCGGCCACAACAAGCTAGGGGGCTACACCGAAACGCCGGACGACTACCAAGAGGTGATGGACCGCCTGAAAAAGAAACACGCCGCCAGCGCTAAGTACATCCCGCCGCCGGAGATCATTTGCCGCGACGACGCCAGTTTTGGCGTGATTGCCATGGGCGGTTGCAGCCCGGCCGTAAAGGAAGCTCTCGATATTCTGGAGCGCCAAGGTACGTCCGCCGACTACATGCGGCTGAGAGGGTTTCCCTTTTCCGAGGAAGTGGAAGCATTCCTGGCCGAGCACGAATTCTGCTTCGTAGTGGAACAAAGCCGCGACGCCCAACTTCGATCGCTGCTCACTCTCGAAACCCGTGTCCCCAAAGAGAAACTGAAAAGCGTCCTGGTCTATGGGGGCTTCCCATTAAGCGCCCACCACGTGGTGAAAGGAATTCTAGAACAAACTTAGATCTCAAAAACAACATGCCGTCGATCACCAAACCTATCGCTACCCACCCGACGCTGCAGAAAAATGCCCTCGGCCTCACAATTCGCGACTACGAAGGCTCCATGTCCACGCTGTGCGCGGGCTGCGGCCACGACTCCATCACCGCCGCTATCATTCGAGCCTTGTGGGAACTCTCCACGCCGCCGCATATGGTCGCCAAACTAAGCGGAATCGGTTGCTCTTCGAAAACTCCCACGTACTTCGTCGGGGGAGCCCACGGCTTCAACTCCGCCCACGGCCGCATGCCGGCCATCGCCGGTGGAGCCATCGCAGCCCACCGCGACCTCACCTACATAGGCATTTCCGGTGACGGCGATTCACTGTCCATCGGACTCGGTCAGTTGTGCCATGCCATACGACGCAATCCGCGCATGGTCTACGTCATCGAAAACAACGGCGTCTATGGCCTTACCAAAGGCCAGTTCTCCGCATCCTCCGACATCGGCTCGAAAAGCAAACGCGGCGAAGCCAACCAAATGGCCCCTATCGACCCTGTATCCATGGCGCTCAGCATCGGAGCCACCTTCGTAGCCCGCAGCTTCTCCGGCGATAAAGAACAGTTAGTGCCGATTCTAAAAGCGGCTTTCGCGCACAAAGGCTTCGCCCTGATCGACGTGATCTCCCCCTGCGTCACGTTCAACGATCATAAGGGTTCGACGAAGAGCTACCTATACACCCGGCAGCACGCCATGCGAGCCACGCAGACCGATTTCGTCCCCCCGCAACATGAGATCCTGGCCGCTATCGGAACCAACGGCTCCACCGCGGTAACGATGCACGACGGCAGCGTGATCCACTTCAGCAAAGTGCCCAAAGGCTACGATCCCACCGACCGCGCCTCCGTGACGCGATTCCTGGACGACCACCGCTCCTCGAACCAGGTGATAACCGGCTTGCTCTACGTGGACCCCAACTCCAGCGACATCCACGAAATGCGCCAGACCTCGGACACCCCTCTGCGCGACATCCCCTACGACATCCTCTGCCCCGGCTCCGCCGCGCTCGAGAAGTTGCAGGAAGAATATCGCTAAGCTAAGAGCCTTTCCTTAGTCGCACCCCAGCGCAAACCGCAACGCCGCGCAAATCTCGTTCATCCGCGCCGCACTCAACTGTGCCACCCGCCGGCCCAGCAGCGACTGTGTGACAGTCACCGTATTGTGCAGATTCACGGCGCACTCGCCCTTCATGCCGTCGTCCACACCCAGGAGAACCTCTGACGGATTCACGCGCATAGTGGAGGTGATCGGGGCAACCGTCACGCGAGACAACCGCGAGATCATCACGTCTCGCGTCAGCACCACAACCGGACGCTCCTTGTCCGGCGACGGGAAACGATAGAGGCGCACATCCCCTCGGCCTATTTTTCCGGCCACGCGGCCTCCCGCTCCCATGGGGCCCAGTTATCCAGAGTGTCGGGCATCGCCTTATACGCCCGGATCTCTTGCTCTTCCATCTCGCGAATGCGAAGCTGCTTCAAATGCGCCCGTAACGCCTCCCGCACCAGCGCCGATCGGTTGATCTTGCTCTTTTTCGCTACCCGATCAGCCTCCTTCCGCAACGGAGTATCGATAACAATTTGAATGGTTTCCATTATGTGGACTTCTTTCCACAGTATAGTCCACACACCAATTCCCGCGACTGCGATAGACTAGTCCGAGCCATGCCCTTAGCCCCCGGCGACAAACTCGGTCCCTACGAGATTCTCTCCCCTATCGGTAAAGGCGGCATGGGCGAAGTTTTCAAAGCCCACGACTCCCGCCTGGGCCGCGACGTAGCCATCAAGGTCTCTGCCACCCAATTCTCTGAACGCTTCGAACGCGAGGCCCGAGCCATCGCCGCCCTCAACCACACCAACATCTGCACGCTCTTCGACGTCGGCCCCAACTACCTCGTCATGGAGTACGTCGAAGGCCAGTCCCTTCAAGCTTCCATCCAAGCCGGACCCATCCCGCTGGAAACGGCCCTCCTCTACGCCCGCCAAGTTGCCAGTGCCCTCGAAGCCGCGCACGAAAAAGCCATTACCCATCGCGACCTCAAGCCCGGCAATATCATGATTAAGCCCGACGGCTCGGTCAAAGTGCTCGATTTCGGCTTGGCGAAATTCGGCGGCAGCGCGCCTACCGCCATCAGCGAAGACTCGCCAACGCTCAGCATGGCCGCCACCCAAGCCGGCACCATTCTCGGAACGGCCGCGTATATGGCTCCCGAGCAGGCTCGCGGCAAACCAGTGGACAAGCGCGCCGACATCTGGGCCTTCGGCGTCGTCATGCACGAGATGCTCACCGGCCAGCGCACCTTCAAAGGCGAGGACCTCACGGAAACCATGGCCGCTGTCGTGATGAAGGACCCCGACCTCGCGCCCATCCCGCGCCAGGTCCGGCGTCTGCTGAAAAAATGTCTCGAGAAGGATCCAAATAAGCGCCTCCGTGACATCGCCGACGCATGGGAACTCCTGGATCCCGAACCCGTCGAGATCCAAGCCGTCGTTGCGTCCACGCCCGCCTCGAAGACTCCCTGGGCCATCGCCGGAGCGGCAGTCTTTGCGCTCGCCGGTCTCGCCGCGTGGACTTTCTATCCTCGACCCAAGCCGGCTCAGCCCGAAGCCATCCGCTTCACGCTTGCGCCGCCGCCAGGGGTTAGCCTCACGGGCAACCGTAGTGGAGGTTCGCAGGTTGCGGTCTCCCCTGATGGCCGCTATGTCGCGTTCGTGGCCGATCCAACGGATGCTGGCGGCGCCTCTCGCACGTTGTGGGTCAGGGCGCTGGGTTCTCTATCCGCGCAGAAGCTCGATAAGACGGAGGGCGCTACGGATCCCTTCTGGTCGCCGGACTCCAAGAACATTGCCTTCTTCGCCGACGGCAAGCTCAGGCGGATTTCCGTCTCCGGCGGTTCGCCTATCAACATCTGCGATTCCGACGCCGATGAGGGGGGCTCGTGGTTCCAACCGGAAGGGCAGGGAGACGGCGTCGTTCTTTTCGCGCTCGTTAATGGGACGCCCATCCAGCGAGTTCCCGCCACCGGAGGTGTGCCCACTTCCGCCACCAAACTGGAGGAAGGAGAGACAAAACACACCTATCCGCAGTTCCTACCCGATGGCAAGCGATTCCTGTATCATGTCACCGGACCGAAGCCAGGCATCTATGTTCAGACCCTAGGCTCAGACCAACGTACTTTGCTGCTTGAAACCAGCAAACGCGCGAGCTTCGCGCCACCGGACCTCCTGCTTTTCATGCGCGACAGTACACTTCTCGCCCAGCATGTCGAGTGGTCCACCTTGAAACTTCTGGGTGAGCCCATCTCTGTCACCGACGAAGTCCGTAACGGCGCTGCGGCAAATACCCGCAACGCCTTTTCCGTTTCGTCGACGGGAGTGTTGGCCTACCGTGCGGGTAGCTCCAACCAAGTTCAGTACCGCTGGTACATGCGCGACGGGAAACCTGACGGCCCCGCGCTGGCAGTCGGCGCGAACAATGGCGCCATCGAACTCTCTCCGGATAACAAACGGGCCGTATTTGAGCGCGCATCCGGCAACAATACCGATCTTTGGCTGATGGAATTTCCCAGCGGAGTCGTCTCGCGCCTGACCTCAGACGCCGGTAACGAACAGGATCCCGTTTGGTCTCCGGATTCCCGGCGCATTGCCTTCGTAAAAAGCGACGCCACCGGAGGGAAACGCGCCATCTACCAGATGCTTATCGGTTCTGGGAAAGACTCCTTGGTCTATCCGGAGGTAAGCACCCTCAAAACTTGGACGCGCGAGGGTTTAGTTGGGCGCTTGAGCAGTAGTGAGTTCCTGATTCCAGCCCCGGAAGAGAACGCCACCAAGCCCATCACCGAGAAGCCGCGCATTCTGATCGAACACAAATACCAGATCGATCAAGCTCAAGTTTCGCCCGACGGCAAGTGGGTCGCCTACCGGTCCCGCGAGAGCGGCACGGACGAGGTCTGGGTCGCCACCTTCCCCGGCTTCACCGACCGCCGCAACGTCTCCGGTGGCACTGGTTCGCAGCCTTTGTGGCGCGCGGATGGCAAGGAACTCATTTTCCTGGGACCCAATAGCGTCCTTATGTCGGTAGATGTGAGGACCGGAACCACCTTCAACGCCACCGAGCCCAGGGTGCTCTTCAGCCCACCCGGAAACATGATCTTCAGTACCAGCGGCCATATGTACGCCATGAGCAGTGATGCCAAACGCTTCCTGCTCCGCGAGTCCCTGAACACCAGCTCAACGGAACTCGAGCCCTTGTACCTGATCCTGAACTGGCCGTCTTTGCTCGGAAAGTAAGTATGCCCTTAGTCCCCGGCGATAAATTAGGTCCCTACGAGATTCTCTCCGCCATTGGCAAGGGAGGCATGGGCGAAGTCTTCAAAGCCCACGACTCCCGCCTGGGCCGCGACGTAGCCATCAAAGTTTCCGCCACCCAATTCTCCGAACGCTTCGAACGCGAAGCCCGAGCCATCGCCGCCCTCAATCATCCCAACATCTGCACCCTCTTCGACGTCGGCCCCAACTACCTTGTGATGGAGTTCGTCGAAGGCGAGTCCCTTAAGGGACCTCTGCCTCTCGCAACAGCCATCCTCTATGCCCGCCAAATCACCAGCGCCCTGGAAGCCGCACACGAAAAAGCCATCACCCATCGCGACCTGAAACCAGGCAACATCATGCTGACGCCCGACGGCGTGATCAAGGTGCTGGACTTCGGTCTCGCTAAATTCGGCGGCAGCGCGCCGACCGCGATCAGCGAAGATTCTCCTACGCTGAGCATGGCCGCAACCCAAGCCGGAACCATTCTAGGAACAGCCGCGTATATGGCCCCCGAGCAGGCACGCGGCAAACCAGTGGACAAGCGCGCCGACATCTGGGCCTTCGGCGTCGTCTTCCACGAAATCCTAACCGGCCAGCGCCTCTTCAAAGGTGAGGATCTCACCGAAACTCTCGCCGCGGTTGTGATGAGGGATCCCGACCTCACGCCCGTCCCCCATGAAGTCCGCCGCCTGCTTCACAAGTGTCTGCAAAAGGACCCCAAGAAACGCCTCCGCGATATCGGCGACGTATGGGATCTCCTTGACGAACCGCCGGCTCCCGCCGCCACTGCTGCGCTGCCGCCCGCAAAGTCGAGCAAGCTTCCCTGGATCGCAGCAGCCTTGGCAACCGCCGCTGCGCTCGCCGTCACCGCCTATTTCCTCACCCGCTCGCAGCCCCAGCCGCTACTCCGCAAAGTGGCCCTCGTCGCCCCCGAAGGCAGCACCTACGACCCCGGCAGCGTCCCCATGGTCTCTCCCGATGGCCGCCTGCTCATGATGAAGGCGAACGTCAACGGCCAGGCCTCCATTTGGGTCCGCGATCCCGCCGCACTCTCTTTCCGTATGTTGCCCGGCACCGAAGGTGTCAACCTCCCGTTCTGGTCCCCGGATAGCAAGTCCATCGCCTTCTTTGCCGACGGCAAGCTAAAGCGCGTCGATGTCGCGGGAGGCCCTCCCATCACGCTCTGTAACAGTCAAGGCTTTGGCCGAGGCGGCTCCTGGAGTCCCTCCGGTGTCATTCTCTTCAGCCCCGATGTCGGCATCGGTATCTTACGCATCCCCGAAGCAGGCGGCACGCCCACCCCCGTCACCAGCCTCGACGCCAAGAGCGGGATCGGGTTGCACCGGTCCCCGTGGTTCCTCCCCGATGGCCGCCACTTCCTCTACAGCGCCATCTCGTCCGACCGATCCAAGAGCGCTGTCTATGTAGGTGACGCCGACGCGCAACCCGCCGCTCAATCGAAAGAAGCCGTGGTGACCGTGAATTCCAACGTGGCCTACGGATGGCCCGGCCACATCCTCTACGTCCGCGACAACACGCTCATGGCCCAGCCCTTCGATCCCAGCGTAGGAAAGACCACCGGGGCGGCAGTCCCTCTTGCGGAGCGCATCGATATGACCTCCGCTGCCGGCCTCGCTCAATTCTCGGTTTCGCAAACCGGCGTACTAGCGTATTCTTCTGGTGGCGGCGGAGCCTTTGACAATCTCGTACTCACCTGGGTGTCGCCCGCCGGCGTGCGCGGAGACACCGTCGGCCGCATCGGCGCGTACGAACCCGCAATCTCACCGGACGGAAAGCGCATCGCCTACACGCGTTCGGATCCTCGTTCGGCCTACGCGATCTTTGTCCTGGACCTGGACCGCGGCGGCGAGTCGCGTGTTTCCTCTGTTGTGGCCGCGAGAACGCCTGTTTGGTCCCCCGCCGGTGACCGGCTTGCGTTCAATAGCCTCAGCGGTTCCATTTTCGTGAAACAGCTGGCCGCTTCCACGCCTGAAGAGTCGCTAGCGAACGGAAGCTTGCGTGCCTACGACTGGTCCCGCGACGGTAACTTCCTGCTGGCCAACTATCTCGATCCAACCACTCAGGAGGACATCTACGTCGTTCCCCTGACAGGTGGGAAGACCGGCGATACGAAGCCCTACCCCTACATCAACTCCAAAGCCGGCGAGCATCAACCGAAACTATCACCCAATGGCCGCTGGCTTGCCTACACCTCGGACGAAACCGGCAGCGCCCAAATTTTCGTCGAGTCCTTCCCTCAAAAGGGAGGCAAGTGGCAAATCTCCGTCGATGGCGGCTCTCGTCCCGTCTGGAGCCGCGATGGTAAACAACTCTTCTTCGTCGATCCTCAAGGCGGCAAGATATACGCAACAACAGTCGCCGCCTCAAGCGCGGCCGCTTTCAACTGGAGCCCGCCCAAGCCACTCTTCGACGTGCAAAGTGGCCCCGATCCCTCTCCCTATGACGTAGCTCCCGACGGCCGCTTCCTGTTGCCCCAACCCGGTAATCGTTCCGCGACCAGCTTCAGCGTGACGTTGGTGCTCGACTGGCACGCGGCGCTGAAGAAGTAGATTATTCGCCCAGCCCGTCAAACAACACCGAACTCAAATACCGCTCCCCCGAATCCGGCAGGATAACCACGATCGTCTTGCCCTTCATCTCCGCCGTGTGTGCCACTCGCACCGCAGCCGCCACCGCCGCGCCGCTGGATATGCCGGAGAGGATTCCTTCCTCGCGCGCCAGCCTGCGAGCCATCGTGATCGCTTCTTCCTCGCCCGCGAGTTCCATCGCGTCGACCATCTTCAAATCCAGCGTCGCGGGAATGAAGCCCGCGCCGATGCCCTGGATGCCCGTCGGCCCCGGACGCATGTGTTTGCCCGCGAGGTGCTGCGTGATCACAGCAGAATTCTCCGGCTCCACGCCAATCGCCAGCAGCTTCCGTTTCTTTTCGACTTTGAAATAGCGAGCGATCCCGGAAATAGTGCCACCGGTGCCGATCCCCGCCACCAGCGCATCCACACGCCCGCCCGTGTCCGCGAATATCTCCGGCCCCGTGGTCTTGAAATGAATCTCCGGATTCGCCGGATTCTTGAATTGCTGCAGCAGCACATAGCGCTCCGGATCACTGGCCACCATGGCCTCCGCGCGTTCAATCGACGCGGCCATCCCCTGCGAGCCGTCCGTGAGGATCAACTTCGCGCCCAGCGCCTTCAAGACTTTTCGACGTTCCAGTGACATCGTCTCCGGCATCAGCAGAGTACACGGATACCCTCGCGCCGCGGCCACGAACGCCAACGCAATTCCGGTATTCCCGCTGGTAGGCTCGATCAGTTCCTTACCCGGTTTCAGGATGCCCCTCTGCTCCGCATCCCAAATCATCGAAGCCCCGATGCGGCACTTCACCGAGTAAGCCGGATTCCGCCCCTCGATCTTCGCCAGCACCGTCGCATGCGCCCCATCCGTAACGCGCCTCAATTTCACCAGCGGAGTGCGCCCGATACTGAGGGAGTTATCTTCGAAGACCATTAGATATCCCAGTTCGCGACGTACTTCGTCTGCGCTTCTTTCCACCGGCGCACTAACTCAGCGAAAGTAGTGTTGTCCAGCAGGCCGTCCATCGCGGCATCCACGCGCTTCCATAAATCCGCAAAGGGATCGCGCGGATCCACGCGCCCTTGCTTGGCCTGCTCCACGAAGCGGAGCACCTGCCCGACAGTAAGCTGGTCCGCGGGCTTAGCCAGCCGATACCCGCCCTCGGCTCCTCGACGCGATTCCACAAATCCCGCCTGCTTCAGGCTGGCCAGAATAAGTTCGAGGAACTTCTGCGGGATCTGCTGGCGCTTGGCGATGTCCGCAATCTTCACCGGCTGATCCTGCGGTTGCGTCGCCAAATCGAAGATAGCGTGCAGCGCGTACGCGCTTTTCACGGAGATGTTCACAACATCCGTGATTGTAGGGGACCCAGACCCCTTTTGTCTATTAGGAAAGAGGGGATTGGTTAGCGACCCGGCGATCGCCAACCCAAACCGCGAGGAAACTGCAAAATCTGGCCGCCGGGAAGAGTGAGTGTCAAGGCATGGCCCAATCTGGAACCATCCTTCGCGCGCCAAACGTCCACGGTTACTGGATCGCCCTGCTTGAAAGAATCCCGCGTCACACCTTGCCGCTTAAGAGTGTTCGGGGGCGCGAGCTCCATCTCCCAGTTAGCGACGGTGCCATCGTCATTCTTCGCGTCCACCCAGAAGCGAGCGTGTGGATTCATCCATTCAGTCTTGGTGACCACGCCTCGGACCGTGATGACCTTGTCGATGTCGTACTGCGCTGCAACAGAGTGATGCGCCAGCAGCGGCAGGACGCAGGCAGTGAAGCAAAGCCCGAAGAGTGTAACAGCGAATCTGACTCTCATATGCGCTCCAGGTCCGTTGTGATTTCTCATAGCTACTTCAGCGCGGGTGGCCCGCCCGTTGCGATGTTCGACAAGCTGACAGCGACTCCCGGTTCCTGCTTCACGTAAATGGTGTACGGTCCACTACCGGGCGCGATGCGAGCCGCGCTCTGCACTTCCAACTTGTCCGAACCCACGCTGAACCGCAGCGAGGTGCCGCGCACTTCGCCGGCCTTGGCAAATCCCGGCGCAGGTACCAGTGACAGCGTGATGCGTCCCAGTTGCGGCAAGGCCACCAGGATCGTGCGCCCTGTCGCGGTCCGTATGCCCGCTCCGGCGCTGTCATCCCGCACGCCGTTTACGATGAGCCGCGGCGCGCTTAACGAAAACTCCGCTTCCGCTGGCGTGAAATCGCGCGGATCGCCTGGAGCATACGCAAACTGACGCGCCGGTTCGGGATTAAAGGTATCGTAGCCCCGATTGAAGGACCATAGGTCGACGCTGGGTTCCTGAATCGTCACGTAGTCGATGATCCTTTGGTTGGTCGCCGGATTTGTCATCAGCGTGACACCCACCACGTCGCCTATGCGCAGCGTCTGGACGATGGACACGGCGCCCAGTCTCTTCCACTCCGCGAGATCCGTGATTTTGAGATTCATCCGGCGCTCAAGCTCTGTGGTCAATTCCAGGGGCGCCATCACAATGCGGTAGGTGTCCCCCGGTTTCGGCGCCGCGGGGGCGGTGATGGTCGCTTCGTAACCGAAATAGGAGCGCGCGCGACGGTCCAGAAAGACTCGATACACCAGCAGCGGGTTTCGGCCTTCGCCCAGCGATTTCCTTCCGAAACCGTCCGCTAGTTCGGGAGTTCCGGGGTCGAGGCGCGTCTCCCAAAAGAATCCGAAGCCTTGCCCGTTCGCGTTTCCCGAGTCGATCACATTGGCCTGTCCAAAGGCGGCGACGGCAAGTAGAAATAATCCGATAAGTTTCATTGTTCTCTCCTAAAAACCAGCGGTTGCGCGTCTTGTACGGGTTGAAAATCCGCCAGCGAAACCGTCCCGGCGCGTACCGGTTGCGGCGGGGGCTGCCTGGTCATGGCAACGTACGCGAGAACGGCTGCAGCCACGGCTACAAGCACGGGCACCGGTATGCGGATCGAACCCGTCATCACCCATTTCCACCAAGGCTCGCGCGGCAACACCTTCCGCTCCAGCGATGCGGGAGCACTGGGAGCCCGCCATTCCCCCAAGGCGCGTTTCAATTCGTCATCGTTTAACGGTTCCATAAGTACCTTTCACTTCGCGCAACGGAGCCAGAGCCCGCCGCAGATTCTCTCTCGCCCGAAACAGACGCGACTTCACCGTCCCCACTTCCGCGTCCACCATGCGTGCGATTTCTTCTAAAGACAAGTCTTCGTATTCCGACAAAATCAACACTTCGCGCTGCAGGGGGGCCAGCGATTGCACCGCCTCGGCGACCATAGAGGCGGTTTCGCCCCGCGCGATATCCATAGGCGGCGCCGTGAACTCATCGTCCAATTCCGACCACCGAGTCTCTTCCCGCCAGCGCTTGCGCACCTGATTCCTGGCGGCGCCGAAGAGGAAGCCACGCAGCTGCCCGCGCAACGGGTCGTAGCCGTCCGGCCGTCGCAACAGGGCCAGGAATACTTCCTGTGCGACATCCTCGGCGGCTTCCGGCGAATTCGTCATGCGCCAGGCGAAACGGTAAATCGCGTCTTTATGTAGAGCGAATGCTTCGCGAAAGTCCGCGCGGTTCATAGGCGCCTCTAATCATACTTACCTGACAAGCCGATTAGGATACGGGCATAATGGAGGTTTGTGAGGTACGGTCTTCTTACTGTCGCCGCCGTTGGGGCCGGACTGGCCGGATGGGGCCTGCACGCCGCCTCCGACCCAGTAGCCGACCTCAAGGCCGCCATCGCCGCGCTGGACGCCAAGAAATTCGCCATAGCCGCTCCGCTATTAGGTGATCTGCGCGCCCGCCTGCCGCAGTTGGCCGACTACGCTGGATTTTATCTGGCCCAATCCCAAAGCGAGCTGAAGAATTACCCCGCGGTTCGCCCCGCGCTCGCAGCGGTCTTCGCCCAGTCCCCTAAGTCGCCGTTGCGCGGCAAAGCCACTCTGCTGGCCGCCGACGCATACATGAAGATGGGGCAGCCCCAGGACGCCGTGCTGATCCTGCGCGAGTACTATTCCGAAACCGTCGCCACGCAAGCGGACATGGCCTTGGCCGACGCGCTGCTCGCCGTGGGAGACAAACTGGGAGCCACGGCCTACTACCAGCGCGTGTATTTTGGAAATCCGCAATCGCCCGCAAATCCCCGCGCGTTAGCAGCGCTCGACAAACTGAAGCTCGAGTTGGGCGATGGCTATCCGCCCGCCATGCCGCAATCAATGCTGAACCGCGCGGTGAAGCTTCTCGACGCCGGCCAATTCGCCAACGCTCGCAAGGAATTCGAGGCGCTGATCCCGCAACTGGGCGGCGCGGACCGCGACCTCGCGCGCGTGCGCATCGGCGTCGCGATGTACAACGCCAAGCAGGATGCCGAAGCGTATCACTACTTATCCACGCTCGAAGTTCCCTCCGACGAGCCTGACGCCGAGCGGCTCTATTATCTGGTTCAGAGCGCCCGCCGCTTGCAAAAGCTGAGCGAGATGGATGCGCTGGCTGAACGCGGTTCCGAGCTGTATCCAAAATCCCGTTGGACCGCCGACGCCCTCATCGCGGCCGCCAATCGCCACTTGACGGAGAACGAGGTTGCAGCCTATGAACCGCTGTACCAAGCCTGCTACCAGGGCCTGCCCTCCGATGCGCGCACCGATATCTGCCACTGGAAAGTAACCTGGGTCCACTACCAGCGCCGCGATGCGGACTCCGCTAAGATGCTGCGCGATCACTTGAAGATGTATCCCGCATCTGATCAATCTTCTGCGGCATTGTATTTCCTGGGACGGCTCTCACAACAGTCCGGGGATGTACGCGCGGCTCGCGGCTACTTTGATGAAGTGGTCACGCAATACCCCAACGTGTTCTACGCATCCGTGGCTCGCGAGAGGCTGGCCAAGTTGGGCGGCGTGGTGGCGGCTGATTCCGTGGACACGTTCCTGAAGACGGTCCAGTTCCCACAGCGCGCGCATACCCAGGAATTCAAAGCCGCCGCCCCAGCCCAAGCACGCATCCGGCGCGCCGAAATGTTGGCCAAGGGTGGGCTGAAAGATTTGGCCGAAAATGAATTGCGCTTCGCCGCGGACCAAGGCGAGCAGCCCCCTGTCATGGCGATGGAGTTAGCGAAGCTGCTGAGCACCGGCGATCCCGCGCAAGCCATGCGCTACATCAAACGCTACGCACGCGGATACTTGTCGATGCCGATTGACTCCGCGCCGCGTGAGTTTTGGCACCTGGCATTTCCACTTCCTTACCGCGATGCCCTGGAGCGTCACACGCGCAAACAGGATGTCGACTTGTACCTGATGGCTGCGTTGATCCGTCAGGAATCCGAATTCGACCCGGAGGCCGTCTCCGTCACCAATGCGCGTGGTCTCTCACAAATTGAACCGTCAACGGGCCGCGATTTGGCGAAGCGGTTGAACCTGACTTACGCGCTGCCGAAACTGTTCCAGCCCGAATACAACCTGCAACTCGGAACTTTCTATTTCAGTTGGCTCACCAAGCAACTGGGTGGGAACACGGAAGCCGCGCTCGCGTCCTACAACGCTGGCATGACGCGCGCGAAAAGCTGGCTGAAATGGGGCGAGTTCCGGGAGCCCGCCGAATTCATCGAAACCGTGCCGATTACGCAGACCCGCGAATACATTCAAGCGGTGCTGCGCAACGCCGCCGCGTACCGTGAAATTTACTCCGGCAACGCGCCCCCGGCGGCCGCGGAATAATCAAGAAGGATGGCCGCTTCCACCACCGACGTCCTGCGCCGTCCGCGTTTCCGCGCGGATCGCACGCAGTTCATCACGGAAAGCGTAATCCGCGAGATGTCGCGTCTGGCGGCTCGGCACAGCGCCGTAAATCTGGCCCAGGGATTTCCCGATTTCGCGGCGCCGGCGATCGTCAAGGAAGCCGCCCAACGCGCCATCGCCGACGATATCAATCAATACGCCATCACCTGGGGCGCTAAGCCGTTTCGCGACGCCATCGCGGCCAAGTATTGCCGCCACTACGCGCTGGATGTGGACCCGGAGCGCGAGATCACAGTTTGCTGCGGTTCCACCGAGGGCATGATCGCTTCGCTGCTGGCGATTACCAATCCCGGCGACGAGGTCATCATCTTCGAGCCCTTCTACGAGAACTTCGGACCCGACACGATGTTATGCGCCGCGAATCGCAAGTTCGTGCGCCTGCATCCGCCGGATTGGCACTTCGATCCGCAGGAGCTGCGCGCTGCGTTCTCAGCGAAAACGAAGGCGATTATCATTAATTCGCCGGGGAACCCCACCGGACACGTTCTGGACCGGCCACAGCTCGAAATGATCGCCGAGCTGTGCCAGGAATTCGACGCCATCGCCATCACCGACGAAATCTACGAGCACATCCTCTACGACGGCGCGAAACACGTGCCGATGATGACCATCCCCGGCATGCGCGATCGCACTCTGCTGATCAATAGTATGAGCAAGACCTACGCGGTCACCGGCTGGCGCGTTGGCTGGGTGCTGGGCAGTCCGGATTTGACTGAATCCGTCCGCAAAGTGCATGACTTCCTGACCGTAGGCGCCGCCGCCCCTCTGCAAGCCGCGGGCGTAGTGGCGCTGGAGTTACCCGATCATTACTACGAAGAAGTAGCCGGACACTACGAGGACCGCCGCGACAAGATGGTCGGCATGTTAACGCGCGCCGGCTTCCAGTGCAGCGTCCCCAAGGGGGCGTACTACGTGATGGCCGACATTAGCGGCTTCCATCGAGGAGACGACGTGGCATTCGTGCGCGACTTGGTGGAACGGGTCCGCGTCGCCGCGGTGCCTGGCTCCAGCTTCTTCTCCGACCCCGTCCTAGGCGCTGACTGGGTGCGCTTCTGCTTCCCGAAGAAAGACGAGACTCTGGAAGAAGCTGAGCGGCGATTGAAGGATCTGTAGTTCGTGTAGAGCAGGCTTGCCGCCACTTACTTGGCGGCGCGCGCGACGAACAATGTACCGGTGTAACGCACCTGCCGCTCGCCCTGCGTCAGTTCCAGCAACAACCGCCCATCCTCTTGCGATGCGCCCGAGCCTTGCAGTGTCGCTCCAGCCTGCGTCACTTCCACGTTGGACAACTTCCAGCGCGGAGTGGCGCCGGGAGCTTGCAATTGAAACGCAGCAGTCAGGGTGCGGAAATCAGCCTCCGGAGCGAACGCTACTGTGCGGCCCTTCACCGTGCCTTCGGCTCGCGCGGTTTCAAATAACTGAACGCCGGAGCCTTCCGCGTCCACCCATCCCGTCAAGTCGAGCGCTCCGCCGTGATAGGCGACGCCGTTAAGCGTGCCTTCGAGATGATACTTGGGCGCGGGCGCGGCTAGATCCAGACCGACAGTTCCCGCGAAGGCCGCTGCATCCAACTGGGCCGACACGTCGGTGAGTTGCAGCGCGGTTCCATTCCAGGAAAGTTTGGCTTTAAGTCCACGCGCTCTCCATTCTCCAGCGGCAACCGAATCAATGGCGACAGTTCCCTCCGCACGCCGCGCCTTGAGCCACGCGGGAGCGGGGGCCGCCGCGCGCAGGCGCAGAGTCCGCGCCAGGAATCCAGGCTCCGCGCGAGAAAGCGTGGGTGCCAACAGGCGTTCCAGCTCAGCGGCGTCGGCTTCGTTGATCGTGAGTGCAAACTTCGCGGGCTGCGTTGAGTTCGGGCGTGCTTCATACGCGGCCGTGAACGAAGTGGCTCCCAGGGAACCCGCGATGCGATCCGCACGAATGCGGGTGGCCGTTAAGTGGACCGTCGCGGAGTCGATTTTTAAGGGCTCCGCGAGCCCGTCCAATTGCAGGGAAGCTCCCTCAAGCTGCGACTCGCTGGTCCACATGCCTTCCACGTAGCGCGCCCAGCCTTTCCATACTCCTTTGGGAGTCTGCCCCAGCACCGGCATCGCGGCGAGCCCGAAAGACCGCATGGCGGCGACGTTCAAACGCCGCGTGGTGACTTTCAAATCCAGTGCATGGGGCGATGCCAGAGCAACGCTGCCTTCGAGTTGCGCGTCCTGATCGGGAGCAATGGTGATGGATGCGGGTTTCAGAAATACCGCGCCCTGCCGAATTTCCAGCGCCGCGGCTTCGGCGCGAATCGGTTCATTATCGGGCAGCTTCAGCGACGCGTTGCTCAAACTGAGTTTGCCGGTGAGGCCCTCGCGCTGATCATAGGCGGCGGACCCGGAAGCCGATCCGTCCACCGTCAGCATTTCCGGCAGTGTCGCGCCCATGTGTTGCGCCACTTCGAACAAAGTGGCCAGAGGCATTTCGTGGAAATCCATTCCAGCGGCCCAGACCGGAGTCTTCAAGTAATCCCACAGACTCAGTCTCACGCCGACAATAGGCTGCGGGGCCCCCGGCGGAGACGTGCTTTCGAGATTCAGCCGCTCCTCGTGCAAATCGAGTATGCCTTTGTAAGGCAGCTGCCAAGGTTGCTCGGAGGAAGGCAGGCGGTCAGAGCGATGGATATCGCCGATTTGCAATTTGCCCTCGACGTTGAGTTTCGACGGATCGCCGGTGAGACGGGCATCGAAGGCGAGGACGCCGTGAACTCCGAAACCTTGTGGGTCCATCAAGCGTAGGGTCTCTTCCAGGGAGCTCTGTTGCAGCTCGACTTGAAAGTCCAAGTGATTGGAAGCCGAGGCGGTTCCGCGCACGAAAAAACGGCCGAAATCCTGCTTGGTGTGGTCGCTGCGGCGTGGCGCTCCACTGAAACGCAGTTCAATTCCGCCCGTGGATGGGTCCAGGTTAAGATCAGCCTCGTTGAAGTAGAAAACGGATTTGGTGTCGCCGAACTTGAAGTTTACGCGGCCGGCGCGCATGCGCAACGCGGGCATGGCTGAATCCTGGCGGGCAAGGTTGTTCAGCAGGTATTGAAAGTTCCAAGGGCCTTCCGTGGTCTTCACCAGATTGATGCTGGCATCGCCCAGGTTGATGCCGGAAAGTTCCAGGCGGCCGCGCAACAGACTCAGGATGCGAATGCTGGCTCCCAACTCCTGCATGTGCGCGAAAGGCTCAATGCCTGCCCGAGGGTCCTCGTGAATGGTGACATTTTCAATGGTGAACCCGGGTCCGGGGACGGGGCCGGCCGGGAAGAACGTGAAACGTACGTCTCCCACAATGTTCACGTCGCGGTTGAGGCTGCGCGCGAGGGCTTGTTCGACGCGTCCGCGGAAGACGCCGGCGGGAAGATAGGGCGCGATAGCCGCCAGCGCTGCCACCAGCAGTACGGCGTATAAGCCGATGCGCCACTGGGTTCGTTTCGTCATTTTGAGGCCTTTTCCAGCAAGCGTCGATAGGCCTCGGGAGTGTCGATGTCCGCGAAAATGCCTGCATCCGTGACGTCAACGTATTGCGTTTGGCTCACATGGCGATGCACCACCGCCCTAGCTTCGTCCTCCGGCGCCAGCGCGAGCAGTTCCTGCGCGATGGCGTGGGTGGCAAAGACGGGATGTCCGCGCTTGTCGCCCAGGCGCGGAATGACGAATCGGATTTCCGGCGCGCGCTGGGCGAAGGTTTGGGAAAGCTGCTCCACGGTGGCCTCGTGCACGGCTGGGCAATCGACGGGAATGAAGGCGAAGCCGCCCGCGCCGGGGATCTCCGCAAGGGCGCACTGCAACGAGCTGAGTTGGCCTCGCGCCGGATCTGGATTGACGACGACCTGCGCGCGCTGGGGAACGCGCGGGCGGATTTCCTCGACGTGATTGCCGAGAACAACGATCACGTGGTCGCATGCCATGGCCAGAACGCGAGTGAGCCGGCCCACGAAAGTCTCGCCGTGATAATCCAGCAGGGCCTTCGGAGTGCCCATGCGCTCCGACGCTCCAGCCGCAAGGATGATTCCAGTCACTTCAGTAACGCCTTGAGGCGGTCGTGCGCGAAGACGGATTTAGAAAGTTGACGCCAGTCTGCGGCGGGGGCGCGGCGCACGGCGATCATTTCAGCGACTACGGAAATGGCGATTTCTTCCGGCGTCTCCGCTCCGATTTCGAAGCCCATGGGGGCGAAGACCTTGTCGAAGGCGTCGCGCGAGATACCTTCTTTTTCGAGCTCTTTCACAACCGAAATGGTTTTGCGCTTGCTGCCGATCATGGCGATGTATTTCGCGGGCTGGCCGACCGCCCAGCGCAGCACGCGCATGTCGTCGCGATGGCCGCGGGTGACGATGATGATGTAGCTGGAGGAATTGACGGGCAGCTTGTCGAAAACCTCTTCGTATTCCTCGGCGTAAGTGGCTTCGGCTTCCGGGAAGCGTTCTTTATTGGCGAAGGCTTCGCGATTATCGATGATATTCGTAAAGAAGCCTGCCAGGTTCGCGATGCGCGAGATGCCTTTAGAGACGTGGCCGCCCCCGAAAATAAAGGCTCGCGGCTGGGGAATGATGGGCTCGACGAAGATATTGAG
Source organism: Acidobacteriota bacterium (assembly GCA_039931205.1). GTDB lineage: Bacteria > Acidobacteriota > Terriglobia > Bryobacterales > Bryobacteraceae > Palsa-187. The sequence continues at coordinate 56,831 of JBDTSJ010000046.1, forward strand.
TTGGCCCCCGCAGATCAGGCCTTCATCGTAGGCGGCTTCCTGGCTAAGACTGAAGTTGAGGTGTTTGGGCTTTTCGGTGTCGATCACTTCGCGGGCGGCGGTCCAAACGTCGCCTTCCACGCAGCCTCCGCCGACAGTGCCCATGATCGAGCCGTCTTCACGCACCAGCATTTTGGCGCTCTCGTAGCTGGGGATGGAGCCGTTGACTTGCACGATGGTCGCAATGGCGCACTTCTGGCCCAGGGCACGCAGGCGCACGATTTCGTCGTAGAGGTCCATTCAGGACGATTATATCGTGCGGGCAAGGCTTGCAGCCCGCGGGGGGCCTATCCCCGCCACCGCTTCTCCCATCGCGTAGGGGACTTAGATCCCCTCCCGATGGGAGTCACCGATGGCTATTCGCGTTCGCCTAAATGGCAGGAACTCAGTAGGAGTTCAAATCTGTTTGAGGAGAGGATTGTTATGAACTTCAAATTCGGCATTTATGTTGCAGCGGCGGCGCTATCGATGGCCGTGATTGCGGCCGCGAAGTCGTATGAAGTCGATTTCGCGAAACCTGTGCAGGCGGGAGGCGCGCAGCTGGCCGCGGGTGAATACAAGGTGAAGCTGGAAGGCGCGACCGCTGTCTTTACTCCGGCAAATTCGAATAAGTCGCTCACAGTTCCGGTCAAGCTGGAAAGTGTTGCGAAGAAGTACTCGGAGACGACGACGGATACGGTTCAGCGCGGCGGTGACGTGCGGCTGCGGTCGATTGAACTGGGCGGGTCCACTACAAAGCTGGAGTTCGAGCAGTAGAGACACCTTTGCTATACATTGCGGCTGTACGTTGCGGGCGGCCGGGCGATCCACTCCCGGCCGCCTGTAGCTCGAGAAGCATCTACGCGATTAGGTTTAGGTTAGGGATCTCGAAGAACGTCAGGCAATTGTCGCCTTGGCGGACGGTGCGGGATTGTTTTAGGTCGGCGTAGGATTCCTTCAGTTTTTGGCGGATGTCGTGTTGGACGATTACCAGTTTTGGAGGGTGCTCAGAGAGGGCGAGCAGGACTGTCTCGTAGTCGCGGGTGAGCTGATAGGGGGGGTCAATGAAGACGATGTCGGCTTGGAGGGTGGTGGCTACCGTGGTGGATTTGGACTGGCGGACGGTAGCTCGGGATTCGGCGGCTAGGGATTTTAGATTTTGGCGGATGACTTCGGCGGCGCCACGGCTTTGTTCCACGAAGAGGCAGTGGGCTGCGCCGCGGCTGAGGGCTTCGATGCCTACGGCTCCGGTGCCGGCGTAGAGGTCGGCGAAGGTGGCGCCTTCTATTTGGGCGGACAGGATGTTGAAGAGAGACTCGCGGAGGCGGTCTGGGGTGGGACGGGTAGTGTCGCCGGGGATGGATTTTAGGGGGCGGCTGCGGAATTCTCCGCCAATGACTCGCATGTGGTTAGTGTAAAGGCTACCCGACCAATACTAGGCCGTAGCGGCGTTGCCAGTGGCTCCTGATAAATTGGATGGCGGCGCGGAGGGATGCTTCCGTGGGGGGGTGGGACACGAAAGCGGAGGCTTCCGATCTTGCGATTTCCAGGACGTCGCCGTCGCGGATGATGTTGCCGATCTGCAAAGCGGGGAGGCCGGATTGTTTGGTGCCGAAAAATTCACCGGGTCCGCGCAGTTTCATGTCGACTTCGGCGATGTAGAAGCCGTCGCTGGATTCGACTAACGTACGGATGCGTTCGGTGGCGATTTGGTTTAGTTTTTCCGTGACCAGGATGCAATAGCTTTGTTCGGCGCCCCGGCCCACGCGGCCGCGCAGTTGGTGGAGTTGGGCCAGGCCGAAGCGCTCCGCTTGCTCGATCACCATCACTGTGGCGTTGGGGACGTCGACGCCTACTTCGATCACCGTCGTGGCTACCAGGATTTTGGTTTCGCCTCGCGCGAATTTTTCCATGGCGGATTCTTTTTCATCCGGCTTCAGCTTGCCGTGCAGCAGGCCTACAGCAACGTTGGGGAAGACGGCAGTGGATAGGTGTTTGTGCATCTCCTGCGCGGCTTTCATCGCCTTGGTCTCGGATTCTTCGATCACGGGGTAGACGACGTAGGCTTGCCGGCCGGTGTCGATTTGTTTTTGCAGGAAGCTGTAGACTTGTTCGACTTTGACCTGATCGACGCGCTTGGTGATGATGGGCTTGCGGCCGGGGGGCATTTCGTCGATTACGCTGACGTCCAGGTCGCCGTAGATGGTGAGAGCTAGCGTGCGCGGGATGGGAGTGGCGGTCATTACCAACACGTCGGGATTTTTGCCGGAGCCTTTTTCCAGCAGCTTCTGACGCTGTTCGACACCGAAGCGATGTTGTTCGTCGACCACGGCTAAGCCTAACTTGGCGAACTTCACGTCGTCCTCCAACAGAGCGTGCGTGCCGACGATGATTTTGGTTAATCCGGCAGCGATCAGTTTCTTGAAGCCAGCTTTTTCTTTCGCGGTGTTGGAGCCGGTTAACAAGATGGGCACATAGCCCAGATTGTGGAAGAGCTTCTTGAAATAGAAGAAATGCTGTGTGGCCAGGATTTCCGTGGGGGCCAGAACCGCCACCTGGTATCCGTTTTCGATGGCAATGATAGCGGCCTCAGCGGCCACCAGCGTCTTGCCGCTGCCCACGTCGCCTTGCAGCAGGCGATACATGGGGTGGGGGGCGGCCATATCCTGCGCGATTTCTCCGAGCACGCGTTTTTGCGCGCCGGTGGGCTTGAAGGGCAGCATTTGTATGATGCGCTCGCGGACCTTGGTGGTGAGTTCGAAGCCGACTCCGGGGTCCAGACGAGCTTTGGCGCGTTTCAGTTCCAGTCCGCATTCCAACCAGAAGAATTCTTCGAAGATGAGACGAAATTGCTCCGGGCTGCGGAAGGCGTTGAGGAGGCGGAGATCGGAATCCTGGGGTGGAAAATGCAGGCCGCGAATGGCGTCCCAACGTTTAGGAAGCTTCAGCCGCTGCAGGATGTGGGCGGGCAGAGGGTCATCGATGGGCGCGAGGGTTTCCAGAATGCGATGGAGCAAGGCTCGCAAAACGCGCGTGGTGATTTTGCCGGCGGCTTCATAGATGGGGACCACGCGGCCGGTGTGCAAGGAGGCATCGCCGTCGTCATCGCCGGAGAGGATTTCGAACTCGGGATGCATCATCGACAGGCCGTGGGAGTAGGAATCGAATTCCACTTTGCCGTAGAGGGCGATTTTCTGGCCCGGCGCGAGCAGGTCATTCAGATAACCGCCGTGGAACCACTTGGCGTTGAGGATGGCTGCGGAGGAATCGGTGAAAGTGGCTTCAAAGAGGCCGAGTTTTTTGCGCTGGAAACCGGCCACGCGGGTGGTGCGGACTGTCGCGAGCACGGTTGCCATCTCGCCGGGGGCCAGCGCGCGGATGGATTTGACGTTGGTGCGGTCCTCATAGCGGAAGGGGGCGTAGTACAAAAGGTCTTCCACGATACGGAGGCCTTTTGCTTCTAAAATCGCGGCGCGGGCGGGTCCAACGCCTTTGACGTAGGTGAGTGGGGTGGAGAGATCCAAACTTTGGTTCTCCCAGTTTAAGGTATGCGGGAAGGACGGGAGTTCTGGCTAGTCCGTGCTAGCACGTAGTACCAAATTGCGGGATGGCGCGTGCAGGACGGTTGGGCACACTAAGTTCGACCCAAAGAGATTCAAAATCATGCGCAAACTATGGAAGAACGAAAAAGGGCAGGACCTACTGGAGTATGCGTTGGTGGCGGGCTTTGTGGCTACGGCGGCTACGTCGGTCGCGCCGGCGATTGTGGCTACCGCGGCTCATCTCGGTCAGTCAATCGGATTACTGCAGGCTGCGTTAGCGGTGACTGGGAATTAGCGGCGAGACGAGTCGCGAGGCGGCACGCACGAGTACGTGCGCCACGGGACGGGGTAAAATGGCGGTTCATGCCGCAATTAATGGACGGAAAGACCGCGCTGATTCTGGGCGTGGCGAATCGATGGAGTTTGGCTTACGCGATCGCGCAGGCGTTTCGGCGCGAGGGGGCTACTCTGCTGCTCACCTATCAAGGGGAGCGTCAAAAAGAGACTGTTGATGAGTTGGGTGGGGAGTTGGGAGCGGCGGCGATCTTCGATTGCGACGTGACCAAGGACGCGGATCTGGCTCGGCTGACCGAGACCGTGCAGGGACACGGGCGGCTGGATGCAGTAGTCCACAGCATCGCGTTCGCGAATCGTGAGGATTTGAGCCGGCCTTTTAGTGAAACTTCACGCGAGGGGTTTGCGCTGGCGAATGACGTGAGCGCGTATTCGCTGGTGGCGGTGTCCAGGGCGCTGGCTCCGTTGATGACGGCGGGCGGGTCGATAGTGACGCTGTCGTATTTGGGTTCGACACGGGTCGCCACGAATTACAACGTGATGGGCGTAGCCAAGGCGGCGCTGGAGGCATCCGTGCGATATTTGGCGGGCGAACTGGGCGCGCAGAATATTCGTGTGAATGCGATTTCCGCTGGTCCGGTGAAAACTACTTCCGCGCGCGGAGTCAAGGATTTTTCCAAGATGCTGGAAGCCGTGGCATCGAGGGCTCCGCTGAAGCGGAATTGCGAGCCGGCGGAAGTGGGCGATACGGCGGTGTTTTTGGCGAGCGATTTGGGGCGCGGGGTTACCGGGAACGTGATCTTCGTCGACGCCGGGTATCAGATCATGGCGCTGTAGCGCAGCTACGGCCGCTTCTGTTTCAGCATCCAGGCAATCAAGTCGGCTCGGTCGTAGGCCGGATCCCAGGCGTTGTGGGGGACTGCTGGAAGCTCCGTGTATTGGACATTCGCTCCGATGGCCTTCAAGGCGGCGAACATCTTTCTGGATTCCTCCACCGATACGGTCGGGTCGGCGTCGCCGCAGTGGCGACTATTCGCAGATTTGGCCGGGACACTCCGCCGTGTGGTCTAGGCCGTAGGGGTTATACGCAACCGTGGAAGCGGAGCGGTGTTTCACCCAGAAGATCGCGGCTCCACAATCGCTGCAGCGTCCGGTGGTGCCGATCTGCATTAGCAACCGCAGAACGTTGGCTTTCTGCGCGTCGACGCAATGCACTCTATCCAAGTGAAGCAAGCGACAACTTGGGCACGGTTTAGATATCAATCGTAGGTTCAGCCGCAATCCAAAACGTGTGCTACCGTGGCGGTAGCTAATGGTTTAAGGATGACTCCTAGGATCTATGGAGTCAAGTAGTAATAGCGTCACGACCGGAGCGAACACGACGGAACGGATGGATAAACAGAGCAAAACCAAGACGAGCGTCTATCTGCCGGAGAACTTGTTCTGGAAGTTCAAGGAAGAGGTTGTCAGGCGGCGATTAGCCTCGGACACCGCAGCCATGGAAGTGGCTATCCGGCAGTGGGTTGAGCAAGATGCGGGCCATGAGCGGCAGGCGGCCGAAGAAACTCGCGGACGGAACAAACGTCTGCGTGAAATGCTGGACCAGATCTTGAACTCCGGCGATGACGAAGCAGTTGCGGCGGTGCGCCAGAGCATTCAGGCTGTTTTCAAAGAGCTGAAAACGCGCGATCAGAACATCCATTTGCAAGCGTCCGCGCGGCGCGGCGAAAAGCGCTAGACAACTTGGGCGGCGGCCAGTTCGCGCGTGTAGAACAGGAAGTCCGTGGCGGGCGGACGGATACCCAACTGGCGGATCATGCCAACCACTTGTCCACGGTGTAGGGTGGCATGGTTGACCACATGCAAGACTACTTGCGAGACCTGGGATGAGTGCGACTTGCTCTCTGAGTTGCGATAACCGATCACGCGATTCAGGTCGGCCTGAGAGATCGATTGCGTCCACGTCTCCCACTTTTGCTGGATCCGCGGCCACAAGGTTTCGAGCGTGGGGAAATCCACTTCTTTGTGTACGGGTTCGGCGGGGTCGACTAGACGCGCATACCAGATGCGGTCGGCGAAGTGGATGTGGGAGAGCGTGCCCCCGATGCTTTCGTGAGAGATGCCGGTGGGGCGGGTGAGATCTTCAGGTGAGAGAGCGCGGGCAGCATCCATCAACTTGGCGGAGGCCCAGCCGGAATAGCGAATGTGGAAGCGAGCTTCGTCTACGGTCATCGTTTTAATATCGTATTACGCCTCTACCTGCCCCGGCCCTCAGCGCCGAATGTAGGAACCAGGTTTTTTTGATCCTTCTCGTTTTCCAGACACGCACTGTCCAGAATCCGATCGCCGATCTGCCGCGTCATCACTTTGCGAATCGTGAACGGCTTCACGAAGAATACCGGATCCTCAAATGTCGCAAGCTGTTCCAGCGTGTCTGGATCCACCAACCGGAACCTCTCGGTCAGATGCAGTTGATCGCTGTGCTCATGGCCCCATACGTCCAGCCAACTGCGATCATTGATCGCCACTGTGTCCACCACCAACGTGTCCTTTTCCCAATGTCCAACGGAGCTGCCCATCCATTCGGGATAATCCTTCACATCCGGATCGTGCCCACGGCCATCGGTATAGATCATCCGGTAGGTCCGCTGGTATTCCGAAAGGAACAAAACGATATCAGAGCGCTGCACGATCATCATGGGCAGCATCATGAGCATGATGCGGACCGGTCCCGGGGGCAGACACTGGCCCGTCGGATTCTTGGAATGATCCACGGTTTCATAGCGCTGTTTGCCGAATGGCGTCAGGACCATTTCCTGACCGGGCAACGCGGCTTTCGACAGGTCGGCTATAGGTTCCCCGAACCATACACCCGTTAGATCCGCAGGTTCCCCGGCTGGGGCAGGCGCGCCCGTGAACCACCACGCGCCCACGGAATGCTGGCTGGGAGCAGATTTTCGGGATTCGGCTTCCGGTGGGGGCGCGGGAGGCTGGCGCAAATTCCGTGTCAACAGAACCGCAGCAGATGCGGCGAAGAGAATCCAGCCTGCAATTTGGATTCTGGACCAACGCGACGAGGGCGACCAGGGCAATGATAGGCGAGGCATAGAGATCCAACTACTTGGATTCGTAATAGGAGGAGCCTGCAAAAAGACTAGTACCGTCCGGCAGCAGGATCGTAATGGCGTTTACCGTGTTCGATCCATTCTTGGCAAGGAATCCTTTTACGGCAAGCACATCACCGACGCGGATCGAATTCTTCCCCCACCGCATGCGCCGGAGGACATTTGGAGACCCCCCCTCGACCGCAAAATTAGCAGTCATCTTATCGGGCCGTTTCACCTCCACATAGAAATAGATATGCGGATTCATCCATTCGACTCTCGTTACCGACCCCGAAAAATTGATGGGCTTCTTGCTATCGTATTCCGCGGTGAAAGAATGGTGCGCCAGAAGGGGGCTGATCGGGAACCAGCCTAATGCAGCGAAGACGGCGAGTGAGAAGCGACTCATAATACTCAGGAAAGTGACCGAAGGTTAACGCGGCGCGACAATACTGTCAAGTTACCAGGGTTCCAAATTTCGTAGTACCGTTTCCTTGGTACCGGCATTAAAATAGACCGTTGGTCCCTTGTTAGCCGCCTGTTACGGCGTCATACTACAAATCTGTAAAATTTCCGGAGGCAACGGGCTAACCCCGGTGAAAAGGATTCAATCTAATGAAAACGTCGCAGATTCTATTTTTGATCGTAGCAGCCGGTGTAAGTGCATTCGCCGGGGATATTAGTGTACCTGCTCCCGAAGTCGGATTGGACGCCGCTACCGTTGCTGGAGCCATCGGGCTTATAGGCAGTGCCCTTTTGATTGTGCGTGGACGCCGCAAGTAGCCTTGGATCGTCTGGCCAACCGCCTTTGCAATCCCACAGCCGCGCTCGACTCATCGTCCGCCAATGGAACTACTGTACTCGTTCGCTTCGTCGCTCCGCCAGTTGACGTCACGCGCATTTGGCCCGGACGAACGGCAGTACTGGGTTTGGCTGACATTCGCGCTCATTGCCATCGATCTCTTCTATAGGCTCGCAAACCGCCCCCGCTCGGAGTCCTTCCCGGCACCGTGGCGTATTTACACCCATCCGTCCGCGATCTTGGATTATAAATTCGTCGTGGTCCAAAGACTGGTCATCGCCTTCGTCACCACGCCGCTGCTGGTTTCGGCGATAGCGCTGGGGAAGCTGCAAGCAGCCGCCTTGACAGCGTGGTTGGGACCCGGACCAGCGTGGCTGGCTGGTCCCTGGGCCTTGCTGGCGTTCGCCGCGATTGGACTGGTGCTCTCCGATATCGGTCATTACATCAGTCACTACATGCAGCATAAGATTCCGTTCTTCTGGGAGTTTCACAAAATCCATCACGCGGCGGAGGTTCTTACGCCCGTGACCGCTGCTCGCGTGCACCCCGTGGAGAACCTTCTGGACAGTATCCTGCTGGCCCCTCTTGAGGCGTTGGAACTGGGAGCGTTCTTCTACCTCTACGGCACTGAGCAATCGGTAATGACGATTGTGGGGATGACCCTTCTGTTTCCTCTCTACTATCTTGTGGACAGCATCCGCCATTCCCACCTGAGAATTTCCTTCGGCCCAATATTGGAGCATATCTTCAGCAGTCCGGCACAGCACCAGATTCACCACAGCAGGGCGCCGCAACATTTGGATACCAACTTTTCGAGGCACCTCTCTTTGCTCGATTGGATGGCGGGTACGCTGTATATATCGAAGGCAGGCGAGACGCTTGATTTCGGACTGGCCGATGGTCCCGACTCGGAGTTGAATAGCGTTCGGAGTCTCTACTGGGTACCCATGAAGCGGGCCTTCCGCCTGGTGTTTCGACCGTACGCGCCGCCTGCCCAGATCGTAAGCGGCGACTAGCTGACGAGCCTGTTCCGCGCGGGTCCGGGCGTGCCAATATCGTATAACGCCTATGCCGGAATTGCCGGACATCACCGTTTACATGGAGGCCCTGGAGCGGCGCATCGTGGGGACCACTTTGTTGCGCGTGGAGGTGGCCGGGCCGTTCCTGCTGCGGACAGCGGATGTGGCCCCTGCGGCGTGCGAGGGGCACGTTGTGAAGACGCTGCAAAGAATCGGCAAGCGCATCGCGATCGGGTTGGATCACGATGTGTGGATGGTGCTGCATTTGATGATCGCGGGGCGGCTGCACTGGAGTACCAAAGTTAAGAAGCCGGATGGCCGGCGGACTCTGGCAGCATTCACGTTCGGTGCGGGGTGCCTGACGCTGACGGAAGCGGGATCGCGGAAGCGCGCGGCGCTGCACATTGTGAGTACGGCGGGCCTGGCGGCGATGGACCCCGGCGGGATCGACGCGATGGACGCAAGCCTGGAGGAGTTCGCGCGGGTACTGACGTCCGCGAATCACACGCTGAAGCGATCCTTGACCGATCCGCATTTGTTCAGCGGGATTGGCAATGCATATTCGGATGAGATTCTGCATCGAGCTGGGCTATCTCCGGTGCTGTTGACGTCGCGCATCAGCGGGGATGAGATCGCGCGCTTGCAGGCGGCGCTGCGCACGGTTTTAGGGGAATGGATTGAGCGGCTCCGCGCTGAGGCGGGCGATGGGTTTCCGGAGGGCGTAACTGCGTTTCGTCCGGAAATGGCGGTGCACGGGCGTTACGGGCTGCCCTGCCCGGTGTGCGGGACGAAGGTGCAGAGGATTCGATATGCATCGAATGAGACGAACTATTGTCCGCAGTGCCAGACGGGCGGGCGGCTGTTGGCGGACCGGGCGCTGAGCCGGTTGCTGCGCGAGGATTGGCCGCGGTCGCTGGAGGAGTTGGAAGAGATGCGGCGGCGCTAGGTTTGGAATGCTACCGCGCCTTGAGGTGGTGGCTCAGGTCGGGGTCGAACCGACACGTCGAGTGAACGACGACGGATTTTGAGTCCGTTGCGTCTGCCAATTCCGCCACTGAGCCACTACAGAAGACAATTCTACCAGCATCAGACGTGCTGTGTACTCTCTAAGGCCCTGTCATGCGAGGTGTCCCGCCAGTAGTCCTGGTAAGGCCCCACCTACGGTTTTCTCCGGGAAACACCTGAGGCGTGCTACTCTTCAAGGCGGACCATGCTGTTTCCCCCGTCTCGGCGAGAGTTTCTTCGGGTTATTGCCGCGGGGCTAGCGTATTCCTCAACCGCCTTCTCCCAATCGGCCGGACTTTTCCGAAATCCCTACGTCCAAAACGTCCGCCGCACGCGCGCTTCGGTGCGCTGGGCGACGCTGCAGCCGGGGGAAGGTACGGTCGAATTTTGGGACGAAGCAAAGATCGTCCGCTCCGTCACGGCCCAGATGGTACCGGTTAGCTCGCAGGAAGGCGCCAGTTCGCCGCATTACCGCTTTGAGGCGGTGCTGTCCAAACTGGAGCCGGGCGCGCACTATACCTACCGGGTGCGGATCAACGGCAGCGCCATGGGCGCGGAAAGCATGCGTTTCCAAACCCCGGGTGCGCAGCCTTTTTCATTTCTGGCCTTCGGGGATTCGGGCACTGGCTCCGCCGAACAGGGGCAGATCGCCCAGCGCCTGCTGTTGCATGACGCGCAGTTCATCCTGCATACGGGAGACCTGGTTTATCCAACGGGCACGTGGGAACGCTACGAGAGCCTGTACTTTGCGTATTACCAGGATCTGATGCGGAATGCTCCGTTCTTTCCCTGCCCCGGCAATCACGATTATTACGAAACCAGTTGCATTCCCTATCGCGCCGTCCACTCGCTGCCCGAGGAAACCGTTGCGAAACCCGACCAGGGCCGCTATTATTCCTTCGATTGGGGCAATGCGCACTTCGTGTCGCTGGATACCAACGATGCCTTATCGGAGGCCGCGGCCGGCAACGGACCGATGCTGGATTGGCTGGATGCGGATTTGCGCTCCACGTCCAAATTCTGGCGTATTGTCGTGATGCATCATCCCGCGTACTCCGCCGGGTTCCACAGCACGGAACCGGAGAGCAAATTGGTGCGCCAATACATCACGCCGATTCTGGATAAATACTCCGTGCCGCTGGTTTTGAACGGGCATGAGCACAGCTATCAACGGAGCGCTCCCATCCGCGCTGGCGTCCCGGTCGCGGCCAGCGAAGGTACGGTCTACATCACCACTGGCGGCGGCGGCGCGCCGCTGCACCCGATATTCGCGTCCAACCTTATCGAGAAGGCCGTGGCGGAGCACCATTACGTAAGCTGTTCCGTCAGCGGTTCCCGCTTGCAGTTAAAGGCGATTCAGGCCGAGGGCACCCAGTTGGACGTGCTGTCCATGGCTCCCCCGCCGGTACTAACCGATGGCATCGTGGACGCCGCCGCTTTTGGGACGGAGCTGGCAGCGGGCGGCTTGGCCTCGATTTTCGGCTATCATCTGGCGCCGGAAGAAGTGGCGTCGCTGCAGTATCCTTTGCCACGGACCGCGGCCGGGTGTTCGGTATCGGTAAACGGCGAAGCGCTGCCCCTGCTGCTGGTGGCCGCCAACCAGATCAACGTCCAACTACCGCTGAACGTGATTGGTGAAGCGACGCTGTTAGTGCAGACGCCGAACGGGTCAGTGCAACGCAAGATCGTGATCCGCCCCGTGGCTCCCTCCATTTTCGCCGAGGCGATTTTTGGCGGAAATGGCGAGCCAGTCTGTGCGCAAACACCGGCTCGCGCGGGTGATACGCTTTCGGTTTATTTGACCGGCTTGGGCGCTACGGCGGGAGCTCAGAAATGGGGCGAACCTAGCGTTGCAAACCCGCTTCCAGGCTTAGTGCAAGTGGAATGGAATGGCCGGCCCGTGGTGCCCACTTCGGTGGCTGTGGCGTCCGGCTTGGTCGGGATTTATCTGGTAAGGTTCCAGGTGCCGGATAACACGGCCAGCGACGTTCGCTCCGGCGACGCGGCTTTAGTGATTCTAGCCGCGGGAAAACGCAGTAATCGGGTGGGCGTACCGGTTACCGGCGGGGAACCGCAAACGCAGGGGATTCCTTCCCGCCCACGCTCAACGTCAGCGATAAATCTCCGGTCCCGGTGATCGCGGCCGGCAGTTGGACGTTTACCTGGCAAAGCCCGGCATAGCCCGGCGCCAGGCCCGCGAATAAAACGGCCGCTGTTTGGCCGTTCACCTTAGCGGTCACGGTCTGCACCGTAGACGAGACAAAATCAAGCGAGGCGGGTTCTCCGTCGCGCACGGCTGGATTCACCGCGCCAAGGCCGGTCGCGAAGAAGCTCAGCATTTCGCCTGCTGCCGCGGGACGCAAGGCGCTGACCACTCCAAAATCCGATGCGTGCGTGACCACAAAAATTCCGGGCGCCGTGGCGTCAACTTGCACCAACAAAGAGGCGCTCTGAATGCCATCCACGGAAACCAGCAGTGGCGCAGGACCGGTAGCAATATTCCAGGGAATCTGAAAATTGACCTGAAAGGGCGAAACGAACAGCAGTGGCGCCCCGACGCCGTTCACGGTCACCGAGGTTTGTCCCAGGGTCAACGGCAGGGGCCAGTTCTCCGGCTGATCAGCCGACGGGGCCATGGAGAAGCCGTACACAGAGGCCAGTGAACCGGGTGCCAGGCCCGGCAGGCCACTTGCCGCGTTGACAACGCCGCCATCCGACATTTGGGGCTGCTCCGGGTCCACCAGGGCCTCAGCTTGGGGCAAAGCAAAGTCGTAACGCAATTGCGGAAACTCCGCCAGATAACCGGCCTCCCGCTCGAAATCCTGCTGATCGCAGGGCCCTAACGCCCCGGTCGCCAAGCACTGCTTATGCGGGTCCACACGCGCGTCATTGGCGACCAGCGCGTAAGCTCGATCTATTTCCTGCGCCAGCCAGCCATCCTTATCTCCCGCGATGGTTGCCACTTGCACCAACGCCTCCACGTACACTTCCCGCAGGAAAGGCACCGCGAACGCGCGCTTGGCGAGAGTATTCACGTCCAGGTTCTTTAGTATTGGGCGCTCCGTCGTAAGAAAGCTAAAATCCGAATCCCAGGGCAGAAACCGGAATTGATCTGACGCGGGGGGTCGATACAGGTAGAAGTTATTCATCCCATAGACGTCGCTCAGTATCCCGTCGCCGTCGGCCACGTAGCTTTCTACCGCCAACAACTTCATCAACGCCGTCAAATCCACACGCGCAGCGGCGGAGACGGGGAAATCGGCATCAGAACTCTGATTGACGACGCGAATCATCTCGATGAGCGACGCCATTTGGGGCGCATCTTCATGGGTCTTTGGCTCGAAATAGGGCAAATAAGTATCCGCACTCTCCCCCATGTAGCCGAACTGGTACCCCGGCAGCGTATTGAATTCATACAGATATCCCGCTGATTCTCCGTACACACGGCTCAACAGATCCTCGTCCATATTTTCGACAAACATGTATAGGCCCCAGAATTCGCCGTTAATGTAGAGGCGGGCGAAAGCTTCGCGCGGGGCGGGCAGACCCAAAGCGCGCATCAGCGAAAACGCCAGGAACTCCCGCAGCATGGACGCGTCCTGATTATTCGCTTTGAGCAGAACCGTGTTGTGTCCCAGCAATTTCTGTTTGACGAACTTGTTGAATTTGAGCGTTAGATTCGGCTTTTCCGGACTACGGCTCCCGGATCCACGCGAGCGAATCCCGATATTTTGGATTACCGTTCCATTCCAGGAAAAGTCGGCACTGTAGTAGTCGTCCGAAAGGTAATTATTACGTAACGTCTGCCATTGAGCCGGATCCAGCGTGAGCCGGACCTCGTGGATGATTTCACTGTCAAATAACGCCGCGTCTTTTTGGGCTAATAGCGCAGGCGCCAGGGTCACCAGACCCAAGAAAATAAATAACTTCGTCAATACTCGCATAACATGAGCCTCTCCGCTCGGTAAGAGGCTTACGGGGCCCGGTTGTTGAATTGGATGCATACCCTCGGCGGCGGTTTCTAAGAAGTTGAGAACGCAGCCTCGGAAAGGAAGCTGATTGGGCGGTGATACAGCCCTATGTGGAATATCGGCGACAAATGACGGTTGCGTGAGACTAAAAGGGGCCTTTTCGCAAGTCAATCTGGCGTATTTCACCCTGGAGTGTACGCAAGTGGACCTCCATCCGGTCCGCTGGCATGATTTCCGGGAATCGCTCGCCCCATTCGATGAGGACTACTGCGTCGCGGTCCAGAATTTCTTCCAGCCCCAGCGTGGCCACCTGGGCTGCTGTATCCAGGCGATACAGGTCGATGTGATAGGCGCGCCCGTTTCCGTACTCGTGGATTAAGGTGAAGGTCGGACTGGTGACCTCATCGGGCACGGCCAAGCCCAAGCCGCTGAGGATTCCCTTGGCAAGTGTGGTTTTGCCGGCGCCCAGATTGCCGACCAGCAGCACCACGGCGCGTGGGGGCAGTTCACGCGCGATCACCCGCCCCAGTGCAATGGTTTCTTCTTCGGAACGGGTGTTATGCGAGTTCACGAATCGCCTTGGGCAGGTAGTTCAACAGGTCGGTGGCGATGAGGCATTGTTCGGTTAGTTCCGCTGCGCCTAGTTCGCCAGCGCGGCCGTGCAACCAGACGGCTGCGCGAACTGCCGTCACAATGTCCCCTGGGAATTGGGCGACCAGCCCGGCGATCATTCCGGTCAGAATATCGCCTGTGCCTCCGGTGGCCATGCCGGGCGAGCCGGTGGTGTTGATCCACACATTCCCATCCGGGGTGGCGATTAGCGTACGGTGTCCCTTCAACACCAGGCATACGTTGCGCTGCTGCGCGAAAGCCCGCGCCGCGGTCAGGCGGTCGCCCACGTTGGTGCCCATCAGCCGGGACATCTCGCCGGGATGGGGCGTCAGGATCGTCTGTAGGCCGCGCCCGCGAAAGCCGGTGCCAGCGATGGAATTCAAGCCGTCCGCGTCGATGACCAGAGGCCCCGTGACCTCGCTGATGAGGCGGGTAACCAGCTCGCGATTCATACCCAGCCCCGGGCCCACTGCCACCACTGACTTGCGGAGCAACGAGAATCCATCCAGCGTTTCCGTCATCAGTTCCGGCGCAAATAACGTTGCCTCGCGCGAAGTAACGCTGACAAGTCCCGCCCCCGCGCGCAGAGCCGCCAGACCGGCCATGGTCACAGCGCCAGACTTTCCGGGAGCGCCCCCCACGACCAGAACGTGCCCGTAATCGCCCTTGTGCCCATCCCGCTTCCGGGGTGCGAACAGATGTTTGAACTCTTCGGGCTCACTCACCTCCAACCCGCCAGGAATCAGCCACGGAGGACTGCCGATCTGGGTTAGCACGAGCCGTCCTATGTGTTCCTCGGCACCCTCGGCCAGATAATGCTCTATTTTCGGAGCCGTGAAGGTCACGGTGATATCCGCGCGCACCACATCACCGCCGCCGGCAAGTCCGGAAGGCAAATCCACGGCGACTACTTTAGCCAGGGGAAACTCTCCCGCCGCCCGAATCAGCTCCGCCACTCGCCCGGCCGGAGGACCTTTCGCGCCCGTGCCAAGCAAAGCATCGATGACGATAGTGACTTCACGCCGGTCGCGCAGTTTCGAAGGTACTTCCCGCTCCGCGAAAATTCCCGCTTCTGGCAGCCGCTTCAGGTTGGTGGCCGCATCTCCCGAGTATTCGCTGGGGTCGGCAGCCAGAATCACGCGCAGACGTCCCACGCCGTACTCTTTCAGGATGCGCGCGATCGCCAGGCCATCGCCGCCGTTGTTCCCTTTGCCGCAGAGGATCACGATGTTCTGGCGATCAATGGGCGAGAACACGCGTACCAGTTCTTCCACAACCCGGTGCGCCGCGTTTTCCATCAACGCAATTCCCGCTACGCCATCTTCGATGGTGCGCCGGTCCACCTCGCGCATTTGCGCGGCACTCAGAACTTTCATTGATCGGCCTCGGCCAACATCCTTTCCAACTGCTCCAAGCCAGAAGGCTCGCCCATGACAATCAAGTAATCGCCGCCTGCCAGAGTCTCCTCATCGGGCGGATTGTAAATCATTTTGCCGGAGGAACGCCGCAGGGCAAGCACCACGACTTCCTTGCCCTTGTTCTCCTCCACCTCGCGGATGGTCCGTTTGCAGAAGGCGCTGCCCGGCTCAATGCGAATCTGCTCAATGCCGGCTTCATGGCCATCCCGCTCACTGGTGGTGTAATCCAGAAACTGCAGTACATGCGGCTTCAGCAGAGCCTGCGCCATACGATGGCCGGTGGACACATACGGAGCGAACACAAAGGTGGCCCCGGCACGCCGCATTTTAGGCTCCGCCGATTCCTCGGCCACGCGGGCCGATAGCTGCAACAGAGGGTTCAACGTTTTCGCGGTCATGATCAGGAACAGATTGTCGGCATCCGAGCCCAGCGTCGCGATCAGGCCCTTGGCGCGCGTAATCCCCACATCGCGCAGCGTCTCATCGCGGCTGGCGTCGGAGACCACGGCCAGTAAACCTGCTTGCATCGCACGTTCCACGCGATCCTCGTTGTTGTCGATCACGACGAAGGGAGCGCCCGCCGCCGACAACTCCGCCGCCGCGCCCCGCCCGACGCGACCATACCCACACAGGATGTAATGCCCCTTCAGTTTGTCGATCATGTTCTTATTTCGCCGCTTTCCAAAAAATTGGTTCAGCTCCAGTTCGATCACCGTCTGAGTCATGGCGCCGGTGGCCAACAAAATAACCAGCACGCCGAAAAACATCAGAAATGTATTGAATACCCGCCCCCAGAAGTCGAGCGGTAGGATCTCACCGTAGCCGATCGTCAGCACCGTGATCAGCGTCATGTAGAACGCGTCGAACCACGGATATCCGCTGACCACAACGAAGCCGACAGTGCCGATGGCCAGCGTGACGCCCAACGCCAGCCCTACCACGATCAGCCGTGTGCGGATGTGACCCATGTGACTATCCTAATGGAAGCCGCGCTCCGGGCTAGCGGAACAACTTTGTCACGTAGTCCGAGCCGAACCCGATGCTCTCGTAATACTCGCGGCACAGGGCAATGTAGCTGTGAACGTCAAACACGCCTGTCGACTCGCCTTCTTCATCCAGCCAAACGACGGGTCCCTTCACGACGAAGAACACCTTCATGGGATCTTTGTGCTCATAGGCGACTAATGTATGCGCCTCACCGGGAGTTTCGTAGATAAAATCCCCGGCTGTGGCGGTCCAGTCGTGCTCCAGATATCCCCATTTGCCGGAGATTGTGTAGGCGAATACTTCGTGCGGGTGATAGTGCCGGTTTACCAACCCCGCGGCCTTGGAGTACAAGATGTCGCACCAGCGATTTGTGGATGGTGAAATCCACAGCGGCCGCGACGCGACTGTCTCGGTGAAAGGCACGTACAAACGCAGGTCATCGGTAGCAGCGTTGTGCGTGTAGACCTCGGGAAGCGAATCCCGCTGGAAAACCTTGGCTATGGGCTTAATGTCTTTCCAGAATTCTGAGGCTGGTGTTTCAGGCATAGATTCTTTGTAGCACCAACGGCGATTAGCGCGGAGGTAGCCAGGTTCAATCGTCAAACTTTGAGTTGTTTTCCCGCGGCGATGACTCTATTCCAGCAGAGGGACCTCTATGAAGTGGGAATACATGATCGAAGAGAACGTCTACGGCCACATGGCCATCGAAAGGCTCAACCTACAGGGTGAGGAGGGTTGGGAATTATGCGCGGTATTGGGCGTAGGGAGTTCGGTACAATTAGTCTACAAACGGCTGAAACCACAGCATCCTTGAGGGAAGTAACCGGGAGGAGAGTAACCGGCGATGACCTGGAGAACAAAAGCTCGCGCGGGATTGGGACTAAGCCCGCTGATCTGGCTGCCCTTGGCGCTTCCAAGCGACCCTATCGAAGCACCGGACGCAAGCGGACCCCTCACCGTAGTCTCACTGAACCTGGCCAGGGAAACCAGGGTGGACAGGATCACCACTGCCTTGGCGGCGGACTCGGTACTGCGGCGCAGTCAAATATTGCTGTTTCAAGAGGTAGCGTCGGGCGGCAACAAAGAGGACGTAGCGCAGGCAGTGGGGCGGCACCTTGGATATTTCGTGTTGGCTGTGCCGAGCTCGGCCGACTCTCCGAATCAAGGACTCGCCGTTCTAAGCAAGTTTCCGTTGAGCAACCCGACAGTGATTCCGCTGAAGCGCTACAACCTTGGTTTTCACTCGCGGATTCGTTTTGCCATTGCGGTTACCGCTCAGACGCCCTTGGGGCCGCTGCGCATCTGGAACGTCCACTTAGATAGCCGCATCAATCCGCGCGACCGGCAAGTTCAGCTTGCGCCTGTACTCGAAGACACCTCGCGTCACACCGGCCTCAAACTAGTGGGTGGCGACTTCAACACCACTCATTTCGAGTGGCTGCGAAACATGATCCCGGTTCGCGTCGGGTCCGCGCAGAGAGATGGCGTGCAGGCCGCTTTCGAGGCAGCCGGCTTTGAGCCCGCGCTACCCGCCGACCAGGTGACATTCCCGTTCCTGCATCAACACCTGGATTGGCTGTTCGCTGCCGGTTTGGCCCTGAGGACGTCGGGGACTTCGGAAGCTCCTTTCTCGGACCACCTTGCGATCTGGGCTGCGACGAGCCCAGCAAGCCACTGAAATCGCTCAACCATCCTTGACCTGCCATTCGGCGAGTATAATTGGAGATTCGTCTCAATTTAAACTCAATGCCAAAAAAGCTCACCAACCTCCTGAACCCCGTCCCAAGCGACATCGCGATCGCCCAGGCCGCCGTGCCGGCGCCGATCACGCAGATCGCCACCGAAGCCGGCATTCTTGACGCCGAACTTGACGCCTACGGCAAGACCAAGGCCAAGGTGCACCTCTCGATTCGAGATCGTTTCAAGGACAGCCCCGACGGCAATTACATTGTGGTGACGGCGATCACTCCCACGCCGCTAGGCGAAGGCAAGACCACCACCACTGTCGGCCTCAGCCAAGCTCTTGGGGCGCATTTGAATAAGAAAGTGTTTACCAACATCCGGCAGCCCAGCCAAGGGCCGACGTTCGGCATTAAGGGTGGAGCGGCGGGCGGCGGCTACAGTCAGATCATCCCGATGGAGGAATTCAACCTCCACTTGACCGGCGACATCCACGCCATTATCGCGTCCAACAACCTGCTGGCGGCCGCGATCGACACGCGCATGTTCCATGAGGACACCACGGCGGACGATGCCGCTTTGTTTGACCGGCTGGCGCCGGCCGCGAAAGACGGTAGCCGCAAATTCTCGACCATCATGCTGCGCCGCGTGAAGAAGCTTGGCATCAACAGGACCGATCCTAACGAATTCACGCCGGAAGAAAAACGCAGCTTCGCACGGCTCGACATCGATCCCGCCACCATCACCTGGCGGCGCGTGGTCGACACCAATGACCGCATGCTGCGCGAAATCACCATTGGCGAAGGCGTCGAGGAGAAGGGTAAGACTCGCAAGACCGGCTTCGATATGGCAGTGGCCAGCGAAATCATGGCCGTGCTCGCGCTGGCGACCAGTTTGGGCGACATGAAGGACCGCTTCGGCCGTATGGTCATCGGTTCCAGCCGCGCCGGCGTTCCGGTCACTTGCGACGACATTGGCGTCACCGGAGCCATCACCGTCCTGATGAAGGACGCGATCATGCCGAACCTGATGCAGACCATCGAGCACACGCCGGCGTTCGTGCATGCCGGCCCGTTCGCCAACATCGCCCATGGCAATTCGTCCATCGTCGCCGACCAGATCGCCCTCAAGCTCGCGGGAGCCGACGGCTACGTACTGACCGAAGCCGGCTTCGGAGCCGACATGGGCATGGAGAAATTCTTCAATATCAAGTGCCGTTACAGCGGTCTCACGCCGAACTGCGTGGTGCTGGTGGCCACGGTACGGGCACTGAAGATGCACGGCGGCGGACCCAAAGTGGTGGCAGGCAAACCGCTGTCGCACGAGTACACCACTGAGAACCTCGACTTGCTGGAAAAGGGTTGCTCGAACCTGATTCGGCATATTGGCAACGCTCGGCAGTTCGGAGTGCCCGTGGTCGTGGCCATCAATAAATTCAAAGACGACACTCCGGCCGAAATCGAATTGATCCGCAAACTGGCGATTGCGGCTGGAGCCGAAGACGCCGTCATGACGGATCACTGGGCCCTGGGCGGAGCCGGAGCCGTGAATCTGGCCAACGCCACGGTGGCGGCGTGCAAGAAGCCGCGCAATTTCAAATTCCTCTATCCGCTGGATATTTCCATCAAGGAAAAGATCGAGATCATCGTGAAGCAAGTTTACGGCGGCGCGGATGTCGAGTACTCGGCTGAAGCGGAGAAGAAGATCGAGATGTACACGAAGCAAGGCTTCGGGAATCTGCCCATCTGCATGGCGAAAACCCACTTGTCGATCAGTCACGACCCCAACTTGAAGGGAGCCCCCAGCGGCTTCACCGTGCCGGTCCGCGACATCCGGGCGAGCGTGGGCGCGGGGTTCTTGTATCCCATCCTGGGCACCATGGCGACAATGCCTGGCTTGTCCACAAGGCCTGGTTATTACGATATTGACCTGGATGTGGAAACCGGCCGTATCATTGGTTTGAGCTAGGGGTTTGAGCCAGGGTTCAGGCCAGGGCTGGGCGTCGCTGAGATGTTCGCCGCGTAGCCTGACACAGCCCTCGATGTTGACCGCAAATCTGAGTATCAATTTGCGTGATGGGACCACGGCGACTTTGTAAATGACCGTTCCAACGGGCGCATTGGGGCGCCCGGAACGCGCTATCCTATTCAATTCGTCCGCGCCGATCCCATGATCCTCAAGCTCAACCACCTCAACCAAAAGGCCACTGCGGCGACGCAGGCGGTTGTTGAGACGATCTACTCGCTGGTCGCCGAAGGCCTGGTTGACAAAGGCCAGTTTGCGCGCCTACAGATTGAGCTGGATTGGATTCAGTACAAGCACAATTTCCGCGAAGTGGTGATCGCAACACAGGGCTACACGGGCCGCGACGATGTGCCGCCGCCGATCATGGACATCCATGTAGATACGCGCCAGGTTGCTGCCGGCAGCCTGCGCGCCGACTTACTGAGAGCCTTGAAGCGGGCCGACTCCGAATTACCCAACGGCGACCGCATTGCACTGGAAGACTTCATCACGATGCGGCGCAGCATTGTGTGGGACTTCAATCGCTTCTATTGGCGGCATCTCAAAGCCTGGGAACATGCCAGCGGCCAGGGCTACGATCAAGCGCTGCCGGGAGGCGGATCGGACGGACATAATCCGTTGGCGATCGCCGATGACGTGCTGGAGTTCCTCAATTTGCTAGTAGGCCTGCAGGAAAAGAATCAACTGCCGCCGGAAATCAACTTACTGGAAGTGGGTGTGGGCTCGGGCTCACGCTGTGCGCAATGGCTGGATCAATTTCAGGAAGCGGACCGCCAACGCGGCACCGGGTTCTATCCAATGGTCCGCTTTCACATGGGCGATTATTCGAATGACACCTTGGACAAGGCGCGCCCTGCCGTGGCACGGCACACTGAACAGTGCCGCTTCATTCCGATGGATGCTATCAACCCCATCAAGGCGCTGCCACAACTGCGCCACAAAGTGATGCAGGTACATCTCACCAACGTCTACGACAATCTGCCGGACGAGGAAGTGGTTCGCCGCGATGGCAAGCTTTACTTCGTGCAGGTGCGCGCATTTGTACCGGCCGGCGAAGCGCAACGGTTAGGCGCGAAGTACGGAGTTCCGCAGGCGCAATTCCGCGACCGCGTCCTGAAAATGATCGAGCAGGGCTTCGACGCGTTCGGCGGCGAAGAATGCGGCGTACGCTTCTGGCAGGAACTATGGACCGCCGTGCGCCTCGAAGAACGCCTGGTACGTTTGGAAGATCTGCCGGAGTTCCCGTTCCCGGAAGGTTTGGATGCCGGCAAATTGGAAGACATCCTGCAGGACGCGCCCACGGATTTTCGTTTTCACTTGAGCTCCGGCGCGCTGGAAAGCTTTATCCACACGCTGCCTCTGCTGCATTCCAGCGGATACCTGCAGATTTTCGACATTTTTGTAACCGATATGGCGCAATACCGCACAGGCTTTTTTGGGCCAGGCAAGCTGGATGGCTCGCTGCTGAATTGGGTGAACGGTGCTTTACTGAAAGAAGTGGCGCAGCGCGAGGGCTACGACGTTCACTTCCGTCCGTTCAAATACCGCAAAGAAACCAAGACGTCGATTCTGTACACGACGCGCCGCGAATAAGGCTAACGAGACCCACTTATGACGAAGCTTCCGATCCTTCCCACAGCCATCGTCGGCAGTTACGCGATGCCGCCGTGGCTTGAGCGCCTGAAAGGCGACTACTTCGCCCGCCGCATCAGCGGCCGCGATTTGGACGAGATTTACGATACTTCTGTAAAGGCCGCGATCAAGGATCAGGAAACCGCCGGCATCGACATCGTCACGGATGGCGAAGTGCGCCGCGACAACATGGTCGATTATTTTGTCGAGCGCTTTCCCGGTATCCAGATTGACCGATCTTCGAAGAAATTCTACTATGACTTTTACGACAGTGCGATTCGCAATAAACTTCCCATGGCCTCGTTGGGACTGGTGCCGGACTTCTCGTTCCTGCGCAGCTTCACGGATCGCGCGGTTAAGTTCTGCGTCACCGGACCGCATTGCCTCACCAAGCGCATCAACAACCAGTTCTATCCCACCGAAGAAGCCTTCGCGATGGATATCGCGCGCTTGATGAACCTGGAGCTGAAGGCTCTGGTCAAAGCCGGCGCCGAAATCATTCAGATCGACGAGCCCTACTATTCAGGCTTTCCGGAAGACCTGGCCTGGGGCGTGAACGTAATTAATACGCTGGTAGAAGGTGTGGACGCGAATATCTCCGTGCACATCTGCTATGGCAACCGCTACGGTAAGCCGTCTTGGGAAGGCAGCTACCGCTATCTGTTCCCGACCATATTAGGCGCGAAGGTGCATCAACTGACTTTGGAGTTCGCCCGCCGCGGCGGCGAAGATCTGGACCTATTTAAGGAATTCGATGCCCCCTTCGACCTGGGACTAGGTGTCATTGACGTAAAGACGGAGGATGTGGAGTCTCCAGAGCTAGTGGCGACGCACATCCGCAAGGCCCTGGAAGTGATGCCAGCCGAGCGCATCAGCATCCTGACCGATTGCGGCTGCTTCCATCTGCCGCGCGACGTCGCATTCGCCAAGATGAAGGCCATGGTGGAAGGGACGCGAATCGTTCGTAAGGAACTTGGCGCCTGACGATCCGATGGATTTTCACGCCGGTTGATCACTTCGTGGACAGCCTGTAAAGCACGTTATATGCCCGGAAGCGCCGGTTGATGCAACAATAGATCGATATCCGCATTTCAGCGGACTTTACACAAGTGGCACAAAACAATCCTATTAAAGACGCGCTCGCTGCCGGACGCTTCACCTATATGGTGGAACTGGTCGCCAGCGCCAAGACAACAGAAGAGAAGCTGGCGGAGATTGGGGCGGGACTGGCGGGGATTTCCGGTGTGATTGCCGGTAGTGTCACCAGCTTCGCGGGCGGTAGTGCCGGGCACGATCCAGTCACCATTGCGAAGATCGTCAAAGGGCAGGGGCTGACGCCGAACGTTCACCTGACCTGTGTCAGCAATCCGCGGGACGTGGCGTTTCAGAAGCTGCAGGAAATGCACGCGGCGGATATCCACAACGTGTTCTGCATTACCGGCGATCATCCGCAAGCGGGCAAGTTGAAGAAGGAAGATCTCGCGCCGCTGTCGGGATTCGATCTGGATTCGGTGCAGATGATCGAGTTGGTCGCCGAGATGCGCGCGGCCGGGTATCCGTTCCACATCTCCTGCGCGGTTTCGCCCTTCAAGTACACCGAGGCGGATTGCTTCTATCAATATCTAAAGCTGGAAAAGAAGATTGCGATGGGCGCGGATTTCGCGATCACGCAATTGGGCTACGACACGCAGAAGTTTCGCGAGCTGAAGCGTTACCTGGCAGAGCACGGGCTTAAGAACTTCCCGGTCTTCGGCAATGTGTACCTGCTGAGCGCTCCCGCCGCGAAGAAGTTTGCCAAGGGCGAGCCGCCGGGATGCTGGGTCTCCGAAACATTGCGGGACACGGTGGTTGCGGAAGCGGAAGGGTCTACCGACAAAGGTATGGCCGCTCGCATGGAACGCGCCGCCAAGATGGTGGCGATCCTGCGAGGGCTGGGCTACGCGGGTGCGTACCTTGGGGGCGACCACGATGCGACGCGCTTGAGGTGGGTGATCGAGCGGTCCGAGGAGATTGCGGGGAATTGGGAAGAGTACGCGGCGGAGATCAGCTACTCGCCGAAGGGCGGCTACTTCCTGTATGGCCCCCCTACGCCGCCGAAGCCGGTGGGCTTCAAGGTGGCGATGTACGACGTGTTGAACTCCGCTGTGCTGGCGCATAATCCGGGCCCGCGACGCACCGTCCTATCAGCCGTCATGCGCTGGTTCGACAAGACACCGGAACGCGCGCAGGTTTTAGAGAGCGCCGAGTTGTCCTTTAAGAAAGGCGCCTTCGGATGCCAGGCGTGCGGCAACTGCGTGCTGGGAGAGATGGAATACGTCTGCCCCATGACGTGTCCCAAGAACCTGCGCAACGGACCCTGCGGTGGTCCGCTGAACGGGATGTGCGAAGTCACTCCGGAGCAGCCGTGCATCTGGGTCAGCGTATACGATCGCGCTAAAGCTCGCGGGCATCTGGAGCAGTTGAAAGAATACATTCCGCCACGCAATCCGGAGTTGGCGGGGACAAGCTCCTACATCAACTTCTTCCTGAATCGCGACAGCCGGCCGGAGAACCGGCAGCCATTGGTGCAAATCAATTCTGGTCCTAAGCCGTAAGAGGTCAGCATTGTCTTCCTTTCTCAAGCGCCTGCGCCTGACGCTCGACATGATCAAGTTCGAGCACTCTATTTTTGCGCTGCCGTTTGCGTTGACCGGGGCGTTGCTTGCATGGCAGGATGCGGGGTTCCCACGGGAAGGATTGCTGCTGAAGTTCGCGGGGATCGTAGTGGCGATGGTGGCGGCGCGGTCGGTGGCCATGGCGTTCAACCGGTTGCTGGACGCCGAGATCGATGGCCGGAATCCGCGTACAAAAATGCGGCACATCCCGGCGGGACTACTGTCGCAGCGCTTCGCCTGGGGATTTTTGGCGTTGTGGGCCGTGGTGTTTTTCGCAGCCGCGGGGGCGCTGAATTCGCTGTGTTTGAAGCTGGCTCCGGTGGCGCTGTCGATCGTGATGTTCTACAGCTTCACGAAACGCTTCACGCACTTCGCGCACCTGGTGCTGGGGTTATCGCTGGGAATTGCTCCAGCAGCGGCGTGGATCGCGATGCGCGGGTCCTTGGATGCGCGGATTCTTTGGCTGACGGCCGCCGTTACGCTATGGACCGCGGGCTTCGACATTATTTACTCCTGCCAGGATTACGCATTCGATGTCGCGTCGGGGTTGAACAGCGTGCCGCAGCGATTCGGCATAGCGGGCGCTTTGTGGATCGCGCGCGTCTTGCACGGGGGAATGTTGGTCTGTTTGGTAATGCTGGTGCGGGCGTTCGGCTTGGGCGCGGCGGCTTGGGCGGGGATCGCGGCGGTAGCATGTCTACTGGCGTGGGAGCATCGCCTGGTGCGCGCCGACGATTTGTCGCGGATCGACGCCGCGTTTTTTACGATGAACGGCTATGTCAGCGTGATCTTCTTCGCCTTCTGGGCCACGGATATTGTTTTCTAGGAATCAGTTGATAACCGGCCGGTTAATGCTGCGCGCCAGGGCGAGGAAGCGCGGATCATTGCGGACGGGATCGAATTTTGGGTCTACCAAGGCGAGGGGGAGGTAGGAAGACTTCTCTTCCAACCCGCGGCTCAGCCAGAGGAAGGTCTCCGCCGTGTCACGGAGTTCAGCGTAGACGGTAGCCACAGCGACAGGATCCAGAAACTGGCTTCGCCCCGCTAACTGCACTTCCTGTAGCACACGCAAGGCTTCCACTCGATTTCCTTCCGCAGCTCGGGCACACGCCAATTCCACCAAGATCACGAGCCCGGAGGAGCGAAGGCGATACATTTCCACGGATGCCTCCTCCGCACGGCCCAAGCGTTCCAGGGTCTGCGCCAATATCCAGGATGCGTGGATGAATTTAGGATCCAGCTGCAATGTTTTTCGGACCGCCTGTTCGGCTTGCGGAAATTTTCTGCCTATGTAAAGTGCATAGGCATGTTCGGAATTGATGACCAGGGACAGAGGATCCAGATCGGCGGCCCTCTGCATGACGGCGATCGCCTCGGCCGACTTCCCCACCATTTCCAAGTAGTGGCCCCAGAAGTGAAGAGTGTTGGGATTGTCAGGGGCCAGGGAGAGTGCGCGCTGGATCTCGCTGTCCGCCCGCTCCCAATCCCATTCGTAGAACATAGCGGCGATGGCGCGCGCGGTGTGCGCTTCAGGCAACGAATCGTCCAGGGCGATGGCTTTTTCAGCAGCCGCGATCGCACGAGGCATGACGTCTTTGGCGGGGCGTATCAGTTCGGCTCCCTGGACGGCGTAGGATTGGGCCAAGCCGGCATACGCGGGCGCGTAGAGCGGATCTTCTCCGATGGCCTGGTTGAAGAACTCGATGGATTTAACGGCACCATCCGCGGAGAACTTGTTCCAGAAGAACTGGCCTTTTAGATATAGCCGGTACGCTTCCGGGCTGGAGGCCTTTTTCGACAACAGCGTCTTTTGCTGAGGGTCAATGCGAGCCCGAAGGTCATCGGTAATCCTGGCCGCGATGTCCTGCTCCAGGTTTTGGAGCTGGCTCAGCGGGCGCGTGAAGCGGTCACCCCAGATCTGGGTTCCGTCAGAAGTATCGATGAGCTCGGCCTGAACCACCAGATTCTGGCCTTGCTGGGTGATGCGGCCATTCAACAGTGCGGCCACGTTCAGTTGTTTGCCAACCTGGACAGGGTCGACCAGACTGGGGTCGATACGGAAGGCTGTGGTCCGCGCCGTCACTTTGAGGGAGGTTCTGGAAAGCGCGTTGATGACGCTCTCCGCGATGCCCTCGGCGAGGTATTCATTCTGCGGATCGCCGGTGGCGTTGGCAAGACGCAGGACGGCGATGCTTGTGATGCTGCCCCGCCCCAGCCGCGGGACCCAGTACCCGACCACAAACGCCAGCGCCAGCAAAAGGCAGGCACCCGTCAACGTCCACCACATAGGTCTCGACAGAAGGGGAGCGCGCCGGGGAATCAACGCGGGTTCGGCGGAACTACGAATCAGGCGTCGCAGGTCGGTGGCGAGTTCGCGAGCAGTTTGGTAGCGCTGAGCCGGATCCTTCGCCAGAGTCTTTTCCACTACCAGACGCAGCACCCGGGGAACCAGCTCGCCCAGCGGCTCGGCTTCGGAATGAATGATATGCCGCAGCAATTCCATTTCGGAAGCTCCCGTGAATGGACGGCGGCCGGCGAGGAGTTCGTAGAGCACAACGCCGAAGGAGAAGACGTCACTGCGGGCGTCGGCGGTAAGGCCGGCGGCTTGTTCGGGCGACATGTACGCGATGGTGCCGACGATGACCCCGGGGCGCGTGCGGCCTTCGGTCAGTGTTGCCGTGGCATCCGGTTCGAGGTTTTCAGTGAGCTTGGCGAGTCCGAAATCCGCGAGCTTGGCGTAGCCGTTTGTCGCCACCAGAATATTCGCGGGTTTGATGTCGCGATGAGTCATGCCGGCGGCGTGGGCTGCCGCCAAGCCGTCGGCGACGGGTGCCATAAGTTCCACGACTTGACGCCAATCGCGTCTTTCGACCTTGGCCCAATTCTTCAGTGTTCCGCCGTCGACGAACTCCGTAACCAGGTACTGGCGGCCATTGAGATCGCCTGTCGCGTGCACCGTGAGGATATGCGGGTGATTGAGGGAGGAAGCGAGTTGGGCCTCGCGCTGGAAGCGGTGGCGGGCGGCTACGTCCGCCAATTCATTGGACAGGAACTTGATGGCGACGGTTCTGTTGAGTTTGGTGTCCAGCGCGCGGTAGACGGTTCCCATTCCGCCTTCGCCCAGAGGGGCTTCGATCCGGTAGGGGCCCACTAGCGTGCCGATCAAGCCGCTTTCCGAATCATTTTCCATAGCCCAAGAAGGATTGCTTCTCATGATAGCGCCTGGGGTGCGGACGCGTGATATTCTTGAGTTTCACCGATGATTCCGACATTCGAGGACGCCCGGCTGGATGCCATCCGCAAGAAGGTAGATGCGGGGGAGCGCTTGTCCGCCGAGGATGGGCTGACCCTGTATCGCACTCCCGACCTATTGGGGGTGGGCTGGATCGCCAACACCGTACGCGAGCGTCTGCACGGCAACACGACTTTCTTCAACATTAATCGCCACATCAATCCGACGGACGTGTGCGTCGCGAATTGCAGGCTATGCGCGTTCGGCAAGCTGACTCGCGACGGCAAGGCGTATACGATGTCGCTGGATGAGGTTTGGCACAAGGCGGGCGAAGGCTACACCGAAGCGGTTACGGAGTTTCATATCGTAGGCGGACTGCATCCGGAACTGACCATCGACTGGTATTGCGAGATGCTGCGCGGGCTGAAGCAGCGTTTCCCGAAGGTCCACATCAAAGCGTTCACGATGGTGGAGATCGGATATTTCATGAAGCGCAGTAAGCTCAGCGCACGGGAAGTGTTCCAAAAACTGAAAGACGCGGGTATGGATTCGCTGCCGGGTGGCGGTGCGGAGATATTCAGCGAACGTGTACGGCGGATTATTTGCGACCACAAGCTGACGGGCGATCAGTGGATCAATACGGCTCGCATCGCGCACGAAATGGGGCTGCACTCCAACTGCACGATGTTATACGGGCACATCGAGACCGAGGAAGATCGCGTCGACCACCTGTTAAAACTACGCGCTTTGCAGGATGACACGCATGGGTTCCAGACGTTTATCCCGCTGTCCTTCCATCCGGACAATACAGAGCTGGAGCATATCCGGAAGACCACGGGGTTTAACGATCTGCGGGAAATCGCGGTGTCGCGGCTGATGTTGGATAATATTCCGCATATCAAATCCTATTGGGTGATGATGACGCCCCAGATTGCGCAAATCGCGCAAAGCTTTGGGGCGGACGACTTGGATGGGACGCTGGTTGAGGAACGTATCTATCACGACGCGGGAGCAACCACCAGCCAAGCTCTACGGCGCGGAGACCTGACGCGTCTGATTCGCGAGGCCGGACGTGAGCCGCTGGAGCGCGATACCTTGTACCGGCCGGTGATCCGGCATGAGAATGCTCCCGTGGAGAGCGCGTTCACTGTACTGGTGTAGAGACGTTGTAATAAGTATGGTCACCATCCGATTCGCGGATCGCCAGGCGGAGCAAAATGCTCTGGCATTCCTGATCGGGCGCTTTCCGGGGCGAGTGTTGCGATCCGGCGAACACTTGGTGCCCGAAGCAGCTTGCGCGGCGCTGGCCGGCGAGAACATCCCGTTTACCATCGTAAGGAAATCGACCCATGAGCAGCAATTGGCGGCGGTACGAGGTGCTTCTTCCGCTGCATTTTAACGACGGGCGGGAAGTGCCCGGCGCGTGGCTGGCGGAAGCTGTCTTTGAAATCTCCGACCACTTTGGCGCCGCCAGTTACGAGACGCAAAAGATCGAGGGCCACTGGCGGAATGAGGGCGTCCTTTACCGCGACACGCTCGGGCGACTGGTCGTGGACGTGCCCGATTCCCAAGAGAATCGGGCATGGATGCGGGAATTCAAAGAGCGCTGGAAGCTCCGGCTGGAGCAACTGGAGCCGTGGATGGTCAGCTACCAAATCGAAGTAGATTGACCGCGCTAGGAACGCAAAAATGCTTGCAGTTCCGCCAGCGTTTCTTTAGGGGCGCTCTCCTGTAAACTGTGTGTGCCGGGGAGACCCTTGCCCGTCACCTTGGTGCCCTCTTCCTTCCAAATTTTGAGGACATCGTAGAGCTTACCCATGGAACCGGTGGCAGCCCATAGCGTCAACAGGGGGCACTTGATTTTTTTGCCGGCCTTGATATCCGCTTCGTCATTCTTCAGATCTATGGAGGCGGACGCGCGGTAGTCTTCGCACATCGCGTGGATCATGGCCGGATTCGCGTTGTGGCGCGCGTACTCGGCTTGCACCAGGGCCGCGATCTCGTCCACGTTACCTTTACCGCCACCTTTGCCGCCACCTTTTCCGCCACCACGGCCACCGCGTCCGGTATTCTGTGCGAGCAATTCATTCTCAGGACCGGGTGACGGACGCAGGTAGTTGAACCAGTGGAAATACGCCTGGACGAATTCGATAGTGACGTGCGAGTAGAGATAGTGCGCCGGCACGATATCGAGAACCGCCAGCTTGCGCACGCGATCGGGATGATCCAAGGCCATGCGGCGACCCACGCGTCCGCCACGGTCGTGGCCCACCATGGAGAACTGGCGATGGCCGAAATGCTGCATCACGTCCACACCATCCTGAGCCATGGGGCGCTTCGAATAGTCGATGTGATCCTTGCCGCCCTCGGGCTTGCTGGAATCACCGTAGCCCCGCAGGTCGCAGATCACCAGCGAGAATTCCTTGGCCAGGTCGGGAGCGACCAGGCGCCAGGTCACTAGAGATTGAGGTGCTCCGTGGAACATGAGCACTGGAGGCCCCGAGCCGCCGATCACGCAGTTGATCTCAGCACCGGCAGTCTTAACGCGTTCGTTCTTGAAGCCCTCCGGGAAAATCTTTTTCCAAGCGCCTGTATCAACCACAGCCGGAGCTGCGGTGTCTTGGGCAGCCGTGTTCCTGACAAGCGCTGCAGCTCCCGCGGCCAGGGCCGTCGCCTGCAACAGGTTCCTACGAGTAGATGTGAACATGAATGATCTCCTATGCAATGGATAATGGATCCGGCTTTAACGGTCCCGTAAAATTTCCCAGCTTTTTGGTAGCTTACGACGGCGCGGACGAGAACCGCGAGGCTGCCCATTTGGCATGATTGCTGTGTTCGTACATTGAGATAAGAAATGATAGTATGTCGCAAGTGTATGCAGGAATGCAAGCAGCGCGCGTCGATGCCGAGATCGCGAACCTGCTGATCGAAGCGGGCGCGCATGTGAAAGCGGAAACCCGTTAAGGCCACCTCGTTTGAAAGTATTACTGAAGCACGGCGCGACGATCGACGCCGCGGAGGCGCTGCTGGAGCTGCGCTGAATATGGCGGCAGTAAACGCATATTTTGACGTGGCTTCGGTATTGTTTGGATTACAAGAGGGTATCTTCATGGCGAACTCCGGTGAATACAAGAATACATATTTCAGTTCCAGCTAATGGTAGAATGAAAAAATATGCGGGACATCATGCGCGATCCTCGGAACAATGAGTTCGTTTCCCAAACAGGTCGTGCTCTGCTCACGCTAAGGGAGTTATTGTTAAAGGGTGATTATCCGCCCGGCGACCGCCTTTCCGAGTTGGCCTTGGTAGCGCGGTTGGGTGTCTCCCGAACTCCGATTCGCTTAGCCCTGGATCGTCTAGCCCATGAGGGCCTGCTGGAGCCGTCGCCGTCGGGTGGTTTCGTGGTGCGAGAGTTTACCATCGCCGACATCTGGGATACGATCGAGATGCGCGGAGTCCTGGAAGGTACCGCGGCGCGGCTGGCGGCGGAACGCCTGGTGGATCCTAGCGAAATGCGGGCGATTCGAGAATACCAGCGGCAAATGGATGTGATCGGCGGCAACACCGTGGAGTCCTTCGCACGGTATATGGACCTGAACGAAGCCTTCCATTCCGAGCTGGTGGCGTTATCGAAGAGTCCCATGCTGCAACGAACGCTGGCGCATCTGACCGTACTCCCCTTTGCGGGACCAAGCGCGATGGTGTTTCCGCGGACCGAACTTCCGCGCGCGGCTGAGCTCGGGACCATCGGGCAGGAACAACACTACGGAATTCTTGAGGCGATTGAAAACCGCCAAGGCACTCGCGCGGAAGCCATCGCCCGGGAACACGTCCACCTTTCGCGCCGTAATCTGGAAACGGTACTGGCGGCCGGAGATTTCCTGAGTCACGTTCCAGGAGCGTCGCTGGTTCGGCTGGACGCGGCTACCGACACGAAGAACTAGATGTGCAGCACGCCGTTCGGATGCAGCTCATTTTAGTGGTGCTGTTCCCGCCTAGGCTCAATGCGTCCATCTGCCCGATAAGGGCGGTCCACTTCCTCCTCCCGAATCCAGGTCTTGGTAGACGGCGTGAGTCGCTGTCGTCCGGGCCAAGGTGTTGGACAAATCGACGGTGCCGATCAGGTACATCGCTCCGCCACCTGGCGGTGTTGTTGAGGACAGTGCTATTGTGCTCCGAAAAGAACATCACTCCCGCGTAGATGGAGCCCCCGGCATCCCCGTATACTCTGGTGGAGGCGTTCGCGCCGATGGCGATAATGTCATTCGTCGTGCTGCAGTTGCCGGGGCCCCGCGGGCTGGCGCCGCGCGGCGGCGCCCATGGCTCGCGTGATGCCTTATCTTCCAGGCTGGAAGCAAGTCTACGCCGACAAACTGGCCGTCATGTTTGTCAGAGACTCCGTCTCAGATCAATAATTCCGACGCAGAATTATTCGGAACCGGAAGGCCGGTAATGGGCACGACGCGGACGTCGACATCCACGGTTTGCCCGGCGCCGCCCAGAGAAATTCCCTTCACCGGCGTCACGTCACCATAGTCGCGGCCCCACGCAACCGTCACGTGTCCTTCGGAGGGCAGAACATCGTTGGTAGGATCGAGGTCCAGCCACCCGTGACCAGGAATGAATACAGAAACCCAAGCGTGGGATGCCTCCGCCCCCAGAATTTTGGCGCCGCTCCGCAGGTAGCCGCTGATATAGCGGGCCGCCAGGTGATAGGAGCGCAGGACGCCAATCATGAGATGCGCAAAATCCTGACAGACTCCGCGGCGTAGCTTCAGCACCTCGTGTAGCGGGATGTCGATCGAAGTGGACTTCGGTTTATAGCTGAAGTCGGCGTGAATGCGGTGGGACAAATCGATGACAGCCTCCACTAGCGGAACGCCGGGTCTGAAGCTGGCGGCGCCGTAAGCGGCCAATTCCGGTGATGCGGCAACAAAGGGGGAGTCGAAAGCGAATTCGTAGGCTGCCAGCGATTCTTCGTCGGGGTGCAAGGTCAGATGAGCACGAGTCTCCTCCCACGTGATACGGGACGAAATCTCCGGCGGAGTCGCAGCCACCTCAATCAGGCTGGTTGCAGTGACGGTAAATCGATCATGTCTCTTAAAAATGGAAAAGGACGCGATCTCGTTCCCGTAATAGTCCACGCGGCGTTCCATGACGGCCGGTTGCGGGACAATCTCAAGGATCGTTTCGAGGACGCGCTGCCGGGGCAAGGAGCGGGGAGCCAAGTGGACTTCCGAAAGGCACTGCGCCACCGGTTGGTCGTAGCGATACGTCGTGATGTGAATCACCTGATAGCGCATAAGTTTAGAAAACGGGCGCGAACCGGACGCTGGTGAGGTGGCTAAAGTGGAGCGCGGTCAGCGCATCCGAGATATCGTACAGGTCGCCCTTGAGCCGCCGGACAAAATCCTCCAACTCAGGCATGTTGCCATCGCGGTCGCGCGCCGATAGTTCGGCGATCGACGTTTCCGTTACCTTTTTTAATGCGGCGGCCGCAAGGAACTCCGGCAATGGCATCTCGGTCGATTCGGAGTATCCCGGCAGCTTCTTCAGGTGCCCCAGCAGTGCCTCCAACTGAAACACCAGCGAACGCGGATTGGCCTTGTCGCTCACCAGCAAATCCAATACGTACTCAGGTCGCAGCGTTGTAAAGTATCGCGTTCTATAGGTGATGGAACTGTCCGCGATCTGTAATATCGTTTGCATCGCGGGGTCGAGATCGAAGGGAGGGTCCCCGAAAGTAGCCTGCAAGAATTCCGTGGTTTGCAGACTGCGTTCCAATCGCTTGCCGATTTGCAGAAAATGCCAGCCGTGCCCGCGTGTGGAATTTTCCATCAACAATCCCGCAAACGCCGACAGCGTGACAATCACGCGATCCAGAAGGTTCATTTGCGCGACCAATCGATATTCCCGGTGAACCGGAGCGGATGTCGAGAGTTCTGTTTCCAACTGCTGCAACACCCGCCAAGTGTCTTGCGAAAACCTTTCTTTCAAAGGCCAGGCCACGCGACGAATATTATTTAGATTCCAGCCGATGCCCGAGGACCGCGCAGGGTCGTAGACCATGCTGGAAAGTAAGTGTTCAATCGAAAAGCGCTGCTGCCCGATCGACATCTCGGGAAACTCCTCTGGAAGGTACCCCAGCGCGCCCATTATCTGCACGGTCGTTTCGAGTGAGGCTGTGCGCCCAAAATCTTCCTCGCTGGACAAACTAGGCAGCAGCGCACGGACCAGACGGACGCCGGCCTCGACACGTTCCGAATACCGTCCTAGCCAAAAAAGATTATCGGCAACGCGGCTGGGTAGATCGGACGGATCGGCAGGCGCACTCTCCGGACTCGGGGCAGCGGGAAGAACCTCGGTATGATCCGGACTGCTCAGAATCCAGGTGTCCTTGCTGCCTCCTCCCATCTGCATCGATACGACCAGCGAAGTGGCGACGGTGGAAACGCGAGTTAACCCGCCCGGCATAACCGCGTAGCCGTGGCCATCCCAACTGGCGAACACTCGCACGACGACATGTCGGGGAGCCAAACCGCTTTCCGTATGCGTGGGCGCTGTGGAGAGGTCCACCTGTTCCTGCGCGACGAAATCTTCCGGGCTGGCTTCAATGCGGCGAATCAAGGCTTCGCGTTGGTCGGCGCTCATAGCCGCAGGGAATTCTGGATTCTGGCCGGGGCGGCTGTGCGCCGGCTTGATCACCAGATCCTCAAGATGCTCGACGACGTAGCGCCGCGCGTCGAGGTGTCCACACCACCACGTGGCAACCGAAGGCATGTGAAGTTTTTCCCCCAGCAGTTGCCGGCACAAGCCGGGGAGGAATCCCATATGGGCCGCCGTTTCTAAAAGCCCGCTGCCCAGGGCATTCGCCATGGCGACGTTTCCGCTGCGAACGGCCTGGGTTAAGCCCGGCACGCCCAGGAGCGAATCGCCGCGAAACTCCAGCGGATCGCAGAACGTGTCGTCGGTCCTGCGCAGGATCACGTGCACGCGTTCCAGGCCGGCCAGCGTTTTCAGAAATACCAGATTGTCGCGGACCGTGAGATCGGCGCCCTCCACCAGTGGAAAACCCCAGTGGTGGGCCAGGAAGGAATGTTCGAAATAGGTTTCGTTATTCGGGCCAGGCGTCATCACCACCACCCGCGGATTCGGGCTTTGATGCGCGCCCAACATCTGCAGTGCGCGGCGGCGCTTTTCGAGAAAGCCCACCAGCGGCCGGACCTGGCACTGATTGAACACCGAAGGCAGAGTACGGGCACTGACCAGCCGGTTCTCCAAAGCGTAACCCACACCGGAGGGGTTCTGGGTACGGTCGGAGATCACCCACCAAGTCCCGTCGCGCGAACGGGCGAGATCCGCCGCATAGAGGTGGAGATGCACTCCGTCCGGCGGCACGATACCCATGCAAGGACGAAGAAAACCAGGATTCGAAAACAGAATCGCGGCCGGCAGGTGGCGGTCGTGAATGAGCCTCTGGGCACCGTACAAATCCGCCAGCATCGCATTGAGAAGTGTGGCGCGCTGCGCGATGGAACGTTCGATGTGCTGCCATTCCGCGGCGTCGATCACCAATGGAATCGGGTCCAGGTGCCAGGGGCGTTCCTTGCCCTGGGGATCCCCGTAGACGTTATACGTGACCCCGTTGGTCTCGATGAGCTGGCGGCCGACGTCCCAGCGGCGGCCAAGTTCCTTGACACCCATGCGGCGAATGGCGACGGCCAATTCGCGCCACGCATGCCGCGGAAATCCAGATGGGCGAAACGCTTCGTCCCAGTGGCCGGGGGCCGGGATGTATCGCCACTGCTCCTCAGTCTTCAACTCTGCCGCCGTCCTGGAGATCTTCAAACTTCTTTCCTTGGTCGCGAGAACTTACGCAAATCCAGCGTGCCCGGAAATTCCGGATCGGTTTCCGCCGCGGGAACAACCATCGCGCCCGGCGTATGACCGAAGGGGAAAAATCGAGCCCTCCGCCGAGACTCTGCTTCATTCGAGTTTACCGGAAAGGTGTCGTAGTTACGGCCGCCCGGATGCGCCACATGGTAAGTGCAGCCGCCTAATGATCGGGCGTTGCCGAGGTCCAGAAGATCGATCACCAGCGGTGCATGCACCGGGATTGTAGGATGCAAACAGCGGGGCGGCTGCCAGGCGCGGAAGCGAATTCCGCCCACGTATTCTCCGGAGGTCCCGGTGGGCTGTAATGGAATGCGTCTTCCATTGCAGGTCACTGCCTGGCGTTCGGTGACCAACCCTTTGACGTGCACCTGCAAGCGCTCCACCGAAGAGTCCACGAATCGCGCGGTGCCGCCGGCTCCCTGCTCTTCGCCCAGGACGTACCAGGGCTCGATCGCCTGGCGCAGCTCGATAGTGACGCCACCATAGATCACGGAACCGTAGACGGGAAAACGAAATTCGACGTGCGGCCCGAACCACGCGGAATCAGCCGGGTACCCGGCTCGCTGCAGATCCTGAACGACGTCTTTGAAGTCGTGCTCCACGTGATAGGGCAGCAGGAAGCGGTCATGCAGACGCGTGCCCCAACGAATAGGCCTGCCTTGGTACGGCTCCCGCCAGAACCACGCGATGAGCGTCCGTACCAGCAACTGCTGCGCCAGACTCATGCGGGCGTGCGGAGGCATTTCAAAGGCGCGCATCTCCAGCAAGCCCAGGCGGCCGGTCGCGCTGTCGGGCGAGAACAACTTGTCGATGCAGAACTCCGCGCGATGGGTGTTCCCAGTTACGTCTACTAAGAGGTTTCGAAAAATACGATCGACCAACCAGGGTGGGCATTGGTCTACCTGTCCCTGCAACTGATCGAACGCTATCTCAAGTTCGTAGATCGCGTCCGCGCGAGTTTCATCCACGCGCGGCGCCTGGCTGGTGGGCCCGACGAAGACACCCGAGAAGAGATACGACAGCGACGGATGATTCAGCCAGTACCCGACCAGGCTCTTCAGCAGGTCCGGGCGCCGTAGGAACGGACTGTCGGCTGGAGTCATCGCACCCAACACTAGATGATTGCCTCCACCGGTGCCGGTATGACGGCCGTCCAGCATGAATTTTTCCGTGCCCAGCCGTGACGACCTCGCCAGATCGTAAAGCACGGTGGTGTTCTCGACCAGTTCACACCAGTTGCGCGACGGATGAATATTTACCTCAATCACGCCTGGATCGGGCGTGACCTTAATGACCTGCAAGCGCGGATCGAAGGGAGGAGGATAGCCTTCCAGCAGTACCGGCGTGCCGAGCCTCGCCGCTGTGTCTTCAATTGCGCTCACCAGATCCACATAGTCTTCTGCCGACCTAACCGGCGGCAGAAACATGTAGAGCCGGCCATCACGCGCCTCGACGGTTAGCGCAGTTCGTACCAGCGGTATTCCTTCGTCTTCAGGCAAAACCTGCTGATTGCGGTCGTCATGACCCACTGGGCCGTCCCCAGGCAACTCCACCTGCCGTGGCTGCGTGGAACGAATCGGCACCAGTAGAGGAGGCGTGGGACTCATCGGATCGATGCTCCACACACGCGCGACCTTTTCGGCGGGCTCCGACACGAGACTCTTCAGGGGCAGGCGGAAACCCACGGGTGAATCTCCAGGGACCAGATACAAATTCCCTGCGCGCAACATCCATAGGGCGCTCTGCCATTCGGGCCCGCTCAAGCCTTCCGCGCGCTGCAGAGGCAGAACGAAGCCTACAGGTTGGCCTAGGCCACGACTGAAGACTCGCCGCAAGCGATCGCGTTCTTCAGGGTCCTCCAACTGATTGTCGACGGGGTCCACGTTGATCGGAAGCCGGCCTTCCTGCTGGAGGTAGGTGAGCGGGTCTTCGTACGCCGTCATCACAAATTCCTTGCCCACTTTCAAGCGCTCCGCCAACCGCTCGGCGAATGCTTGCGCTTCCTTACCGGTAAACCCGTAATTGCGATCGGGATTCGCGATCAGCTTAGGATCGTGCCACAGCTCATGGCCGTCCGTTCGCCAGTAACATCCGAACGACCAGCGCGGCAGGGATTCGCCGGGGTACCACTTGCCTTGACCGAAGTGCAGAAGCCCCCGCGGTCCAAACTGGTCGCGAATACGATTTACAAGATCGCCTGCAAGGCGCAGCTTGTTCGGACCCATCGCGGCGGTGTTCCACTCTTCTCCGTCCATGTCGTCGATGGAAACGAAGGTGGGCTCCCCGCCCATAGTCAGGCGAACGTCGCCTTGTTCGAGTTCACGATCCACGCGTTCGCCCAATTCGGCGATGGCCTTCCATTGTTGATCCGTGTATGGTTTGGTGACGCGCGGGTCTTCGTGTACGCGAGTCACCTGCATCAGATGTTGAAACGTGACCTCGCACGGGCTCACTAAGCCCGATACCGGGGCCGCCGACGCCGGATTCGGAGTTGCTGCCAAGGGTATGTGTCCTTCGCCCGCGAATAGTCCGGAGGTGGGATCCAGCCCCACCCATCCGGCTCCCGGCAAATACACTTCCGCCCACGCGTGCAAATCCGTGAAATCTTCTTGTGGACCCTCGGGACCATCCAGAGGCTTCAGGTCCGGCTTCAACTGAATCAGATAACCCGAGACGAAGCGTGCCGCCAATCCCAAATGCCGCAGGGTTTGCACCAGCAGCCATGCCGAATCGCGACAAGAGCCGCTTTTGAGGTCCAACGTCTGCTCCGGCGTCTGCACGCCCGGTTCCATGCGAATCACATACCGGATTTCGCGTTGCAGGCGCTGATTCAACGCCACCAAAAAGTTAATAATGTGCTCGCCATGTCCGCCAACAGCGGCCGCATATTCCAGCACTTTGGGGACGCCCGCGGCCTTCGCCAGGAAGGGAGCCAATTCGATCTGTTCTTCCTCGTCGTAGGCAAACGGGAAGTGCTCCGCCTTTGGTTCGAGAAAGAAATCGAACGGATTGATCACCGTCATCTCCGCAATCAGATCCACTTCAACGGAGAATTCGCGGGTGGGATTCGGGAAAACCAGGCGCGCTAGAAAATTTCCCTGCGGATCCTGCTGCCAATTGATGAAGTGATCGGCAGGTTCAATCTTCAACGAATAACTGCTGACGGGCGTGCGGCTGTGCGGAGCCGGCCGCAACCGCACCACTTGCGGCGACAACATTGCGGGGCGGTCGTAGTGATATGTGGTCTTGTGATGCAGCGCAACACGAATGCTCATGCGGCCGCGCCGCCGTTTTGCTGCTGCTGCTGAAATACCGGTCGCGACAGGAATTCCTTGCGCAGGCAGTTATCCACGGCATTCATCTTCCCCTGCAATCCGTCCAGATACTCATGCAGTCCATTGCGCAGGATATCCTCCACGCTTCCGAAATTCAGTTCGCCTTCCAGCAGGCCCAGCAGTTGTTCCGAACGAAACCGAAATGAGTCTGAAGGCGTACCCGTAATGCGGTGCAGGGATTCATTCGCTTCGGTGACGCAATACAGCAGGGCGCGGGGAAATTCGCGATCCATTACCAGGAACTCCACTACATTACGCGGAGTGATGCGCCCGAACTTCTTGCGGTACATCTCAAACCCGCTCACCGACTTCAGCACGGCCGACCAATGAATGTCGTCGTAGGGAGTACCCACGTCCTTCAGCGACGGCAGCAGCATGAAATACTTGACATCCAGAATGCGCGACGTCTTATCCGCGCGTTCCAGCTTTCTTCCCAGGCGCAGAAAATGCCACGCCTCATTGTGCGACATCGTGGCATCCGTGATGCCCTGGAATAGATGGCACCCCAGACGGATCTCGCGGAAAGAGTCCAGCAACCGCTCCGGCTCCGGGATGAAATCGTGCGACTGGATGTGCAGATACATGCTATTGATCTGCGCCCACATCTCAGGCGAAATCGTCTCGCGCACGGAACGCGCATTCTCTCGCGCTGAGCGCAGGCAGGATGCAATGGAGCTGGTGTTTTCGTCGTCGTACGCCAGAAACTCGATTACGTTGTCCTGCTTGGCTTCGCCATAACGCTTCTTGAAGATTTCCGCGTCGCCGGTGGTATCCACCAGCGGCTGCCACTGCTGGGCCGGCGTGAGCGGCAGATCCAATTGCAGGTTGAGATTCACCCCGATGTAGCGGGCGATGTTTTCGGCCCGCTCCACGTATCGAGACAACCAGTACATGGAGTCAGCGACACGGCTGAGCAACGGTAAGGATTCGCTCATGATGCCAGCACCCACGTGTCCTTACTGCCGCCGCCTTGCGATGAGTTCACCACCAGCGACCCTTTGCGCAGGGCCACGCGCGTCAAGCCGCCCGGGATGACGCGGATTTCCTTACCGTAGAGAACATAGGGCCGCAAATCCACATGCCGGCCTTCCAAATGATCGCCGATCAGAGTCGGGACGCGGGACAACGCCAGAGTGGGCTGCGCGATATAGTTCCGCGGATGTTCCTGGATCTTCGCCGCAAACTCCTCCCTTTCTTTCACGGATGCGTGGGGACCCACCAACATGCCGTATCCACCCGCTTCATTGGCCGCCTTCACCACCAGTTTGTCCAGGTTTTGCAGCACATGCTGGCGGTCGGCATCGCGCCAACATAGGAATGTCGGCACGTTGGGCAGAATCGCATCTTCCTTCAAGTAGTAGCGAATCATGTCCGGAACATACGCGTAGACAACCTTGTCGTCGGCGACGCCATTGCCCGGAGCGTTGGCCAGAGCCACGGTGCCCGCGCGGAACGCTGCCATCAATCCAGGAACACCCAGCATCGAATCAGAGCGAAACGCCTGCGGATCTAGAAAATCATCGTCGATCCTGCGATAAATAACGTCCACGCGCCGCAGACCCATCGTGGTCCGCATCCACACTACGCCGTTCTCAACTACCAGATCCTGGCCTTCCACCAGAGGGATACCCATTTTCTGCGCCAGGAAACTGTGCTCGAAATAGGCGGAATTATACATCCCCGCGGTCAACAAGACTACCGACGGTTTTCCGCGTGTGCCAGGAGGCGCGATGGCTTCCAGAGTTTCGAGAAGATGGCTGGGATATTCATCCACCGGACGAATACTCAACCCTTCGAACACCTGCGGGAACGTCCGCTTCATCAAGTCGCGGTTTTCCAGGACGTAGGAAACGCCGGAAGGCACTCGCAGATTGTCTTCCAGAACGTAAATCTGGCCATCGCCGTGACGCACCAGATCGGAGCCTGTGATGTGGCACCACACGCCGTTGGGCGGATGTATGCCGGCGCACTGAGGCCGGTAGAAGATGGCCGACTGAATCACCTCTGCAGGAATGATTTTGTCCTTGAGGATCTTTTGATCGTGATAGATGTCGTCGATGAACGCGTTGAGGGCGAAAATTCGCTGCTTCAATCCACGTTCGATCCAGTCCCATTCATTGCTGCGAACAATGCGTGGAATCAAATCGAAAGGAAACGCTCGCTCGGTTCCCGCCGAATCGCCGTACACATTGAAGGTGATGCCCAACTGGATCAGCAGTCTCTCCGCCGCCAATTGGCAGCGTTGCAATTGCCCATCTTCCAGCGATTCCAGCGTCTCCAGTAGCAGCTGCGCCTCCGCGCGCGCTAGGCCATGCTCATCGAACATCTCGTCATAGAATCCATCTGATTGATAGGCGCCTAACTGCATCGGATCTCCCGGCTTCGTGGCCATGTGAATTTTGGTGGCAGTTCCCCTCATTGGCTCCGCCCCATGTCGCTGGAGGTTCCTCCCGCAGCGGGAATGTAGCACTTCAAAGTGTAGTCCATGACCATTCGGTCCGCGTTAAAACGCCAACCCAGGGTGCGGATGGTCCGTTTCATGCGTTTGATCCAGCCGCGCGGCAGGCCATCGCGGTCGCGCTGATAGAACAACGGAATCACTTCATCGTGCAGCACGCGATAGAGGTCTTCGCCGTCGCGGGAATCGTGCACATCCATATTCGAATGGGTCCGTCCGTTGCCGATGGCGAAACCGTTCAGGCCGTCGTAGGCTTCCGCCCACCAGCCATCCAGCACGGATAGATTCAGGCCGCCATTCAAGACCACCTTCTGGCCACTGGTTCCAGACGCCTCAAGCGGCCTGCGCGGATTGTTCAGCCACACGTCCACGCCCTGCACCAGGTGGCGGCCCACATTAATGTCGTAATCCTCGACGAACACAAACTTGTCGGCGAACTGCGAGCTTTGCATCAACTGGGCGATCTCCTGCAAAACGCGCTTGCCGGGTTCGTCGTGCGGATGCGCCTTGCCGGCGAAGACAAATTGTACCGGACGTTTGGGATCGTTCACCATCGTCGCCAGGCGTTCCATGTCTTTGAGAATCAGATTGGCGCGCTTATAGGTCGCGAAACGCCGTGCGAAACCAATGGTGAGCGCGTCCGGGCTCAGCACCCGATTCAAATGCTGAATCTGCTCCTGCGATTCACTGCGCCGGGTCGCCTGGGCCTTGGCCCGGCGCCTTACAAACTCAATCAGCCGGGCCTTGAGGTTGAGGTGGGTTTCCCACAATTCTCCGTCGTCGATCTCGTCAATCCCTTCCCAAATGCGAGCCTCGCCGCTATGTTGCTGCCAGCCTACACCCAGGTGCCGGTCATACAGACGAACCATTTGCGGAGCGAGCCACGAAG
The DNA here is from genome assembly GCA_039931205.1 of Acidobacteriota bacterium. Taxonomy (GTDB): domain Bacteria; phylum Acidobacteriota; class Terriglobia; order Bryobacterales; family Bryobacteraceae; genus Palsa-187. The sequence goes on from JBDTSJ010000046.1 coordinate 99,405, forward strand.
GAACATGAACGCCGTTCGTGATGTGCCCGATTGGCACCATGTCTTCGGATTTTCCAGGGTGCAAACACTGCCACATCGCGCGCGAGACTTCCCCGTGCAGCGCCGAAACTGCGTTCGCACGGCGCGAAAGCTTCAATCCCAGCACTGTCATGCAGAACGCTTCCTGTGAATTGTCGGGGTTCTCTCGTCCTAATGCCATCAGCGCATGCAAGGAGATGCCCAGCTCGTCGCGCATCGGCCCCAGATGCTCTTCGATCAGGCTTTGGCTAAAGCGATCATGTCCCGCCGGGACCGGCGTATGTGTAGTGAAGGCGGTCTCGCGCGCCACATGCGGCAGTGCCTGTTCAAAACTGACGCCTTCTTCCGCCATGCGGCTGCGAATGGCCTCCAGTACTCCGAAAGCGCTGTGGCCTTCGTTCAAGTGCAGGACTCCAGGTGAAATCCCCATCGCCTTCAACGCCCGGAAACCACCTACGCCCAACAACAACTCCTGGCGGATGCGCACCCTGCCGTCACCGCCGTACAAGCGCGAAGTAAGCTCTCGGTCCTCCGGCGAATTTCCTTCGACGTTGGAATCCAGTAGCAATAAATCACAGCGACCCACCTTGGCGCGCCACACCTTGGCCATGATCGGCGCGCCGCGGGTTTCAATCTGCAGGATCACCGATGCCCCGTCCTTGCCGATCGCCGGCTCCATCGGCAATTGATTCACGTCGCTGGCCAGGTATTCTTCCTGCTGCCAGCCCTGACTGTCCAGGTGTTGCCGGAAGTAGCCTTGTCCGTAGAACAGTCCGATCCCTACCAACGGAATATCCAGATCCGAGGCGCTCTTGATGTGGTCGCCCGCCAGAACGCCCAGCCCTCCGGAATAAATCGGAAACGATTCGTGCAATCCGAATTCGGCGGAGAAGTACGCCACCGGCCGGGGCCGCAATACGCCCGCGTGTGTTGCGCCCCATGTCTTGTCGTCCAGCAGGTATTCCTGATGCCGGCGATAGGCGTAGTTGATGCGGCCATGCAGCACCAATTCCCCTGCGCGCCGCTCCAACGCCGCCAGTGGAACTTCACTCAACAGCGAGATAGGATTGTGATTCAGCGCGCGCCATCCGGCGGGATCCAAATCGCGGAACAAGGTATTGGATTCCTGGTCCCAGCTCCACCACAGGTTCCGCGCCAGCGTCCACAGTTTTTCCTGCGAAGGCGCGATGAAGCGATCCAGTGTGCGCGCCTCGCTCACCACCGGAGCCACTTGCGCCGCCGCTGCCGTCAGCGTTGCGATCTCGACTTCGGTGAAAACACGCGGGGCAATCGTCTGCACCACCAGCACGCCTTGCAGCACGCCGCGATCCAACAATGGCACGCCCAGGAACGACTGCAGCGAGTCCTCGCCAATCTCGTGGAAATACTTGAATCGCGGATGCCGCGAAACGTCGGCCACCGCCAGCGGACGGACCTGCTCCGCCACCAACCCGGTCAAGCCTTCATGCAGCGCCAGATGGAGGGTGCCGATACAGGACTGCCGCAGCCCCACCGTCGCCGCCAGCACCAAATTCGCGCGGTCCGGCTCCAACAGATAAGCGGAGCAGACATCCGTCTTGAATTTGCCGGCGATCAGGGCCACCACGTCCAGCAAAGTCTCTGCCGGATGGCGCCGTTGCTGGCCCAAAACCGCGAGTTCCTCGAGGGTCAGTAAATCGGGAGTTGCTTGCGCGCGTATCACCGGGCTCATGTCGTTCTCTCCTCAAATCCACTGCAGGACGACAGGGCCAAAGCAGCATTGGTAAGCCGTTCCGAGGCTAGTTTTTAGTCTAAGCGAAATGCCGCTAAAATGGCGCTTCTTAACGATCATTAGTCGTGATCGGTCGCCAAAAACTTTTGAATGGGGCTAGTGGCTTTGCCGGATGTTCCCCTTTCTTTATATGACCCTGCCCTGGCTCCGAAACTATTGCGCCATCGTGCGAAGTTGGGGTACTCTCGGTTTACTGCACTCAGCTGGTTGCAGCCGTCCCTCCCCGTCGATTCTTCCCGCCCCGTCGCCTTGATTCCCTCGTCCTTCAGGAGGACCGATGTCCCCACAGCCCGTCAGATCGAGGTACGCTGCTCTGCGACCTGCCATTGCTCGAGTCACCGACAGGATCCGCGAGCGCAGCCGGAACACGCGCGAGGCCTATCTCCTGCGCCTGCGCCGCATCGCTGCGCGTCCTAGAGCCGCCGAAAAAATGGGTTGCGCCAACATCGCCCATGCCTTCGCCACCATGCCGCGCGAAGAAAAACTGCGCATCTACTCCGAGCACGCACCCAACATTGGCATCGTCACCGCTTTCAACGAGATTCTTTCCGCCCATCAGCCCTATGAGCGCTACCCCAGCGTGATCCGGGATGAGGCACGCCGCTTAGGCGCCACCGCGCAAGTCGCCGGCGGCGTACCCGCCATGTGTGACGGCGTCACGCAAGGTATGCCCGGCATGGAGCTCAGCCTGTTTTCCCGCGACACCATTGCGATGAGTACCGCCATTGCGCTGTCCCATGACGTATTCGACGCCGCTCTGCTGTTGGGCGTGTGCGACAAGATCGTACCTGGACTGTTGATCGGCGTCCTGCATTTCGGCCACTTGCCCTGTGTCTTCGTGCCTGCCGGACCCATGAGTACCGGCCTGTCCAATAGTGAAAAATCGAAGGTCCGGCAGCAACATGCCCAGGGCCTGGTAGGTCGCGAGGGCTTGCTGGAAGCCGAAAGCTCGGCCTATCACGGCGCGGGAACCTGCACCTTTTACGGCACCGCCAATAGCAACCAGATGCTGTTGGAGGCAATGGGACTGCACGTGCCGGGTAGCGCCTTCATCCATCCCGGAGCGCTCATGCGCGATTCCCTCACGCGCGAGGCCGTGCGCATGGTGCTGGACTTGCGACGCGGCGAACGCTTCTTGCCCATTGGGGAACTCGTGGACGAGCGCTGCATCGTCAACGCCATGGTGGCGCTACTGGCCACCGGAGGTTCCACGAATCACTTGATTCACTGGGTGGCCGTCGCCCGGGCCGCTGGCATATGCATCGATTGGACCGATTTCTCGGATCTCTCCGCCGCCGTCCCCTTGTTAGCGCGCGTCTACCCGAACGGCCGCGCGGATGTGAATCAGTTCCAGAACGCTGGTGGTCCAGCGTTCGTGCTGCGTGAATTAATTCGCTCGGGCTGCTTGCATAAGGAAGTTCCCACGGTCGCGGGTTCGGACCTGTGGGCCTATACGAAGACCCCCTTCGGTGAGACGGGCGATATGGCGTGGCGGGACCTGCCGGACGAGAGTCCCGACGAAAGCATTGTCCGCACCGCCGAAAACCCGTTCAGCGAGAGCGGCGGGCTTCGCTTGATGCAAGGCAACCTCGGTCGCGCGGTCGTCAAGATTTCGGCGGTCCCTGAAGAGCTGCATATCGTGGAAGCGCCAGCTGTGGTCTTCGATACTCAGGAAGCATTATTAAGCGCGTTCAAAGCTGGATCGCTGGAGCGCGATTTCGTCGCCGTGTTTCGCTTTCAGGGCCCCCGGGCCAACGGCATGCCGGAGCTGCACAAATTGACGCCGCCCTTGGCCGTATTACAAAGCAGGGGATTCAAAGTCGCCATCGTCACCGACGGGCGCATGAGCGGCGCCTCTGGCGAAATCCTCGCGGCAATTCATGTAAGTCCGGAGGTTCTTGCGGGCGGGCCGCTAGGACGTGTTCGCGACGGAGATGTGATCCGCGTCGACGCGGTTAGCGGATCCCTGCAAGCACTGGTGCCGCAAGACGAATGGGAGGCGCGCGCGCAAGCGGACTTGCCTTGCGAGCAGGCGGACATCAACGGGCATGACCTCGGCCGCGACCTTTTCGGAGGCTTCCGGCGCAACGTACTCACCGCCGAGGAAGGGGCCGTTACATGGCTCTAACAGGAACGCTCACGAAAACGCGCGACCTGGCTCTAGCCGGTCCCGTAATTCCGGTCATTGTCATTCAGCGCTTGGAAGATGCGATTCCACTGGCGCACGCTTTGCTAGCCGGAGGAGTTTCGGTTATGGAGGTGACCCTGCGCACGAAAATCGCCTTGCAAGCCATCCAGGCGATCGCGTCAGCGGTGCCGGAGGCCGTTGTCGGCGCGGGGACTGTACGCTCCGTCGCGGACGCGCAGGCCGCAAAGGACGCTGGCTGCAAGTTCGCCGTCAGCCCAGGGTACCTATCGACCATCGGTCAAGCCTGCAGCGCTCTGCATCTCCCGCTGCTGCCGGGTGTCTCGACGGCCACCGAAGTGATGGCTGCCACCGCGGACGGCTATGATTTTCTGAAGCTGTTTCCGGCCACCGCCGTGGGCGGCATTGGCCTGCTGAAAGCGCTGGCGGGACCATTCCCCGACGTTGCTTTCTGCCCGACAGGCGGCATCTCGCTCGAAACCGCGCCCCAGTTCCTGGCACTCCCGAACGTTCTCGCCTGCGGAGGCAGTTGGCTGACGCCGGATGCTTCCATCGCGGCCGGGGATTGGGCGCGCATCACCCGCCTGGCGCAACAAGCCAGCTCCCTTAAGGCCTGACATGGCCATGTCGCTGTTGAGCCGTCCTGTGTCCGCGTTGCAGGATATCGAACTCCGCAAATGGGACGAAGATGTCCGCTTCCTGCTGGGCTGCTTTCAGGAATCGCTGCGTTCGATCGGCGAAGTGGAGCTAGCCGAATTCGCCGCACGCGCTTTCGAGACGGTGGCCGGCGTCGAAGCACGCCTCCCGCGGCACGGAGCCGAGGCCCTGTCTCTGGTCTTCCAACTCATCAGCATGGCGGAAGAAAACGCCGCGAATCAGGTGCGCCGCGTGCGCGAAATCGCCAGCGGCCCCGCCAGCGCTCCGGGCACCTGGCCAAATCAGCTGCAACGCCTGCGCGAATTGTCTTTCTCTGATTCCGAAATCCGCGCCATTCTCCCGCGCATTCACGTCCAGCCGGTGTTGACCGCCCATCCAACGGAGGCCAAACGAACGGCCGTTCTCGAGCGGCAACGCGAAATCTATCTTTTGCTGGTCGAACGGGAGAATCCCACCCGCACTCCCATGGAACAGGCCGCCCTCCAGCGGCAGATCCAAGCCGCCACGGAGCGCTTGTGGAGAACCGGCGAAATCGCGGTCGACCGGCCCGATGTCGATTCCGAGATCCGCAGCACGTTGCACTACATCACCAACGTTTTCCCAGGCGTATTGCAACTCATGTCGGAGCGATTCCATCAATCCTGGGAATGGGCGTTCCCTGAATCCAGCATTCCCGCCCCGCCGCGCCTCACGTTTGGCAGCTGGGTAGGCGGCGACCGCGACGGCCATCCATTCGTCACCACGGCGGTGACTGAGAACGCGCTTGAATCGCTACGCGCACAAGCCATCGCCGTCCTGCGCCAGAATCTCCAGAGTCTGGCCACAAGCCTGACGCTTTCCGATGCCGTGCAGCCTGCACCCGCCAGGCTCTACGACCAGCTCACCCTGTTTGAACGGGAGCCTCCTTCCGAAGGCGCGCATGAGCCCTGGCGGCGGTACGTGCGCGTGATGATCGATCGCCTGCCGCAACCTGGCCAAGCCCCGAACCCCAGGGCGTATGGCCGCGCCTGGGAACTGGAGCATGACCTTCGCTTTCTAGCTCAAGCCCTGGAAGAGTGTGCAGCGCAGGCCATTGTGCGCGATCAGATCGCACCCGTACAATGCTTGCTCGCGGCCTACGAATTCCACGGGGCCGCGTTGGACATTCGTCAGAACAGCGCCTTCCACGGCCGGGCCATTCGGCAACTCTTGGAGGCCTCCGGCGCTGACAATGCGGCCTTCCCGGACTGGACTGAGCCACAGCGCCGCGAATGGCTGGACCGGGAATTTGCGTCCCCTCGACCTTTCACAGTATCCACCGCATCGCTCGCACCTGAAGCGGCTGCAAGCGTCGGACTATTCCGCTTTCTACGCACTTGGATTGCCGAGCACGGCGCCAGCGGGATTGGCTCTTTCGTGGTCAGCATGACGCATGCGCCTTCGGATCTGCTGGCCGTTTACTTATTGGCGCGCGAAGCGGGACTGGTACATGGTCCGGTTGGCGAACCCGTTTTCGAACTCGCCGTCACCCCTCTCTTCGAAACCATCGACGACCTGGAGGCCAGTCCCGCCATCCTGGCGGAGTTCCTCGCCCATCCAGTCGTCCAGCGCTCGCTGCGCTACATCCAGCAGCGCGACGAAACGCCCCTTCCCGTCCAGGAGGTAATGATCGGTTACAGCGACAGCAACAAAGACGGAGGCATCCTTGCCAGCCAGTGGTATCTGCGCAAAGCGCAAATCCAGCTTGCCGCCGTCGCCGAAAAAGCCGGTGTGGAGCTGCGTTTCTTTCATGGCCGCGGCGGGACCATTGGCCGCGGAGCCGGGCCCACCAATGCGTTCTTAGCCGCTCTGCCGTCCGGAACCTTGCGCGGCGGTATTCGCACGACGGAGCAAGGTGAGGTCATCGCCCAAAAATACGCCAACCGCATGACCGCGGCGCTGCACCTGGAACGCTTGCTTGCCGGCGCCACGCGCTGGACCTTGATGCACCGTCAAGCCGCACCCGATGCGCTGCCAGCGCTGGAGGACCTCACGGAATCCGTCGCCTCGGCCAGCCGCGGCACCTACCAGGACCTTGTCGCCGCGCCAGGGTTTCTCGAATTTTTCGCGCAGGCCACACCCATCGACGCCATCGAACAAAGCCGCATCGGATCACGACCCTCCCGCCGCACCGGCCGCCGCACCCTCGAAGACCTGCGAGCCATCCCGTGGGTGTTCAGTTGGAGTCAGGCCCGCTTCAATCTGCCCGGATGGTACGGAGTAGGCAGTGCTTTCGACCAGGTCTGCGGAACCAATGAGGCCCACTGGCGTGTCTTCGTGCAGGCCGCCAAGGAATGGCCGTTCCTTTCCTACCTGCTGCACAACGTGGAATTCAGCATCGCCGCGGCCGACGTCGAAATCATGCGGGACTACGCCGCACTGGTCGAAGATCCCGTCATTCGTGAGCGCATTCTGGGCCAGATCCTGGCCGAATATCAGCTGACCAAACAGGTGCTGGACAAACTCTACCCGCGTGAACGCGCCACCCGCCGCCCGCGTTTGGTGAAGGCCATCGACATCCGGCGCAACGCGTTGACCCGCTTGCATCGCGAACAGATTTTGCTCTTACAGGACTGGCGCAAGGCGGCCACCACCGAGGATCTGCTGCCGTCGCTGCTGGCCTCGGTTAATGCCATCGCCGCCGGCCTCAAGACCACAGGCTAGCCTTTAGGCTTCAGAAACGTGCCCTTTTCCAGCTCCTGGAATGCCACGCGAAGTTGCTCCTGAGTATTCATGACGATCGGCCCGTGCCAGGCGACCGGTTCTTGCAGTGGCTTGCCTGAGACCAGCAGGAACCGAATCCCCTGTTCCCCCGCCTGCACTACAACTTCATCCCCGCGATCGAACAGAATCAAACTGCGGTTATCTGCCTCCGTCACTCTGCCGCCGCCCGTTCCTACCAGTTCGGTCGGCACGGCCTGCGGTTCGGATGCATTACTGAATTTCCCACTACCCGCAAATACGTACGCGAAGGAGTGGTGCGTCGTCTCCACCGGCAGCGTCTTCCTCCGGCGGGGAGGAACTGACACGTCCACATAAATCGGATCCGCCGCGATGCCGTCCACTGGTCCGCGCTTGCCCCAAAACTCGCCGCACACCACGCGAACGTTCGTGCCGTCATCGTCGGTCACCTGAGCGATGTCGCCGGCCTTCACTTCCTGATAGCGCGGAGCCGTCATCTTTTGCGCCGCGGGAAGGTTGGCCCACAACTGGAATCCGTGCATTCGCCCCGCATCGTCGCCCTTAGGCATTTCCTGGTGAATGATGCCGCTGCCGGCTGTCATCCACTGGATATCACCCGGCCCAATCTCCCCTTTGTTCCCCATGCTGTCGCCGTGCTCGACAGTTCCTGCCAATACGTAGGTGATGGTTTCGATACCGCGATGCGGATGCCAGGGGAAGCCTGCCAGGTACTCTTCCGGAATGTCGTTGCGAAAATCGTCAAAGAGTAAGAAGGGATCGAAATCGGTCGTATTCCCGAAACCAAACGCGCGTTGCAGATGTACTCCGGCGCCTTCAATGGTTGGCTTGGCTTTGATCAGCCGTTTCACAGGGCGAATGGACATAGGGTCTCCTGGTCTTCGTTCCTTCAGATTACCGTCTTTGTCAAATATCGCGCCTCACCGCCGAGGGACCTCCGTCCTCCGATCGTTTGTTGTTCCGCTGATGATGGGATCGATCGCAAGGGCGTCATTCGCGCCCAAAAAACCAGGAAGCGACCTCACTTGGACAGGCGTTTTGTCCATGCGGCCAGCGCTTCCAACTGCTGGCGAATGAACTGCTTCGTCTTCTCATCCGTAAGGTTGCCGTCCTTGTCGAACTTCTCGCTCGCATTCGCGATCAAAACTTCCGGCTGGTTCAACGGAAACATATTGAGAAACACAAAAGTCTGCCTCAGGTGGTACTGAGCGCGCGCCGAACCCAGGGTGCCGACAGACGCGCCCATGACCGCGACAGGTTTCCCGGTCCAGGCGCTATCGCCATAAGGGCGCGACGCCCAATCGATGGCGTTCTTGAGGACTCCCGGGATCGAAAAGTTGTACTCCGGCGTGGCGAACAGAATGGCGTCGGCGGCGCGGATCTTGGCCTTGAAGGCGGTCACGCTGGCTGGCGGCGTCGCGTCCAGGTCCTGGTTGTAGAGCGGGATATCCGTCAAATCGAATAGCTCAATCGTCACGCCCTCCGGCGTCAGCTGCTGGGCCGCTCGTAGAGCTCCGTGGTTGTAACTCTGCTTGCGAAGACTACCGGGGATGCCGAGAATGTTCATATGCAGGATGGGATGCTGTCGGGTGACCTGGCGTTGCGGTCATTCTTCGGTAGCCGGCGGTTTCTTGTGCTTCGGCTTCTTCCGCTCCAGCTTCGGCAGGATGGCCCGGGAGGCTTTGACCGGCCCCACGCGCTCCCGTGCAATCGAGCGGACTTCGTTGGGCTGGTCGAATTTCACCACGCTGGCACTGCGCGAAAGGGCCTGTTTCTTGCCCGTCTGCGCCTTTTTGGGTTGGGGTTTTCGTTTCATGCTACTCTGAGTGTGCAAGGAGGCCGTATGTTGAAATCAATCGGCTTGCCTGAGCTATTAATCATCCTGGTAGTTGCCGTGTTGTTGTTCGGCGGCAAGAAAATCCCAGAGGTGGCCAAAGGCCTGGGCGAAGGAATCCGCAACTTCAAGAACTCATTGAAGGGCGATGATCATCCCGACGACAAGAAGCCGGCGTAAAGCTTCCTGGCGCGCTTGAAGTGTGAGCGGCGCCTGAATCGGAATTTTAGAATAGGAAACCCCGCTACCGCTGACAAGCGGCGCGGGGTTTTCAGCGTCCGGATGCTTATTTCTTTTTGGCCGGAACGATCGCGTCCTTGACGGCTTTCGCCACACGGAACTTCACGACCTTCTTAGCTGCAATCTTGATGGCTTCGCCAGTGGCCGGATTACGCCCCATGCGAGCCTTACGGTCTACGCGCACCAGCCGGCCAATGCCGGGCAGAATGCACATGCCGTTTTTCTTGGTTTCTTTCACAGCCAGTTCAGCGTACGCGGTGACAAATGCTTTTGCAGTCTTGGTGGGCACGTCACCGGCCGTTGCCAGTTCTTTCACGAATTGCGATTGTGTCAATTTAGCCATGTATCTCCTCTTGAAGGGTCCTCTGATTCTCGATTTTCCCGTTGTACATCGTGCGCGGAGTACAGCCGCTCACGTTCAAATGCGCTTGCAGGATAAAGCACCCGCTTACGTACACTCGAATCATACGGGATGAAAACGGGCGTGTAAAGCGTAAAATGCGAAAAACCGCCAGTATTTGCATATTTTCCACATCCTTCCGCCTATTGGCCCACGTTTAACAAAGTTTTCGCGCATATACCGCTGCCCTGCGACGCACCAATCTCCGCGTGTTAATCTACCTCGTAGTGGTGTCACAGCAGCCAAAAATCGGCGGATGAACGACTTACAAGAACAACTGGCTGCCCTGCGGGAACGCGTGGCGCGTGTGCATTCGCGTTACTCGGAAAAATACGCCGGCCGCGCAGCCCCGGCTCCGGTCACGCAAGTTGACCTACAAAATACGGATGTGATCGAAGCACCGGAACCGCATGAACACGGACTTTCCGGGCAAGTCATCGAAACCGCGCACGGCTGCCACTTTGAATCCGAGCGGCTCTACCAGGGCCATCGACGGCATGGCAGTGCCGACATTGGCGCACTCTCCGACCTGCCCCATGACCTGCTTCACACCATCTCAGACGGTGAGGCCCCCTCCGTGCCCCCGGGCGAGTGGGCCTTCTTGGACACCGAGACTACAGGCCTTGCCGGTGGCTCCGGCACCTGCGCGTTCCTCATAGGAGTTGGACGCATCACTCCCCAAGGTTTCCACGTCCGTCAGTTTTTCATGCGCGACTTCGCGGAAGAGACCAGCCAGCTGACCGCGCTGTCGGAATACCTGGACCAGTTCCGCGTCCTCATTACTTATAACGGCCGAACCTTTGACCAGCCCTTGCTCGAGACTCGCTACCGTCTGAACCGCACGCAGCCTCCGTTTTCGAAATTAGCGCACCACCTGGACCTGCTCTACGGAGCCCGCCGTCTGTGGAAACTACGCTATGAAAGCTGCCGCCTGGTGGATCTGGAAACGCAGGTCTTAGGTTTCGAGCGCGAAGGCGACGTTCCAGGATCGCTGATACCGTACCTATATTTCGAGTACGTGCGAACCCGCCACGGCGCACGGATGCAAGGCGTATTCGAGCACAACTGCCTCGACATCCTCACACTGGCCTGCTTAACCGGAATCGTCCCCTACGCCTTCCGGGATCCGGGAGATTGCGGCCCCGGCTTATTGAAACACGGCTCGGAGATCGTGGGAATCGCCCGCTGGGTGCAGCAGGCAGGCGAATTCGAACAGGCCCGCACCTTGCTGGCCAAGGCCATGGAGGCGGGCCTTCCCGACGATCTGATGTTCCGTACACTGTGGGATATCGCGGCTTTGGATCGTAAGTTGGGAGCCGAGACCCAATCCCTTGCCGCGTGGGAGGACCTGGGGGCAAGCCGCAATCCGTTCCGGGTTCGCGCCTTGGAAGAGCTCGCCAAACATCACGAACATCGCGCCAAGAACCCCGGCCTGGCATTGGAATACACACGCACTGCCCTGGAATTCGAAGACACCCCCGAATTGCGGCATCGCGAACAGCGCCTGCAGCGGCGCGTAAGCACGGCAGCAAAGCCTACTCTCAGAAATCAACCGTGACGCCGCTAGTTTCGTTTGTAAGTACGCCACAATAGAGGGGAACAGTTCCCTATTCATGGATTCCAATCTACTCGTCACAGGCCTGCTGTGGTTTATCGCGTTCCTCTTTTCCACCACCTGCCATGAGGCCGCGCATGCCTGGGCCGGACTGCGGGGCGGGGACAAAACCGCATACAGCGGCGGTCAGGTTTCGCTCAACCCGTGGCCTCACATCCAACGCGAACCCGTAGGCATGGTCGTCATACCATGGGTGTCTTTCTACCTGGGCGGATGGATGATGGGCTGGGCCAGCGCTCCCTACGATCCATACTGGGCTCGGCGTTACCCGCGCCGCTCCGCCTGGATGTCGCTCGCTGGACCCGCCGCGAACTTCGCTATCGTGCTGCTGACGGGCATTGCGATAAATCTCGGCGTCGCCGCCGGCGTGTTCCGGCTATCCGGCCGCTTGGAGTTTGACCAGTTGGTCGCCGCCACCTCCACGGGCCCCATGGAAGGCCTGGCCGCTTTGCTCAGCGTACTGTTTTCGCTGAACCTGTTACTGGGGGCTTTCAACCTGATGCCGTTTCCGCCGCTGGATGGCTTCAGCGTCCTGGGCATCTTCCTGCCCGAATCCGCCACACTCAAGTTGATGGACTTCCGCGATTCCCTGGGCGGCATGAGCATGCTGGGAGTGCTGATCGCCTGGCGCGCATTCGACTACATCTTCGAACCCGTATTTATAACCGGTTTGCGCTTGCTGTACCTGCCGCATCTGTAGACGGGGTGTGCTATTTCACGCGCCCGGCTGGTCCCTGCGCGTGCTTTCGCCCACGTTATGCATTGTGGCTCAGCACTCCATAAAGGTACATTCCCGCCAGACCAAGACCGAAGATCGCCGTAACAATCGTAAGCGTAATTCCCCAACGATCCACCGCGCCAATACGGCGTGATGTTGCAATTTGCTCAGGAATATAGCGCTGCTCCCCGGCCGCCACATGCACGTACGGATCCTCCCGCATCGATAGCAGCTTCCGGTAGAGAGCCAACGCCAGGGTCACCACCCCAAGTGCGATCCAAACCATCACGAGTTGCGTCATAAACCACCTCCGCCACTGCAACGGGCAATCGCGCTGCCAAAATACAAATGCCGCGCAAGGCTAACTCCCGAGGGAGCACTTTGCGCGGCATGGGAAGACTGCAGTGAAGTGAGAACTATTTACCCTTGGTCTCGGGCGCCTTTTCGGTACCCTTGTCGCCCTTGTCCTTGCCGCCCTTACCCTTACCTTTGCCCTTTTCGCCCTTGGTTTCTTCCTTCGGGGCGTCCTTCGGGGCGTCCTTGCTCTTACCCTTGTCCTGCGCCATCAGCATCGAGGTACCGAGTACGAGGGAAAGGCCGAGCGCGATCGTCATTAGTTTCTTCATTGTGTGAGAACTCCTATTCAGCTGTTAAATCGGCGTATAAACGCCAGTTGTTACTATTTTGCCAGACTTCCACCCCGGAAACATTTCTAATCCTCAATGTATCTATGATTTCCTGTTTCCGTCGGAACCCGGCCGTTTTCCAAGGCCTACTCTGGAAGCGCCATGAAGCGCAAGGAAATAGGACGGGAATTGGCGCGCGCGGCTCATATGCCCGCCGGCGTCGCTCAGGATCAGGTGGACAAGCTGGTGCACGACATCGTGCGGAAGCTGCGAGCGGGTAAGCCAGTGAAACTGCCGGGCTTGGGCCGTTTGCTCGCCAAGCCCCCTCCGGGCGGCAAGCGATGACGGATGCCGCCGCCATCCTTCGCATCCTCCGGCGGGCCCTGGAACGCGGCCATAGCGTGGAAATCGACGGCTTAGGCGCCTTCCACCCCGCGCACAACGGAATTGCCAGGGACTACAAGTATGTTCCGGAATCCCGGCCCCAGGTGTTCATCGCTTACGTGGAGGAAGATTTGGAGAAGGCGCGCAAGTTGTGCAACGCATTGGCCGCTGCGGGTTGCACCCCGTGGCTGGACAAGGATCAACTGTTAGCCGGCCAGAATTGGCCGCGGGCCATCGAACGGGCCATCGATATCTCCGATGCGTTCGTCGCCTGCTTCTCACCCCGCTCGCTAGCCAAACGCGGCCAGTTCCAAAGCGAGCTTCGTTACGCCTTGGATTGCGCCCGCCGCATGCCCCTCGAAGCGGGGTTCGTGATGCCCGTCCGCTTCGAGAAATGTCCAGTGCCTGTCAGCATCGCCAAAGATGTTCAATACGTCGATCTGTTTCCCCATTGGGACCGCGGCGTGCGCCACCTTGCTCGAGCGATTCGCAAAGTCGCTTCTAAGCGTGTCTAAACTACCGTAGTAGAAGCCGTAAGACGCTGGACCCGGCCACCCCGGTCAATGCAGGCACCAACGCGGGGGATGCTCCGCTGCGGCGGTATTCCCCGTGCACGGCGTGCCATCCCAAGTAAAGAAAACTACCTCCGGCCAATGCCAACAACGCGTGCAGGCTGTTCCTGCCCAGATGGGGCGCCAGCACGCCTTCGACCGCGGCCCCCAGCAGAGTAGCCGATTCCGCCAACAAGCACCACAGGAACGCCGCACGGCGCGATCCTAGCGCGGCTCGTGAGATTACACCCAGTGCTAAACCTTCCGGTATCTTGTGCGCGGCGATGGCGGTAAAGAATCCGGCCCCTAACACAACATCGTCTTGCGACGCGGAAACGCTCCAACCATCCAGCGCCGCGTGCAGCGCCGAAGCCAGCAATAACGGCGCAGCGAAGCCATGTAATGTTGTCGAGCAATGTTCGTGATCGTGCGCGGGAGAACACGTGGGACACACCGGATAAACATAGCGATCGATCGCAAACAACAGCAAACACCCCGAAGCCAGCCACAGCACAGCTCCGGACCATTGCAACGATTCCGCCATTTCTGGTAAGATCCAGAACATCGCCACACCCAGTAAAGCACCCCCGCCGAATGGCACAAGCCGCTTCGCAAGCGCATGAAACGATGTGAGCCAGATACCTGCGGCAGCACACACGGCAGCTATTACAGTTACCCAAATGGCAGGGGAGGAAAACACGGATCTTCCGAATATACTATGCTTTCGACGCTTGTTCCTTCTTTTCTCGTCTTACAGAGAGTCTAAATCTTTACATGCAACCGCAATCCAACGAATCATCGTCTGCGCCACTTTCTACTAGAAGATCGTTTTATCGAACGATGATTCAGTTGATGGGCGGCGTCATCACGGCGTTCATCGCCGCGCCCGCGGCAGCCTACCTATTGCTGAAACCAAGGTCTTCCGCTGGGGCGGATCTGGTCGAGATTGCCGATCTGAAAGATCTGGCTGTCGGCAATCCACGGGAAGTTGTGTACTATCGCACCCGCATCGACGGCTGGAAGCGTTCGCGCGAAAAAGCCACGGCGTGGGTGGTCAAGACCAATGAGAAGGCCGCGATTGCCTTCAGTCCTCAGTGCCCGCATCTGGGCTGCATCTATCACTGGGACGCGGAGGCTAGCGATGCGCAAGGCCAGGTTTCCCCAGGAAGTCCCAGCCAGGCGGCCACCTTCGTATGCCCCTGTCATAATTCCAAGTTCTCTACCGATGGCTCCGTACTGGGCGGCCCCGCGCCGCGCGCTTTGGATCGCTTCGTTTCCCGCGTTGAAGGGAACAAACTTCTGGTTGGCTCGCAAGTCCTGAAAAGCGGGGGCCGCAAGGCATAGAATCGTGCTGCTCGGCATTTGGGATTGGTTGGAAGATCGCACCGGGCTGCCATCCGCAGTCCAGCATTTTCTCGACGAGAAGATTCCGGCTTCCGCCGGATGGCATCAAGTCTTCGGCAGCGTGGCCTTGTTTGCTCTGCTGATACAGGCGGCCACGGGCTTTCTATTGGCGCTGAATTATGGGGCCACTCCCGGCGAAGCGCACGCCAGCATCCGCTACATCATGACGGAACTCACCGGAGGCTCCATCATTCGCGGACTGCACCACTGGGGCGCCAGTTGCATGATTGTAGTCGTAGTCCTGCATATGATCCAGACGTTCGTTTGGGGAGCTTACAAACGGCCGCGCGAAGCCACCTGGATTGTCGGCTGCGCTCTCTTGCTGATGGTGATGGCCTTCGGACTCACCGGATACTTGCTGCCGTGGGACAACAAGGCCTACTGGGGAACCACGGTCACCACGCAAATCGCAGGCCTGATGCCCGGCGCGGGCCCTTACGTGCAACGCCTGTTGGGCGCAGAAGGGGACATCATTGGCAACATCACCTTCTCCCGCTTCTACGCCGCGCACGTCATGCTGCTTCCCGCGGTAACAATGCTGCTGGCCGCGCTGCACCTCTACTTGGTGCGCCGGCACGGGGTAACACCCCTGCCAGCCGATGCGAACCGGCCCACCAAGCGTTTCTACCCCGAGCAGATCTTCAAGGACACAGTAGCCGCCTTCGCGTACGTAATGATCGTGGCGCTGTTCGCCAATTTCGCCAAGCTCGGGCTGGGCAGCATGGCGGACCCCACCGACACCCGCTACATTCCGCGCCCCGAGTGGTATTTCCTTTTCCTGTTTCAGCTACTCAAGATCTTTGAAGGCCCCCTCGAAATCCTGGGCGCCGTGGTATTGCCCAACCTCGCCATCCTCGGCCTGTTTTTGATTCCCTTCATCGACCGCGGCCGCGCCCTGCAAGTGCGCCAGCGGACTGTCGCCATCACCGTCGTGCTCTTGGCCGGGCTGGGATGGGCTGGCCTGACGCAAATGGCGATTGCTACCACGCCGGCCAACATGGAGGATACCGACGCTGGCCTGCGCCCCCCCCAGCCATGGCGCGAAATGCCCGCCGAACAACTCGCCGCCATCGGATATTTCCAAAATGACAACTGCGCAAGTTGTCACGTATTAGGCCGCTCTATCCTTGGTCCGGACTTGGCACGCGAGCCCTCATCCAAGCCTCCGGACTTTCTGTTGGAGCACTTTGCAAAGCCCTCGGAAAACTCTCCTCCTACTTCTCTGACCCCTTCCCAGATGCAGAGCCTGGTCAAGCTGGTTACCAAACGCGACGAGCGCGGTCTCAATGCCTGGGCCGACCCTCCCGCCAATGAAGTCATCGGCGCCATGCTCTACCAGGCCCGCGGTTGTTACTTGTGCCACAGCATCAACGGGACAGGGGCGAAAAATGCCCCCATCCTGAACGGCTTGGCCGCGCGCCGCACCCGCGACTGGGTAGAAGGCCACTTTGGCGACCCTAAGAAGTTCTCCCCCAACTCGCCCATGCCGGCCTACAAGTTCAGCCCCGAGGAATTGCACTCCATCAGCAGCTATTTGATGGCGATTCCGAAGTGATCATAGCCACGCGGGGGCAAGGGCTGACCTTGATACAGCACCGCGCCTGGGTTACCTAGAGTGTTACCTAGAGGCTTGCCTAGTGTTATCTCTCCAATGCGCGTGGTTCCCGCGGGAGCCTTCGTTTCCGGCGGTAACGTGAACAGTAGCTCGTAGTCTTCTCCCCCATGCAAGGCTCGCTCCAGCGTGGAGCCTCTCGCAATCGGAACGCGCTCCACCCGCGCACTAACGCCGGACGCAAGACACAGACGGTGTAGATCCAGTGCGATTCCGTCGCTTAAATCCATGCATGCCGTAGCTCGTCCTAGCAGTCTCTGGCCCAATGCCAGGCGCGGTTGAATCGGACGATCCCAAGCTTTCCCCAAGCGTCCGGAAACGTACAGCAGATCTCCGGGACGCGCGCCATCGCGGCGCAGAGCCTTGCCTTTCGGTACCGCGCCACATAGCGTCACGTCCACATGCGTCTCATGTTTGCTGTGCGATAAATCGCCGCCGATCAGTTGTGTGCCGGTTTCCGCTGCAAGCTTCAGCAAGCCTTTGAAAAATGACTTCACCCAGGCTTCGTCATGATGCGGCCCTACCGTGAGCGACACCAGGCACACCCGCGGCTTGCCACCCATCGCCGCGATGTCGCTGAGGTTGCGCGCCAAGGCTCGCTGCCCAACTATATGGGCCGGCAAGTCCGTCAGGAAATGGACGCCCTCAATCGAGGGGTCCGTCTTCAGCAGCAAATCTTCATTGGCGCTGGGACGGAAAATCGCGCAGTCATCGCCAATACCCAGAACAACGCCCTTCGCCTTCACCGGAACCCGGCTCTGCAACCACTCAACTATGTGGAGCTCATTCATGAATATGCCGAGCTCATTCATGAAACACAAGTCCGGACGGCAACTCCTCGCCGAAGATGCGTCCCATTGCGGCGAGATTGTCCTCGGATTCACGGGTTAAATCGAGCGCCGGGAACGCGCCTCGCACGGACGTAAGCGTGACAGCCGGCAGATCCCGCGTGGCATCTCCCGTGTGCCGGGCAAGCGCGGCCACGGCATCGGCGGCTTTCGGCAATTTCAATAATTGCTCCGCCCACCGCGCGGCGGTTGCAGGCGGCAGCACGTGGTTGATGGGCCCGTAGAACAGCTTGCGCGCCCCCAGTCGTGCGATACACCACAGGCCTGTATCGACAAAGTCGCCCTTTTTAATCCTGGTGAGAAGCTGGTCGCCCAGTTGCGTCTTCGTTTGCACGGGCAATAATTCCAAGCTGGCCGCTGCCCGCCACATTTCGCGCAGCAGGCTGGCATTCACCCGCGCCGTCTTGCCCGCCCGGGGCAACAACGTCGCGGAAACGCGTTGGAAAATATCCGTCTGTTGATTCCTGTTCAACCCCCCGGCGACGCGTCCGCAGAAAATCCACCATTCGATTTCGTTCTGGACTTGATTCGCGAACAGCAGCCCCTCCGCGTAAACGCGGCGAGCTTGCTCCACTCGAAAATCGTCGCCCGGGAATCCGAAGCCGGGACGCAGGCAAAAGCCGCATAAATTCAACCAGCGGAATTCGTGAGCCGCGCTGCGCCGCCGACCGTCCGCCAACTGCAACATGCGATCCGCCAGTTTACGGATCGCGGAGACGGGCCACGCATTGCGCCCCACGCCCAGAGCTTGTTCCAGCTTGGCCGGCAATTGCTCCGGCTCCATATCCCCGGACCCGAAAACCTGCGGCAGCAACGCTTCCGCCGCCGCCAACGCCTCGTCGCTGATCACCGCCGCGAGACGCGAGGGCCACGCCGTACCCGCCGTCTTGCGCAATTGAAATTGCAATCGCCAGCGATGTTCGCTTTCCTTCGAATCCGCCCAGATCTCGAGAGTTCCAACTTCAGTGAGCCGCGCCCCCAGCTTGATCGGAACCAGTCGCTCGCCACTCTTGCCGAACCGCAGAACCGCATTCAGCGGGGCATGCAGGTTCAGTTCGCTCTGCTCGGCCGCTGTAAAGTTCACGATATCGCCGGGCTTGTCATCCACCCGTGTACGGGAGCTGTACAACCGAAACGCGACCGGCTTGTTCGCAACCAATTGCAGATTGCCGGGGTCCAACTCAAGTTCCGAGCCTTCCTCCGCCCCGCGCGGCACCAGGCATAGCGCGCGCAGCGCCTCGCCTTCCCCTCCACCTAGCGCAATAAAGTATGACCGCGGAAGTCCGCCGCGTACCAGCAATCCCGCGCCCGTCGACCGCACGTGCGAATAATACGCAGCCCCCACCGACACCGCTAAGTCCAGATCCCGATTGTCGAAAACGATCGGCCGCTTGCCGTACCAATGCTCCAGCACATCCGCCACGCGATGGCGCAGAATGTCGGGAATGAAAAAGCCGCCGTTGAACAGAATCGCGTCGGGACGCGCGTCGCCCGCGCTCGCCAGGAATTCCGCCAAGTGCCGCGTCACCGCTGGATCGGACACCAGCGGAAGCCCGAGTTCCTTGAACGGGCTATTGGCTTCCTCCTGCGGCCTGTCCGAGAGCTCACACATGGGCAGAAATCCGTCCAACACGATTTCCAGAACCTCGTCGCGCGTCACTTCCGTTCGCAGCGTCCCGCCCACCAGGGAGGAGCCGCCACCCAGTACCGTAATCTCCACGCTCTTCACGTTGTCGCCCGACAGCAACTTCTCTTTAGCGGCCGCGCACTGACGGCGCAGACCGCTTCGCTGTCGAATCGAAAGCGTCTTGCCCAGCTTCGATTCCACCAGCCAGGCCAGCGTAAGATCCAGATTGTCGCCACCTAACAGCAGATGTTTGCCGACCGCCGTGCGCGTGAAATCCACGCGGTCCCCTTCGCGAGCCACCCGGATCAGCGTAAAATCGCTGGTTCCGCCGCCCACGTCGCATACCAGCACCGTCTGCCCATCGAACAAGGACTTCTGCGAGCGCGCCAGATCGTTGGCGATCCACGAATAAAATGCGGCGGCGGGCTCTTCGAGCAATGTCAACTTCTCAATGCCGGCATCGCGCGCCGCCTGCACAGTCAACTCGCGAGCCTCTTCGTCAAAGCTCGCCGGAACCGTGAGCACCACCGTATTCTCTCCGATAGGCGAATGCTGCTGCGCAGTCCACGCGTCCGCCAGATGTTTCAGAACGCGCGCCGACACCTCCACTGGGGAGAAGATGCGCCCGCCCTCTTGCGCATCCCACGGCAGGATTTTCGCGGTCCGATCCACATCCGGATTCGAAAGCCAGCTCTTGGCGGAATGGATGGACTTGGTGGGCACCAGCGCCCCCTGTTCCCGCGCATACACGCCGACATATTCCTGATCGCCGATGTGCAGAAAGGACGGCAGCGTGCGCCGTGGCTCAATGCGTCCCGGCGCCACGTACTGCGGGATGTCGAGGACGTGAATGACCGGAGCCTCGGCCTCCGCCGCCTGCTGCGGGTCTATATAGGCAAGCGCGGAATTCGTCGTACCAAGATCGATGCCAATATTCATTTGCTGGGAGAAGCCAGGTCGTCGTTATTCGACTTCAAGTTCGGCTGGCGCCAGAATCGCGCTTGGCTTGCCTGTGGGAAGGTCCACTTTTTCAGCCTTCCAGCCCTTGTGCCGCAATACTCCGCTGGCAGCCTTCCCGTTTGCCGGCACCTTGCCGATCAACTTATAGGAAGCAGCTTCCATCCCCGAAGTCTGGATCACCGTTTCTTCCACTCCGTCAATGACCGGCTGCAATTTCAGATATCGTTCCAGAGATTGCCGAGCCTGCGCCTGCACATCGCGCACCGCCGCGCCAACCTGTTCGTCGGAGTAAGCCGAGATGTCCTCCATCAGGAAGTCCACCAGCCGCGCATCGCGCTGCAGGATTCCGAGGATCTGCACCGCTCCATCCGCCGGACCCGATTGCGGCTTGGGCGAAGCCTGCGGAGCCGTAGCCGCAACAGGCGCGGCCTTCACCGGACCGGCTTTCGAATAACCGAACGCGCGGGCAATGTCGGCCGGCAGGTCCCCACTAAACAAGATGGAGAAGAAACTGCGAAATGCAAAGGAAATTCGATTCATGGGAGGATCTTTCAGAATACGACAATGCGCCGAAGCTCGGGATCAAAGCGCAGCAACAGCGACCCCAACGGCGCAACCACTGAACTCGTGTTATCCACCACCTGCACCCTCTCTGCGGCCACCCCCGTGTGCCATTCCACGCACTCGCCAAGATTCTGTCGTAGAAAATAGACTCCATCCAAAACATTTGGCACCCCAACCACGGTTGCACTTTTGCCGGAGGAATTCAGCCTCCCACCCAACTCCGTACAAACCTCCGCGGTCAGATCGCCGACTCGTGACCAGATCGCAAGGTTGTGTTGCAGCGCGGCCAACTGAAACACCAGCACCATCGCAGCCGCCGTGAGTCCGGCTGAACGCGGGACGGATTGCAAAGCGCAAGCAATCAGTATCCCGAACCCCACCGACGGCAAATACAGCACGCGCGATTTTTCCAGATCCGCCCCGATCAGCAACATGTGCTGCACCGGCAACGCCGCCAGGAACACAAACGCAAGCGCCCGCCAATGTACCGCCGGCTTCTTCCACAACACCCACGCCATCGATCCCAGCATTGCCACCATGCAGACGGAGACTGCCAGCCCTGGCGCGGCGTCCCAATTCAACGGGAACCACAGCGTTGCCCACAAGCGCAGGAGTAATGCATTCGCGGTGCGCAGCAGGCTGAAGTTGAAGATCGTCGGCTGCCCGGCCTCGCTCCCATACCCGCCGATGCCCCCGAGCAATTGCAAGCGATATAGAAATACAGCCGCCGTCACGCCGTAAATACTTACCTGAGCTCGAAGCGAGAGTCTCCGCCATAGCAAAAGAGAGGCCGCGGCTGGCCACACGAATGCGGATTCTTTGGAAAGCAGCGCGGCAACACCAGCGATAAGAGCGGCCAGGAACGTAAGCGTGGCCCGCTGTTCTACATACCGATACAACAGCAGTAAGCTCGCCAACAAGAACATCACGGCAAGCAAGTCAAACCGAGCCGCCACCCAAGCCACCGTCTCCGGCCGCGACCCATGCCAGCCGAAAATTAACGCCGCCACCAGCGCCGCCCACTTCGCTAAGCCCATCCGCCGGCCCAGGAAGAAAACCAGAAGCACGTTGATGACATGAATCAGTAGATTCCCGGACCTCCAGGCCACCGCGCTCTTCCCAGCCCACATAGAATCCAACTTGTATGCGTACATCGCGATCGGCCGGAAGAAGTGATCGTACGGGACCACAGTAAATTGATCCATCCAGAAATGCGCATCTGCATTGCGGACCCGCGTGAGATGAACGTAGTCGTCCGATAACAGCGGCATCCGGAGACTGCCCCAAAACGCAGCGCCAACAGCCGCGATCAGAATCCCAATGCACGCGCCGGTCGACAACTCGACTTGCCACGCAGGTCGCACCACGCCCGCGGCCATCACCAATAGCAGCATTCCGGCCAGCGCCGTAAGCCCTTCCACATTGATCGGCGAGCGCACCACCGCGTTTGGCCTCCCGAACACCCGCACCACCAGCAACGCTCCCGCAACAACGAAAACGATCCACAGCGCGCGGCGTAAAAACGGCATGTTTCCTGATTCTCGCACGCTGTACTTATAATGAGAATCAATGCGGAAGCGGTATTTATACGGCTCCGGAATCGTACTGCTGGCGATCCTCACTACCTTAATCGTCTGGCAGATGTCCTTCTCGTTCGGCGATTACGGCCCCACCAGCCTCGAACAAACCTTCGTGTTCTGGGCCGTATCCACGCTCATTTTCCTGCTGGCTGTGACCGTCGGGTTCATGCTGTTCCGAACCTTCGTGAAGCTCTACCTGGAACGCGAGCGCAACCGGGAAGGCTCGCGCATGCAATCCAAGCTGGTGGCGGGCGCCCTGGCACTGAGTTTATTGCCCGTCGTCTTCCTGGTCGCATTCAGTTACATCATTCTGAACCGCAACATCGAGAAGTGGTTCCAGCGCCCCGTGGAAGGCATCAAAACCGAACTGCAGAAAACCGCGGATTCCTTTAGCGAAGAAGCGCAAGGCCGCGCGCAGGCGCTGGCCAATTGGTTGGCGCTCATGCCGGATGTCCGCTCCGGCACCGCCAATTTCTCGCGCTTCTGTAATGACTTCCGGATCGCGGAATTGCGGCTTGACGATCCTTCCGGCAAGCCCCATATCCTGTGCGGGAAAACCGCCTCGGGCGACAGCTATCGAGGCCGCGCACCAGTGCCCGGACTCGGAACGATTCAGGTCCGCGTGGAACCTCGCGTGGAGCTCGCAAGAGAGCAGAACATCATCGATCAGTTTCTGGACGAATCCGCGCGCCTGGATGCGGAGAAGAAATCCATTCGGTCGTTCTACCTCTCCATGATCTTGTTGATCGCGCTCTTCATTCTTTTCGTCGCCACCTGGATCGCATTGCTGCTGTCCCGTCAAATCAGTCGGCCGATTTTGGCATTACTCGAAGCCGCCAGCGAAGTCCGCAAGGGCAACTTAGCGTATCGCGTCAGTGCCGCCGCCACCGACGAAATGGCATCCCTGGTGCGGGCCTTCAACGAAATGACCCAGGGACTGGAGGCCAACAGCATCGAGCTCGAAAGCCGCCGCCGCTTTACAGAAGCGATCCTTGAGAGCATCCCCACGGGCGTGATTTCGCTGGCCTCCGACGGTCGTATCCAGCGGGTGAACCGTGCGATGCGCGGCCTCTTTACCGAAGATCAATTGGAGCGCGCTGTCACCGTCACGGACCTGCTGACACCGGAGCATACCGCGGAAGTTCTGTACCTGATGAAGCGCGCACGGCGCACCGGAGTGGCGTCCAGTCAGATCGATCTGCATCGCGCAGGCCAGGTGCTGCACCTCGCCGTCACTGTATCGGCGCTGCCCAACGTGGAATCGGGACCCGGCTACGTCGTCGTCGTCGAAGATTCCAGCGAATTGCTGCGCGCGCAAAAGGCGGCCGCCTGGCATGAAGTGGCCCGGCGCATCGCACATGAGTTGAAGAATCCGCTTACGCCGATCGCGCTCTCCGCCGAACGCATTGCCCGCCAGTTGGATCGCGGCCCCATCACTCCTGAAGCCGAGCGCGTGCTGCGGCAGTGCTCCGCCACCATCGCGCGCGAAGTGGAATCGGTAAAAGCGCTAGCCGATGAGTTCTCGCAATTCTCGCGCTTCCCCGCCGCGCAACTGGTCGCTGCCAATTTCAATGACATCGTCAAGAATGCACTGGATGTCTTCGCGGGCCGCCTGGAAGGCATCGACCTCAGAGTCGACCTGGCGCCCGATTTGCCCCTGGTGAATGTGGATCCCGAACAGATGAAGCGCGTCGTGGTGAACTTGGTCGACAACGCCGCGGAAGCCATGCGCGACTCGATGTTGCGGCGGCTGCTTGTGGCCACGCGCGCCACCTCACCCGATGGCTCCCCCGCCGACACTGTGGAATTGCTGGTGGCCGACACCGGCCGCGGCGTTTCTTCAGAAGACAAAGAAAAGCTCTTTCTTCCCTATTTTTCGACCAAAGAGCGCGGCACAGGTCTGGGACTCGCCATTGTCAGTCATATTCTTGCCGAACACGGCAGCCGCATTCGCGTGGAAGAAAATCGTCCCGCCGGCACCAGGTTTTACGTGGAGATCCCCGTCGTCCTGCAGGACACCATTACGTTGCCCCCTGATGGGCGAGTGGCGCAGGTTGAGAGTGGAGTCAGAACTTGAAGAACACGCGGGTCTTGATTGTGGATGATGAGCCAGGCATTCGTGAATCGCTGCGCGGGGTTTTGGAAGACGAAGGTTTCGTATGCGAAACTGTCGAAACCGGCGAGCTATGCCTGGAGGAATTGCAACGCCATCCCTACGATGCCGTGCTGCTTGACGTCTGGCTCCCCGGCATGGACGGCCTGGAAACATTGGCCCGCATTCAAGAGATCCCGTTCAGCGACCGCCCTGAGGTAGTCGTAATCTCCGGCCACGGCACCATCGAAACCGCCGTCCGCGCCACCAAATTGGGAGCCTTCGATTTCCTCGAAAAGCCGCTGACGATCGGCAAGGTAACCGTGGTTGTCCAAAATGCTGTGCAGCAGCGGCGCCTTGAAAAAGAGTTGCATCTGCTGAAGGAAACCGGCGTTGAGAAGCATCGCATCATCGGCGAGAGCGTCCCCGTGAAAGCCTTGCGGCAACAATTGGCCCTGATGGCCGCCACCAACGGCCGCGTGCTGATCTTCGGCGAAAGTGGCACCGGCAAGGAACTCATCGCGCACGCCATTCACGTAGCCAGCGCGCGCGCAACGGAGCCATTCATCGAGGTCAACTGCGCCGCCATCCCCGAAGAGATGATCGAAAGCGAACTCTTCGGCCATCGCAAGGGCAGTTTCGCGGGCGCAGCCGAAGATAAGATCGGCAAGCTCCAGCGCGCCGATGGCGGAACTCTATTCCTGGATGAAGTCGGCGACATGTCTCTAAAGACGCAAGCCAAAGTTTTGCGAGCCTTGGAAGAGCAGCGCCTGGAACCCGTCGGCGCCGCCGAATCCATCCAGGTGGATGTGCGCGTCGTCGCGTCCACGAACAAAAACCTGGAAGAGGAAATCGAGCGCGGAAACTTTCGCGAAGATCTCTTCTACCGCCTCAACGTCATCCCCTTCTATGTACCCCCTCTGCGGGAACGCATGGAGGACGTTCCCCTCCTGGCCGACTACTTTCTCAAAGAGTTCACCACCGCCTATGGGCGTAAACCGAAAGAATTGACCGAAGAGGCCATCCATTCCCTGGCCGACTATCCGTGGCCCGGCAACGTGCGCGAGCTCCGCAATCTGATGGAGCGCATTGTCATCATGAATCCTCAGGCGCGCATCGATGCACGCCATATTCCGCTAGACCGCACCCGCCGCGCCGTGTTCTACAAACCAGCGGAAAGGTTCGGGAGTTTGCAGGACGTCCGTGAAGCCGCGGAACGCGAATACATCTCGCGCAAACTCGAAGAGACCAAGGGCAACGTGACCCGCGCCGCGGAGATGTTGGGCCTGGAACGCAGCCACCTCTACCGCAAAATGAAGGCCTTGGGTATCGCCGCCAAAGACTAGCTGGCCCCCCATCACCGCCTGTGGTGGATATCGGCCACCGTCCGCTCTGGGCCTCTTGCCATATCTGGAAAGATATCAGTCACTTCCGATTTGGCATGAGTCTTGCACTCACAATGCCAGGAGGAATGGATCATGAAAAAGAACCTTCTCGCCCTGGTATTGTTGGCCGGCAGTTCGGCCTTTGCCCGGAACAGCTTCTCCTTCGGAATCAGCATCGGCGTACCCCCGCCTCGCCCTCCAATCGTCCGCTATGTCCCGCCCAGTCCGGGATATGGATACGTCTGGGTGCCGGGTTATTATTCCGTCTATCAGAATAATTACCGCTGGCAGAATGGCTACTACGTGCGTCCACCGCACCGCGGGGCCAAATGGGTGCAGCCGAGATACAGAAACAACCGCTACTTCCCGGGTTACTGGCGCTAACCTTCCGCGTCCAGCAAAGGGCGCCCTTGCTATCGTGGGGGCGCCCTTTTTTATTCTTTCTCCACCACCACCCCAGTCCCGTAACAAAGGACCTCCGTCACCCCCTGCATCACCTCGGTGGCGTCGTAGCGCACGCCGACGATCGCGTTGGCGCCCAGCATCATCGCCTCATTCACCATCTTTTCGAAGGCATCGCTGCGGGTCTTCTCGCACAATTCCGTCAGCAACGAAATATTGCCGCCCACCAGGGTCTGCAGCCCGGCGCCAATGGTTCCGAAAATCGAGCGCGACCGCACAACAATGCCGCGTACCATGCCGACATTGTGTTTAATGCGATAGCCCTGGATCGTAAATGTGGTGGTGGTGAAATCATGCGTCATGCTGGGATTATCTGGCAGCCTGCACGGAAACGCAAATTCTTCAGTCCGCGTGTCATAATTTGACCACCCTGAGCGTTATTCAACTGTGAACGTACCCAGCGACATACTGGAGGCGGCGGGCACTCGCCCGGCCGCACCCGTCTTCGAGGCCCTTTTTCAGGCTCATTATGAGCCCATCGCCCGCGCCATTGCCCGCGTCATTCATGACAACGGCCGCGCGGAGGAACTCGCCGTCGAAACATTCTGGAAGTTGTGGCGGAATCCGAACGCGCAAGGAGATCGCGCCGGTGGTTGGTTGCATCGCACCGCGGTGCGCATGGCCATCGATGAGCTCCGAAGGAATGCGCGGCGCGCCCGGTATGAGCCGTTCCTGGCTTGGACCGGACGTCCGCGTATGCCCGACGATCTGTTCTCTTCCGCGCAGGAACAGGGCCGCGTACGCGCAGTCCTGGCCTCCATAGCGCCCCGTCAAGCCGAGCTGCTATTGCTGCGGCATGATGGCTCCCGTTATGACGAATTAGCGGCTTCTCTCGAAATCAATCCCACCTCGGTCGGCACCCTGCTTAGTCGCGCCCAAGAAGCGTTCCGGAAGGAATATACAAAACGATATGGCGAACGATGATCAAGTACTCAACAAACAACTCTCCGCTCTGAATGAACCGGAGGGCTTTCAGCCCAACGCCGAACGTGCCAGAATCCTACTGCAAACCCGCACGGCTCCGCGTTCCAGACGCCTGATGTGGACAGCAGTAACGGCCGCTGCCGCCTTGTTCCTGCTGGTGGCGCTGCCTGCGGGCCGAGCGGTGGCTCTCAATGGCGACCGCCCGTTTGTCTCCATCCACGAATCCATCCACGCATTGTTTGCGCCGATTGGCGAGTGGCATAACCACATCATCCGCGTGATCAATGGATGGCCGGAGCCCGCCCCCGACTTCACCTTGGCCGACGCCAGCGGTAAGTCCGTGACACTGTCCGATTACAAAGGGAAAGTCGTCCTGCTAAATTTCTGGGCCACTTGGTGCGCCCCTTGCAAGGCAGAAACCCCTTGGTTCATGGACCTTCAGAAAACCTACGGCGACGACTTAGTGGTATTGGGCGTCGCCATGGACGAAGACGGCTGGGGCGCGGTCCGCCCGTTTATCGAGCAACGCCAGGTCAACTACCCCATCATGCTGGGTACGCCCCAACCGGGCGCACCCCAACTGCCGGGAATGTATCGCAACATCGAGAGTTTGCCCTCCACGTTCCTGATTGACCGCAAAGGCCGTATCCGCGGTACGCACGCCGAACTGGCCACCAAAGCCATGTACGAGGAATGGGTGAAGGAACTTCTCTAAACCGTAGCCTTCTCTAAACTGTCTCCAGCGTGAGCGCCACCGGCTGTTTCCCGTCGATGTCGCTCACGCAATATTCCTTGGCCAACGCAGCCGCCACTAATACCTGCCCGCTCCGCCCCATCAATTTCGGATCCCGCGCCAGCGCCGCGATGACCATCCCAATAAATTCAGGACTCTCGCTGTTCGATAAATCCAGCCACTGCGCCGCCGCCATCACCAATTCCGTCCGAACCATGCCGGGATAGAGTGAAACAACCGCAATGTTATGCGGACGCAATTCCTGCGCCATGTCCGCAGTCATCTTGTCCGTAGCTGCCTTCGCGATTCCATAGATCGTATTGCCGATGCGCTTCTGCGCCGCCCAATGACTGATGTTCACAATCAGTCCACGCTGCTGCGGCATCATCAGGCGCGCGGCGTGTGACGAAGCCACAAACGCCGCCCGCACGCCCGCATCCATCATCGAAGTCCACCGATGCAGCGGCTGCTCCCAGAACGGTACGCCCCAGGTGAACTTGCCGTTCTCATTCATGCGCTCATAGCCACCCCAACAGGAGTTCACCAACACATCCAGCGTGGAAACTTGAGCAAACGCCGAATCCGTCTCCTCATCTTTCGTCTGGTCGCACGCAACACGCCGTATCCCCGCGGGCAGATCGGCCTCGGCAATGCTGCGGCCCGTCGCCGTGACTTCGTACCCCGCCGCGCTCAATCCGATCGCGACGCCCCGCCCCACGCCTCTGCTGGCGCCTGTAACCAGTGCTTTCGGCATCCCGATATCATACCCCTATGCCTGCCAAACTGACTCATTTTGCGATCAACTGCGACGATGTCGCGCGCGCGAAACGTTTCTACGAAGGTGTCTTCGGATGGAACTTCGCGCCCTGGGGCCCTCCCAATTTCTTCCGCTCCACCGATTCCGGAGCCACCGCCGCGCTGCAAGGCAGGCGCGAAATAGTACCCGGCAAACGGATGACCGGCTTTGAGTGTTCCATTGAGGTCTCCGACCTCGATGCCACCATCGCTGCCGTGGAAAGTGGAGGCGGCAAAATCGTAATGCCGAAAGTCGCCATCCCCACCGTAGGCCAGTTAATCTTCTTCGAGGACCCCGAGGGCAACATCGCCGGGGCGATCCAATATGACGCGGGCTACAGCGACTAGTAGAAGAACCGGTCGAACAGCGCTCGCGTCTCATCCTTAATACGATCCAGGGCCGACAGCGGCACCGGGGTCCACCGCGGCAACACCGCGTTAAGAGCGTCGCGTTGTGCGTCCGACCTCGGCAGCCGCCCCTCCGCGTGTCCTGTCATCACCCGCAGAGCGTGATCCAGAGCGCGGTAAAAAGTGGCCGCCTCCAGCAACAGGTCGGCCTCCCCGCGGCTGAGTCGCTCACTGGTCTCAAGCACCTCGATGCGTGCAGGCGTATTCAGATACGAATAGTAGACCCCCGTATTCTTCAACCGCAAATACAGCAACAGGAAATCGATATCGTAATACCCCCCGCGCCCCGCCTTCAGTGG
The DNA here is from genome assembly GCA_039931205.1 of Acidobacteriota bacterium. Lineage (GTDB taxonomy): Bacteria > Acidobacteriota > Terriglobia > Bryobacterales > Bryobacteraceae > Palsa-187. The sequence goes on from JBDTSJ010000046.1 coordinate 128,776, forward strand.
CCGGCCCGGCCCTTGCTCGCGCTCCAGCCGTGCCCGCATTTCTCTCAAATCCAAACGCGAGTTTCCGCTTTGCCCGTAGCGGTCCCCATAAGCCAACTGCAACTCGTGCAGAAAAGCCTCCGCCCGCTTGCGATTCCCTGCCACTGAGCGAGCCTTCAAATACGTGATGCTCTCCCATGCCTCCGCCGTATGGATGAAGTATTCCAGCACGGCCATCTCCGGTTGCACCAGCAATCCTGCCGCTCCGTTGGGTCGCAAGCGAGTGTCCACCGTAAACAGAATTCCTTCGCCCGTGTAAGAACCGATCAATTGCACGATGCGTTTTGCGACATGCATCCAATACGCCAACTCCGCGCCATCCGAATCCGCCAGTACGAACGTGAGGTCCGCATCCGAACCGAGATCGAATTCCCGCATGCCCAGCCGGCCCAGTGCGATCACCCACATCTGGTCCACTGGCTGATAACCCGGATCTTCGGGCGGATGCGCGGCGCGTACCTCTTCCACTGCGATCTTGTACGCCCGATCGATCACCGCATCCGCCAGTTCCGAAGTGCTCGCCAGCGTATCGAATACCTTATGCCACCGGCAAACGCTCTCCGCCTCAATGCGCAGGATTCCCCTCTTATACCAACGCCGCAGTTCGGCCGGGACCGCTGGAGGGGGCTCATCTCGAATCCACGCTTGCGGCGAGCGATTCAACTCCAGCACCGCGTCCGGCCGTCGAATCAATTCCTCGCCAAAGAAAGCACTATGCTCGAACAAATCAATGGCCGTCGCCGTAAGCTCCGCGTCGGAATTTAAGAGTTTCAGCGTCGCTGGATCATCCGCCAGGCGTGCCAGAAAGTGTTCGAACGCGATGGACCCGCGCTCCATGTGGGCATTGGCAAAGGCAGCCGCCAATTCCGGTGCGCGCTGATCCACCGGGGCCAACGGCTTCGGCGGCACAAATCCCTCCGCTTCGCCGGACCCTTCCACGGATCCTGCGTGCACTACCCGTTCATACAGCCCAATGACATCATCGAAGTGCCCCCGCAGCGAATGCAGCAGCGCCTCAGGCGTGCCGCCTCCCGGCATATTACGAGCCAGCCTATCCATCGCCTCCGCATTCCGCGGCAGCGCGTGGGTTTGGCGATCCTCCTCCAATTGCAAACGATGTTCCATCTGCCGGAAAAACTGATACGCGCCCGCCAGACGCCCGTAATCCGCGGCCTTCAGTACACCTTTGTCATGCAGGCGGGCCAGCGCCAGCAGAGTACCCCGATGCTGCACCCAAGGTTCCGCGCCTCCATGCAGGCGCTGCAGGCACTGCACTAGAAACTCAACGTCGCGAATTCCGCCGCGCTCCAGTTTTACGTCGATCACACCGGCTTTGACGGCCTTGCCCTTCTTGGGTCGCGCGTTCAGCTTTTCATTCAGCCGTTCCCGCGTGGCCGAAAGCTGCTCGATTGCGGTGAAGTCCGTCGACGTGGCGTAAATTCTGGACTCCACGAATTCCAGCAGCGCGCGCCCCGTAGGTCTGTGACCCGCCGCCGCCCGAGCCTTAATCAGCATCTGCAATTCCCAGTCCCGAGCCCGCTGCGCGTAGTAATGCTCCGCGCCTTCCAGGGAAATACAGGCCTCGCCCAGGCTACCATCGGGACGCAACCGTAAATCCACGCGATAACACATGCCTTCCGCCGAATACGCCGACAACAGTCCCGTGAGTTGATTCGCGGCGCGTTTGAAGAACTCGCGATTCGTGATTCGCCGCGCACCGGAAGTCTCACCATTCGCGGAATAGAGGAACATCAGATCGATGTCGGAACTGTAGTTGAGCTCCTCGGCCCCCATCTTGCCCAACGCGATCACCGCGAAATGGGCTTCCCCGCCCTTGTCCGCCACCGGCGCTCCGTAGCGTTGCGACATTTCGCCATGAATCCGATCGTAAGCGACATCCAGAATCACGTCCGCCAGCGTGGTCAGCTCACCCGTGATCTCAGGCAGAGTACCCAATGCCAGCACGTCGCGCAGCATGATGCGCAGGATCTGCCGCCGCCGGAATCTCGCCAGCTCGAACGGAGGCGGCACTCCCCCCGAAATAGATTCGATCAAGCGCGCTCGCAGCTGTTCAGCCGCCACAACTCCGTCCAGGTAGCCGGGCTGGATCAATTCATCCACCCATTCCGGATGCCCCAGGATCGCCTCGGCTAGAAAACGGCTGTGCGAGAAGGCAGCGTCCAGGTAGCGCGTAGCCGCGGGGCTCTCTGCGAAACGAGCATAAGCGGCTGGATGGCGTTCCCGCAGGCGGCTACGATAGTGTTGCTCTTGCGGATCTCGCGCAGGGCTCAGACAGCTTCCTCCAGCAACGCAATGGCATCGCCTGGCCGCAAGGTCCCTGGCTGCACCACGCGCGCGTAGAACCCCGCTAATCCCCAGCGCGGCGATGCCGTGTTGCCTGCTTTCACTTCTGCATCGAAAACGGCCTTGTGGATTCCATCGCCATAGGGATGGAGCTGTTCGCAGGGCTGCCGCAATTTCGTGATCTCAACAATAATTTCGCCCAACCGGTAGCGCTGCCCCACCCGCACCGCCCGTCGGTCCAGCCCTAGTGTGGTGATATTCTCGCCCAACGCCCCCGGATAGAGCGGGAACCCGGCCGCTTTCAATTCGTCCAGGCCTTCGGACGTCAGCAGCAGCACCGCCTGCCGCGGCCCGCCGTGAATTCCCGGATGCGCCTGCCGGTCCCCCGCCACACCGTTGGCGCTGATCTCGCCCTCCGCGATAGCCCGCTTGGGCACACCGCCCGCCGACACATTGATCTGAATAACAGTGGCTTGCATATGCAAGCCGTATTGTAAAAGAAAACGGCGGCAGCAGTCGCCTGCCGCCGCCGAATTCACTGAATTTGCAGTTTCTTAGAACTGATTCCAGAGGTATTGATTGTAGACTTCGTGATGGAACTGCACCTCCGCCGGTTTCACGATGGTGCCCAGCGCGCGCGCACAGCGGTCGGCCGAGCCACGCTTCAGGTCCGCGTACCGGCCCTTTACGTCCTTGCCGAGAATCTTCGTGGTCCACTCCGACTTCTCGAAGTTTTCCAGAGCCGTGTAGATGTTGTCCGGCAGATACCGCTTAGCCGTACGCAGATTCGGAATCTTCGCGATGCTGCCGTCGATGCCGCTCTTGAACACCCCGTACAACACCATGTACGGGTTGGCGTCCGGACCCACGGAGCGAACTTCCACGCGCGAACTCTTCTCATTGCCGATCGGAATGCGCACCATGGAGCCACGATCCACCGCCGAAGCGATGATCTGGTTGGGAGCTTCAAAGTGCGGATCCAGACGGCGATACGCGTTCACGCTGGCGTTCAGCATCAGGCAGGTGTCATTACCGGCCGTCAGAACCCGATCCACGAAATCCCAGGCGTATTTGCTGATCTTCTCTTCGCCCTTGGGATCCCAGAAAATGTTCTTGCCACCCTTCATCACGCTCACGTTGGTGTGCATGCCGCTGCCGTTCACGCCCACCACCGGCTTGGGTAGGAAGCTGGCCGTCATGCCCATGCTGTTCGCCACCTGACGGCAAATCAGCTTGTATAGCTGGATCTGGTCGGCGGCCGATACCACTTCGCCATAGCCGTAGTTGATTTCAAACTGCGACGGCGCTACTTCCGGGTGATCCTTCTCGTTCTGGAAACCCATCGCCCGCTGCACTTCCGCCACCCGGTCGATAAAGGTCCGCAGCGGATCGCCTGGCAGGCAGTGATAGTAACCGCCCGTATTCACATACTCGAACTTCCCGGTCTGCCCGTAGCTGCGCTCTGCTTCCGAGCCCTGGAACAGAAAGCCTTCGATTTCGTTCGCCGCGTTCAGCGTCAGGCCGTCTTTTTTATGCAGGTCGCCCGCGAACTGCTTCAACACGCCGCGCATGTCACCCACGTACGGAGAACCGTCCTTGTCGATGACTTCGCCGAACACCAGCGCTTTGCCGGACCCGAAATAGTCCGCCGGCGCATAGTAGAACGCGCTCCAATCCAATCCCAACCGCAGATCGCTCTCGCGCTGCGCGGTAAAGCCGCGGATCGAAGAACCGTCGAACGTCAAGTTGTCCCAGCTCTTCAGCAGGAACTTCTTGTCGTAATCCAACATGTGCAGCCGGCCTTCCAAATCGCTGAACATCAGCGTGATGGCCTTAATGCCCTTCTCGTCCGTCAGGGCCTTCAATCGTTCCTCGCGGATTTTCTCGGGCGAAACGCGCTTCATGCGCTGTTCTTTGATCGCCAGGTTCCGGGTTTCCAATTCCGCGTAGGGTAGAGACAAAAAATTGTGCAGCGGGTTACTCATGCTTCTCCTTGGGGCCTCAGAAATTCAAATTTTGGGGGACTGTGAGCTGATGTGCAAATCGGCTATTTATAGATTGTCTGCGATGGAAACCGGTTTGGCAACGGTTCTGTCATAGAAAGTCTTTATCGGCGTTATAGCCGTACACGAAAAACCCCGGGGGCCCGAAGGCCACCCGGGGTAGGGGTTGAAAAGGGGAAGAAGCGCTTACTTCCCACCGAAAAATGCTACAAATCCAACGGTGAGCGTATCCTGATGTTTCGCCGGACCCGGTATGAACGACCCGATTCCCGGATTCAAAGGTTGGCCCTGATTGCCCTTCTCGAAGAAACCCTTATCCGACCAATCATGACGCCATTCCAGCAGCATCTTCAGACCTTGCGCCCATTTGTAGGTGTAGGTAGCAGTGAACTCCTGCAATTTGATCTGCGAGCCATAGCCCGTCGCCCAACCGTCATGGTCGGCGTAATATTCGTAACGGACGGCGAAAAAATCGTGAGCCGTCGCCGCGTACTGCGTGGATACACCGAAAGCGTCCCAATTGGCGGCTTGCAGTTTGCCGTTCGTGCCTACCACCGAGAGGTTCTCCCAGCCGTGATAGTAATCCAAATAGCCGGTCCACTTGTCAGTGGGAGTGAAGTTAATGACCGTGTCATAGATATTCTTCCAGCCCTTGTTGGTGCCGGTCTTTTCCGGTCCCACGTAAGTGTTGGTCAGCCACGAAAACTTCTTGCTCTTGGCGGTGTAAGCGGTGGTGAAGCCCATCGTCTTGCCGGAATTGTTGTCTTCCACGTTGTTCCAGCCATTCACCAGTTGGAAGCCCACAACCCAGCTCTCGCCTAGACCCTTGTTCATCCGCAGCCCCATGTGATAGTAGGGACCGTTGGTGTATAAATAGCCACGGCCGTAATGCCACGTATAGTTGTTTTCCGTCAGTTCCGCTCCCACCGAGGTATAGAACTTGCCGAAATCAAACGTAAACGAGCCTTTCTTCGCCGTCACATAAGCCTGCGGGATGAAACGCTGGATGTCGCGTCCACCTGGCTCGGTTGCATGGAATACATCCCACGCACGGCCGAAGCCCAGATCCACCCGGAACCCAATCGGCGCCGCGTCCTGATACAGCGAGAATTCCGCCATATTCAAAGAAAATTGCCGTGATTTTACTTCAAAGTTACGCAGCGTATTGTATCCGCTGGCGGGGTTGTTAAAGTTATGGCTGTAGTAACCGTCTACCAGGCCACTCATTTTGATATCGCCGTTGCCGATGGTCCAGGCAGGGGCATCTTGTGCCATGGCGGGCAACGCCAGACAGCTTAATAGCGCAATTGAAAGACACGCAGAGCGTAAGCGCAAGGTATTCCTCCTCAGGAAAGATTTCGTGCCGTGGCAGCGGCACGTTACTCTAGTTCCCAAGCCTAACGGCAGAAGGTAAAAAGGTCCAATCGATAATTTTTATCTAGCCAATCCAAAGGTTTCGTTTGGATTGCCGCCCGTGACGGTCCATGATTAGATGTCGAGCGAGCCCCCGGCTTCAACCGGTCGGCATTCGTGTCGTTCCGAACCCCATTCAGGAATGGAGATTTAAATGAAGAAGCTGGAAGCTATCATTCAGCCGCATAAGCTGGACGACGTGAAAGAAGCTCTACTGGCAGCCGGAGTCGACGGCATGACCGTCTCAGAAGTGCGCGGCCATGGCCGCCAGAAGGGCCACACGGAAACCTATCGCGGCCAAGAGTATAAGGTGGATCTCTTGCCCAAGGTGAAAATCGAACTGGTGGTCACCGATGCCCGTCTGGCCGAAGTAGTCAAGGCTCTCACCACCGCCGCACGCAGTGGAAAAGTCGGCGATGGCAAAGTGTTCGTCACCAATGTTGTGGATGCCATCCGTATCCGCAACGACGACCACGGCGACGCCGCCCTATAAACTAAGTTAGCTCAGGAAGTGGGTCAGGCTCAGCCTGCGGCGGCCTCCCCGGCTGCCTGTTGCGGTCGCGCGCACGCCGTCCCACTTCCGAACACCACCCGCCTGTCCCTCCGCTGAAAACAATCGTTTCATTCACGGCACGAAACCTGCATTCTTTTCGTCAGTAGATATGAATATGGGCACCTGTGCGAGTCCCCCCCAACACTCCAGCCTGGAGGCTATGCGCCCATTTCACGTCCTCATTTGCGACGATCAACCAGACGTGCGCCATGCCCTGCACTTGATGCTGAAGGGCGCCGGTTACCAAACCCAGACAGTGGATTCCCCGCGGGAACTTCTCACCGCCGCGCGTTCCCAAGCCTTCGACCTCATCCTGGCCGACCTCAATTACACGCGCGACACAACCTCGGGCGAGGAAGGTCTCGATCTTCTAGCCTCCCTCGAAGCGCAGGGCAACGAAACTCCCATTGTTGTAATGACCGCATGGGGCAGCATCGATCTTGCCGTCGAAGCCATGCGCCGCGGCGCCTGCGACTTCATCCAGAAACCGTGGGATAACGCCCGCGCCCTCGCCGTCGTCCGCAAACAAGCCGAATCCGTTCGACGCCGCAAATCAGAACTCGAAATCGCCGCCGCCGTGCAGCAAAGAATGTTCCCGCATGCGGTTCCCACGCTCGCCTCGCTTGAATACGCCGGCCATTGCGCCGCCGCCCAGGGCATCGGCGGGGATTACTACGATTTCCTCGACCTCGGCCCCGGCCGCGTAGGCTTTGTGTTGGGAGATGTGTCCGGCAAAGGCGTCCCGGCCGCCCTGCTCATGGCCAATCTCCAAGCCTGCTTCCGCAGCCAAAGCCCCGCGGGATTCTTAGACATCGTGCATTGCCTAAGCACCGTCAATCAGCACTTTTTCGCCTCCACCACGTCCGACCGCTACGCCACCCTATTCTTCGGAATTTACGACGAGGCCGCCCGCACCCTGCGCTACGTGAATTGCGGCCACTGCCCCCCGCTCCTGCAGCGCGCGGATGGACGGCTGGAATCCCTCGATCCCACCGCCACCCCCTTGGGAGCATTCGAAGAGTGGAGCTGCGAAGCAGCCGAAATCGCTCTCCTGCCGGGCGACACGCTGCTGCTGTATTCCGACGGCGTAAGCGAAGCCGTAAACCCCGCCGGCGAGGAATTCGGCGTGGAGCGATTAGTCCCTCTCCTGCGCCCCGCCAAGCCCGCCACCGCCCTCGTAGACGCAATTACCGCCGCCGTCTCCCGCTTCTCTGAAGGCACCCGCACCGATGACGTAACCGTAGTTGCCATCCGCGCCCTGTAAAACTGGCCCGACCAGCGACCTCGTGCCTGGCCCTGCTCGCCGAGGTCCACGTCACCATCACCAAGCGTGTAAACCCGTCGCAGTCCTCGAAAATTGTCGCGCGGACAATCCCTAGTCCCACTTCTCCGAAAGCTCCGCACCGGCGATGCGTGGTTGCCATCCGCGGACCTCCGGCATTAGCCTACAATCGTAGGACATGTCTCCCTGGGCCCCCGACACCCCACTAGGCCCCTATATCTTAATCGCCGCCATAGGCTCCGGCGGCATGGGCGAAGTCTGGAAAGCCCGCGACACCCGCCTCAACCGCACCGTAGCGATCAAACGCCTCAAGAACACCCACAGCACCCGCTTCGAACAGGAAGCCCGCGCCATCGCCGCACTCAACCATCCCCACATCTGCCAAATCTACGACGTCGGCCCCGGCTACCTCGTCATGGAGTACATTGAAGGCCACCCCTTCTCAGGCCCCCTGGCCCCCGGCGAAGCCGTCCGCCTCGCGATCCAAATAGCCAGCGCCCTCGAAGACGCGCACTCCAAAGCCATCCTCCACCGCGATTTGAAACCCGCCAACATCCTGATCGGGGCCGGAGGAGCCAAGCTCCTGGACTTCGGCTTGGCCAAAGAAGCTTCCAACTCTGACGCTACCCAAACAATCGAAGGTATGGTCATGGGCACCATCCCCTATATGTCCCCCGAGCAGGCCGAAGGCAAACCCGTCGATGCCCGCTCCGAAGTCTTCAGCTTCGGGTCCGTGCTCTACGAAGTCCTCTCCGGCCAGCGTGCGTTCGATAGCCTGGTTGCGGTCGCGCGCGACGAGCCTAGCACTCTCAAAGTTCCGGAGGCGTTGCGTAGCGTCATCGCAAAATGTCTGAAGAAAGCGCCGCAAGACCGCTTCCAATCGATGACGGAGTTAAGAACCGCATTACAAAATATTACGGCCAAGCCGCAAGACCAGCAACCCTCCATCGCCGTACTCCCCTTCGCCAACATGTCCGCCGATCCAGAGCAGGAATATTTCAGCGACGGCCTGGCAGAAGAAATCATCAACGCACTGGCGCAAATCCCGGGACTTAAGGTGATCGCCCGTACCTCCGCCTTCGCCTTCAAAGGCAAGCAGACCGACATCCGCCAAATCGCCGAAACCCTGGGCGTAGCCCACGTCCTGGAGGGCAGCGTCCGGAAAGCCGCTAACCGCATTCGCATCACCGCCCAGTTGATCGCCGCCCACGACGGCAGCCACCTGTGGAGCGAGCGCTACGACCGCAACCTGGACGACATCTTCGCCGTGCAAGACGAAATCGCCACGACGATTGTCGGAAAACTGCACGCGAAGCTCAGCACCAGCCCCGCGGTACGCCGCAAGCACATCCCCAAAATGGAAGCGCATGAGGCCTACCTCAAGGGAGTTCATTCCGTACTCAGCGGAACTCCACAAGGCTTCGCGACAGGCAATGCCTATTATGAACAGGCCATTTCCCTCGATCCCGGTTATGCGCTTCCGCACGCTGGTCAGGGTTTCGCCTACAACGGACTAGCGAGTTCTGGCTTGATACCCTCTCTGCAGGCGATGCCTCTGGTCCAAGCCGCGGCGGAGCGCGCGCTGGCCCTCGATCCAGACTTGCCGGAAGCCCATGCCTTGCTCGGCTCGGTTGCCGCTGTCCTGCATTACGATTGGGCGCGAGCGGAAGGGCTTTTTCGTAAGGCGATTTCGTGCGATCCAGTACCCGCATTCGTGCTGGTTGCTCATGCAAGCCGGCTCCTCCTGCCAGCAGGACGCCTCATCGAAGCCATGTCGAATATGGATCGCGCGGTCCAGCAAGACCCCTTGAATCCCGTGGTCCGCTTAATCCGTACCGTGACGCTGTGGGGGCTAGGGCGGGATGAGGACGCCACCAGCGAAGTGACGCGCCTCGTTCACAACCACCCCGGTGGGCCCCTCGGCTTCCTCCTGCGGGCTTTCGACTACTATTCGCGCGGCATGCTCGATCAAATGCGCGAGGCTGCAGAGCACGCGATCGTTCTGGCTCCCGGGAACCTTGGCGCGGTTGCCTGTCTTGCCTACGTCGCGAGCGCGGGCGGAGATTCGATCCAGGCGGAGCATATTCTCGATCAACTCCGGCCCGGCACTGCCTACGGAGCCCCCCTCGCTTTGGCGACCTATCACGCGATGCGCAACGAATGGGAGGAAGCAGCACGCTGGCTGGACGCAGCCGTGGAGCAGCGCGATTTTAATTTACTGCCGTTTTTTCAACTGCCGCACCTGCGTGGTTTCCGCGCCAGCCCCTATTGGCCCCCGCTACGCCAGAAGTTGAATCTGCCGGAAGAGTAATAGAGCCCAACTGGTCAGATGACCACTTTGCTATTCTGGAGCAATGAAGCACCAGCAGGTCTCCGCGACCGATTTCAAAGCCAAATGCCTGGCCCTGCTCGACGAAGTCAACGAAACCGGCGGCTCCGTCACCATCACTAAGCGCGGTAAACCAGTCGCCATCCTGCAACCCGCCCCCCAAAAAGCCCGCAAGACCACAAGGGGAATGTTCGCTGGACAGATTGAAATCCTCGGTGACATCGTCAACTTCAATATGGGAGATGCCTGGGAAATGGTGCGCGAGCGGAACGCCGCTGAAGCACAAACCGCTCGGCGGAAGCCACGCAAAGCATCGTGACGTCTACGCTGCTTCTAGATACTCATATCCTGATCCGATGGATCGCAGACCCGCGCCGACTCTCGGCGGAACAAACACGCGTCCTGACTTCCGCGGAACAGCGCGGCGAACCATTCGGAATAAGTGCGATGTCCCTTATCGAACTTGCGCACCTTTTTCGCGCGGGTCCGGCTCGCTTGCGGCTCGATCAGGAGCACGTCTACCAGGTATTGGAAACAGCTACGCTGTACCACATATTCCCAATAACAATCCCCATCGCCCGGGAGTTTGGAGCAATCCTTACGCCTCTGCAAGATCCGGCTGACGCCATAATCGCGGCCACCGCCCGCGTCCACGGCCTTCGCCTACTCACGTCCGATCAGCGCATCATCAAGGCCAATGTCGTCTCGACAATCGAGTAAGCCTACGCCCGCTCCAAATACGCGGACTCCGCCGTGGAAACCCTAATTTTCTCGCCCTCAACAATAAACGGAGGCACCTGCACCACCAGCCCCGTCTCCAGCTTCGCCGGCTTCGTCACGTTCGACGCCGTCGCGCTCTTGATCCCCGGCTCCGTCTCCACCACAGTCAGGTCCACCGTCGGAGGCAGATCCACGCTCAGCGGCTTGCCATCGTAAAACTGCACGTCCACTTTCAGATTCGGAATCAGAAAATTGGTCGCATCGCCCAGCAATTCCTTGGTCAGATGCATCTGCTCGAACGTCGTCGTGTGCATGAAATAGTAGTATTCGCCGTCATCGTACAAATACTCCATTTCCTGCTCGTCCAGCATCGCCTTCTCGATCTTGTCTTCCGAGGAGAACCGGTGCTCCATCATGCTGCCCGTACGGAAATTCCGCATCTTGGCTTGCACGAATCCGCGCAGGTTCCCAGGCGTCCGATGCTCCATCTTGAACACCGTGTGAAGCTCTTTGTTGAAGATAACCACCATGCCTGGACGGAGTTGTGTTGATGTAATCTGCATATCGGGGAAGTTCCAGTTTAGCAGACCCGCCCTACTTCCCCGGCGCCCTGGGACCGTACGGCAAATACTACCGGTCAGGGTTGCGCCTAAAGGCCCACTCCGCCGCCCCTCGTCCTCGCTAAGCTACTCATAGATATACCCGCAACCTATGGGCACCCGATTGCATCACAATAGGTAGAGGTTGCTATGACCACATCTTCCGGAGCTATCGTGGATCTTAAAAACCTGATCCCTGGTGCGCTGCTCGACGTCGAAACCAAGAGCCGCCACTATCTCATTGAATGCCTCGGTGGAAATGAGATTCGCATCTCCGGACATCCGGACTATTGTCCTCAGCCCGTCTCTGCGTTGCTGCAAGGCTCCATCGATAAGAACGGCGTCCTGGAGTCCGGCCTCATCGAACGCGGCAGCCGCCTGATGTTCTTTCTGGATAGCCGCCCCGTCACAACCTCCCAGATTGTGAGTGTTCATGTGAACCGGCCTGCGAACGCGGAAAGCTCGTCTTCCCTGAGCATCCACTAGTAGTCAAGAACCCGCCGCGCTGTGCCGCGCCAGTGCTCGTAGCAGTATTCCCGGTTAGCATCGCCGCCCGTAAGAATGGACCCAGCGGCCTAAAAATGCTCCATCCAGCGGCGACCGCGCCCGAATCTCGTTTCGCTTGCAGCAGGATTTTCGCACCTGCAGATTTCTATTGACAATGTATTAGTATACTAATACACTAGCTATCGAGATGAACCAGACGGCCCCCTTCGCCTTTAAATTGGACCCACACAGCGGCGTCCCCGTCTATCGCCAGATCATGGACCAGGTCCAGGCCGGCTTGGCCTCCGGCCTGTTGGCTCGTGGCGATCAGTTGCCCACGGTCCGGCAAGTGGCCGTGGATTTGGAAATTAACCCTAACACCGTGCTGCGCGCCTACCGCGAGCTTGAGATCCGCGGCGTACTGGATACGCAACAGGGCACCGGCACCTTCGTTTCCGATCGCTCCGCCCCCCAAGACGATGTCGAACGCGCACGCAAACTGGACCAACTGGCAAACGACGTGGTCTCCCGCGCAGGGGCCGGCGGCTTCACCCTCCGCGAAGTCGTCCATGCATTGCAGCAGCGCTTGGAAAATGCGGAACCCAACAGGAAGAGGACAAAGTAAATGGCAAAAGCTGTCAGAATTCCCGAACTGAATACGACCATCAGTTCCCCGGCGGTAACTCTATTTATCGTTTGCATGTTAGCTGGCCTTCTGATCTCGGCCGTAGCAACCAACCCTGTTCCGGCCATTGTGGGAGGCGTCGCCGGTTTCTATTTCCTCTTTTCCATCAAAGTCATCCAGCAATGGCAGAAGGTCGCGCTCATGCGCCTCGGCAAGTATCGCGGCCTGCGCGGACCCGGCACGTTCATGATCATCCCCATCATCGATGTCGTCAGCGCGCCTGTCGACCAGCGCGTCCGCGTCACCAGCGTCACGGCGGAATCCACCTTGACCCGCGACACCGTTCCGGTCGACGTGGATGCCGCCATCTTCTGGCTGGTATGGAGCGCGGAGAAAGCTCTGCTGGAAGTGCAAAGCTTCGATGACGCCATCGCCCTAAGCGCCCAAACCGCCCTCCGCGAGTCCATCGGGCGCCACAGCCTGGCCCAAATGTTGACTGAGCGCGAAACCCTGGGCCATCAACTCCAAAAGAATCTCGATGAAAAGACCAACCCCTGGGGCATCACCGTGCAGTCCGTTGAAATCCGCGACGTACAAATCCCGCAAGCTTTACAGGACGCCATGTCGCGCGAAGCCCAGGCCGACCGCGAGCGCCACGCCCGCATCATCCTCGGCGAAGCCGAAACCCAAGTCGCGGAAAAATTCGCCGAAGCCGCGAAGTATTATTCCGATAACCCCACCGCATTGCACCTGCGCGCCATGAACATGCTGTATGAGGCCATCAAGGAAAAGGGCGCCATGGTGATCGTACCGTCGTCCGCAGTCGAAACCATGGGCTTGGGCGGCATGTTGGCCACTTCTACCTTGGCAAAGAACCGCTAAACCGAAAGGAGAATCTTCCCCAATGAAACAAGAAATAACCCCTCCGCAAATCAACATGGCAAACATCCCCGTCGGCGGCGGCATCGGTGGAGCGTTTGCCACCATTGCCTCCATGCTGATCATTCTCCTCGGGCTTCCCCAGCTATGGCTCTTCGTGACCGGCACCATCGCCTTAGGCTGCGGAGTCGCTCTCGCTCTGCACTTCATCCGGCATAAGAATCCAGGAGCGCCCTGGCTCCTGAAGGCCACCAGGAAATAGCTCCACACACGTCGGCGTTTTCCATGCCACAATCCCTTCAAGGGAATATATGGCTCTGCATGTATGGATTCTGGCTGCGGCCCTCTACGCCCAGCAAGTCGCCGCGCCCGCGGCTCCGAAATTCGACGTGGTGTCCATCCGGGAGCTGCCGCCAAACGGTCCCCTGGTCTTGCGGGAAGAGGACTTCACTCCAATCTTGCCCCGAGGCCAGTACATCGATTCCAGCACCAACCTTCTCTTCATGATCAGCTTCGCCTACAACGTAGTAGCGCACTCGGACAAGCAACTAACCGGGCTGCCGAATTGGGCGAAAACGCAGAGTTACGCGGTAGCGGCCAAGCCAGCGGACACGTTTCCCTTGCTCTCGCCGGCCGAAAACAAGGAACAAGTGCGCCAGATGCTGCGCGCCATGCTGGAGGACCGCTTTCAGCTTCGACTACACAAAGAAACCCGCCAGGAAAACATTCTGAACCTTGTGGTCGACAAGGGCGGCATCAAACTTAGACAGGTGGACGCACCCGTGCCTCCCGAAAAAGAGGGCCGCGTCAACGCAGCGGTCAGCGACAGCCGGGGCCGCCTCATCGCCACCAAGGGAACCGTGTCAGGCATCGCTAACATAGTGGCGCTCTTCATGAACCAAACAGTCGTCGACCAAACCGGGCTTAACGGCTACTACGATTTCGACATTCGCTGGAGCGCCCCGGAAGCCCGTACCCAAGGCTTCGGCCCCGAAGGCGAAAGCCTCCTCATCTCGAACCTGCAAGACCAGTTCGGCCTGCGCCTCACGAAGGGGTCCGGCCCAGTGGAATATTGGGTGATCGATCAGATCAAACCACCGGCGGAGAATTGACCCATGGCTCCGCTCTCGGCTAGTCACGGCCCTGTCGCGCCACTAACACAGTCCTCCTGAAATCGTTGCCCCACCCTCGAGGCTCTCCAACCATCCAACAGAAGTTAGGATACCCACAGCCCTTATAAATGTGCGGCTGGCGAAAAGAGAATGTATATGCAATTTGACGGAACGAACCCAAGCTAAAACTACCCCGAAAATGACGGAACGAACCCAAGACCTTTTCATCCAAGTCTGGCAACCAAAGAACTTGTAGTTCCCAATCAAAAACCCCGCCCTGCGCACACCAGCTCAATCAGAGCTAGAATGTACCGGAAGGAGTTCCCATGCGAGCCACTCTACTCACCCTCGGCGCCGGTGCCATGCTGCTAGTCGCCTTGATGACCGGGGCCTTAACCCCCGCCGGCGCGTCCACAGGCCCCATCCCTCTCAACTGCAACCGGGCCTGTTTGGAAAACCTGGTGAATCAGTACCTGACGGCGGTGGTCGCGCATAATCCCTCCGGGCTGCCTTTATCCAAGGACGTCGTGTATACCGAGAATAACCAGGTGCTCGAAATCGGCGACGGCTATTGGAAAACCGCCGAGGGCCGCGGCGCATACTCGCATTACTTCGCCGACCCAGAAGGCGGACAAGTCGCCTACATGGGCACGATGAAGGAAGCCGGCGCCCTGCTGCTGCTGAGCCTCCGCCTGCGCATCGAATTGGGCCGCATCACCGAAATCGAGACCGCCTTCTTCAAACCCGGCGGCGGCGGACCCAACAACATTAACGCGATGGATCCCTACAAGCCGGAGGACTTTTGGTTCAAGTCCATCCCTGTCGCCCAGCGAGCCACTCGCGCGGCACTCATCGCCGCAGCCGACAGCTATTTCAGTGGCCTGCAGAAGAACGACGGCAAAGGCGTCAACGGCACCGGGACCTATCAATTCACAGACGACTGCAAGCGCATCGAGAACGGATCCTACACCGCCGGAGCGCCTCCGGCCGCCACCGTACCCGCGAGCGGCATCGACAGCAACGCCATGGACTGCATGGCCCAGTTCAAGCTCGGCTACTACTTTGTAGTGCAATCCATCCATCACCGCCGCTATCCGGTGGTAGATCAGGAGCGCGGCGTCGTCTGGGCACATGCCATCTTCGATCAGGGCACCGTGAACAAGGGTGTGCTCACCAACGGCAAGGCTTTCGAGTTCAAGGGCTTCAACCGCCCCTCCAGCATTCTGGTAACGGAGGCGTTCCTCATCGAAAACAACAAGATCCGGCGCGTCGAGATGGTCGGGAACTCAGCGGCTTATCATATGAATTCCCCCTGGCCCGGGAACTTGAGCGGAAACTAAGGTGACCCTATGCGAATTCTGATCTTGACCCTTTCGACAATTGGGATGGCGGCGGCGCAAGCCTTGCCCGCCGATATCGATCCCGAATCGTACTCGCGCCTGCCGTTCATCAAACGAGCGCAGCTTACCGGCGATGCGCTGAATGTCTACGACGCCGTGATCGGTAAAGACGCACAAGGCAATCCTCGACCCACGCCAGGGACGGGGCCGGCGGCCACCTCGCTTTACAGCCCCGGCGTCGCTCTACCCATGGATCAGCTCAATAAGTACATCCGCACCATTGTGGTGGGCACCGCGATGTACCAGCTATGTACCCTGATCGCCGCTCGCGAGTTCGATGAGGCCTATGAATGGAACTCGCATGAAGGCGGAGCACTACGGGCGGGCGTGGATCAGAAAACCATCGACGCAGTGAAGTTCAACCGCCCCGTGGCCGGCCTGCCGGAAAAGGACGCGCTGGTGGTCCGCTTCGGCCGCGCCATATTTCAGGACCGCAAGGTGAGTTCAGAATTATATGCCCAGGTGGTGAAGCAGTTCGGACAGCAAGGCATGATCGAACTGGCGGCGACGATGGGCGATTACGCCATGGCTGCGATCATGCTCCGCGCAATCGATCAGCATGTCCCTAACCCCACCAATATCCTCCCGGCCATTAAGCACTAACGGCTACTCTCGCGCGCCGATTCAGTGGCCCAGAACCACCAGGCCGGTGCCTGTCGGCCATTTCTAATCTCGACCCGCAGGCTTAACCGACTCTGATTCTTTGAGTTACGTTTGGGCAGTAGCTTGCCTTAGAGAAGTTGTTATGAAACGTCTCCTGAAATCAATCCTCGTTGCATCCAGTGTCCTGAGTCTCAGCCTTGTGGCCTCCGCTCAAAACCGCGGACAGGGCCCGTATGACAACCGCAACCAGCAGAGAGTCCCTTACCCGGATCAAGGCCGGTACGGGAACGACCCTCGTTATGGCGGCAACCAAAATTCCCTCATAAGGCAAGTCCTGGCTGACCTCAATATGACCGCGTCGAACGCGCGCGTCGATGGGCATGAGGCAAAACATTTCAACGAAGCTGCGCGGGCACTCCAAGACTTTGAAAACCGGGCGGCGCAAGGCAAATTCGACACCGGCAAGCTGGACAAAGCGATCAAGAATCTCCAACACCTTGCGAACGCCGATCAATTACGCGGGCGGGACCGCGATATCCTCGCGAGAGACGAGCAAAATCTGCGCCAGTTTCGTTCCACGCGCGGCTACAATTCCTATCGCCGCTAACGTTCATTGCGACCGCCGCCAATCCGGATTCCACACGTGCTATAAGAATCCTTATATGAATCCGAATAAGGCGTTGTGGGAGAAAGGCGACTTCACTGAGATTGCCGCCTTCATGCGTGAATCTGGAGAAGCCCTGGTCAAATCTCTCGGGGTAACGCCACCGCTGCGGGTTTTGGACCTCGGCTGCGGAGACGGCACTACGGCGCTTCCTCTGGCCCGTTTGGGGGCCGACGTGGTTGGCATCGACATTGCCAGAAACCTGGTCGACGCGGGCAACAAACGAGCCGCCGAGGCTGGTCTCAAGAACCTGTCCTTTCAAGAAGGCGATGCCTGCAACTTGCAAGGCGTCGCCGACCACTCGTTCGATCTGACCCTTTCCGTATTCGGCGCCATGTTTGCTCCCAAGCCTTTCGATGTGGCCAAAGAAATGGTGCGCGTCACCAAGCCCGGTGGACGCATCGTGATGGGCAACTGGATCCCCAACGATCCCACTTCGTTTGTTTCACAGGTGCTCAAGATCAGTGCCGCCTTCATGCCTCCGCCTCCGGAAGGTTTCGTCAGCCCCATGACCTGGGGCGTGGATTCGCACATCATCGAACGTTTTGGCCAGGCCGGAGTGCCCAAAGAGAAAATATCGCTGATCAAGGATACGTTTCGCTTCCTATCCCCCAAGAGTCCGGTGGAGATCATAGATTTGTTCAGGCGATTCTATGGCCCCACTATGAACGCTTTTGAAGCCGCGGAAAAAGACGGGAAAGTAGAAGACCTCCGCAGCCAACTTGTGGAAGAAGCGAAGGCCCACAACAAGGGCACGGACGGCAGCACTTCCATTGCGGCTACCTTCATGCGGGTGACTGTTTCCGTTTGACCGATTCGCCTCGGAGCTAACGATGAAAGCACTCCATGCGTGGTTACCTCTGCTGGCGCTCACCATTTGCGCACAAGATGGACCCTCCATCACTGGCCGGGCCCAAAAGGGTGTTCCTCTTCCCACGCGCCCGCTTCTCATAAGCAGCGCGGATGCCGAATACACGCCGGAAGCCCGCGCGGCGGGACTGCAAGGGACTGTGTCTCTGTACGTAGAAGTGGACGTAGATGGAAAGCCTGCCCGCATTCAGGTGTTGCACGGTCTGGGGCTGGGACTGGACGCGATGGCGATGCAGGCAGTGATGGGATGGCTCTACAATCCCGGCCGAATCGAGGGGCGGCCTGTGAAGGTGGCTCGTTCGGCCGACGTGAATTTTAATTTACCCGACGGCGGCCCCTGGCGTGTCAGACTCGCCTTCTATTCCACGCTCGGCCCCGAACGTGGGGACGACGCGCCTGCTACCAAGCCTTTTGTGATCCGCTACGCCGCCCCGGATTCCGCGGCGTGTCCCGCCGCGGGTGGAGGAACCATAGTGGACTTACGCATTGGCTCAGACGGAGTCCCACGCCAGATACGCCCGCGGACTTCGCGCGACACGTTGGGCGCCGCGGCGGCCAAAGCCATCGAGTCATGGCGGTTTAAGCCTGGAACGATCGACGGTAAAGACCGGGAAGCGGAAGGATCGATCGAATTCGAGTGTGGACCGCCTCCGGTGCTGGATTCCACGGTGTATCGGATTGGAAACGGTGTAACACCGCCAGAGGTGATCTACAAGCCGGAGCCTTCCTACACCAAAGAGGCGCGCGCAGCGGAGATGCAGGGTGACGTGCGCCTTGCCTTGGTCGTGGATGCAACCGGCCACACGACGGAGATCCACGTCGTCACTCCTCTCGGGTTCGGCCTGGACGCCAAGGCGATGGAAACAATCAAGCTATGGCGGTTTAAGCCGGGGACGCGCGCCGCAAAACCAGTGAACGTGGAAGCCTCCATCTTGACCTCCTTCCACTTGCTTTGACCAATCACCGTTATGGATAGCTTCCTGAAATTAGAGAATCGCCACACAAAAGAAATTCTGCGCCTGCGCCGGGTACGTGACCGCCAGGGTCAAATCGTTTTGAGCATCGATGGCTCGTTACCGCCGGGAATGGATGGTCCGCCTGCCCACATACACTTCGATCAGCGCGAGGAAGGCAGTGTAAAAGCAGGAACGCTGGGGGCGCAAGTGGGGAAGGAGAACGTCGTGGTGCCGGCTGGTGGGAGTGCGGTCTTTGCCGCCGGCGTCGTTCACCGATGGTGGAACGCCGGCGACGATCTCTTAGAGATGAGTGGACGAGCCATTCCGGCAGGAGACTTGGATCGCTATCTGCAAGGTGTCTTTGCGGTTGTGAACGCCAGCCCTACCGGCAGGCCGTCACTCTTGTACTTGGCCCATGTGCTGTGGCGGCATCGCGAGACCCAGTTGCTTGTGGCGCCGCCCCCAGCCGTTCAACGGATCGTTTTCCCTGTCATTCTCTTCCTCGGGCGCATCCTGGGCAAATACCGCGGATCGAGCTGGCCCGGTTCACCCGAATCGTGCACCGGAGCTCCCCTGGTGGACGCTGCCAACACTTAGGACAAGCCAATTGGAACGGGCCTCCCGGCAATGAAACACTCGTGTGCCATGACTGCAAGGCTCTTCATCTCCCTCCTGATTTGCGCGTCGGGTTTGTACGCGCAGCAGCCTGCGCTGCGAGTGCTCAGCTCGAATGGAATTCGCGCGGTGATGGAACAGGTGCTGCCGCAAGCGGAGAAGGCCGCGGGACGCAAGATCGCGCTTGAGTTCGCCACTTCGAATTCCCTGCGTACGCGGATTGCAGCGGGTGAAGCATTCGATGTCGCCCTGTTGACATCCGAGCCGCTGGACGCCCTGGTTGCCGCGGGCAAGATCGATGGCGCGACGCGCGTGAATCTGGCGAACTCAGGCATCGCGGTGGGCGTTCGTAAGGGAGCGCGCAAACCTGACTTGCGGACGCCTGCCGCCTTCAAACAGGCGCTGGTCTCCGCCAAGTCGATCACGTACGCCCAAGAGGGCGCGAGCCGTTTACAGATCGAGAAGATCGTGGCGCAATTCGGCATCGCGGCGGAAGTGAAAGCGAAAACGATTTTTGAGCCCAGCTCCACAGGCGCTACCGAGGATGTGGTCCAAGGGAAAGCGGAACTGGTGCTGACACTGGCGAGTGAGATTATTCCGGTGGCGGGGCTGGAATTGGCGGGTTTGCTACCACAGGAATTGCAGAATTACGTGACCATCGGCGCGGGCATCAGTCCGCAAAGCAAGAATCGGGAAACAGGACAGGCTTTGATCCGTTTTCTGTCGAGTTCGGCGATCGACGCGGCCCTGAAGGCCAACGGCATGCAACGCCGCTAGAGTCCCCCAGCAAGCCTAACGGGTCCTCATGTTAAACGCCGCGGCACTGCCATAGCCACCGGCAAGAACATAGTTGAAGATGGTCAACGGCTTCGCGAGTTTAGGATGGCCCCGGAGCAGACGCGACTCCAGCCATACGCCCCCGAAGGCGATCCCAGCTTTAATGGCGATTGCCCTCCCCCCAAACTTTCCGTCCTGGCCGGCCATCGCGGGGTTCAGCTCGACGCGCCCGTAGCTGCTACTGGCGTCGAGAGCCGTCGCCGTCACCATAGCCGCGGCGCTATACTTCCAGGCGCGAAGGGCGGGCGATTCGAGCGATTGGGCTGACAAAGGAAGGCCCAGGGAGACAAGCAACGCGAGTCCCGCAAGGCCTCGACACAGCAGCAAAGAACGGCGGCAGGCGATCACGCCAAGGAAGTGCATGCCGCAGCCAGATTCTCGCGGTATTCCGCACGGCTTCCACTTCAACCCTTAAGCTAAATCCTGGGGCTGACATTGTCGGAAAACCCCTGAGGGCTCTGCCGGACGGCTACCGGAAATCGCTTGCGGTAGGAAACCGAAAACCACACGAAACGCGGCCTATTCATGCATTTTTCGGACACGCAAGCCATCGCACCCGAGCTACTCTCCTTGGGATAAGGGCGGTCAAACTTCCGCTGCCGGTCGCGACTTGGCCGTGAGAATCGTGGCGATTAATCCTAGTCCCGCCGCGAACGAAAGCCACAATCCTGGGAATGCCTTATTCCCGGTGACCTCGATCAGATACGTACAGATGGCCGGTGTGAAGCCCCCGAACACCGCTGTCGCCAAGCTGAAGGCGATGGAGAAGCCGATGGTGCGGGCCTCGCGCGGCATCAATCCGATCAAGTAAGGCGCCATGGCGGCGTTATAGCTGGCGTAGAGTGCGGCGAACCACAGCTCGACCAGCAACAGCCGCGTTACCGATGGCTCGCCCACTAGCCAAGCCAACGCCGGATACGCGGTTCCCAGCATCAGGATGGTACACGTGAACAACAGCGGGCGCGGGCCGATTCTATCAGACACGTGGCCCATCAAAGGCAGCCAACAAAGGCTGGAGACAGCCACGCACAGAATCACTAACTGGACTCCCGTGTTGTCCAGCTTCAACGTGGTGCCGCCGAAGGTGGGCGTGTAGGCGGTGATCATATAGAAGGACACGGTGGTCATGGTGGACAGCATCATGCCCAGGATCACCAAGCGCCAGTTGGAACTGATGGACCGGATGATTTCCGCGCGCGACGGGATTACCTTGCGCGCCAGAAACTCTTCGGTTTCGCCCAGAGAGCTGCGCAGGACAAAGATCAAGGGAATGATGCCGCAGCCCACCAGCATCGGGATTCGCCAGCCCCATTGTCCGACTTCGGCAGGTGTCAGCGTCAGGCTGAGAATGATGCCGATCACGGCGGCCAGCATCACGGCTACCTGCTGACTGCCGGATTGCCAACACACGAACGCGCCCTTGCGTCCCGGCGGCGCGATCTCGGAAAGATACACCGCGACCCCGCCCAACTCGACGCCGGCCGAGAGCCCCTGCACCAATCTACCCAGCAGAATCAGCAAGGGCGCCAGGATTCCGATGGACGCGTAGGACGGCATGATCGCGATGGAAAGCGTTCCCACGGCCATCAGGCTCAGGGTCAGCAATAATCCTTTACGGCGGCCATGGTGGTCAATGTAGGAACCCAGCAGAATGGCACCCAAAGGACGCATCAAATAGCCCGCGCCGAAGGTCATGAGCGACCGCATCAAGGACGCGAAATCGCTGTCGCTGGGGAAAAACGTTTGCCCGATCGCCACGGCGTAGTAGCCGAAGATCGTGAAATCGTACATCTCCAGAAAATTTCCCGAAGCCACACGGATGACCGGTCGCACTCGCGATTCGGTCTGAGTTGGCATGGTCTGCATGGGGCCGCTCCACAGCATAGCGAACTCCGCCCTTGACGCGCGTTGGCTTCCGCCCTACGCTGGTCTGCACAGGCTATGAGCATCTCCATCAAGGTCAACGGCCAGACCCATTCGCTGGACCTGGACCCGGATACTCCGCTGCTATACGCGCTCAGCGACGACTTGGCGCTGAACGGACCGAAATTCGGATGCGGCCTGGGCCAGTGCGGAGCCTGCACCGTCATTATCAAAGGCCAAGCCGTACGCTCATGCGTGACGCCCTTGAAATCAGTGGAGGGCGCCGAGGTCACAACCCTGGAAGGCTTGGGAAGCATTCAGAAACCCCACCCCATCCAACAAGCCTTCATCGCGGAGCAGGCGGGCCAGTGCGGCTTCTGCCTAAACGGCGTCATCATGACGGCAAAAGCGTATCTCGACAAGAACCCCAAGGCCAGCGAGCGCGAGATTCAGCAGGCGATGTCGGGTGTATTGTGCCGCTGCTTTACGAGTTCGAGAATG
This sequence comes from Acidobacteriota bacterium, assembly GCA_039931205.1. Classification (GTDB taxonomy): domain Bacteria; phylum Acidobacteriota; class Terriglobia; order Bryobacterales; family Bryobacteraceae; genus Palsa-187. The sequence goes on from JBDTSJ010000046.1 coordinate 151,429, forward strand.
CTGCGGGCGATTCAACGCTATAGCCGGGAGGTGGCGCGATGAATCACAGCCCCTCCGCTCGCGCGGCGTTGCGGCAAGCGGGATTCTCGCGGCGCGATTTCCTGAAGACGTCGGGAGCGCTGATCGTCGGATTCTCCGCTGCGAGCGACGCGTTCGGACAGGGCGCGGTCGCTGGATCGCCGCCAATGAATCAACTGGACTCGTGGATCGCCGTCGCCGCCGACAACAGCATCACCGCTTACAGCGGCAAGGAGGAATTGGGACAAGGCATCTCCATCGCACAAGCGCAATTGGTGGCGGAGGAACTGTCCGTGCCGTTTGAGCGCGTGAAGCTGATCTATTGCGATACGGCGCTGACGCCGGATCAGGCACACACCTCGGGTAGCCAATCCCACCCCACCAATTTCAACCACCAGAACCTGGGACTAGCGGCCGCCACCGCGCGCGAAGCTTTGCTCAAGATGGCAGCGGAGCGCCTCAATGCTCCCGTGGAGCAGTTGTCCGCCGCCAACGGTTCGATCTCCGTCAAGGGCGCTGCCTCGCGCAACGTAAGCTATGGGCAGCTGGTCGGCGGCAAGAAATTCAATCTCTCCCTCAGCGCCACCGCCAAGCGCAAACACCCGAGGGAATGGACCGTCCTGGGGAAGCCGGTCGCGAATCCAGATCTACCCGCATTGGTCACGGGCGCATTTCCGTTCGTGCATAATGTGCGCCTGCCGGGCATGCTGCACGGCCGCGTCGTACGGCCGCCCACGGTGGGAGCCACCGTTGTCAGTGTGGATGAGAGTTCCGTAAAAGGCATGCCCGGCCTGGTCAAAGTGGTGGTCAAAAAGGATTTCATCGGAGTGGTGGCGGAAAAGCCGTGGCAAGCGCTGCAAGCGGCGGCCAAACTCAAGGTCACCTGGAGCCGCGGCAAGGCGCTGCCGAGCTATGCAAAGTTTTACGATGTCCTGCGCGCACAAAAACCCTCGCGAGACACGCTGGCCGTGGATTCGAAGGATGTCGATCCAACCCTGGCGGGCGCTGCCACAACTTTACGAGCCACCTATCTGCATCCGTATCAGATGCACGGATCGCTAGGCAGTTCGTGCGCCGTCGCCGACGTGCAGGGCGAGAAGGCGATTCTCTGGTCCGCGACGCAAGCCGTGTGGTATCAGAAGTCCACTTCCGCTACAGTTCTGGGCTTGAAACCGGAAAACGTGCGCGTCATCTTCGCACGAGGGTCGGGCTGCTACGGCGTCAACGGAGCCGACACCGCGACTTACGACGCAGCAATCCTGTCACAGGCGGTAGGCAAACCCGTCCGTGTACAACTCACCCGCAAAGATGAAATGGCGTTTGAGAATTACGGTCCAGCGTATGTGATGGACCAGCGCGCGGGTTTGGACGCGAAGGGCAACATCGTCGCGTGGGATTTCGAAAGCTGGTCGCCTGGGTTGGGTGGACGTCCGGGAGCGGGAACGCCCGGGAATATCATCACTGGCTCACTGCTCGGATTCCAGCCGGCAGGCTTCACGCCGCGCTCCCCCGCGCCTGAGGCGGGAGCTTTCAACAACGGCAGCAATGCCATTCCGTCCTATCTGGCGGCTGCTGTGGGCGGCAGCAATCGCGGCACGGGCTCCATCGCCAGCGGACGCGTCCTAACACACGCCGTCGAGTCGGCCTTCTGGACCGGCCCGCTGCGCTCCCCCGCGCGCCTGCAGAATACTTTTGCGCACGAATGTTTCCTGGACGAGTTGGCCCTGGCCGCCAAAGCCGATCCCGTGGAATTTCGCCTGCGCCACCTGCGCGATCCGCGCATGATCGACGTGGTGAGAGCCGCAGCGAAAGCCGCCAACTGGACCCCTCGTCCGGCGGCGCGCGCCCGCATTCCACGCACCGGAATCGTCTCCGGACGCGGAGTTGCGTGCGTGCTCTACGAAGGCGACAACGGCTATACCTCCATCATTGTTGACGTGGAAGTGAACCAGGATACTAGCGAAGTAAAGGTGCGCCGCATTGTCTCGGCCAATGACGTAGGCCCGGTGTCGAATCCCGACGGCCTGCGCAATCAGGTGGAGGGTGGCGCCCTGCAAGGCATGAGCCGGGCGCTGGGCGAGGAAGTGACCTGGGACGACGAGAAAATCACCTCCGTCGACTGGCGGACCTACCACAGCCTGCCAGTGGGCTTTGAAATTCCGAAAATCGAGACCGTGATCCTCGACCGCCCGGATGCGGAAGCCACCGGAGCGGGGGAAACATCCATTACCTTGATCGGCGCGGCCATCGGCAACGCAATATTTGACGCCACGGGAGCGCGCTTGCGGCAGATTCCCTTTACATCTCAACGTCTTAAAGCCGCGCTGGCGGCGCTTTAGGGTAAAGATTTCACGTGACCCACCGGACACAATCCGGTATGCTGTAGTTGAGGCTATTTTTGGAAGACCGACTCAAAGATTTAATGCAGGAGTTGGGGAATGCGATCAATGAGTCGCTCTCGGATTCCGACCGCATCGCCGCCGCGATCGGCGAGATAAAACGCGCCGGCTACGACGTCTTCCTGGTTCTGGAAGCCACCATCGGCTTCAACAAACGCAGCGAAGACGCCGACGACGATTCCAGCGACGAGACCGAGGAAAATGTGGAGATGCAGGCGCCTCCGCAAAAGGGCCGCCGCAAGCTGGGTGGCAAAATTAGCCTGACGTCACAAGACCAGAAATTCCTGCGCGCCTTGAAGATTTCCATCGACGACGAGAATCGCCCCACTTAAGGCTCCGCTAGTGATCCCCGCTCCCTCACGGTCGCGGCTTGTCTGTGCCCTGTTGCTGCTCGCGATCCCCGCGGCGGCGGAAAATATCGAAATCCTGCGCGATGCGTTCGGCGCCCCGCACATCTTCGCGGCCACTCCCGCGGGCGCGGCATTCGGCGCCGGCTACGCCCAAGCGGGGGATCGTACCGTTGCGCTGCTGGCGAATCTGAGGAATGCGGGAGAGGCCGATCCGTCGGTGCTCTCGCGCGCAGTGCGGCCCATCGTGAACGCCTACGCCGCGGGAATCAATCGATATCTGGAAGAGCATCCCGAACTAAAGGCCGCTCCCGTGAGCGCGGCGAATGTCGCCGCCTACAGCCGCCGAGCGTTCCAATGGATTCACGGCTCCAATGACCTGCTGCTGGCGCCCTCGCGCACCACTTCGAAATCCGTGATCGCAGTACTGGATCCCATCGCCGATTGGAACGCCCCGGATCGTCCTTACGAAATGACGCTGTACGCCACCGAGGGCGGCCTCGCGATGGCCGGCGTCGCCCCCCCTGGGATTCCGTTTCCTGTGGTGGGGCATACCCAATTCATCACCGTCGGCTGGTCCGGCAGCCCGAAAGATGCGGGGGCTGCGGCGCTCGACGAAGCCTGGTCTCTACTAACGGCCCGCACGCTTGCCGAAGCCCACCGCGCTTTGTCGATGAACCAGATCCCAGGCGCCGCGTTCATCGGGACCGCTGGGGGAGAGATTTTCGACTCCGGCGGAGCCTCCGCGGCGGGGGGATTCCTGCGCCGCGCGGGACCGTCCAAGAACGGCGACGCCGCCAGCCTGGAGCTGTTGCGGGTCCAACGCACATGGCCCTTCGGGCGCGTGCAAGACCTGGCATTCTCCACCGACGTCTATAAAGCCGATGCGTGGCAGGCGCGTCTGGCGAAGTCGGTACCGGAATCGAAATTCGCGCGCCGACTGACCGGTTGGAATCGCCGGGCCGACGCCGATTCCGTGGAAGCATTGGCGTTCTATCTCTTGAAAATGGAACTGGGCCCGGATGCCGCCTCGCTGGAACCACCCCAGTCCCTCAGCGACACCCGTCTGCGGGCGGCGCTGATACGCGCGCAAGATCGCCTGGAAGTCGATTTCGACTATGGGTCGAAGTTCGGCGACCTCTTTCGCGTCGCGCGCGAAGGCGCTCATGAGTCCAACCCGGTGGGTGGAGGCGTCATTCCCCAGGCCGGCATGGAAACCGCGCGGACGATCTTTTTCCAGCGCCCCGCCTCCAGCTTTCCTGCCGCTGCCCATATCGGCAACTCCGGCCAAGCCGCCACGCGAATCGTGGAATTATCGGCGCAAACACCCTCGTCCTCGATCCTGATGCCGGGTGTGAGCGATGACCCCGAGTCCACCTTTTTCGACGACCAGGCCCGCAACCTCTCGCCTACGTTGAGTACAAAACCTGCCTACTTCCGGGACCGCAAAGAACTGGAACGCCATCTTTCTTCCAGAAAACAACTGATATTCTAGACGCGCTGGACGCACTAGAAAGCAGTGCAGCCTGCCGTTGGAAAAATCGCCGAAGTCCGCGCCGCCATCGAGCGCTTCCTGCTAACCGCGCGCCAGCCGGTGGCTGTGGAACCCGGTTCCGACCCCATCGCCATCGGAGCGGATAACTTCGTGGTATCCGGACCCGCCGCCCGCCCCACCATCGAATGTTGGAGCACGACCATGAATTTGGTCCGCCGCATCAGCGCCGTGCGCGCCGAGCGCCGCGGCAAGCTGGAACTCGAAACCGAACAGTTCGGAGGCCGCAAAGGTTCGCTCCTGTTGGTCGACATGGCTCAGCCTTCCAATGCAACTGTGCCCCGCAAGAGCGACCGCCTCAAATATCGCGAACAGTTTCGCCTGGCTCTGCGGCGCCAATACCCGGATTGGCGCATCGAAGAACTGAGTACGGAACAGGATCTGCAGCACACCCTTTCCCCGGCGTTTCCACGCGCGTTGCTGCGTAAGGGCAGCTCCGCGATGGCGGCTATCGGCGCGGCCACGGATGCACAGGATCCCGATGCCGCGCTTAGCTTCGGCCTGATCTGGCTGGACTATCTGCGCCGCCGCGAAACGCGCCTCGCCGTCGGTGGGCTCATCATCTTTCTGCCTATCGGGTCCGAGATGAATACCTGCCATCGCGTACGATTTCTGGACCCCGGCAGCGCCCAGACCGCCGTGTTCGTCCACGGACCGGGCGTCGAGGAAGCCGTCAATCCTGCCGACTACACCAATTTCTCCACACGCCTGGAACCCTTTCGTTCCCCCGCCTATACAGGCACACTGGCCGAAGAGTGGATTGCGCGTCTGGCCGGCGTGGAAGGCGTTCAAAGGATCGCGAGACCGGGCGGCGCCGTCAGCCTCTGCGTGCGTGGCGTGGAGTTCGCTCGCACGTCCGGCACGGAACTGCTGTTTGGACTGGATCGCGAGCGCCACGTGGCCGGCGCCCGCCAGATTCCGGAAGTCGAAGCGCTGGCGCGAGGCCTTGCCCGCCTGCGCCATCCGAACGTCGCTGACCGAAAAAATCCTCTCTACCTCCGCGACCCCGAAGCCTGGCTGGAGTCGCAAATCCGCGGGCACCTCGCGCGCATAGATCCCTCGCTGGAAGAATCCCCGCTCTACAGCCAAGCGCCCCAGATTGCGGCCGGCGAGCGAGGCATCCTCGATTTGCTGGCTGTCGACGATCAGGAGCGCCTGGCGGTCCTCGAAATTAAAGCCTCGGAGGACATTCACCTCCCTCTGCAGGCTCTGGACTACTGGATGCGTGTCCAATGGCATCTGGAGCGCGGCGACTTCGCGCGCGCCGGCTATTTTCCAGGCATCGCGTTGCGCAATCAACCTCCCCGGCTGCTGTTAATCGCCCCCGCGCTGCAGTTTCACCCCAGCAATGAAACCATCCTGGGTTTCTTTTCATCCTCTATTCAAGTAGAACGAATCGGCGTCGGGCTAGAATGGAGACGGGATCTTCGGATCGCGATAAGAGATGTCAGTCACACTATTTCGCCAACTCAAACACGCGCTGAGCAACCTCAGCCCCGCCGACGTTCGCCTTGAGGCCGAAAAACCGGTACGCATTGGCCTGGTGGCCAGTTCACCTGAAATGCTGGGGCGCATGGAGACATTCCTGGCTCCACGTCATCTGTCCCCCCAACGCCGCGCGGAAGCCCTGCGTGCCATTATCCGCGGGCGCGCGGATTGCGACATCACTCTCTACGAATCCTCTCTGCTGCGCCCCGCCAACGAATTCGCGTTCGACGTGGACAATCCGGAAGACAGCGTTCGTAAAATCCTAGCCGCGCGCGAAGATTTGGCCCTGCCTCTGGCGCGCCTGTTCTATCCGTTTCGCAAACGCGCCAGCCAGAACATCATCCGCGCAGTCGCGAAAGAAAATGCTTTGTTCTGCCTGGCCACCGCACTGCCGGACGTGGTCCCCACATTCTTTTCCCTACCCTGGGCCGTGGGAGCCTACGGCTCCGATTCCGTTTTCCTTACGGTGAACCAGATCCGCATGGCGTTCCTGCTGGCCGCCGCCAATGACCGGCCCATCGGCTATCGCGAACAGCGTTCAGAGATTGCCTCCATCGCCGCCAGTTCCTTTGGATGGCGCGCGCTGGCCCGTGAAATTGCTGGAAAGATTCCCCTGGGCGGCGGTCTCATCCCCAAGGCCGCCATCGGCTGGGCGGGCACGTTCGCCCTGGGCCTCTCCATCGAAAGTCTCTATCGCCTGGGTTACGGCTTCAGCCGCGCCGAACGCAACGCGGTCTACAAAGACGCCTTCCGGCACGGAAAAGAAGTAGCTGGAATGCTGCTGGAAGACTTCACGCGCCGCCGTAAGACTGCCTGAACATGAAACTAACCTGCCTGCTGCTACTCACCTTCATGATGAGTTTATCCGCCCAGAAGTTGCCCCCGTCAAGCCTGCAAGCACTGGTGGAAGGCAATGCCTCCAGTACGGTGCGCGTGCTGATCTATGAGGATTTGCAGTGCCCGGACTGCGCGGACTTCCGCAAGATGATGGACCAGGATCTTATCCCGCGCTTCAAAAGCACGGTGGCCTTCGAACATCGCGATTTCCCGCTGGCGAAACATGCCTGGGCGCGCTCCGCCGCAGTCGCCTCGCGGTATTTCGAATCCATCGCACCCGCGCTGGCGGTCGAATTCCGGAAAGCCACCATGGCCGCGCAGGAAAAGATCACAGCCGAGAACTTCCAGGACCACCTCACCGCTTTCGCAACGGCCAATAAAGGAGACCCGCGGAAAGCCGTGGCCGCGCTAACCGACGCCCTACTGCAGGACCGCGTGGAAGCCGATTATCAGGAAGGCGTTGCCCGCGGTGTCGCCCGCACTCCCACCGTTTTAGTGAACGGCGACCCGTTCATTGAAACGTTTCCAGTGGCGGACATCATCCGCAGTATCGAGCGAGAACTTGCAGCGGCGAAGAAGTAGGCTTTGACTTAACGGCGCTTGCGAGCCTTGGCGGGCTGAGATTTGCCGTCCGAGCCCGGTTTTCCGCCCGGCAGAATGAAGGTGGTCTCGCCTTCCTTCTGTAACTTCAGTTGCTTGCGAATCTCAATTTCCTGCTCACTGGGGCTTTCTTCCAGCCGCTGGATGCGATCCTTGCGCTGCGTGTTTTCCAGTTCGATGATGGCGTTCTGCTCCTGCAGTTCGCGAATCATGCGGCGTTTTTCCAGCAGGCCCTGCAAGCCCTGGGGACCGCTCAATGCAGCCCATCCGAACATGGCCGCCATACCGAATGCCAACAGCCATCCTTTGCGTTGTTTTATGAGCTGAAGCACGGTTGAGAAGCGGAGAACTGCGTTGCCCACGAAGTCTCCTCTAAAAGTTATAGCCCGAATCCAGGTAAAATACCAGTCCTTGCCACGCGATTGTTGAGAATTCAGCGTGATTTTGGAACTGTTACCTTCTTGCGCCAAAGCGTAACGGCTCATGCTATTCTCAAACGCAGGCTTGGTTTGGGTTGCAGACTCCAATCCATGACGCTATGGAAGAAGAATCCTTAGAAGAACATCTGGAAGCAGATCCGGGAAAGTTCACTTGCCCCAAATGCGGCTCCGTCGACATCCGGCGAGCCCGCAGCGAAGGCTTCCTGGTGTCGCTGTTTCAAATGGTGGGCCGGTGGCCGTTCCGCTGCCGCAGTTGCCGGACCCGTTTCTTCCGCTACGCCCCGCCGCCGGCAGACTCCTAGCCGCTGCGTTCTAATTCACTTTCTGTTTCCCCAGCAGCGCGGCCACATCCGCGGGAAATTCGAGCTGATCCGCGGGAATCGGCGCATTCACCTCCACGCTATCCAGCGTGATCGAGATCTCCTGGCCTGCGGCCCTTTCGATCACCTTCACAGGCGTGAGAATCCCACCAAAATTCTTGTAGCCGGAAAACAGTATCTCCGCCGCCAGGTCGCCCATCTGGGTGCTGGTCACGGTCGTCAACTTCACGGCCAGTCCGGACTTTTTCGACAGGAACAAGGTCTCAAGATTCCCTTCGCCGGGGTACATTGCGACTTTATAACACTCCTCGCCGTTTACCGTTTCCTCGCCAATCGTCTCCACTTTGGGGAACAACTGCCGCCACAAAGAAATGGAATTCAGCACCGCTTCCCGCAGGGATTCCGCCCGTTCCGCACCCGTCTTGGTGCGCGGACCCATCAGATCGCTGCGTTCCCACGCCACGCCATCCCGGACTCCCGTTTCCATCGTTCCAATCCCAGGCAGGTCCATGGTCATGCGGTACAAGCCGGACGCATCCGCATACCGGACCATCTTGCCTTTGAGACCTTGCGCCACAAACTCCATCGTCCCGTGCGCGACCTCGCTCTTGCGATTCTCGTATGCCGCTTTACCCCCCGTGACTTCCACGTAGCGGTCCAGCAGCGATTCGGCGGAAGGCAGGCCGGCAGCCCATGCGCCCCCCCGCGACAAAAAGTGCCAACCCCAGCGTTACGGACCGTCGTGTAGTCATCTATTTTCCTTTTTGTTCCTGAATCCACACCAGAGCCCGGTCCAGCACCGCGTCCTGGCCGGCTAAGAGCGTCCGGCGGTTCAGCAGCACTTCCTCATCTGGTGTGACGCCCACGCCTTCCAAAGGTTTCCCGTCCTGGGAAATGTAGTTTGCCACTGCGTATTGAAATCCATCCCCATTGGGCAAGCGCGTGAGCAGCGATGGCAGGGCCGCCGCCGCGCTGCGCGTCCCGAACACCCTGGCGCGTCCCAACGCCTGCAACCCGCCCGCGAAGATTTCCGCCGTGGACGCCGAGGTCCCATCGATCAGCACGGCCACGGGTCCGCCAAACACGTCGGGGCGTGGATTGATCACAAAGTTCAAAGTGGCGTCGCGCATGTACATCGTACCCAGCTTCTGGTTGGTCTTCTCGACTAGGAAACCCGCCATGCCCGCGGCCATCCCCCCGATGCCTCCGGGATTGCCTCGCAAATCGATCACCAGCCCGTCGCACGGCTTACAGCCCTGCAGCGTCCGCCCAAACCCCGGAATCACGCGCGGTATGTCCAGGAACACATTGAAGCGTACATACGCCGTCACGCCCAACCGTTTTTCTTCGTACCACACGCGCTGCGGAGGCAAATTGCCGAACTCCGCCAACTCGCCGCGAGGCGCGGCCAAGCCCAGCCGCAGAGGAACCCTCTCTCCTCGTCCGTCCAGAAACTCGACATCCAGCTGCCCGCCCACCGGCCCGCTCAAGCGCGCAAGAAATGACCGCGTAAGCTGTAAGACGTGAATGTCCGGATTCTGCCGCGCCGCTACTATCAGTGGCTCCAAAGGACGTCCATTCACGCTCTGCACTACCCATCCCAGATGGACTCCCGCGCGTTCCGCCGGCGAACCGGGTTGGATGGACACAACCACCACCTGGCCCTCCATCGGCCTCACGTCCAAGCCGGTTTCACCCGAACCGGACGGCCCGTCGCCATCCTCCAGGGAATCGTAGACCTGCTCTGAAAATATCCCGAAGTGTGTCTGACGCAGCCGCCCCAGCATTTCCCGCATCACCGTGCGAGCCTCATCGGACGTCGCCGCCGCTTCCACGCGGGGCCGATATTCTTTGCCGATGGCGTCCCAATCGAGCCCGCCCGGCCGCTTCTCCCAATGCGTGTCGCGAACCGTGGACCAGACTTTGTCGAAGGATTTCAGATCCAGCGCGTGGCGCGTCTGCGCCCCCAGAGGCAACGCGATCAGCAATAGGAAGAGCAGGGGAGCAATCGCCATGGCTACTTCCAAACTACAGCAATTGGGCGCCCTCGGCAGTACTACAGCCGGCCCGCCGCATGCGATGCCACACGGTATAATCAACGCGATGCGAACCTTCTTCCGTACCGTAGCCGTAGCCACCGCCCTAGCTGCTGGCGCTAACGCGCAGGATGCGAAAGCTGTTCTAGCCGCTGCGTCCAAGGCCATGGGCGCCGACAACCTGACGTCCATCACCTTCACCGGCTCGGCTTCCAACGTAAATTTCGGACAAGCCCCCGCATCCAAAGGACCTTGGGCGGGAAATCCCATCACCAGCTACGTCCGCACCATTACCCTGGGAGCCCAACCCGCCTCGCGCGCAACGGGTACGCAGATGACCCCGCCCATCACCGGCGGACCGCCCACCCCCCAGCCATTCAATCAGAACATCACGCCCGCCAACGCCGCGTGGGCGCAGCAACTGGAGATCTACCTCACCCCATGGGGCTTCCTCAAAGGCGCCGCCGCGAGTAACGCCACGGTCAGCCGGCAGAAGGTAAAAGGCACCTACGACGTGGTTTCTTATATGACCACGCAAAAGGCTCCTTCCGGCTCCGCATACAAGGTCAACGGCTACATTGACCCCAAGACCAACATGATCGACCGCGTGGAGACCTGGCTGGAACATCCCTTGCTGGGCGACATGCTGGTGGAAAACGTTTTCGGCAATTACCGCGACTTCGGCGGCGTCAAAGTGCCCATGAAAATCCAGCAGCGCCGCGGCGGAGACGTCACTTTCGACGCCACCCTCATCAGCGCCACTCCGAATCCCGCCAACGTCACCGAGCTGATGACTCCTCCTCCGCCCGCCGCCGGCAAAGGCGGACCCGCACCCGGCGCCGCAAAAGGGGGAGGTCCTCCTGCTGCTCCAGCCGTAGTCTCAGAGAAACTGGCCGAGGGTGTCTATCGCATCACCGGCGGCTATGTAGCCATGGCGGTGGAATTCAAGACGTACATCATGGTGCTGGAAGGCCCGCAAAGTGAAGCCCGCGGCCTTGCCGTCATCGCCGAAGCCAAGCGCCTGATCCCCAACAAGCCCATTAAATACGTCTTCAACACGCATTACCACTTCGACCATTCCAGCGGACTGGCTCCCTTTGTGGCCGAAGGCGCCACCATCATCACCCAGAAGAACAACGTGGAGTATCTGAGTCGCGCCCTAAGCACACCCCGTACGTTACTCGAAGATGCGCTGGCGAAATCCGGCAAGCAGCCGAAATTCGTCGCAGTCGACGACAAGTACAGCATTGGCGACGGCACGCGGACGATCGAGTTTCATCACATTGCAAAAGGAATGAACCACACCAACGGCATGCTGATCGCCTTCCTGCCTAAAGAAAAAGTCCTGTTCCAAGGCGACTTCACGCTGCCCGCCGCCGGCCAACCCGCCAATGAATTCGTGCTGGCTCTGGGAGAAAACCTCAAGCGCCTGAAGCTGGATTATGAGCGTTATGTCCCCGTGCATGCTCCCAATCCGGACGTCCCGTGGACCCGCGCTGATGTGGAGAAGGCCCTCGCGGCTAAATCAGAGCCGAAGAAATAATATGCGCCGTCTTTTGGTCTGCCTTCTGATGACTGCCTTGACCGCCGCCGCGCAGGCTACCAAGGACCAGAAAATCGAGCAGATCCTGCAACTGACCGGCTCCGATTCCGTGGTGAATGTGGTTTCGGCGCAGATGCAGGAAATGATGGCGCCCCTGGCCACCACGCCGCAACAAAAAGCCCGCACCAAAGAGGCGGTCGACAAGATCGTAAAGCTGGTGAAGACCCGGGTGGAGAAAATCCGCCCGCAAATGGTGAAGTTCTACAGCGAGAATTTCACTGCCGAGGAAATCGACGGTCTACTGGCCTTCTACGAGTCCCCCCCCGGCCGCGCGTCGCTGCAGAAACTTCCGGTGATCAATGCGAAAATGTCGGAGCTGATTCAATCAGAGCTAAACGCCATCGGCCCGGAAATCAACAAAATCGCCGAAGACGCTCTAAAGAAGTAGCATGGGAGCGATGCTCTCCCATCTTTTCAACCTGCCCCTTCCGATTCTCGAGAAAATCGTGCGTGCGGTTCTCGTCTATTTCTTCCTCATCGCCCTGCTCCGAACCTTCGGGAAGCGGGAACTGGCACAACTGACGCCGTTCGATCTCATCGTGCTGCTGATGCTATCCAACACCGTGCAGAACGCCATCATCGGAGACGACAGCACGCTGACGGGCGGCATGATCGGCGCCATCGCCCTGCTGGCAGCCAACTACTTAACGGTACGATTGGTGTTCCACCACCCGCGCCTGGACCGATTGTTCGGCGGCGCCGCCACGACGCTCATCCAAGGCGGCAAGCTGGACCACGCGGCCTTGAAGAAAGAAGTGTTGACCGTACGCGAGTTGCGCATGGCCGCCAATCGCCAGGGCATCGAAGACCTGCACGAAGTAGAGCGCGGGACATTGGAACCCAACGGAGCATTCTCTTTCGAAAAACGCCCCGTCTCCGCCGCCGATTTGCGCTATGCGGAACTCTCCGCCAAAATAGACGAACTCACGCTGTTGCTCAAAACAAAATAACGGCCCGCAGCCCCCAGCTACAATAGAGGAATCCATGCGCGTGGCCCTGGCGCAGCTCAATCCAACGATCGGCGACTTCCGCGGCAACGTGGACTCGATGGCGCGCGCCGCCCGCACCGCAGCCTCCCGCGGGGCCGAAGTAGTGGTATTCCCGGAGCTCTCTCTCACCGGCTACCCCCCGCGCGACCTGGTGGAGAAATCCAGTTTCCTGGATCGCAACATCGAAGAACTCGACCGCCTGGCCCGCGAAACAGCGGACCTCGACCTGGCCATCGTCTGCGGCTACGTCAGCCGCAGCGAGCAGAACGTGGGCAAACGCGCCCGCAACAGCGCCGCCGTCATCGAAGGCGGCCAGATCGTGTTCCGCCAACACAAGACGCTGCTGCCCACCTATGACGTCTTCGACGAAGCCCGCTATTTCAATCCCGCCGAACGGGTCGAACTGTTCACGCTGCGCGGCCTGCCCGTGGCGCTCACCATTTGCGAAGACGCCTGGAATGACCGGAATTACTGGCAGCAACGCCTTTATCAGCGCGACCCGGTAGAGGAACTCTTCCACGCCGGCGCGCAAATGCTGATCTGCATCAACGCTTCCCCCTACAACATGGGAAAACGCGAAATGCGCCGCCGCATTTATAGCTCGGTCGCGAAACGCTACGCCAAGCCGGTGCTGTACGTGAATCAAATCGGCGGGGACGATCAACTGGTCTTCGACGGTTCCAGCTTCGCTATGAGCGCGGGCGGCGAAGTGATTGCCTCCGCGCGCAGTTTCGACGAGGATCTGGTGCTGGTCGACATCGACACCGGCACCGGTGACCGGCACGAGGATTTTTCCAACGAGTGCGATGCCGTCTATCAGGCTCTGGTCCTGGGCACCCGCGACTATATTCGCAAATGCGGTTTTTCGCGCGTGCTCATTGGACTCTCTGGAGGTATCGATTCCTCGCTGGTCGCCGCTGTTGCCGTGGAAGCGGTCGGTAAAGAGAACGTCACCGGTGTCGCCATGCCGGGACCGTTTTCCTCCGATCACAGCCTGCGCGACGCCCAGGAAATGGCCCAGCGCCTCGACATCCGCTGCGAGCTGATCCCCATTTGCGGCCCCTATGAGAGCGTTCTCGAAGGGCTGGCCCCCGTCTTTGCCGGCCGCAAGCCCGACGTCACCGAAGAGAACATCCAGGCTCGCTTGCGCGGCATCACCTTGATGGCTCTCTCCAACAAAACCGGCGCCATGGTTCTGACCACCGGCAATAAAAGCGAACTCGCAGTGGGCTACTGCACCCTCTACGGCGACATGTGCGGAGGCCTCGCCGTCATCTCCGACGTCCCGAAAACCATGGTGTATGCCCTTTCCCGCATCGCCAACCAGCGGCTCAATAACGCCATCCCCGAGAGCGTGTTTACAAAACCTCCCTCGGCCGAGCTGCGTCCCGATCAGAAGGATAGCGATTCGCTGCCCGAATACGACGTACTGGACAAAATCCTGGAAGCCTACATCGAACACAACCGCGCCCCCAAAGTCATCGCATCGAGCCTGAACCTGCCGATCGAGCTGATCCACGACATCGTTAAAAAAGTGGACATCAACGAATACAAGCGCCAACAAGCCGCCCCCGGCCTAAAGGTCACAACCAAAGCCTTCGGCATCGGCCGCCGCTTCCCCATCGCCCAGAGGTTCTCCGAATGAGCCGGGCACGTAAGCCGGCGGCGCTGTTCGCCATCACCGCAGCACTGCTGCTGTCGCAAACCACCCCACCCCTGCGCCCCGGCCCTTTGACTGACGGCAGCAACCTGCTGCCCATCGGCTGGCGCATCAAACCCGCAGGCATACAAGTAGCCGTAGGAGCCTTCCCGACATCCTCCGCCCTAACTGCCGATGGAAGATTCCTGCTGATCCTGAATTCCGGCTCCCCCGCATCGGTGAGCGTCATCCGCACCAACAGCAACACCGCCGCCTCAACCCTGCCGCTGCCCGGAGCATGGCAAGGCATTGCCCTGTCCGCCGACAACCGTAACGTCTACGTCAGCGGCGGTCCGCGCAATTCGCTCTTCGAACTCACCTTGTCGACAGAAGGCGCGCTGGCACTCTCGAAGGAGATGCCCACCGCCGCCACTCCGCCGGCGGCGACCGACCTCATCGGCGACATCGCCATTCCTCCCAGCGGACGCCTTATCTACGCCGCGGATTTGTTCCATGACCAGATCCTGGTCTTCAATCCGCAATCCGGCCGGGTGATCGATCGCTTCAAGAGTGGACGCCGCCCGTACCAAATCCTGTTCCATCCCGACGGCAAATCCTACTTCGTCTCCTGTTGGGCGGACGCGTCGGTATATCAATACGAAACCGACAGCGGCAAGGAACTGGCGCGTGTACGAGTCGCGGCGCACGCCACCGGTATGGTCCTCAGCGACCGCCGTTTGCCGGACGATCCCTCTGCTCCGGCACTCCGATTATTTGTCGCCGCCGCCAACACGAATAACGTGTACACCATCGCCATTGACCGCAACAAACTCATGTCGCAGGTGGACGTGCTGAACCTCGGCTTCGCGCCTGGACAACCGTCCGGCATGACGCCCTCCGCTGTGGCCCTCTCTAAGGATCAGACGCACCTGTTCATCGCTGCCTCTAACGTCAATGTCATCGCGGTCGCGGATATTTCGGAAGCGCGCAGCCGCTTGGCTGGCTTTATCCCGACTGGAGCTTTCCCCACGTCGGTGCGCACGCTCAACGACAGCCGCCTGGCCGTGACCAACGGCCATAACGAATCCATCTCTCTGATTCCCGCAGTCACCGAAGCGGCCCTGGACACGTGGACCAGCCAAGCTCTGGAGTTAGTGGGATTTGACCCCGGCGAAAGCATTCCCTTCACTTCGCCACTCGAAAATGTGGTGTACGTCATCCATCAAGGTGCGCGCGGCCCCAACTTCGCGAAACTCTCGCGTCAGTTCGCCGCCGTCGACAACTTCTATCTCAACGCCCCTGGTGAAGAAGGAATCCAGTGGTCGCTTTCAGGAGTGCCTTCCGATTTCGCCCAGCGCCTGCGCGGCAAGCCCTTCGCCGCAACCGACCCCGCCAATGTAGCGCCCGCCGGAACGTTGCTGACAAACGCCCGCCTAGCCGGCCTGACCACCGGCGAATTCGGACCCGCGACGCCCGACACCCTGCCGCCCACCCTGCCCCGCTATACGCAGATCCGTCTCAGCGGCGCCGATGCCGACCGCACTCTGGGCCAGCTGATCGAAACGCTTTCGAAGAGTCCCCTGTGGAGCAAAACCGCCGTGTTCGTGGCGGGCGAAACACCTCCCCTGCTAGTAATCTCGCCGTACTCGCGCCGCACACTCGCGTCCAACGGAATGTTCTACAACCAGTCTTCCGTTCTGCGCACGATGGAGCTTATACTGAAGCTGCGGCCCATGTCATTATTCGACGCCTCGGCGCGTCCGCTGACGGACCTGTTCTCCAAGACCGCGGAATCAACGCCTTTTAGCGCCGATAATCCATGACATCACTCTGCTTCCTCTGGCATATGCACCAGCCGTTCTACAAGGATTTGTGGACCGGGCATTACCAACTCCCCTGGACGCGCCTGCACGCCCTCAAGGACTACGCCGGCATGGTCCGCGTGCTGCAGGGCTTTCCCGACGTCCACCAGACCTTCAATCTGGTGCCTTCCATGCTGGTGCAGATCGAAGACTACGCCACCGGCAAAGCGTCCGATCCATTTTTCGATTGCGCCATCGTCCCCGCCGAAGATCTGAGCGAAGCCCAGCGCGCCTTCGTCATGCGGTATTTCTTCCAAGCCAACGTGGAGCGCATGATTTACCGCTATCCACGTTATGGCGAACTCTACGAACGCCGCTTCGAGACCTTCGCCCCGCGCGAACTCCGCGACCTGCAAGTGCTCAGCCAACTAGTTTGGTTCGATGAAGACGTGCTGGCCACGGACAAAGAGTTGCAGGAATTAGTGATCAAGGGCCGCGATTTCAGCATTCCCGATCAGCAAGCGCTCACGGGCAAGCAGCGCTCCGAACTGGCGCGCGTGCTGCCCGTGTACCGCGAATTCGCGGCGACCAAACAGATCGAGATCTCCACGACGCCGTTCTATCATCCGATCCTGCCCCTGCTGTGCGATTCCGACATCGCGGCCATCTCGCGCCCCGGAATTACGCTGCCCAGCCGTTTCTGCTATCCCGGCGATGCGCGCGTCCAATTGGAACGGGCCCGCACTTACATTCGCGAAACCTTGGGCACGGATCCCGTTGGCTTGTGGCCGTCTGAAGGTTCCATATCTAATGAGGCTCTCACTCTGGCAGCGGATTGCGGTTTCAAATGGGCCGCCAGCGACAACGGCGTGCTGGCGCGCACGCTGCAACAGGACGCGGGCTGCGACGTAACGTATCAGGCGTACAGCTGGCAGCGTGACGGCCGCGAAATGCGGCTGCTCTTCCGCGATCATTATTTAAGCGATCTCATCGGCTTCGAGTATTCGCGCATGGACGCTTCCGCAGCCGCCGAACATTTCTTAGACCGTATCCGCCAGAACGCGTCCATGGCCAGCGGAAACGCCCTGGTGCCGATTGTCCTGGACGGCGAAAATGCATGGGAGTGGTATCACGCCAACGGCCGGCCCTTCCTGCGGGAACTGTATAAACGCATTTCCGACGATCCCCATCTTGAAGCGGTGACCGTATCGGAAGCCTTGGAAAAGGCCGACGCGCGGGCTCTCTCCACGGTCGTCCCCGGTTCCTGGATTAACGCGAATTTCGACATCTGGATCGGCGCTGAAGAAGACAATCGCGCTTGGGAATTACTCTTGGCCGCCCGCCGCGCCTACGATGAGCATTCCGCGAATGTTCCCGAAGCCGCAAGGATGATGGCGTTCGAAGAATTACTGATCGCCGAAGGCAGCGATTGGTGCTGGTGGTACGGCCCCGAACATGGCTCCGACAATCGCCCGGAATTCGACCAGTTGTTCCGCGATCACGTAGCCAACGTCTACCGCGCGCTGAGTCTGGAAGTGCCCTCTGTGCTGGCGCATCCCATCATTCAGCAGATCCAGGAAGGCGACGTGCATGAGCGTCCCACGAACTTGTTGGATATCACTCTGGATGGCGAAGTCACGTCGTCGTTCGAATGGATGGGCGCCGGCCGCTTCCGCCCCGATCCGCGCTCCGGAGCGATGCACGGCGGAGGCCCCGCCGCACGGGAGCTTTTCTACGGGTTCCGCGATGGCCGCGTATTCGTGCGCCTGGACGGCACCGCCGCCGGCTCCACGTTCAGTATCGAATTCGAATCAGCCCCCAGTGAAACGCGATCCGCCGTAGGCCGCGTAGTGGAGTTGGAAGCCGCCGTCGCCAGCCCCAGATTCCGCATTGCCGCCCAGTACAACGGCCTGCCCGCGTCCACTCTGCCCGCGGAGGGCTGGATTGACGTGGGGTGAGAGATTATTTTTTCGCGGCGTCGATGGGTTTGCCGGCCAGCCAATCGGCTCCGTGAGCGTAAAGTGCGTCGGCGTCGGGACCGCGCAGCCCAGGCATATTCTTCTTCACGTTGAAGCCCAGCTTGGTCTGCAAGTAAGCCAGGTGCTGGTAACCGACCGGGAAACTGGCCAGGATCTCGGGCTCCAACTGCACTTGCTTCGAAGGATCGATGACGTCCATGCGGTCCTTCTCATAAAACAAGCGGCGCAGGACGATCGCCCACTTGCCGTTGCGTTTCTCAAAGAAATCGTAGAAGCGTCCCGTACACAGAACCTCGACCAGCGTGTCGTGAACCGGGGCGCGCTGCGAGATCGTCATCTTGGTTTGCGCGATGGCGCGAGTCCCGGCGATCTCCAGATTGGAACCGCCCAGAAAATGGAGGATGCTCACACCTTTCTCGAAGCCCTCACGACTCACCTGGATGAATTCGGCGGCCGTACCTTGGAACCAGGTGGCCATCATGTAGCCATCGTCATGCCAGACGGTCTGGAATTTGTCCCACTTTGCCGAGTCGCGGAAGACCACCCAGTTTTCGATCACTTCGCGAATGTCGGCTTTATCGTGGCGGAGGGTTTCTTCCGATTCCCTGCTGTTAGGGGCGGTGGGGTTGGACATGGGAAGAGGATACACTATCTCTTATGCTGACAACACGCTGGGAACGACGCTCGTTTTTGACGGCCGCTCTGGGGGCTGCCGCCGTGCGGTTGAGTGCTCAACAGGTTTCGCCGAACGCGGGGCCGCGGGACTGGAGCGGGAACGCGCCGCTGCGCTATCCCGACCCGGACATCATCACGGTGGATCGGCGCTTCGCCAAGTACGTGTTGTTCAACACTCCCATGCAGCGGTTGCACACGGGCACGATGTGGGCCGAGGGTCCGGCGTGGAATGGCGTGGGGCGCTACATGGTGTGGAGCGACATTCCGAACAACGTGCAGTTGCGTTGGATTGCCGACGACAATCGCATCACGGTATTTCATAATCCCTCGGGTTACAGTAACGGCAACACCTTCGACCGCGAAGGGCGGCAGCTTTCCTGTGAACACGCGGGGCGCCGCGTGGCTCGCTATGAAGGGAACGGAACCATCACGACGATCGCCGAAAAGTTCGAAGGCAAACGGCTGAACTCTCCCAATGACATCGTGGTGCATCCGAACGACGGCAGCATCTGGTTTACCGATCCCACGTATGGAATCAACGGCAACTACGAAGGCTTTCAAGCCACGCCGGAGTTGAAGCAAGCGGTGTATCGCGTGGACGGGCAGAGTGGGGCACTCACCAAAGTCACCGAGGAAGTGAATCAGCCGAACGGACTGTGTTTTTCCCCGGACTTGAAAAAGCTTTACGTCGCGGACACGGGATCGAACGAGACGAAGGTGTTTGATGTGGACGGGCGCTCACTACGGAACGGCAAGCAATTCGTGAAGCTGACGGTTCCAGGCGGCGGGGCCAGCGCGGCCGACGGGATTCGCTGCGACGTGGATGGCAATGTGTGGTGCGGAGCAAACCCCGGCGTGCAAGTGGTCGCTCCCGACGGCATGGTGATTGGCATGATTCGGCTGCCGGAACAATGCGCGAACTTGTGTTTCGGCGGCGTGAAGCGAAATCGCTTGTTTATGACGGCCAGTCAATCGTTGTACTCCGTCTATGTCGGAACCATGGGCGCGGGAATCGCGTAGTTCGGATTTAGAACTTTCGGAACAGGTCCCAACGCTCCCACATCCAATGCCAGCCAGTGTGGGCGATGAGAGCGGAGAGAATGATGGTGCCGATTCGCTCCGCCACCACATAGCGGAATAGCAGCGCCAGCGCCGGCACCAGGATCAGCAATACCAGAACCTGGCCGATTTCCACGCCCACGTTGAAGGCTAGCAGCGAGGTCAGCAGGTGGGCTCCGGCGAATTGCAGGGTTTCGTGCAGCGCGAAGGAAAAGCCGAAGCCGTGGACAAGCCCAAAGCCGAAGGTGATCATCCAACGGCGGTTGACTCCGGTGACCCCGACGATATTTTCGAGCGCCATGTAGACGATCGACGTTGCGATCAGAGTTTCTATAAGGGGCGGGAACCACAGCGCATTGGGTGCGAGATTAAATGCCGAGGCGATCAGCGTGATGGAGTGCGCCACC
The DNA here is from genome assembly GCA_039931205.1 of Acidobacteriota bacterium. GTDB lineage: Bacteria > Acidobacteriota > Terriglobia > Bryobacterales > Bryobacteraceae > Palsa-187. The sequence goes on from JBDTSJ010000046.1 coordinate 171,619, forward strand.
GTGAAGCTAGTCACGATGATCAGCAACTGGCGTAGTTTGCGGAACGGAATCACCAGGCAGAACAGGAACAGCAGGTGATCCGTACCGTCCAGAATGTGAAAGAATCCAAGGCGCACGAACGTCAGGGCGGCCTGATGCCAGCGCGGATCCAATCGGACCAAACCTGCGTCGCCGGTGTATTCGAAAGCCCGCACCGTGCCTTCCGGAGGCAGGAACCACAAGACGGTAACCACAATGATTCCGAGTCGCTCCAGCTTGGGTCGAATCGAAAAGTCGGACTGCGCGGAACGGATGGGATATTCGAGCGCGACGTCGAGCATTACTTGCTCTACTGGCACGTCTCCGATGGCAGGCGTGGCGCCGGTTACGTGCTGCAGGGCGTCGGTGTAGGAGACGAAGGAGCGGTCGGATTCCAGCGAAGCTTTCACCGCGGTCAATTTCGGCGGACCTACGCGCACGCCGCTTTCGTAGATCTCAATGACGCTGGCGATCCACATAGTGGCTGCATCGCGCATCGGCGTCTGGGCTTTCTCGACGTCTAGGAAACCCTTGCCCTGCTGCGGAAACTCGATGTCGCGCATGGCTTTTAGAGGCACACGCAAAACCACGTGCATCGTCTGCGCCTCAGGCTTCACGTACGCCTGAACCTTTACGTCACCGGCGATATCGTGGCCCACGACTGGCAGGGCCAGAAGGAGTGCTACAACCCCGGTTCGCAATCTGTCCGCCATCGTCGTATCGTGTATAGTAACGTAGATTTGGAAAGGGCCAACCTATGACTATGGGGCAATTGATCCGGATCGAGCGCAGCTTCCGCTTCGTCGAGCGCAGCTTCACCTTCGCGTTGACCGGCGCGATCATCGTCGCCGCGGCCGTTCTTGGTCTGTACTCGGCAACCGCGGCGGATGCAACCGGACAGGCACCGCGCTTTGAAGTGGACCCCCTGTGGCCCAAGCCGCTGCCGAACCACTGGCGCATTGGGTCCACCATCGGCGTGTCCGTGGACGCTCAGGATCATGTTTGGGTGCTGCACCGTCCGGCCACCTTGAACGCAAAGGAAGTATATGGCTCGACGAACCCACCCTCGGCGATCTGCTGCACTGCCGCGCCTCCGGTGCTGGAGTTCGATGCGGCCGGCAATCTGGTGAATTCATGGGGCGGTCCGGGCCAGGGTTACGAATGGCCGGTGTCCAACCACGGCATCACCGTCGATTACAAAGGCAACGTATGGATCGGCGGGAACGATGTGAAAGACTCGCAAGTCTTGAAGTTCACCAAGGCTGGCAAATTCCTGCTACAGATCGGCCATTCAGGCCAGAGCAAAGGCAGCAACGACACGGCCAACGTGCATCAGGCAGCCAAGATTTTTGTAGATCCGCAGGCCAATGAGGCTTACATCGCGGACGGCTATGGCAACAAACGCGTAATCGTCTACGACGCCGATAGCGGCGCGTACAAACGCCACTGGGGAGCGTACGGGAACAAGCCCGATGATACGAACCTGGGGCCGTACAATCCAGCGGCGCCGCCCGCGCAGCAGTTCCGCAATCCGGTGCATTGCGCGGAGCTAGCCAACGACGGATTGCTCTACGCGTGTGATCGCACCAATGACCGCATCCAGGTGTTCAAGAAAGACGGCACCTTCGTGAAGGAAAAGTTCATCGAGAAGAATACGCTGGGCGATGGAGCCGTGTTCGACATCGTCTTCTCAAAAGACGCCGCGCAAAAATATATGTTCGTGGCCGACGGCGCGAATGACCGCATTCACGTTCTGCTGCGCGAGACCTTGGAAGAACTCACCACTTTCGGCGACGGCGGGCGCCAGCCGGGGCAATTCTACGCGGTCCACAGTATTGCCAGCGATTCCAAGGGCAACCTCTACACAACCGAAACCTACGAAGGAAAACGCGTACAGAAGTTTGTCAACCGCGGACTCGCGAAAGTGACCAAGAAGGATCAGGGAACGGTCTGGCCTCTAAAGTGATCCACGTTCCAGCGTGACACGCGTTGTGATCATCGGCGGGGGATTCGGCGGATTGAATGCCGCGCAGTCCTTAAGCAAACTGCCGGTCGAAGTGACGCTCGTCGATAAGCGGAATTTCCACTTGTTCCAGCCACTTTTGTATCAGGTGGCGACTGGCGGCCTCTCGCCTGGAGATGTAGCCGCGCCTTTACGCAGCATCCTTAGCAAGAAGAAGAACGTTACCGTGTTGCTGGAAGAGGTGACGGAGATCGATGCGCAAGCTCGCGCAGTGAAAACGCTCTCGGGAGACCTGCCCTATGACATCCTCATTCTGGCGGCCGGAGCGGAAAACCACTATTTTGGACACGATGAGTGGGCCGCTTTCGCCCCGGCCTTGAAGACTATAGAGGACGCCACCGAGATTCGCCGCCGCATCCTGAGCGCGTTTGAGAACGCCGAGTGTGAGAGCGATCCCGCGGTGCGGCGCGAATGGCTCCGCTTCGTGGTGGTGGGCGGCGGACCCACGGGTGTGGAACTAGCCGGAGCCATCGCTGAGATTGGGCGCGATACCCTGCGCCACGATTTCCGGCGTATTCATCCAGAGGAGTCTGAGATTCTGCTTCTGGACAGCGGATCGCGCCTGCTCTCCAACATGCCGCCCGACCTTTCCGAAAAGGCCGAGCGGTCCCTGATCCAGATTGGCGTTCGCCCGCTGACGGGATGCCACGTGACGGCCATCGATGAACAAGGCGTGGAGTTTAATGCGCCGGAGGGTCCTCGGCGGTTAGAGGCGCGCACGGTGCTGTGGGCTGCCGGTGTTCGCGCGTCCTCTTTGACACGCAAATTGGCGGAGCAGCTGAACGCGCAGATCGATCGCGGCGGGCGGCTCAGCGTGGGTCCGGATCTGAGCATTCCCGGACATCCGGAAATATTTGTACTGGGCGACGCCGCGGTGTGTATGGAGAGCGGCAAACCGTTGCCGGGTACGTGCCCCGTCGCCATGCAGCAAGGCTGGTACATGCCCAAGGCCATCGCCGCGCGGCTGCGGAATCAAGCAGTGCCTCCGTTCCATTACACCGACAAAGGCACCATGGCCACCATCGGCCGCAAGTCCGCGGTCTGCGATTTGGGCTTCGTGCGCTTCGGCGGATTCCCGGCATGGCTCGCCTGGCTGTTCTTGCATTTGATGTATCTGGTTACATTCCGCAGCCGGGTCATCGTGGCGATGCAGTGGGCGTTTCAGTACTTCACCTTCAATCGCAGCGCCCGGCTGATCACATATTCAGGGGTTGCTCCGCAAAACAAGCGGCGTCCCTAACAGCTGCCTTTTGCTAAAGTTGTGAATAGATCTTGCCGATAATTAGACTGCGAAACTGATGAGAAACCAATCCGAGTCACGGCTTTAACTCCCATCCACCAGCCTGCTGATTCCTGACAATACTATGCAGTCCAACCTTATGAAACGGTGGCGCCTCCACGGACTGAGCATTTTGGCCTTCTTTGCAATCGCAGTCGCCGTGCAATGGGCGACAGGAGTCTACGGCAGCGAAGCCGGCCATTTTCCCGACGAGGCCGGGCACTTCGTGTCGGGTCTCATCATCCGCGATTACGCGGTGTCGGGACTAGAGCGCGCTCCCATCCCGTACGCCGAGAACTACTATCTGCATTTCCCGAAGGCGTCTTTTGGAATCTTCCCGCCGCTATTTCATTTCCTGTTGGGAGGATGGTTGTTATTCAGTTCCGGTAGCTTCACCGGCGCGTTGGCCTTTTCCGCAATGATCATGGCCTTGATTGCGTGGTGTCTGTTCCGGTTTACGAAACGGGATTACGGTGTGTTGGCCGCGGGCGCAACCGGACTGTTGGTCATTTTTCTGCCGCTGATGCGTACGCTCACCGGAGCGGTTATGATCGATAATCTGATCGCCCTGTTCGGCCTAATGGTGGCGTATCATACAGCCCGTTATCTGCAAACCGAAGAGACGCGGGAGGCGGTTCTGCTGGGCATTTTCGGCGCGGCGGGATGTTTGGTGAAGGGCAATGGCCTGGGTGCTTTACTGTGTCCAGTGCTGGCGATCGTGCTTACCGGACGCTATAGGGTTTTGCGAAAGCCGGGACTCTACATTGCGGCGGCGATTGTGATCTGCAGCGCTCCCATCATGTGGATCTCGCTTCGGCTGTATGACAAGAACAGTTCTTTCCTTGCTCCAGGATTTGATTTTTCCTCCCGGGCGGCGGCCTTTTACGGCCGGTCACTATGGGATCAAACGGGTGGGCTGTTGCTGGTGATCCTACTCGCGGGAATAGCGATCAAGATGTGGGACTGGTGGAACAGCGGGCGTCAAGATACTCTATGGCCCAGTGTATTGGCGCTGGTCGCGGGCTCGTTTCTATTTCATATCCTGATACCGCAGCCTCCGGACGGCCGTTACATCGCGACCGTCGTAGCTGGATTGGCGGCCTTCACGCCAGTCGCGGCCAGCAAGTTGTCCAGGAAGGTAGCCATTCCAGTCATGCTCGCTTTGGCGGCACTAGCGCTCGCGACCGGTTCGCATTGGGATACGCCGCTGGGATTTAAGGACGTCCTCAGCGAGATTCAGAAGGATAAAGATTTCGATCACGTCAGAATCCTGGTGGTCTCGGATTCGCTGGGAGAGGGAGCCATGGTCGGCGATGTGGCCTCGGTAGCACGGGTCCGGCCCGGGGATCAACTCGTGATACGCGGCTCCAAATTCCTAGCGCGCAGCGACTGGAATGCGAACCAGTACCGCCTGCAGCACGCCGATGCCCGCGAGGTGTTGCAAAGTCTGGAAGACTTATCCGTTGATTACATCGTGTTGGATCGAACGCGGGATCTGCAGTGGATTCCCCACGTTCAACAAGTAGTGGAACTAACGGCCATGCACCCGGATCGCGTTGTACTCGAAAAGGCGTGGGCGGTGAGTCCCCGCGAGCGCAGCCATTCTCTGGAACTTTACCGCGTCAAATTCACGGCGGAGACGCCGCGTACCAAGCTCCACTATTTTCTGGACTCCACGCTCGGGCGCGAGTTGCAGAATTGAGCGCTCTTAAAAGTTGACCTTGCGGCCGACCACATAAGAGGGGCGTGCTTTGGTCTCTTCAAAAATTCGCCCGATGTATTCGCCCAGCAGGCCCATGCCGAATAACTGCACGCCGGTGGCAAACAGGATCACCAGCATGAGCGAAGTCCAGCCACGGGCGTTGCGCGGATTGTATCCCAGAACGGTCACATCGCTCAGGTACTGCGCCAGAACCAGAATGCCCAGCACGAACGCGCCCAGACCTAGGACGAGGCCGATAATCATCACGATGTGCAGCGGCTTGTAGGAAAATGAAAACACTCCATCCAGGCCCAACTTTATTAACTTGCTGAGGGTATATTTCGGTTCGCCGGCCTGGCGTGCCTGGCGTTCATAGCGCAGACCGGTCTGGCGAAACCCCGCCCAGGATCGCAGGCCGCGGACAAAACGGTTGCGCTCAGGCAGGGCATTCATTACGTCGACAATCCGGCGGCTCATCACGCAGAAGTCGCCGCTATCCAGCGGAATGTCTATGGAAGCCAGTTTTTTGAGCAGGCGGTAATAGGTGCTGTAAGCGATCCGCTTGGGGAGCCCTTCTTTACGCTTCGTGCGGATGGCGTAGACGACGTCGTAGCCTTCCCGGCACTTGTCAATGAAGCGCAGCAGTTCTTCCGGTGGATCCTGCAAGTCCGCGTCAATGACACAGATAATGTCCCCGGAGGCATAGCTCAGCCCCGCGGTGACGGCGGGTTGATGCCCGAAATTCCGGGAGAAACTAAGGACCTTGAAGCGCGGATCGGCGGCGGCGATTTCCGAGGCCAGGTGAAACGTCTCGTCGACGCTGCCATCGTCCACCAGGATTAATTCCCAGTCATCGCCCCACGTCTTCGCGGCGGCGGCGACGCGCTCGTAGAGCGTTCGCAACACCAAAGCTTCGTTAAAAGCGGGCACAATCAGGGATATCATTGAGCTAGTAAGCCATCGGTTGAAAAAGATCGGTCCATTATCGCATGTGGGCTACGCGCCGCAGATTCCAAACTGTGGCTGAATGCGCCGAATCGAACCCGTGGAAGGACTTCCGGAATGAAATATCTCGCTCTTCTCGCACTTTGCGGCACGGCTTGGGCGGCCGATCCGCAACAACTCGAAATCTCAAACGCCAATATCCACGCCAAGCTCTACGTCCCGGATGCGAAGACCGGCTATTATCAGGCCACCCGCTTCGATTGGGCCGGCTCCATCGCCAGCCTGGATTGGAAGGGGCGCAACTATTTCGGCAAGTGGTTCGACCGTTACGATCCGAAGATCCACGACGCCATCACAGGACCCGTCGAGGAGTTTTCAGAACTTGGTTACGCCGAGGCGGCGGTGGGCGAGACGTTTTTGAAAATTGGAGTGGGGGCGTTGCGCAAGCCCGCCGAGCAAGCCTATGACAAATTCAAGACCTACGAAATCGCCAACCCTGGCCAGTGGATTGTGATCGCCGCGCGCGATCACATCGACTTCGAACATTTCGTCACGGATACGAACGGCTACGCGTATGAGTATCGTAAGACCGTACTGCTGACCCCGAACGGTTTCGTGCTGGATCATTCGTTGAGGAATACGGGCCGCAAAGTCATCGATACCAGCGTGTATGAGCACAACTTCTACATGCTGGACGGCCAGCCTTCCGGTCCGAATATCAGCGTGAAACTGGAGTTCGCGCCGAAAGCAGTTGCGAATTTGCGCGGGTTGGCTGAGACAAAAGGCTACCAGATCGCCTTTCTAAAGGAACTCGTTCCGGGCGAAACCGTACTCACGAATATCGAAGGTTTTTCTGGCGCCATTTCCGACTATGACATTCGCGTGGAAAACCGCGCTACGGGGACTGCGGTGCGGCAAACCAGTAACAAGCCGATCTCCAAGATGGTCTTCTGGTCCATTCGCACCACGGTTTGCCCGGAGGCGTACATTGACGTTCGTGTCGAGCCCGGGGGAGAAGTCACTTGGCGCATTAACTACGATTTCTATACGGTTTCCACGAAGCCGTGAAGAGCCTGCTCATAGTAGGATTAGGGTTCTGTCTCATGTCCCAAGCACAAGATTGGCGTGTCTACATTGGCACGTATACACAAGGCGCTAGCAAGGGAATTTATTCCTACGCCTACGATCCCGCGACGGGGGCATTGACGGATCCGATTCTAGCGGCGGCGACGGTCAGCCCGTCGTTTCTGGCAGCCCATCCCAATGGCCGCACGCTTTACGCGGTGAATGAGTCGCGGCGCTACAACGGCATCGCGAATTCCGGCAGCGTGAGCGCGTTCACAATCAATCGCTCCACCGGAGCGCTCACCGCGCTGAACACCGTTGCAACGTTGGGGGCCGACCCCTGCCATCTGGTGGTGGATCGCACCGGGCGGTGGCTGTTCGTCGCCAACTACAGCGGCGGCAGCGTCGCGATTGTGCCAATTCGTGAAGATGGATCGCTGGACGACTCCACAAAGGTCGTACAACACACGGGCGCGGCGAAGGTGGATCCCGTGCGCCAGGAGGCGGCCCATGCCCACTCCGTCGATATTTCTCCGGACAACAAGTTTCTCTACGTTTCCGACCTGGGCAACGATCAGATCGTGATCTATCGATTCGATTCCGTCACGGGGAGTCTATCGCCGTACCGCGTGACGAAACTTTCGCCAGGCTCCGGTCCGCGCCACATTGCGTTCTCGCGCGATCGCCGCTATCTTTACGTTTTCAGCGAACTCACTTCCACGGTGACGACGTTTCGGCATGATGCCGCGACGGCTGAGACGGAAGAGTTGCAAACGATATCTACCCTGCCACCAAACTCCACCGCCGCGAAGAGCGGTGCCGAGATTGCGGTGGACCCTTCCGGCCGATTTCTGTACGCCTCGAATAGAGGCGATGATTCCATTGCGATCTTCAGCATGGACGCCGAACAAGGCCGCCTTACGCGGACCGGCAACGTAACCACAAGAGGCAAGACTCCACGGCATTTTGCCATTGACCCCGCTGGAGCGCGCTTGATCGCTGCGAATCAGGATTCCAGCAGCCTGGCGGTCTTCGACATCGACCTGGACACCGGCGCTCTGCAGCCGGTCAGCGATTTGGTTGCCGCCCCGCAGGTGGTGTGCGTGCTGTTTGTGCGGATGCGGTAATCACGTGCCCTTGATTCGTATCGAGACGCCGATCCGGGCGTCCATGGAAGTCTGCTTCGACCTAGCCCGCAACATTGACTTGCACGTCGAATCGATGAAAGACACCGGCGAGAGGGCGGTTGCGGGCGTAACCAGCGGGGCCATCAATTTAGGCGAAGAAGTTACTTGGGAAGCCACGCACTTTGGCGTTCGCCAGCGGCTCACTAGCAGAATCACAGCCTTTGATCGTCCGCACCGTTTTCGCGACTCTCAAGTCCGGGGAGCGTTCCGGCGTTTTGACCACGATCATATTTTTGAAAGTACTGGGGCGGTGACGATTATGATCGATCTATTCGATTATCAGGCTCCATTTGGCCTGTTCGGCCGTCTTGCTGATGCACTTTTTCTAGAGCGCTACATGCAACGGCTTCTTCGAACACGCGCAGCCGTGATCCAAGCCGCGGCGGAATCTCATCGATTGATTCGCTGACTGCGTAGTACACTTTGAACTATGTGCTCTAGGTTCGCCGTGTTTCGTTTGGCGGCGGCGCTGGCGATGGCCGGCTCCGCTACCACTTCTTCGTTTGCCGCAGACCGGAACCTCATGAACGCATGGGCTGTTCGGGATGAGATCAAGCTCGCCCCAGGAGTCAATCCAACCGCCGTGAAAGACTACTTTCCTTCGTTTTACGATTACCTAGACACCGTGCTGTTCCATCCTACGGCGGGTTATTATTCCGCCGGACGCGTGGACTTCGCCCAGCATTACCGGACCTTTCCAGGCGCGTTGTCGCCGTCGTTCGGGCAGATGATCGCCGAACAGATGTTTCGCATGTGGGATGGCATGCGCAAGGCCGGCACTTTGGGACCCACCGAGAAGTTCACCATCGCGGAGTTCGGCGCGGGCGACGGGCAGATGGCGGAATCGGTGCTCGATTATATCGATCAACAGGCGATGACGAATCCCGATCCGCGCTGGACTGAATTCAAGCGGCAAACGGTGTACGCGTGTTACGACCGCTCACCTGCGCTGAGCGAATTGCAGCGCCAACGCAATTCGCGATTCGGATCACGCTTTGACGCACGGGAAGGGGATGCGACGAATCCCGGAGCCACGATCGCGCGCGGCAGCCTGAAGGGCGTGATTCTTTCGAACGAACTGCCGGATTGCTTCAGCGTGCACAAGGTCATATTGGATTCTGTTGGCTCCGCGGAGATCGCCTTTACCGTGCCTTCCATAAAGAAAGACACGTGGGCGCGAATCCAAGCAACTCTCCCGGCCAGCGTGCGTCAGCTCATTCTCAAGGATGACGACGCGATCTCCGAGAAGTTGTTCGGCGCGAAGAAGAACGCCAACCGGGACCGTGTGTATCTTAGCCGGACTTCCTTTGCGGCGATCTTAGGCGCGTTCAACTCTTCCAATGGCTACGAAGCCAACGTAAATTTGCTGGATTTTCAGGAGCTGTATGTTCCCACGACGGTGATTCCGGAGTTGGCGGAGCACATGCGCAAATACGCACGGGCTTACGCTTACGCCTTGACCAAAAGCCGCCAGGGGATGGTCACATACATCAATCTGGGCGAGGCTAAGTTTATTCAAGGCGCGGGCTCCGCGCTGAAGGCGGGCTATGTCATCACGATTGATTACGGCTCCAATTGGGATGGGATTCTGGCGCAGGACTTCGAGCATCTGCGCATGTATGGGCCGGGGAGTTCGCAATATCACGCCGATCCGTATCACACGCCCACGCTAAACGACATGACCACCGATGTGAACTTCAGTCACCTTGCGGCGGAAGGAAAATCGGTGGGGCTGCAGTCCCTCTTTTTCGGACCGCAGCATTCCCTGCAGATCGGAACTTCCATTTCGCTGGACCAGCCGCCGCCCAGCCGCGGGCAAACCTCGGAAGACCTGCAAGACTACCAGCAGTGGGCAAAGCTGTTTTACAGTTGGGAAGTCTACAAGGTGCTGATCCAGCAGAAGAGCGATACAGACCCGGCCTACAAGTATCCGGGCACGCCTGCCGAGGAGTTGGGTGTTCCGGAGAGTGGGTTAACGGCCAACGAGCGTAAGAGGCTGGAAGATATTGCCCGGCAGTTGAGCCGCTGAGCTATTTTTTTCGCGTCTGCAACGAATGATAGCCGTGCTGCACCCGTGCTTCGCGCAACGTCATTCCCTGTTGGACGGCTTTGCGAATTCGATCCTCGGTGGCATCGATCTCTTCCGCGGCGTCCAGAATCGCGGTTTCGTGGGCTTTGGGAATGACCAGGACGCCGTCGGAATCGCCGCGCAGGATATCCCCGGCGGCGCAGCGCGCGTCCCCAATGTTTACGATGCCGCCCATGGCTTCGACCTGTACGCGATCTTTGCCGGTGCGCATGGAATAGCTGCGGCTGTAGATGGGATAGGAGAGTTGCAGCGAGAGGTGGGTGTCGCGGCACGCGCCGTCGATCACGGTTCCGGCGATTTTGCGCTCATGCGCGCACCATGTCAGGATGTCGCCCCACACCGTTGCGTTCTCACGTCCGCCGTTGTCAAGAACAATGACGGCGCCAGGCTCCACATCGTCAATGTAATCGCCTACCGTGCCGGAGGGCGTCGCGGAAGGTCCGTAGAGGATCGTGAAGGCGCGGCCGGCCAGGCGAAATTTGTGGTCCAGGGGCTTGATGTTCAAACACTGGCCCGCGATTCCCAGGCGGTCCATCGCATCGCTTAACGCGGTGGTGTCAAGACGGCTGGCGCGTTCGACGTTGGTATCGGTTGGCATAAAGATTTACCTTTTGAGCATGTGCTCGTAGTTCGTGCCCATTACCTGGCTGATGGACGTGCCTTCGCGAAGCGCCTGCGCCATGAGGGATTCGCGCTGCCAGATGGTCTCGGCGGCTTCGAGGACCGCTTCGATACTGGCGATGGCAATGAAGGCGACACAACTGGCGTCGGCGATGACGTAGTCACCGGGATGAACCGTGACCTCGCCGACTTGGATAGGTTCGCCGGTGGCTACTTCAATGATGCGGCCGCGAGCGGTACGGCCGGTCACGTTGCGCGCGAACACAGGAAAGCCCAACTGGCGGCTTTCATCAATGTCGCGGGCAGGACCTTCGATGATGGCTCCCGCCACGCCGCGGGCTTGCGCGCCGATGGTCAGGTTGCCTCCCCAGCAGGCCGCGTCGAGCCCGGTCCGCTGCTCGCACACGATAACGTCGCCGGGGTGCGCTGCTTCGATGGCAGTGGAACACAGGTGCCTGGTATTGCTGCGGCCGTCGGCGCGATCCAGTTTCACAGTGAGCACTTGACCGGCTATGCGTTGATCCGTAGACACGCGTCCGATGCCGGTGACAGAGCCGGGGAGCCCGAGTTTGTCCAGGGCATCGGAGACAGCGCAGGAATCCATGCGGCTGAGCCGCTCTACAAAGGTCATGTGATTACTCCCAGTAGCAGAACGCCATCGCATTGCCGGTGCCGGCTTCGGAGCGATAGCAGGGCACGTAGTCCACTTGATGGTATTTGCGCCCTTCCGCGTTCATCGCGGAGATGAGCGGGAACCAGTTCTTGATTTCCGCGGTACCGACTTTGAAGATATTTTCCGGGATTTGTTTGAGCGCGGATTCGTCACCGGTCTGCATGGCGTGGATAACTTTCTGATCCAGCTCTTCGTCCACCACAAAATGGCTGAGACCGCCGGAGGCCATCATCGCTACCCGCTTATAGCCGGTGAAACTTTTCACGGCTTTCTGAATGGCGCGCCCCAGATCCAGGCAACGGGCCGACTTCGGCTGGTTATGCGGGTAGTGGACGTTTAGGATCACCGGCACGCTGGGTGGCGGGGCTCCGTGGAGAATCGAGTGATAAAGAAAGCCGTAGGCGTGCGGAATGCCGTGGCGGATGGCATTTTGCGGCGTCGTGCTGGATTGCGCGAGGTCGAAGTCATCGTGCAGCGACTTAAGAATATGGTCGGCGAGCTCGGGCGCTCCAGGATAGGTGGCGCCTTCCTCGGGGGCGTTGCCGGGCTCGGCGATATTCAGGCCGGGCTGGCTCTCATGATGGTGTTGGACGTTGTGGATTTCGGCGCCGCGGTAGATGGTGATGGCGGGCGTCAGTTCCTCGGTAAAGAATTCGCGCTGGTCATTGCCGACGATGATGACTGCTTCCGGGGCCACTTCATGAAACTTCCGGGTGAGGACCTCCATGGCGGCACGGCAGCGGGCGTGGCGTTCGCGGCGGACTTCGATTTTGACTTGATCCGCAAAACCGGGGGCGCGTTCTTTCAGTAACGATTCGAAGTCGTAGCTCTTGCCACGGTACCAGTGCGACTTGTTTTCGCGATCGGCTTTGGCGCGCAGGTCCCACTGTTCGGGTGGCGTGGAAAGCAGTGGTCCGTGCGCCGCTCCCATGCCTAATACGATTTCTGCCATAAGTTCCTTTCGATTTGAGCGATGCTGTTCAACGCTCAGGCCGCCACTGCGAGAAGCGGCGCTCCAGGCGATCAGCGAGCCAGGTTAAGATGATGCCGGCCGCGGCCACGATGGAGACGCCGACGAAAAGTGTATCGGTTGCGAATGTCTGGCCGCCGTAGGCAACCATGAATCCGATACCTTGGCTGCCTCCGAACATTTCCCCGACGACCAAGCCGATCAAGCCAAGCGCTACGCCTTGGCGGACGCCGGTGAGGATGAAAGGTACCGAACCTGGAATCGCCACGGTCTTGAAAATTTGCCAGTCGGAGGCGCAGAAAGCCTGGGCCGCGCGCAAGAGGTCGCGATCCATGGCGCGCATGCCGCCAACGGTGTTCACCAGGACGGGGAAGAATGCGAAGAAGAATACGATGAAGACTTTGGATTTGTAATCCACGCCGAACCACATGATTACCAGCGGCACCATGGCGACGCGGGGGGTGGCATACAGGGCGTTGAGGATGGGGTCCAGCGACATGCGGAGGCGTTTGTACCAGCCGATCAGAATTCCAAGCACGACGCCCAGGACTACGGCCGCGGTGAATCCCAGGGCGAAGTTGGTGCCGCTGTAGACCAAGTCCGCCTTGAGGTTGCCTTTGGTCCAGGCGTAGATGGCCTGCTTGAGGATCGCCGAGGGTCCGCTGAAGAAGAGCGGGGAAACCCATTTGGCTTTCCAGGCGAATTCCCACACAGCGAGAATCAGCACCAGAGATCCGCCACCTAAGATGTAGCTGTCGTACTTCTGGAAGAACGTTTGCTTGGGGCGCTGAGATGGCTCGCTCATACTTCCGTGGCCTCCATCACCATGCCGAGCTTATCGGACTCTTCCTCGATCAACTGCCAGATACGGTCTTCAAGTTCCAGGAACTTGGGCTCGCGCTTTAGAGCTAGTGTGCGAGGCCGATCGAAAGGAACTTCGAAGGTGGCCTTCAGGCGGCCAGGGCGGGCGCTCATTACCGCGACACGATCGGCGAGGTAGATGGCCTCATTGATCTGGTGAGTAATGAAGACGACGGTTTTCTTGGCTTTTGTCCAGATTTTCAGCAATTCAGACTGCATGAACTCGCGGGTTTGCGCGTCCAGGGCGGCGAACGGCTCGTCCATCAGCAACACTTCGGGATCTGCGGCCAGGGCGCGAGCCAGGTTGACGCGCTGCTGCATGCCTCCGGAGAGTTCGCCGGGGAAGTGGCGCTCGAAACCGGTGAGGCCGACGAGTTTTACGAAGTGATCGGCGCGCTGTTGCATGGTGCCTTCGTCGAAGCGCTTCTGCATTTCCATGCCGTAGCGAACGTTGCCGAGGATGGTGCGCCACGGCAGCAGGCTGGCATGTTGGAAGACGACTGCCCGATCGGTGCCCGGTCCGTTGACACGTTTGCTGTCGATGGCGACATTGCCTTCCTCGTACGCCAAGAGTCCGGCGACGATATTCATCAAGGACGTTTTGCCGCAACCGCTGGGACCAACGATGGCGAGGAATTCGCCTTCGTTTACCGACAAGCTGACGTCGTTGATCGCGAGGACCTGCGTGGAACTCCGCTCCAGCCAATACCGCTTGGTGAGATGATCGATTTGAAGTTTTACCGCCACGAACGCATTATTTCCCGAAGGCCAGAGATGCCTTCCGCTCCTGCTCGGCTTTGATACTGTCGCCGAATAACTGGACGAAGAAGCCTTCTTTCACAAGTTTGTCGACGACGCCATTGTTGATGACCTGCTTCCAATCGTAGGCCTTCATTTGCTCGGCCAATTGCGGGTCGGTCTGCTGATCGAGAATGGATTTCACGGCGCCAGCCAACACGTAGGGCACGCGCTCAAAGGCTTGGGGCTTGGCGTAGAGGTCGTAGATGCGGTCGGCATCTTCCACACTGGTATCGGGTTCAAACTTGCGGTAGATTGCCACAGCTCCGGCCTTGTCCTCGTAAAATTTCTTGATGGCTTCGGAGTGGGCCTTGATCAGAGACTCGGCCAGCGTGGCGTCGGCTTGCATATCTTTCTTGGTGATCAGGAAGGCCGTGGAGGCAAATATATCTTCCCGCTCAGCCAAGTTGACCAGCGTATTGTAGCCTTCCGTCTCCAGCTTGAAATACGCGGGGGCGGTGAGCAAGGCGGCATCGGCGCGGCCACTGACGAGAGCGGCGGCGCGGCCGGTTACGCCCTGGCCGACGGGAATCCATTCGACATCGCGAGGCGTCATGCCGGCTTGCGAGAGAATCGCGACCACATAGCTGTAGGGAGCGTCGCCGATCTGAGTGACGGCGATTTTCTTGCCCTTGAGATTTTGCACTGTCTTGACGGACTTGGAGGCCATCAATGCGAAGGTGCCGCGATTGAGCGAGCTGCCGATGAGTTGCAGTGAGCCGTCCTTGGAGGCGGCTTGCATATCCTGCTCCAGTGAGGTGTTGATCATGTGGCTCTGCCCGCTGGCCAGCGAAGCGACGTTGCCGGGAAATGTTACGAAATCCAGGGTGACGTCCAGCCCGTATTTCGAGTAAAGGTTAGCTTCTTTCGCGATGTAAAGGGGCCACTGCGAGCCGCTTTTATTGGGATAGGTGATGGTCAGCTTGCTAATCTTGACCGGCGCCGGCGCGCTGGCGCAGCTGAAGGCAACCAGCGCGGACGCGATCACGAACACGAACTTCATGCGGGAGGTCATACAGGGTCACTCCTTAGACGGTCAGTTTGAAAACTTGCTTCGCGGTGTCTTCGAAAATGAGTTTCTTGTCGGCATCGCTCAGCCACTCAAAATCTTCGATAATGTAGCGGGTTTCGTCCAGCCAGCGGCCGGTGCGCGGGTCCTTGACGGTACCGACGCCGGGACGCTCCGTGCCAAACATACAGCGGTCCGCGCCGACGGTTTTGATCAGCAGTTCGAGGGACTCTTTGTTGTAGAGAACCGTGTCGTAGTAGATGTTGCGCATGCGTTCGGAGAAGCGCTGGATGCCTCGGCGGATGGCGCTGGCTTCGAAGCGGGCCCATTGGTAGGGGATGGCTCCGCCGCCGTGGGAGCAGACGATGCGCAGTGTTGGAAAATCCTTGAAGACGGTGGAGTTCAGGAGCGAGAGGACGGCGATACTCTCTTCATTGATGAAATGGAGCGAGTAAGGCAGGCGTTCCGAACGGCAACCGGCGGAGTGAATATGGCCGGGGATGTCGAGCTCCACTAACTTCTCATAGAGCGGATACCAGAAGCGATCGCCCAAGGGCGGGATGTCCGTGCGGGTGCCTTCCGCGGGATCGGGATTCAGAAGGCAACCGACGAAGCCGTCTTCTTTGACAATTTTCTCCAAATACGGCAGGAGTTCCTTGGGGCTGACGCCGGGAGTTTGGGGCAATCCGCACACGCCGCGGAAGGTATTGGGGTAGAGCTTGGTTTGGCGGGCAATGATCTTGTTGGTCTCTTCGATGTACCACTGGACGACTTTGGCTTGCTCGCTATGCATCATCTGATAGGGGCGCGGGGAGATGATTTGGATGTCGGTGCCGACCTCTTTGAGCTGGGACAAATGGGAGGTGCCGCCGAAAGTGGGGGCGTCGAGAGCGTCGTGGATATCCTGGTCCGTTGCACCCGGCTCGCCTCGGCCATGCGCGCCGCGGTGGGAGAGGATGTTGGCTTTGTAGACGTACAACTTATCCGGCGCGGTGACGTGGCCGTGGATATCGATGATCATGCGGACTCCTAAATGAATGCGCGCAGCAAGCGCAGCGGAAACAGGAACTAAAACCCGTTCGTACATGATAGCGAACCCCAGGTATCGGCGTCTGGCGGAGGACCTGCCATTTTGGCGAGTGTAAGCGGGAAGTGGGGCAAGCGCTGGGGTTGGGGGTGCGAGTGTGGAAAAACGGTGGGTTCGTTCCGTTAAATTCGAGTATGCGCGCACCTTCCCTTCGCTGTTATACAGCGCACTTCATGATGCAGGGCGTTGGTTCGAATGAGGGGCGTACAGAGCGGGAACCGGATGGGGGAATGGGGTTTATCGGCGAATTCGAGAGGGCATTTGGACCGCAGGTTAACGCAGAGGGACGCTGAGGTAGGAGCCGCCGATGAACGCTGACTTACTAATGTTACAATGCTTAATAATAGGAATGCTCTTATGAATGCTACTACAAGATCTACTAAGACCTTCTCTTTGGATCGGGAGATCCTGGCTGAGGTCAAACGGACCAAAGGGTCGCAATCGGAAAGTGAGCGGGTGAATCGCTTGCTCCGGTTCGCCTTGGATATGGAGCGGCGGGCGGAGTTGGATCGGGAAGCTGCTAGCTTTTTCGGGAGCGCGCCGGACGACCGTAATGAACGGCGGGCGTTTCAAACGGCAAGCGTCCGTTCCTTGGCTCGCGACTAGCCATGACGATGAAGCGAGGCGCTGCTCCGGCTGGCTGGTTTCCGAAACGCGGCGAGATTTGTCTGTTCTTGCTCGACAAGGAACGGCCCGCAATAGTGGTCTCGTCGGACATTCTGAATCGTCATGCCTTGGACGTATGCGTAGTCCCTATCTCTACAGCGGAACATCGGGCCTTCCGTCTGCGGCCGAAGTTGCGGGCCGGAGAAGGGGGCCGGCTGCGGGATTCGTGGGCTAAGTGCGATCAGGTAACGAGTGTAGAGAAGGCGTGCGCGCTGTTTCCGCCGCTCGGGATGTTGGGGACGGCGGCGATGCAGCAGGTCGCGCGGGCTATTCAGCAGGCGTTGGAATTGGAGTAGGGCGGCCGAAAAACCGTTGCACTAGACGACGGATTCTCTCACTGTGGCGCAGACGGTTTCTATTTGGTGGGGGGGCATTTCGGGGAAGATGGGGAGCGATAGGATTTCGCCGGCGACTAGTTCGGAGACTGGAAAATCTCCGCGTTTGTGGCCCAGGTCGGCGTGGGCTTGCATCAGGTGGATGGGTTGGGGGTAGTGGATGCCGAACTGGATTTCGCGGGACTGTAGGAGTTCCGTCAACTGCTGGCGGCGTGGCGTGCGAATGGCGTAGACGTGATAAACGTGGCGGCGGTCCGGGGCGGCGCACGGGGTTTGGACACCGCTTCCTGCCAGCAAAGAATCATATATGGCGGCGTGGGCGCGGCGGGACTCGGTCCATTGTTCCAGGTATTTCAGTTTTACGCGCAAGACGGCACCTTGGATGCCTTCCATGCGATAGTTGAAGCCTTTTAGGACGTGGAAATAGCGCTGCTCGGTGCCCCAGTTTCTCAGCAGGCGGATTTGTTGGGCGTGATCGGGGTTGTTGGTGGTGACCATGCCTCCCTCGCCGTACGCGCCGAGATTCTTGCCAGGGTAGAAGCTGAAGATGGCCATGTCGCCCAGAGAGCCTACGCGACGACCTTTGTATTCGGCGCCGTGGGCTTGGGCCGCGTCTTCGATCACTACCAATTTGTGTTTGCGGGCGATGTCGAGGATCGGGTCCATATCGCAGGGCTGGCCGTACAGGTGGACGGGTAGGATTGCCTTTGTGCGGGAGGTGATGCGGGACTCGATTTGGGCGACGTCGATCATGTACGTTGCCGGATCGATGTCGACGAATACGGGGGTGGCTCCGGTGTAGCGGATGGCGGCGGTGGTGGCTACGAAAGTGTAGGGGACGGTTATGACTTCGTCGCCCGAGCCGACGCCCGCGGCGAGAAGTGCCAGATGGAGGGCGCTGGTGCCGGAGTTTGTACCGATGCCGAAGCGGGCTCCGCTATAGGCGGCGAACTCCTCTTCGAACTTCGCAACCTCGCTGCCCAGGACGAATTCGCAGGAGTCCAGGACGCTGAGGACGGCGGCATCGACTTCCGGTTTAATGGCCTTGTATTGAGCTTTTAGATCTAGGTAAGGGATCACGGGTTAATCCACGAGTCTATCAACAGAGGGCGTAAATTGACAGGGCGCGGAGGAGTGTGTATTCTGAAAAACCGGAGTCAGCCCGCCAGTCAAACCATGCCCGGTGAGGGTGCGGCTCCTGCAAGAGAGGTTTCTCCCCAGCATGACTTTGTTTCAAATCGCCGAATGGATTCGGGATACGAACCTGAGTATCGCGATCCGCGAATCGATCACCATGTTTCCAGTGATCGAGGGGACCCATCTGCTGGGTATTGGGACGTCGGCGGGAGCGATCGCGATCTCCGACCTGCGGATGATGGGCAAGATTTTCCGCAAGCAGCCGGTTTCCGAAGTATTCAACGGGGTGGCGCCGTTTATGACCGTCGGCTTCATCGTGATGACCATCACGGGACTGCTGCTGACATGGTCCGAACCGATCCGCTGTTATGAGAGCATGTGGTTCCGTTATAAGGTGCTGTTCTTATTCCTGGGAGCCATTAACGCGGGCATTTATCACAACACGGTATACAAGAGCCGCGCGTCGTGGGATAACGCTCCGGATCCGCCACGGGGCGCCAAGATCGCGGGAGTCGCTTCTCTGTTCATTTGGGCGCTGGTGATCATCACCGGCCGGACGATGGCATACAACTTCTAGGACATTCAAGCAAACTATGTGGGAAGCAGCATATCCGTTCTTTGAGTGGCACAACAGCAGTTGGCTGGGCACCAAGATTTCCGGTTCCATCTGGCTATTCCCGTTCATCGAGACCATTCACATTCTGGCCATGGCCGTGATGTTTGGCGCGCTGCTGGTGCTGAACCTTCGGCTGCTGGGTCTGGGCATGACCAGGCAAACTCTGCCGATGCTGGCCAAGACTTTGATGCCGTTCGCAAACTGGGGCGCTGGGATCATGCTGTTGACGGGATACGCGATGTTCAGCTCAGAAGCGCTGAAGTGCTACGCCAACGACGGATTCAAGTTCAAGATGGCCAGCCTCTTTGTGGTGCTGCTGTTCCAATACACGCTGTATCGCTGGATGCTGAAGAAGGAAGACAACCAGCGCTCGACGGTGTTTAGCGGCTTAGCGGCGATATTGAATATGCTGTTGTGGTTCTGCGTTGGGGCAGGCGGCCGCGCCATCGGTTTCGTATAAACTGCTGAAAATACTGGCGGCGAACCGGTCACGAACCGTGTCACTGACCGCTAGATGACCCCACAACAGGTTGTTTCGCACAAAGGACGTGCTAGTCTCCCTTAATGCGATTTTCGCTACCTCTCACTCGCTGGGCCATCACTTAGGAAGCATTTTATGCGACGGGTGGCCATGGCAATCAAAAAGCTCGCGATTGTGTGCCATCGATGGATGGGGGTCGCGTTCTGCGTTCTGTTCATGTGGTGGTTCGTCTCGGGAATCTTCATGATGTATTGGGGATTTCCGGAGGTGTCGGCGGGGGACCGACTGCAGCGTTTGCCGGTGTTGCGTGCCGCGGAGGTGAAGCTCTCTCCAGGAGAAGCCGCCAAAGCCGCCGGGATGGACACGCCGCCTAGCGCGGTGCGGCTAGCCTCATTCGACGGACGGCCGGCGTATTTCTTTCGGGCCGGACGCGGTTCGGCGATTGTTTACGCGGACACAGGCGAGCAGCAGGATGTCTTTCCCGCGGAGATGAATTTGCGGACGGCGGCGCGGTGGACCGGACAACCGGAGGGCTCGGCGAGCGTGGAAAGCGTGGAGGAGCCGGATCAATGGACGGTGGCCAGCAACCTGCGTAATGTGCGTCCGCTGTATAAATACTCATTTCCGGATGGCCAGCAGGTGTACGTTTCGGAGAATACCGGCGACGTGGTGCAGTACACGACGACTTCCTCGCGGATTTACGCGCATCTGGGAGCGATTCCGCATTGGATGTACTACACACCTCTGCGGGTGAACGGAAAGCTGTGGACGCGAGTGGTGATCTGGTCCAGCGGGATCGCCACTGTGGCGGCGATGTTGGGATTGATTGTGGGGATCTGGATGTATTCGCCGTCCAAGAAATACCGGCACGCGGGGGCACCGACCAGCATTCCCTACACCGGACAGAAGCGGCTGCATACGCTGCTGGGGCTCTTCTTCGGAATCCTGGCGATGACGTGGGCGTTTAGCGGAATGCTATCCATGGACCCGTTCCCGCTGGCAAGGGGGGGCGCGAAGGAAGCGGCAAAAGGCAAAGGAAGAGGCAACTTTACTCCCGCGCAGCGTGTGCAACAGGCATTCGCGGCGGGACGACTCGATCTGGCTGGTTACGAAGCGAAGCACCCCGCAGAGGTGTTGGCCCGGCTGGACGCCAACTTCGGGGCGAAGGAATTGGAATACACTTCTTTCGCCGGCGAGCCAGTGTTTCATGCGAGCTCCGGAGCGGGCGAGACGCTGGTGATTCCAGTGCGTACGGAAGCCGCGGAAGGATTGAATCAAGATCGCGTCATGATCGTGATCAAAGAGGCAGCGGGGGAGCAGAATATCGCCGAGCTGCGCGTGCTGACGCAGTACGACCGCTATTACCTGGACCGCCTGCATGAGCGTCCACTGCCGGTGATTTATGCGCAGTTGAAGGACGAAGGGTCCACGCGGCTGTATATCGATCCCAAGACGGCGCGCGTGGTGGGGCGGTATAGCGAATCGACCGCCGCGTGGGTGAATCGCTGGCTGTATCACGGCTTGCATTCGCTGGATTTCCCGTGGCTGTACAATTACCGGCCCGCGTGGGACATCGTAGTACTCAGCCTGATGCTGGCATGCGTCTG
Source organism: Acidobacteriota bacterium (assembly GCA_039931205.1). Classification (GTDB taxonomy): domain Bacteria; phylum Acidobacteriota; class Terriglobia; order Bryobacterales; family Bryobacteraceae; genus Palsa-187. The sequence goes on from JBDTSJ010000046.1 coordinate 192,788, forward strand.
GTTATGCTGGACGTCGTTAGTTTTGAGTTATCGCGTACTGAAGAGGAAATTCGGACCGGCGCCCGGCAGGCGCACCTCCGTGGACGATCTGCCGCAACCCGGTTAAGCCTTGGTGCGCTATAGTGCTTTGTGGACCGCAGCAGTTTTAGAGGAGCCTGGAACCAATGCCATTTGCAGGATACGATCCAGCTAATAATCCGCTGAATACGAATGAGTGGGCGTTTCCGGTGTGTGAGGTATTCCACATACTCGGATTCATTCTGCTGATCGGGACCATTGTGATCGTGGATCTGCGTTTGCTGGGTGTTGGGATGAAGCGCCAAAGCGCGGCCGACCTGATGAAAGATACTGCTCCCTGGACGCTGCTGGGTTTGGCGCTGGTACTGATCTCGGGTCCGCTGATTTTCTCTTCCGACCCCGCGTTGTATGTCGGCAACTCATCGTTCCGGTTTAAGATCACGATGCTGCTGATCGCGATGCTGTACAACTGGACCATCCATCGCAAGGTGGCGCTGTCTCCCAACCCAGGCGGAACGGGAGTACTGGTGGGTGGGATCTCGATCCTGCTGTGGGCCTCGATCATCTTCGCTGGCATCTTCATCGCGTTCGTTTAAGGGAGCAATCATGGATTTTCAAGCCTTCATGCAATCGCTGCAGGACATGAGTCTGGCCACCACGATCCGCGAGTCCGCTCTGACGTATCCGATTGTTTTGGCAACTCACCTTACGGGCATGGGTTTATTCGGCGGAATGATCGTCATGACAGACCTGCGCATTCTGGGTGTGGCGATGAAGCAGCGCACGATGGCGGAAGTGCACAATCAATTGCGTCCGTACAAACATCTGGGTTTGACGCTGGTGGTGACTTGCGGCTTGTTGCTGGCGTGGTCGAAGGCCGCGGTTTATTGGCCCAATCCGTATTTCAAAATGAAGCTATCGCTGTTAGCGCTGGTGGCACTGCATGCGCTGGTATTCCGCGGGCCGGTTTACAAGAACCTGGGTCAGATGGACAAGTTCGGCAAGGCTACCGGGATGGCAAAACTCGCTGCCGTGATTTCGCTGTTGCTGTGGATCAATCTGGTGGCTGCCGGGCGGTGGATCGGATATTGGGAAGCGCCTACTAGTTTTTAGTCTTTCTTGAGAAACCCTTTGGGAACGACGTTGCGGCGGATTTGCATACCCAGCACCACACTGGCGGCGAGCAGGAAGGCTCCCGTGGCGACGTGGGCGGTGGAAACGGTCAGGATCACGTTGGTATCGGGCGGCAGAGAGCGTACCGTGAAGGCGGCGATGCCCAGGAAGACCTGCACAAAGGTCGACACCATCAGGGTTTTTCCGGCGGGCTGCAGGGTGGGGTGATCCTTGCATTGCTGCAGGACGAACGCGCCCACCATGAGGATAAACAGGGACACCAGCATGGCTCCAACGATGTGCGGCATCAAACCCAGGACGTGTTGCCGGAAGGCGGCTCCCAGGCCCACTTGAAGGGCCACCAGCAGCGGTAGCGTGACCGATAGCGAGCGCAGCGAAGGCCAACCGTAGTCCTCGATGATTTGGGGCTCACGTGACCAGCTTACGGAGGTGGCGACGACCAACGCGGCCGATCCAGCGAACAGCAATTGCGCGAGTAGCGCGTGTAGCGTGCCCACTAGGCCCATGGAGGCCGGATCGGCGGGGATGGCTCCCAGGAGGCCCTGTACGGCCACGGAGAGGCACAGCAGCCAGCTTAGCCGGCGGGCGCCGTGCTGCTTTAGGGAAATCGCGATCCAGGCGAATAGCGCGATTAAGACCGCTCCGCCGTATTCGCCTGCTGTTCGATGCAGCAGGGCGTTCATGACGAAGGTGTCGGGGACCGGCACGGTCAGGCTGGAGGCCGTGGCGGCGATGGCTCCGCTGATGAGCACCAGGAGGGCGAGCAGGGCGGCTAGGATAGCGACGGGGAAGAGCATAGATTCGGTGAGTCCGATACCATAGTAAAGGAAGGCTCACGATTTCCGCCGGGCTGCGTCTATGGGCCAGGGAGACTTTTTCAGCACATGTTTATTGGTCGCACATTTCTTTGCCGCTTCATTCTAGGCAGTGCCGTGATGTTACCCGCCGTTTTGTCCGCGCAGACGGACGCGGATTTCACGATTCCGGAGTCCGGCGCGCCGGCCGAAGTGAACCAGGCTCTGCGGGAACGGGTGGGATTGTTCCTGCAATATCATGTGGGCCCTACCAACTTCAAAGCCATGGATCTGGTGGCCGACGATACGAAGGAAGAGTATTTCTCCAGCGGGAAAATGAGGCTGCTGAAGTATGCGATCACCGACGTTCGATATCTGGAGGGCTTCAGCAAGGCGCGGGTGGTGGCGGATGCTACCCGGGAGATGAGCGTCCAGACCGACGTGATGGTGGTGACGGTCCCGATGGTGATGACATGGAAGGTCGAGAATGGCAAATGGGCGTGGTATCACGACCCAACGCTGGTGTGGACGACACCCATGGGGCCCTCGGCGGCTGCGGCAAAACCGCTGCAACTTCTGAATGCGGACGGAACTCCGAATCTGCCCAAGAATTTTGATAGTCCGAGTGTATTGCTGGCGCAGGCGCAGGCGATCATGCAGCAGTCCAAGGTGGACAAGAGTACGGTGACGCTTGTGCAAGGCAAGGCTTCGCAGGAGCAGGTCGCATTTCAGAACGGTTATGGCGAGGTAAATCTGGAGCTGGCAGGGGTTCCCACGATTCCGGGTTTGCGCGTCAGCTTGGAGAAAACGTCGCTGAAGCGGGGCGAGAACGGGATCGTGCAGTTCACTTACGACCCACCAGCGCGTAAGGATACGGATTCGCCTTATGAAAATCAGCAACTCCGGTTACGCCTGGTGGTACAGCCGTTCAACCAAGCCTTTGCCATAAATCTAAATTTGCAACGACCCCAGTAGTGGCATCTGGATTGCCTTTGGTTCTTGTGAGGCAATCAACCAATGATCACAACGAATCGGGTCGTCGTTCCAGAATTCAGCAGGCCGGAGCGGGGCGCGGCTCGCACGGCGTCCGCGAATCCACCGGCTACGCTGGCGACTTCGAATCCTACATTCGCGCAACAGATGGCCGCTTCGATCGAGGGCTACCTGGGACAAGCGGCCAGTGGATCGCATCTGCAAATCGACATTGCACCGGGGGCCGTGCAGACTTCGGGTTCGCGGCAATTTGTGGTGACGGTCACAGACTCAGATGTCCATGCAACGGCCACAGCGTTGAGTGCGCCGCCGCCGGCGATTCCAGCGGTGATGGGCGGGATGATGTATTCCGGAACGGTGGAGGCTGGGCCGAAATCTTCGGGAAAAGCTGCTCCGGCCCCTATTACGAACGAGGTTGACGCTTATTGGGCTACGCAGCCCGCGGAAGTCCAGTGCTTGCGAACGATGGCGGACTTGGGGGAGCGCGTTGAAAAGGGCAAGGAACTGGCGCAGCAAGGACATCTGGTGGATTACGACATCATGGTGTGGCATCAGGATCCGTTCATGACGATGCACATTCGCGAAGGCGAGGGCTACACCTGGACGCCCGCGATGGGGCAGCCGGGCATTACTCTGGCGCCTGGAGTCGCTTACCCGGGCATGCAGGGGTACGACGCGAGCCATCCTTTGGCAGGCGCGATTCGGGTCACCACGGAATTCGCCAAGGGGCTGGAAGATACTGCCCCGTGGTTCAATTCACCTAAGAACGGGTAGTCTAACTTTTCCGAAATGAACAGGATCGGAACCAAAGTGGTTCCTGATTTGGAACGCGACTGCTCAGGATGGTCTCGGAGATACTCCGATGACCATACCTATTAGCAAAGCGACGATACCCGCGCAGCCCAATGCTCCCTCCTATGGATTTGGTGAGCTGGCGCTGTTCAGGAATTACACTCGCGAGACATTTCGTGCGGCGTTTGGGATCCAAGCGCCGGCATTCGATCCAGCCCGCCTGATTAAGGCGTGGTTCGATTCGACGGTGGAGAGTACGGACCCGGCTGACGTGGTGATCTATAGGATCGCCGGGCCGGATCAGAAGAACCGTTGGGGGCTTCGCCAAATGGTGATACCGGCACGCGAAGCCGCGTCGGTGAATCTGCCCGGGGCCATTCAATACCAGCAATACGTCATTACGCCGACCAAGGCGAATCGCGCGGGGGTTTCCCCCATTTGGCCGATCCATCTTAGCTTGGAATCGCAAGCACACGATTTGTTGGCGGAGCTCGGCCTGCCGGACTTACTTTTAACAGATCAAGGCGAGGGTAGTTCCCTGCCCGTGGACTATACCGATGAGCCGCGGCGCATGTGGGATTTCTCGTATAAAGGCGCTTCTTATAGCGTGGGCGGGCTGCTGGCAAACAAGAATCGTGAAGGGATTGGGTATCCGGGGCGATGGTCGGTGGGAGAGGCTATTGAATGGTTCCCGGATGCGCCGGCGCCTACTGGTTTGGACGACACGCGTCCACCGCGGGATATGCCAGTACGGGAGTTGTTGGCGAACGAAGTAATTTCGGCGGGGCTGATGGGTCCGATGGTGGTGCGGACGGATCTGCAAAAGGCGGCGGGCGAGATCGCCGGACAGTTTACGTCCGACGATCGCGCCCTATTGCGGGAGATTCACCGCATGGTTACTACGCGTTAGTTATTACTGCCCTTGGACGATGCCAGGCAGCAGGACGGATACACCGAACACCGTTTGGCCATTGATGATCATGGCCGCGGCGAGCGGTACGTCGACTGCGAGCACGGTTCCGGGAGCGACGCTGGTTTCTTTGGGGATCGTGAATTCGATGTAATACACACCGATGGATCCCGGCAGATAGCGGGCAGTGGTCACGGGAACGCCCTTGTTGTTCACGCCCACCACAGTTTGCTGCGAGATGTTCTGGTTCGGAATGCCCGCGGCATTGGTAACCGTCGGTGGAGTCACTTGACCCATTCCCGTCAGGTAGAGGTAGAACGTTTCCCCCGTGGGCGCCAGGTTTGTGGGACTGATGTAACTGCCATCTTTAGCGCGTTGCACAGCGCCGTAGATCTTGTTATTAAGGCCGTAAGTGTAGATGCCAGGTTGACCGGCCAGGACGGGAACGCCGGTGACTGTGGTTGTGGCTGTGGTCGCGCCTGTCTTGACGGTTATGGAAACGGTCGCATTCCCCGTCTGCGTTTCGCAGGGGACCTGGAAGTCGACGGTTTGTTTCCCGTTGATGTTCGCGACGGCCCGAATCGGCGCCGAGACTTGATTCACCTTGACCGAATCGATGTCGCCCAGGCTGTAGGGCAGTGGGCCGAATTGGCTGATACCGGACAGGAGACTATTCAAAGAGGAAGCGAGACCGGTGCCGGTGCCGGTGGCCAGGCCGCAAGCGACCAGTCCATTTGCGCCGCTGGCGTTGTTGGTAAAGCTGGCACTGGTGAGCGGCGGTCCTTGCACGTTGGCCGTCAGCGTCGCGGACGCCGTCAGGGCCAGATAGCTGGCTGTGACGGTGACGGTCCCGGCAGCGTTACCCGCCGTGGCCGTAGTTTGTACTTGGCCCTGGGCGTTGGTGCTGGCGGAGGTTGGGTTGATGGAACCGACGCCGGTGATGGAGAAGTTGATGATGAGTCCGGCGCCGACGGGGTTCTGGTTGTTATCGCGCACCTGGAAGACCACCGGATTCGCGAACTGTTGATTCACAAAAGCGGTCTGGCCACCGCCGCTCAGCAGCGACACGCTGGAGACCACGATGCTATTGGTGGCGGTGAAGACCACGGGCACGGCATTCGCGAGGCTGACGCGGATCTGGACGGGTCCGGGCGATTGGCCCAGATTCACGCGAGCTGAGACGACGCCGGCTGAGTTGGAGGTTCCAGTGACTTGCGTCAAGGTTGCGGAACCCGTCAGGACGGTCCAGGTTACGGTGGCGTTGCCCACGGGGGATCCACAATTATCAGAGACCTTGGCGGTAAGCAACTGGGAAAGCTGTTGTCCGGCTGTGCCGCTTTGGTTGTTGCCGGAGACGTAGGTAATCTTGTTAGCCGTGCCCGGTTTCACGATCATGAAGAGGGTGAAAATTCGATACTCGCCTACAACGACTTGCAGAGGCGTGTTGGTCACCAGATTACAGGAAGCCTGGAAGTCGCAGCGGGTGAGGCCAAGGTTGTCGGAGCTGGGGTTGTTCGCACATCTGCCTGGGCCGGGCATAGTGTAATCGAAGCCGTCCGCGATGCGCATTCCGACACCCGGGATGGGTACGCCGATCTGCGGAAAGTTGGTGGAGAAGACGGTGGCCTGGAAAAGGCCGGGGATGATGTCCCCTTGCGTGACCGTGATTTCGCTGGCATTGGGGGCGGTCAACAGAATTTGCGGTTGTCCCGATCCATCGTTATTCGTGTGGAAAACCGTGACGTGAAAGTCGACGGAGCCAAAATCAGATGTCGCGCGAACGGTGAGAGTCTGGAAGGCCAGACCAAACGGAATGTTGATGGCAAAGAAACCGGTGCGTACTAAACCATCGATATCCGTGTGATCTTCGGGCGCTGCAAGGACGCCGATGCCGTCTACGATGCTAAAGGCGACGGCGGCATTAATGCGCGGCTTCCCGGTTGAGTCGACTACCTGGGCGGTCAGGGGAGCCCAATAAGGGGTGGAATTGAATTCCTGTACCAACTGGCCGTCGCCGCCGTAGATGGAGATGAGCTGCGGGCCGCCGGGAGTGCCTCCGCCGCGCTCGGGAACGGTAACGGTGTAACTGGTGCTGGCGGCCCCGGCGAGAACGGTGATGGTATAGATTCCAGGCTCATTGGGGACGGTCACCGTGGTGCTGACGTAGCCGTCGGCATTGGTTATGGTATCCGGATTTGAAATCGTGACGCCTTTGTTGGCTTCGGGCGTGAAGCTGACGGGCTGCTTGAAAACCGGGCGTCCCAAATTGTCGGTAACGCGAGTGATTAGTTCCTTGGCGGCTCCGCCGGTGGGAAGAACCTGACCATCGTTGGTTTTGATAAAATTCGCGGCACCGGTTTGCGGCGGCACGCTGACATACCGCAACACTCCGGTGGTCAATTGCGAATTCGCAACCGCGCTAACGGTATTGTTGGCCAGCGAGATGCGCATCAGACTAGCCTGATTGCCATTTTCGGACAGAACATAGAGGAAGCGCGAAGACGGCACTTCGTCGGAAACGGCCACCGCAAAGACTTTATTGGCGGGGAAAATTGTGCTGAGCGCGGTGGGGGAGCCACCGAGGGTGATTGGATTGATGTCCCAGAGAGTGGTACTTGCCGGCTCATAGGCAAAGAGGCGGTCATTGCCCGCCACCAGGATGTCGTCGAACACGGGTACAACTCCCGCCAAGGTGCCGGCGAGATTCCAGGAGGAAACTTCGCGATTGGAGAGCTTGATCGAGAAGATAGGCTGGAATCCGATTTGAGGGGTCTTGTTGATGAAGTACAAGCGCGAGCCGTCGGAATTAAAGTGCATGGGCCCGGGCGTTGCGGAAAGGATCATTTCGGCAGCCAGACTGAGATCCGCCGGGTCATACTCGGCGACGACGTTTCCGGAGGATACATACAATCTGCCTAGCGGAGACATTTCGATATTGGTGCCGTTGCGAGTGATGTCTTTACGCGTGCCGCCGGTAAGGGTATCGAGATTGACTGGAGTAATGGCGCTGACGAAGGTGAAACTCTGCAGCAGAAAGGCTTTCTTTGAATCGCGGCTGATCGTGAAGTCCAGCAGGGTACCGGAGACGCCCAAATTCGTCGCCACGACCGCGTTGGTGGCGGTGTTGACGACGTAGAAGTCGGCGCCGGCGACGAGCAGATATTTTCCATCCGGGGTAAGCTTGGCGGCGCGAATGGGCCCGGCCACGCCGTTGAGTGTCTGGAAGTTCGTGAGGCTGGCGTCCATGGACTGGAGCGGGCCGTCACCAACGATATAGAACCGCTCGCCATTAGGCGTTGCGAGGAATTTGTTCGCGTGCGCGGGGCCAGTGGTATCGACATCCGGATTCAGGTCGCTGACATTGGCTTGGTAGCCAAGCAGACGCGTACCGGAACCGTTAGCGCCAGGAGCTTGAAACAGGAAGCCCGTGCCCTGATTCGCTTGCGCGGAAAGATGAAGGCAAGTTGCTAGGCACACCAGCGAAAGCTGGGCTAGTCTACGAATAACCATGAAAGGGACCTCTCGGAAGGGGGTTGGGACGCGGGGCGAACACTAACTAATGTAGCACAGCAAACACGGAACTGGGTAAAAACATTTTTGAGAGAAAATGTTTGGAGAATATTGTGGAGAAGGCCAAGAGAAGGGGATCGCCAGTGAAAAGCAAAAGGGAGGAGCCGAAGCCCCTCCCTTTGCCAAACGAACTACAGTGACTACTGGCTGAGTGCTTCGCCCAGTTGATTGGTGCGAGACGCCAGAGCGTCCTCGGTGCGATCCTTATCGAGGATCAGGCCGAGGTAGCCGACCGACATGCCAGGGGTGAGCGGACCAGCGCCTTGCGGGCTGATGTACGCGAACGCGTGGCAGTATTGGAACGAGGTTTGCGCAATCACGTAGCCAGTGAAGCCGGCGCCGGTGTTGAGCAGACCCCAGGTGGAAGAACCCTGAGATAGAACATAGGTCAGAGTCTCCCCAGCCAGGACATTCTTGGTTCCAGGGCAAGTACCGGGGCTGGCAGTATTGGTGCACTGCGTCGGGACCGGCGGAGCTGCCGCGAGCGACGGGTAATACCAGAACTGCACGGAGCCTTGCTGTGCCTGACCGGAGAAGCCGAAGGCGGTACCCGGATTCGCGGACGTGTTGGCGATGGCGATACCGGTGTCGAAGTTACCACCGATGCTGGCCGCGTTGGTCACGAACGGGAACAGGATGTTGCAGGAGCACTTGCTAACCGAGAAGAGGTTGGCGAAGGCGCCCGTGGAACGGAAGCGAGGAACCGGCAGCGTGCTGGAAGCCTGCGACCATGTGTTGACGCTCAGGTTGCCGACGAAGGGCGCGAAGCCACCCGCCACTTGAGCGATCTTACCCGGCTCCGGCTGGTTGCTGGGCAGGTTCGGGGTGTAGCTGACGACGATCGGCACCAGCATGTCTTCAAGGGCGAACGGATCGGAGAAGAGGATCTCGTAGACAGCGACCAGATCGGTACCGATCGCGATGCCGCCGGCCGCCGAGAAGGCGCCGATGCCATTCGCATCAGTGATGGTGCGAACCGCAACGCCGGTGACGATGGCGGTGCCGCTGCGGACCAGGTTAACGGTGGCGGGCAGCGAGACGGACAAGCCGGCCGGGACGTCACGGAAGGTGACAGCCAAGCGCGTGCCCTGGGTCGCGATACCGGCAGAGGCGATACCCGTGCCGTTGCTCAGCGTGGTTCCGCCGGTGACCGGAGTGGTGCCTACGCCGTTAGGCGGATTCGGAGCCGGATTGACCTGCGCGGAGGAACTAGTGAAACCGCTTTCCGTGTTGTAGATGGCACCAGGAACGTTCTGGCGGATCTGAACTGCGGGATAGGCCTGGGCGCCGGCAGTATAACGATAGTAAGAACCATCGAAGGTACCGTTGGCGAGAATGTGCTCGAAGCCCTTGGTCTTAAAGGAAGACGCGAAGCCTTCACGGAAAGTGATGGAGGGCGCGTTGGAGGCGCTGGTCACGATGCATTGCACGAAATCAAAGCGAGTGCCGACGCTGGTGGGCTGGAGGCCCTTCTGCACATAAGCAACGATCTGCTGCGGGTTGTTGATGGCGAGCAAGTTGTTGCCGTTGACGCCGATGTTCATTACGATCTGAGTCAACTGGAACGACGGGCTAACCGACGGGCTGTTGGCACGGATGTTGGTGAACCGCAGGAAACGATGACGTTCGGTGAGGACACCCTGGTCATTCGTAACCGACGGGCCCGGAGGATCGAAGGGCACACCGTTGAAAACGATGATGTTGGTCTGATTCGCGTTCTGCGCGACACCCTGACGCCCTTGGAACACGTTGGGGCGGCCGCAACCGAAGTCGGCCGCAGTCGGAGTGGCGGGAATTACACACGCAGTGGCGTTTTTCACGGCCGTGGTTCCGCTGTACGTGTTCAACGGATTCGCGGTCGCGATGATGCCGCAAACGCCCGGACCAGAGAGGCTGGTGTCGGGAGCGCCTACGTCGCCGCAAGCCAGCAACGGCCGAGCCGGATTGATCGCCGAGTTGGGCTCGTCGATGATCAGCAGGGCTTCACTGAACAGGCCGCCCGAGAGCAACCGGCTGGTGATGTTGGTGCTGAGGGTTACGGTGAAGTTGACCGCCGGGACGGACTGTCCCGCGGGGGTCGAGATACCACCGGTGCAATCGAGGACGACGTCACCAACCAGATCCGCGAAAGATTCTTCACGGACAATCGGGGGAACGCCGGCGTTCGACTGACAAATCGAGGTCTGTGCGTTAGCTAGAGTCGAGGTCCCCGCGAGCAGGGCCCCGAAGGCTAGCGCAAAAACTACTTTACGAAATTCTGCCATTTCCTTCTCCTTGTAGATTCTGAAGTGTGAATTGATGGAAGTTCTCTTTTTCAACCTGAGCCTCAATCTGCGCGCCCCGGATTCGGGGCTGGGGCATGGGTCCGGGAATTATCTTCCCAGTTACCGCCCACTTTTTTGTCAAAGCTCATTATGTTTAAGACTTCTCTTTTTTACTGCTTCGTGCTCGCGGGATTCACGATAAAATGAAGCGCCGCCGAAAAACTGACTACAGTTACACCCTGGACACAGTCAGAATATAGATAACACTCCCAGCCGCGCCATGTCAAGATAAAACTACTTGGACGTGAGCAAAAACGTCAAGCAATCCTTACAGTTGCGGTGCTGCGCTCTGTACCCCAGCCACGCGGCTGGAATCTGACTATTATAGCCACAGAGGGGGCGGGCAGCGCAACTTACCAGTTGAACAGCGCCTGACGGGAACTCAGTGGGCATATGCCGCATTGAATGGACTTCTGTACGCAACCCTGTAGGAACCTCCTTTATGGGCAAGCGGGAATATTGCGCGCACCGGCGCCCCCCACTTGATTAAATAGGTTAAATGACACGCTGCCGATTTTGGCGGTGGGAGCGAGGTCGGAAGGCACTTTTTCGAGTGAGACGGGGATGTTGAGTGTAAAGGCTCCGCCGGTGCGGACGTTTACCGCGGAGGAATAGAAGCCGAACGCCAGGCTGGTGACGTCCACGTTAAGCGTGTCCGTGCCATCGAAGACAAATTCCGCAGGGACTGGGATATTCGCTTTGATTGCGACTAGACCTGGAATGACCAATTGCGCCTTGGTCAGCTCGCGGGTGTTGGAGAAGCCACTCACCCGGATATCCAGAACCACCCCTAGCTCAGTGTTCGTCCGTCCGAAACAAGCGGACGTGATCGACGGGACGGCTGGCGGCAGGCGGAAGAATTTTGTCCCCGGGTACTGCAATATCGCGACACCGGAGGTTTGCAGGGCGGACAGTGAGACGGCCACGGTGCTGGCTACGGTTCCCGTGGATGCCAAGGGGACGGTCACACTCCTGGCTCCTGCGGGAATCGTAAAGCTGGTAGTACGTTGGCCGTTGGCGAAGGCCAACTGGGGGTCGGGCGAGTTGACCACGGGATCATTACCACCGGTCTCAGGTTGAATCGTAAGCGTGATCAGTCCCTGCACCGGCGCTGTGTAGACGGCCGCCAACTGCACTACGAGGCTCACGTTGGTGGCCGCGGCAGAGACGGTCGCAGGCGGATCGGCCAGGCTGATGGCCGGAACTGACGGCGGACCTACGGCTAAAGAGCAAACGCTGTCGACGGATTGGTTCGAGGCGTCGGTAAGTTGGATATTGAAGGTGCGGCCGCCCACGCGGGACGGGCTGCCACTAATCGCACCTGCGCTGGTGGCGCTGAGGCCATCGGGCAGGATGCCGAACGTGTAGCGATACGGAGCAGTTCCACCCGCGGCCTGTAATTGGAGGCTGTAGGCATCTCCGGCGCGACCGTCGGGCAGCGGACAAGCGGTGGCTAAGCGTAGCTTCGCGGGGGCCACTTGAATCTTGCAGGCTTGCAATGTACTGGTTTGCGAGCCTTCACGCAGGCGCACCGTGAAGGAAAAGGGTCCCTCGACGGTAGGCGTGCCGATGATACGGCCGCTGGTGGACAGCGATAAACCGGGAGGCACAGATCCCGCGGCGGTGGTGAACAGATAGGGGGCGGTACCGCCCACGGCACTCAGCAACGCACTGTATACATCGCCTACCCGGGCGTCGGGCGCGGGGCAGCCGAAGACTCCAAGAGGTCCGCGTTCGACAATCAGGCTGCACGCTTCCACACTTTGCTTGCCCTTATTGTTGGTGGCAAGCAATTGAAATTGGGCCGGACCGGCGACCATGGGGATCCCGGTTACGCTGCCGTCCGGGCTGAGGGAGAGGCCTCCGGGAAGAGTCCCTATGGCAGACCACACGAAGCCGGCGCCGAGGAAAGTGTTATACGGGACGCCAGTGGTCGCGTTCGGCAACGGGCAAACCTGGGTGCTGAAATCCGCTGGATTCACGGTCAGGGAACAATCCTGCGAGTTGCGGGTTCCGCGCGCGTCAGTGGTGGCGATTCTGAAAATCCAGACACCCCAATAGCCAGGGGTTCCCACGATGGAGCCTTCGCTGGTCATGGCCATGCCTTGGGGCAGGTCGCCGGTGAGTTGGAACGTATAGGGATTAAATCCGCCGTCAGGGCGCAGAATTTGCGAGAACGGCACGCCAACCGTGGCTCCGGTGAGCGAACATCCACCCGCCAAGCGTACGCTGGCAGGATTCACGTTCATGCGGCATAACGTAGTGTCACCCGCAGCGCCATTTGCGCCCGCGCCTTTGGCCTCGAGTTCGAAGGAAAACGTACCCGGAACCTGCGGAGTGCCGGCCAACAGGCCGCTCGCGCTGATTCCCAAACCCGGAGGAAGTTGCGCCAGATCGCGAACGCCCCACTGATATCCGGTGGTGCTGCCGGTAGCGCCTAACGCCAACGAATAAGGGGTACCCGCGTAAGCATCCGGGAGAGGGCACGAAGAGGTGATGCGCACGGCGGCGGAACGCACCGTTACGGTGGCCCGTTCGTACACGGTGATCTCACCGTCCTCGGAGTTGCCGGTGACACCTAGAGTGAAACTGTACGTACCGACGGTGGTTGGCACGCCAGAGAGCACGCCGGCGGTGCTCAACGACAATCCGGGAGGAGCCACGACATCCGGCTGCAAGGTCCAACGGAAGGGCGGTTCGGCTCCGCTCACCTTGAGGGTTTGCGAATAGGGAACGGCGACAGTGGCGTCGGGCAACTGGCCGCCCGTGATCACCAGACCGGGACTAATCACGCCATCGCGCGCCCGGAAGATGAGCCGGCCGGCTCGCGCCGTCGAGCTTGATGTAGCTGTGTTCACTACGGCTCCGGTGATGGACTGGCGGACGAGTGAATAGGGTCCCCCATCCAGAAACGCGCCGCGGATCAGGGAGCCGGGCAATTCATAAGAGGTATCGGTACCGTTGGACCACCCAGCCGAGGCGGGGGTGCCGCCGAAGCCGTTGACGCCGCCACTGGCGTCTCCCGTTTCCCAAGTGATGCGGTTGTAATTAAACTCGATGTCGAAATCCCCGAGCCCCTGGTCTTCCCGTTCGATGAGGACGAGTTGGAAGCTGTTGGTTTTGTCGGTGTGATTGGCGAAATAACCGACGTCCACGTAATTCACACCGAAGGCGCGATGTCCGTTGATGATGTCCTGCCCATATGTGACCAGCTTCGACGCTTCCGGGCGCGTGTCCACGTCGGCGAAGAAGGGCGCGATGATTTCGCGCGCCGTGCCTTTGAGGCCGAAGGGAGTGTATGTGGATAGAGCGCTATCGAAGGTGACGTTGCCGTTGTTGTTCACGTACACGGCCGTGCGGATCTTGCCGAACAGATTGATGGTAAAGCCGAGGCCTTCGACGCCGCTGGATCCATCGTCATTGCGCGCCACGGAATACATCGTAAAGCCGGGATTGGTGCGCACGGCTTGAGCGCCGGCGGGAACAGTGGCCAGCGCGGCGGTTACAACTAATGCGAAAAACGTCCGGTTCATTGAGCGGATCCCCCAGCAGCGACTTCTGAAATATTGGACATGGTGATGACGCGCGGCTCGGCGGCGTCGGCATCCAGAATGCGGATGGTCCCGCCGGCTTCCACAATGCGCAGCACCAGATTGCCCTGCAGCGCTTCGAACCCGCGCGGTTCGCACTTGCAGGCGACGGAGATTACGTCACCGTTTTCACGAACTACGGCGACTGCGTGCGAAGAGGCCACGGCGATTTGATTGCCCTCGGCGGCGACGGCTATTGCAGTGACTCCGCTTCCAACCGCGGCTACGGCGGAGCGTCCGCCCGCGCTGGTCAAGCGAACCAGCTCGCCTCGATCTCCCTCGGCTGCGATGATTTCGTCGCTATCCGATACGAAGGCGAGGGCTGTCCAATTTCCGCCGGTTGCGACGGGTTGCGCAGTGTAGCCATTGTCATTGCCTGCGTCACTCTTCACAAATTGCAGGATCAGGCCAGAAGGTGTAGCGACCGCGACGACGCCTTCGTGATTTATTGCGATGGCTGCGATTCCGGCGTCTGGGTGAATGCGTCCCGCCTTCACCGGAGTGGTATCCAAGTTGGTCCACACCTCCGCCGCATCGCCGTCGCTGAGTACGGCCTGGGCGCCCGAAGCGCTAAAGGCGACCTGGCGCGCGGTGATGAGGGACGTGTCCAACAATGTCACTTGCGGAGCACCGCCCCAGGATGCCACTGCGATGTGAGCGTCCTTAGTGATAGCGATGGCGACTTTGCGCGAAGAATTCACCCAAGCGGTTTGAAGACCGGGGATCTCCGCCGCGCCGAGACTCGACGCGCCCGGAATTCCGGCGATCAGACGGATCGCCTGAGCGGACTCATCGAACGAATAACCCAGCACTGGAGGGGTCATGGAAAGGGCATCTGCGGCCATAAGCGGCGCCGCCGCCAGCAGGACAAGTGCAATTTGACGGTTCATAAATAGTATTGGCACCAGGCCCTCTACAGACGGATCTGGTACTCAAGTACGCATCGGCATTTTCGAGCGCGGGGGATGTAGAGTATTTGCCCTACTAATTTTCTAAGCGAATTGCCGTAGCTGAGCAGGAAGTGCGAGTCTGGAAAGATACGTGACCTTACAGCGGCGTGCCCTCTACTTTTTTGTGCTGTACGCGTTCGCGATCGTGTATCTGTCCCTTTTCCCGGGCGACTTCCTGCTGCATCCGAGTGCCGCGGGGTTGTATTGGGTAGCCGGGGACTCGCGACGCCTCACGTTTGATACGGCTCTGAATGTACTCTTCTACCTGCCGCTGGGGGCGGCCGGATTCCTGGCGATGGGCCGCGGAGTGCCCGCATGGCTGGCTTCGAGCGCTTTCGGGATCGCGCTTTCCCTGCTGATCGAATGGGTGCAATTGTGGACGCCATCGCGTTACGGCAACCTACGGGATTTTGCCGCGAATGGCGCGGGCGCGGTGCTGGGGGCCAGCACGGCTTTCTTTATTCAGGCGCACGCGGAGAACTTGCTGGCCAGAATTTCAGTGGGTCCACGGAAGCGCCTGCCCGCCGCAGCGTGGCTGATGCTTTCGGTGTGGGCGCTGTGGCACGCCTTCCCGTTCTTCCCAAGTTTGAGCCTTTATAGGGTGCAACACAGTGTCGCTCCCTGGGAGTGGCAGGCCTTCGGCGCGCATGCGGTGGGGTTCTTCATTCTGACTGTGTTGATGGGACGTTCCCGATGGCTGTGGCTGGCCTTCGCTCTGGTGCCGGCGCAAGTGTTTCTAGCGGACCGCTCCTTTTCGGCGGCGGAGACGCTGGGGAGCTTGGTGGGAGGATGCGCTGCGTGGATGCTGGGCGGCCAGTCGCTGAAGGTTGCGCAGCTGGCTTTGCCGGTGTGGTTATGTCTCGAGGAATTTCGACCGTTCCGGCTGGCTCCCCAACGCCTGACTTTCGCGTGGATGCCGTTCGGCTCCTGGTTCGCGACCAACACGACTGGCTTTTATAGCACGATATTTTCCAAGTTATTCCTTTACACTGCGGTGGTTTGGGTCCTGCGCAAGACGGGCCTGGGCGCTGCGGCAGCCGTCGCCGTGCCCGCGGTGATTCTGCTAATCGGGGAGTGGTCGCAACAATGGATTGAGGGACGCACTCCCGAAACAACGGATCTGGCGGTGCTGGCAATTGGAATTGTTTTGCTGACGCTGTGCGCTGAGAACGCGACGGCGGCGTTACAGGGCGCTGAGGTCAGTGCGGAGCGCAAGCAGAGCTAGTTCCAGAACCTGGAGCTCCTGGCCGACTTCCTGAAGGTTGCCTTGACGTCCCATTTGCTCAATGCGGAAGGCGGCGTCGACGGCCGACTGCGCGCCAAAGTTGGCGACGGAGCCCTTCAAGCCATGCGCCGAGCGCTCCACTCCGTTGGCGTCGTGCTTGGAATAGGCGGCACGAAGCTCGGTGAGGATTCGAGGGTATTCCTCCATGAAGAGTTCGCCGAGTTCCTTAAGCAATTCGGTGTCGCCGCCCACGCGAGCCATGGCTAGCTCGAAGTCGAGCAGCGGAAGTTGGAGGTGGGTGGGCATGGCTGTTGTTTCGTCCTTACTGCACTAATCGGCAGAGAGTGGGAAATGTTTCGGAGAGATGGTTGGGCAGTTCACCTTAGAGGAAGCTAAGAAATCCCCGAAAGCAGGCGCAATCCGGCCGGCCTCAGGCACGGGCTGAAGAGACTGGACGGTACGCATCACTTTGGTGCCTAGAGGAAATTGGGTCTGGAAACGGTTCACGGGGTTGAAGCTGTGATATCCTCCGAAAGTAGGCAGATTTTCTGGCCTCGCCCACCGCAGGGCCACCCTAGCTCAGTTGGTAGAGCGGCTGATTCGTAATCAGCAGGCCTCCGGTTCGATCCCGGAGGGTGGCTCCATAATCCTCAAGTATTTAGCCTTCCTCAACATCCTCACGCAACAGGAATGGAAGCAGCTTCGTTGGGGATTGCCTCGATTCGATAGGGCCGGTCGCGCATCAAAGCGACTATTCCAGGCGAGGCAGAATCCGCACAGGCTGGCATCGCCTAAATGCGAAGATGCCCGTTGAAAGCGACCGACCGACGGGGCTTGAACGAACGCGAAACCAAGGGCTAAAGGTTTCGTGCGTCTCGGCTCCTCCCTCCGAAGCTGTGATTCTTCGCTAAAGTAGCGAAAAGTAGCGAACCTTTCCGGTCCCACGAACCTAAAGTAGAAACAAAAAGAGGATTACAGAGCACAAGCAGCCGGGAGACGGACTGGACCTAAAAAGCGGGATTTGCAACGCGACGCGGTTCCGACTGGCTACAATTCTAGGGACCACCTCACATGTTTGAGCAAGCCTTTCGCAATATCGACGACGTTCTCCGCAAAGAAGCCGGTTGCACCACCGAACTCGACTACACCGAGCAGACCTCCTGGCTCCTTTTCCTGAAGTACCTCGACGGACTAGAACAAGACAAGGCAGACGAAGCCGCCCTGGAAAGCAAGAAGTACAGTTTCATCCTCGACAAGCCCTATCGCTGGGAATCCTGGGCCGCCCCTAAGGACGCCACTGGCAAACTGGACCACAACACCGCGCCCACCGGCGACGACCTGCGCGACTTCGTCAACCAGAAGCTCTTTCCCTACCTGCACGGCTTCAAGCAGCGCGCCACCGGCCCCAACACCATCGAGTACAAAATCGGGGAAATCTTCGGCGAGATCCAGAACAAGATCCAAAGCGGCTACAACCTGCGCGAGATCATCGACCACATCGACGAACTCCGCTTCCGCAGCCAGTCCGAAAAGCACGAACTCAGCCACCTCTACGAAGCCAAGATCCGCAACATGGGCAACGCCGGGCGCAACGGAGGCGAGTATTACACTCCGCGCCCGCTCATCCGGGCCATGGTGCGCGTCACCGCCCCCAAGATCGGCGAGACCATTTATGACGGAGCCTGCGGATCGGCGGGCTTCCTGTGCGAGTCGTTCGACTACCTGACCGCCAGCAAGACGCTGACAACCAAGGACCTCAAAACCCTCCAGGAGCGGACCTTTTACGGCAAGGAAAAGAAGTCCCTGGCCTACGTGATCGCCATCATGAACATGATTCTGCATGGCATCGAAGCGCCCAACATCGTCCACACCAACACGCTCACCGAGAACCTGGCCGACGTCCAGGAAAAGGACCGCTACGACATTATCCTGGCCAACCCCCCTTTCGGCGGCAAGGAGCGCAAGGAGGTCCAGCAGAACTTCCCCATCCGCACCGGCGAAACCGCGTTCCTGTTCCTGCAACACTTCATCAAGATGCTGCGCGCAGGCGGGCGCGGAGCTGTGGTCATCAAGAACACGTTCCTCTCCAACACCGACAACGCCAGCGTGAGCCTGCGCAAGCTGCTGCTCGAAAGCTGTAGCCTCCACACCGTGCTCGATTGCCCGCAAGGGACGTTTCAGGGCGCGGGCGTGAAGACAGTGGTGCTGTTTTTCGAGAAGGGCCGTAAGACGGACAAGGTTTGGTTCTACCAACTCGATCCGGGCCGCAACATGGGAAAGACCAACCCGCTGAACGACGACGATCTGGCGGAGTTCGTAGAGTTGCAGAAGACCTTCGCCGATTCCCCGAAGTCGTGGAGCGTGGACTCCGCGAGCATCGATCTGGGCACTTTTGATTTGTCGGTGAAGAACCCCAACGGCGGTGAGGAAGTGACCCACCGCACTCCGCAGGAGATTCTAGACGAGATCGCCACGCTGGATGCCGAAGGTGCGGAAATGTTGCAAGGGATTCGAGGGCTACTGTGAAGGCGGGGTGGGAGACGGCACTGTTGGGCAATTTTTGTGATGTGCTTGATTACAAGCGCAAGCCAGTCACGAAACGAGACAGAGTTGCGGGGAAATACCCGTATTATGGCGCTACGGGCATCTTGGACTATGTTGGTGGGTTCCTCTTTGACGAGCCGCTAGTGCTGGTTGGTGAAGACGGGGCGAAGTGGGAATCCGGGGCCAATACGGCGTTTGGAATCACTGGCAAATGTTGGGTTAACAACCATGCCCATGTTCTGCGGCCCACGCGGAATCGCGTGATTGACAATTGGCTTATTTACTTCCTGAATCACGCAGACCTTACTGGATATGTTTCAGGGCTGACGGTTCCGAAGCTCAATCAAGGAAACCTTCTAGAAATTCCGGTTCTACTCCCACCTCTCCCCGAGCAGCAGCGCATCGTCGGCATCCTCGACGAAGCCTTCGACGGCATCGCGACGGCCAAGGCCAACGCCGAAAAGAACCTCCAAAACGCCCGCGCGCTGTTTGAGAGCCACCTGCAATCCGTCTTCACCCAGCGCGGGGCGGGATGGGAGAAGAAGCCTCTATGCGAGTTGGCCGAGAACATCTCGACGGGTCCCTTCGGGACAATGCTCCACAAGTCTGACTATGTTCCTAACGGGATTCCGCTTGTGAATCCGATGAATATTGTTGATGGTCGCATCGTTCCGTCAGATCGAATGATGGTGAGCGAAGCAACCAGAGGTAGGCTCAGTTCGTACGTTCTCCGTGCAGACGATATCGTCATTGGCCGGCGAGGCGAATTAGGGAGGTGTGCTCTGGTCACAGATAACGAAGCGGGGTGGCTTTGTGGCACGGGTTCGTTCTTCGTTAGGTTCTCAGGAGAGATGGACGGCGAGTTTTTTGTCGCCCAATTCAGCTCGGCTCAGTTCCGCAGTCGCTTGGAGGGCGAGGCCGTCGGCACAACGATGAGTAGCTTGAATCATGGAATCCTCAACAACCTACGGATTCTGGTCCCGACGTTGACCGAACAGCGGGAGATCATGTCGAAGGCACGCAAAGTCCAGGAAGCCGTCCAGGGTCTGGAGGTTCTGTACCGACAAAAACTCACCGCGCTCGACGGACTCAAGAAGTCCATCCTTCACCAAGCATTTAGTGGACAATTATAAAAATGCCGGAAGAGCCGCAGCCACAGTCGAGGATGAACGAAGCCGAAACCCGAGCGGAGCACGTCGATCCGGCGCTTCGCGCGGCTGGCTGGGGCGTCGTCGAGGGCAGCCGCATTCTGCGCGAGTACCCGATTACGCTGGGGCGGATCGAGGGTCTTGGGCGGCGCGGCAAGGCGCTGCTGGCCGACTACGTTCTGGTCTACCGCAACCACAAGCTCGCCGCGGTGGAGGCTAAGGCGTGGGACCGGCCCCTGACGGAAGGCGCGGCGCAGGCCAAGAACTACGCTGAAAAGCTGGCGCTCCGTTTCACCTACTGCACCAACGGCCAGCGGATCTACGGAATCGACATGGCCGAGGGCGCCGAAGGCGAGGTGCTCCAGTATCCGAGTCCCCAGGAGTTGTGGGACCGGACTTTTGCCCAAGAGAACGCCTGGCGGGATCGCTTCGCCGTGGTCCCGTTTGAAGACAAGGGCGGGTACTTCCAAGGCCGCTATTACCAGGACATCGCGGTCGAACGGGTGCTGGAAGCTGTCGCGGGGGGGCGCAACCGGCTACTGCTGACGCTAGCCACGGGGACCGGGAAGACGTTCATCGCGTTCCAGATCGCCTGGAAGCTGTTCCATAGCCGCTGGAATCTGAGCCGCGAGCCGTCGCGCCGTCCGCGCATTCTGTTCCTGGCGGATCGCAACATTCTGGCGGATCAGGCGTACAACGCGTTTTCGGCGTTCCCGGAAGATGCGCTGGTGCGGATCGCGCCGGAGGATATCCGCAAGAAGGGCAAGGTGCCGAAGAACGGCAGTCTGTTCTTCACCATCTTCCAGACGTTTATGAGTGGTCCGCCGAAGGATGGTGAGCCGTCGCCTTACTTCGGGGATTATCCGCCGGACTTCTTCGACTTCATCGTGATCGACGAATGCCACCGGGGCGGTGCGAAGGACGAGAGCACATGGCGCGGCATTCTGGAGTATTTCTCGCCTGCTGTGCAATTGGGGCTCACGGCGACGCCGAAGCGCCAGGACAACACGGACACCTACGCCTACTTTGGCGAGCCGGTATTCATCTACTCGCTCAAGGACGGGATCAATGACGGGTATCTGACGCCGTTCAAGGTGAAGCAGATCTCGACGACGCTCGACGACTACATCTACACGCCGGACGACGCCTTGGTGGAAGGGGAGATCGACCGGGCGCGGCGCTATACCGAGGCCGACTTCAACAAAGTCATCGAGATCAAAGAACGGGAAGCGCATCGGGTGAAGATCTTCCTGGAGCAGATGCGGCCCAATGACAAGACTCTGGTGTTCTGCGCGACACAGGATCACGCGCTGGCTGTTCGGGATCTCATCAATCAGATGTCATCGAGCAAGGACCCGAACTACTGTCAGCGAGTGACCGCGAACGATGGGGCGCTGGGCGAACAGCATTTACGGGATTTCCAGGACAACGAGAAGACCATCCCGACGATCTTGACCACATCGCAGAAGCTTTCAACGGGTGTGGATGCCCGGAACATCCGCAATATTGTGCTGATGCGTCCGGTGAACTCAATGATTGAGTTCAAGCAGATCATTGGACGTGGGACGCGCCTCTACGATGGCAAGGACTACTTCACTATTTACGACTTCGTGCGCGCACACCAGCACTTCAACGATCCGGAGTGGGACGGAGAGCCTTTGGAGCCTGTGGTCCCTGAGCCGGGGCCAGAGCGGCCCGAAATTCCACGCCCGGAGCCCGATGGTCCGCCCGGAGAACCTCGCCAGCGGCCTCAACGGATCAAGGTGACGCTGGCGGACGGGAGGGCTCGTAACATCCAACACATGATGGTCACGTCGTTCTGGCATCCGGACGGCACGCCCATGTCGGCGCAGCAGTTCATGGAGTTGTTGTTCGGCAAGCTCCCGGACTTCTTCAAGAATGAAGCCGAACTCCGCGCCATCTGGAGTTCCCCGGACACGCGCGCGAAGCTGCTCCAGGGGCTGGCGGAGAAGGGCTTCGGCAAGGAGCAGTTGGCGGAGATGCAACGGATCATCGACGCGGAGAGGAGCGACCTTTTCGACGTTCTGGCCCACATCGCCTATGCCCTGCCCCCGTTGAGCCGTGAGGAGCGTGCCGCGCGCGCGAAGGCTGGCATCGGCTCCCAGTTCACGAGCAAGCAACAGACGTTCCTAGACTTCGTTCTGGCGCAGTACGTGAAGGTTGGCGTGGAGGAGCTGGACCAGGAGAAGCTCTCCCCTCTCCTGAAGCTGAAGTACAACAACGCGATTGCTGACGCCGTGGCAGACTTAGGCCGCCCCGAGGAGATCGGCAGACTGTTCTCTGGATTCCAGCGATACCTCTACCAACACGTGGCGTGAGACCTTCCGGCCCCATCAACGTTCAGCAACTCGTGCAAGCGTCGAAGGAACTGCCTCGGATGGCTCGATAGGCTCTCCGAGCTGGCGAGCCGGTATCGCAAAGTGCCAAAAAAGTGCCATGGCAAGGTGGAAGCCATCCTGGAAGCCTACGGGATGGACATGGTGTGCCGTGACCGTGTCCCAGGGACGCGAAATGTATCTAAAGTAGACAAAAGTAGATACCCAAAGACCCGCTGGACTGCCTACAGTCAAATTCGTAATCAGCAGGCCTCCGGTTCGATCCCGGAGGGTGGCTCCATAGTTCAATCTAACCGCGTCTAGAGTTAAGTTGCGGCTTACGCGTTTCACCGCTCCAGGTATGCAGCCCCCCACGTCTCTGGGGTAGCACTTCGTACACCTAGATGCACTCCGTACCCTGTGGTATGCTTACCGCTCCATAGATACAATGGACTACGAGCCGGAGCATTGCATAAGTGGGGGGACTCCTCCTACCCGCCATATTTTGGTCGCCACGAAAGAGGTGTACGATGGACCGTTTTGACGAACTGAAACTCAAGTACCAGAGTGTATTGAATTTGATCCAGCAGAAGGGTGTTCGCCTTGATCACGTCCATGTTCAGGAGAACAAACTCTTCATCCAGGGAGCCGCGCCTTCGGACGAAATCAAGAACTCCATCTGGAACCAGATCAAGCTGGTGGATGCAACATTTGGCGACCTGACCTGCGACTTGTCGGTGGACGCAAGCCTGGCTCCCCCAGCAAAAGTGCGGACCTATACAGTGAAAGCGGGCGACTCGCTGTGGAAGATAGCGCAGCACACCTACGGGAACGGGTCGCTCTATCCCAAGATCATCGCCGGAAACCCTGGAAGACTCAAGGATGAGAAGACTGTGATCCATCCAGGGGATGTGCTGGACCTTCCTGAGTAGTTTTGATGGCGGAGCCATCGTCCTTGTGAGAGGAACAAAATGAATCCTATTCTGGACATGTTAATGAACGCTGCGGGTGGAGGAAGCCACAACGGAGGATGGGAACTCCATTCTGGGGCATATTTTTGGCAGTAAGGACGTCAGCCGCGCCGTGGCTGGCCGAGCCTCCGAGCAAACGGGGATTGGTGCGGATATTTGATGGTGATGGTAGCCTAAGCAAGAAAAATGCGACGGCTGCTGGGGTTATTGGGCCGGTTCCTCGGCCGATAGAGTTTCGTTTGCATTAAATCAGCGCAGTAGCCGAGTTGAGTGAAGCAAGAGGAGAACACAATATGGGAGTTGCTAGAGTTACGGAGATCATCGCGTCTTCTGAGAAGAGCTTTGACGATGCGGTTAAGACCGGAATTGCCCGGGCCTGCAAGACCTTGAAGAACGTGTCGGGCGCGTGGGTCAAGGATCAGAATGTGCTTGTCAAAAATAAGAAGATTGCAGAGTATCGCGTGAACCTCAAGGTTACGTTTATTTTGGAGGACTGAATTTCACGCAGTGGAGTCCATGGACGCGCAATATTAAGGAGGTTCCTATGCAATTCGTGTGGATGTGTTTGATAGGCCTGCTGGCCGGGGCACTCGCCAAACTGATCATGCCCGGTAAGGATCCCGGCGGCCTGATCGTCACCATGCTACTGGGCATCGCCGGTTCGATTGTTGCTGGATTTCTTGGACGCACGCTGGGCTGGTATGGAGAGGGTGATGGAGCCGGACTCATCATGTCAGTGGTGGGCGCGATTCTGCTTCTTTGGGTGTATCGCCTAATGAAACGCGGCTCAACGACTGCGAACTGAGATAATACGGGATTCTGCCTGCTTCCGAACAACAGCCGCGAGATCGATCCACGTTTGAGCGCGTACTAGATACGGCTGCGGAACTCTTTTGGGAAAAAGGTTACGCGACTACGACGACACGCGAGATCGCGGCGAAGGTGGGTATCCAACAGGCTTCGCTTTACCATCATGTCGCCAGCAAGGAGGAGTTGCTCTACCAACTTGGGGCGTCGGCGCTGAATCAATTGCAGAACGAAGTGGAGGCGGCCGTTGCCGCCGTCGAGGATCCACTGGAGAAGATCCGTGTTTTCATCCGCGCGCACCTCGCCCTGGTGCTGCAACACCAGATCCGCCACGTAACTCTGCTAACCGGCCTGCACGGACTCACGGAAGCCCATCGCCTCGATATCGTAGCGCTGCGCAAGCGCTACGGAAACTTGCTGCTGGCGATGATTCGGGACGCGCAGAGCTCCGGCGTGATACGCACCGATATTCCGGCCGATTATCTCTATCTGGCGTTGCTCAATCTGCTGAACTGGACCGTATTTTGGTTCCGTCCGACGCGTGAGCTTTCGGTGGAGCAGGTTGCGGATCTGTTTGGGGCGCTATTCCTGGACGGCGCCATGCCGCTGTCGGCGCGCTCCCATGTGGTGAGGCTTTCGCTACCAGAGCCTTCCTCGCGGAGAGCCGCGAAGCGTAAGGCTCCGCGGGCAGCGGAAAAGCCGACTCCGGAACGGATGTTGGATCGCGCCGCGTACCTTTTCGCAACCAAGGGCTACGCGGCCACGAGTACTCGCGAAATCGCAACGTCGCTGGGGATGCGGAAGGCATCGCTGTATTACCACATCCGCACGAAAGAGGATCTGCTGCATACCGTGGCGCTGGCTTCACTCGAAGGTATCCGAAGCGCGGTAGACGCCGCGCTCGAACCGGTCAGCGACGCGCAGCAGCGCATCCGGACGCTGCTGGCCACGCATATCGAGCACCTGCTGAAAAATCAATACCAACACGCCGCCGCCTTGTGGGAACTGCACCTTCTTTCCCCTGCGCGCCGTGCGGAGGTCGTCGCTTTGCGCGACAGCTACGAGAAAATGGTGCGGACTGAAATTCAGCGGGCGCAAACGGCGGGCATCCTGCGCGGAGACATTTCCGCGAAGCAACTTAGCCTCAGTCTGCTGGGGCTGCTGAACCGCTGCGTCATGTGGTACGCCCCCAACGGTCCCCTGCCTCGGGCCGATGTGGGAGCTCTGCTGACGGAAGTGTTTTTGGTTGGATCGCGGGCCTAAATAACTGGCAGCCAAACTACCGGCCGACAGGTTCACAACAGTCCCGTATTCGTGTATACTGTGACCTGTCCGTTTGTGGCTCGGGAGGAGCCCCTATGCGCAGGTTCCTTGTATTCGTCGTCGCGATATGCGCGCTGGAGGCACAGACTGGTCCCGCGCCCAACTCGCAGCCGAATCCTTACCGCACACTGGACACGTGGTACCAACTGCCAGCGGGCAGGACCATGGGGTCCACCAGCGCGGTAGCTGTCGCTCCAAGTGGACATATATGGGTGGCGGAACGATGTGGCGTAAACTCGTGTGCCGCTTCGAACCTGGATCCCATTCTCGAATTCGATGCGAATGGCAAATTGCTGGGCCAGTTTGGCGCGGGCATGTTCATTTTTCCCCACGGATTCCTAATCGATCGGGATAGCAATATCTGGGTGACCGATGGTCAAGGCGCGGCAGGCAAGGGTCACCAGGTATTTAAATTCAACCCGCAGGGCAAGGTGCTGATGACCTTGGGCAAAGCGGGAGTCGTGGGCGACGGTCCGGATACGTTCAATCAACCCAACTCCGTTGCCATCGCGCCCAACGGGGATATCTTTATTTCCGATGGACACACCGCACGCACCGGCAACGCGCGAGTGATCAAGTTCACCAAGGATGGCAAGTTCATAAAGCAGTGGAGCGGCCACGGCGACGGTCCTGGGCAGCTTGAGGTTCCACATACGTTGGCGTTTGATTCGCAGGGCCGCTTGTTTGTCGGCGACCGCGCGAACAATCGCATCCAAATCTGGGATCAGGATGGAAAAGTTCTGGCGGAGTGGAAGCAGTTCGGCAGGCCCAGCGGTATCTTCATCGACCGCAACGACGTGATCTACGTGACCGATTCGGAATCGACGGATCGCACCGGCTACGGTAATAATCCCGGCTGGAAGCGCGGCATCCGGATCGGCAGCGCCAAGACTGGCGCGGTAACCGCGTTCATTCCGGACCCGACGCCGGGCGACGGTGCGACCAGCAGTTCAGAAGGTGTCGCGGCGGACGCGCAAGGCAATGTTTTCGGCGCCGAGGTTGGATCGAAGGACGTGAAGAAGTACGTAAAGCGGTAGCGAAAGGACGAAGCCAAAAATGAAGCGAGACGTTTGGATCGGCGCGGCGGTGCTTACAACGGCGGTTATGGCCAGCCTGGGGCTCGCCTTCTTTCCGCACGATGCGGCGGCACAGAGCGGCGGTTTGCAGGCGCCCGCCTTTGAAGTGGATCCTCTATGGCCGCAGCCGCTGCCGAACAACTGGGTAGTAGGCAACATTATCGGCGTGTCCGTGGACGCGCAGGACAATGTCTGGATCATCCATCGCAAGGACACGCTGGAACCTAAGGAAATATACGCCGCGGCGAATCCGCCCGCGGCAGAGTGCTGCTTGCCCGCGCCACCGGTGCTGGAGTTTGATTCGTCCGGCAAACTGCTGCGCTCATGGGGAGGACCCGGGGAAGGTTACGATTGGCCCGATTCCAACCACGGCATCACGGTCGACTTTAAGGGCAACGTGTGGATCGGCGGCAACGGTCGCGGCAACAATCAGGTTTTGAAGTTTACGCAGGCAGGCAAGCTGTTGCTGCAGATCGGGAAGCCGAACGCCAGCAAAGGCAGCAACGATGTCGCCAACCTGAATATGCCCGCGAAAACGTTTGTCGACCCGAAGACCAATGAGCTGTACGTCGCCGACGGCTACGGCAACAAGCGCGTGATCGTGTTCGACGCTGAAACCGGCAAGTACAAACGGCACTGGGGAGCCTACGGCAAGCAGCCCGACGACACCCGGCTGGCGCCTTATAAACCCGACGATCCGCCTGCGCCACAGTTCCGCAATCCGGTGCACTGCGCCGATCTCTCGAACGATAACTTGCTGTATGTCTGTGATCGCGTCAACGATCGCATTCAGGTCTTCCGTCCCGACGGCACGTTCGTCAAGGAAGTCTTCATCGCGAAGCAAACCCTGGGCGACGGCGCGGTGTGGGACATCGCATTTTCCAAGGACGCCCAGCAGAAGTATCTGTATCTGGCGGATGGCGCCAACGAAAAGATCTACGTGATGCTGCGCGACACGTTGGAGATTTTGACGGCGTTTGGCGCGGGTGGCCGCCAGCCTGGCCAGTTCTACGCCGTGCATAGCATCGCCACCGATTCGAAGGGCAACGTTTACACCACGGAAACCTATCGTGGACAACGCGTCCAGAAGTTTGTTTACCGCGGCCTGCGGGCCGTGACAACCAAGAACCAGGGCACTGTATGGCCAAAACAGAAGTAACGACCAAGGAGGGACAGTTATGACACTATTCCAAAGCCGTTTTTTGAAGCTTGCCGCGAGTATGGCTGCGCTGAGCGCCGGAGTCTCCGCGCAAACTTTCAGCAAAGATGTAGCGCCCATCCTGCAGGAGAAATGTCAGGGTTGCCACCGCGCAGGCGAGATGGCCCCGATGTCACTGGTGACGTACGACGAAATCCGGCCCTGGGCACGCAGTATCAAGCAGCGTGTGGTGTCCCGCCAGATGCCTCCCTGGCATCTCGACAAGACTGTCGGCGTGCAGCACTTTGCCAACGACTTCTCCCTATCCGATGCGGAGATCGCGACGATCTC
Source organism: Acidobacteriota bacterium (assembly GCA_039931205.1). Classification (GTDB taxonomy): domain Bacteria; phylum Acidobacteriota; class Terriglobia; order Bryobacterales; family Bryobacteraceae; genus Palsa-187. The sequence continues at coordinate 220,782 of JBDTSJ010000046.1, forward strand.
GGCGTGGGTGGATGCGGGAGCTCCGCAGGGCAATGTGAAAGATATGCCGGCGGCCAAGGTGTGGCCAAGGACCGACGGCTGGCAGCTGTCCAAGGAGTTCGGTGCGCCGGATTTCGTGGTGAGCTCAGAGTCCTACACGATGCCGGCCTCCGGGCAGGACGTGTGGTTTAAGCCGCTGACTCAGATTCCGTTGACCGAGCCTCGCTGGGTGCGCGCGGTCGAAATGCGACCGGCCTCAAACGCGGGCCGCAAGATTACACATCACGCGCTGGCCTATCTGCAACAGGACGAGAGCGGCGCGGAAGTGAGCAGTAGCGGTCCCGCGACGCAGGGCCTGTTAATGGAGTGGGCGGTGAACAAGAATTACGATGTCTATCGCGCGAACACCGGCAAGCTGCTGGTGCCCGGCGCACGCATCTGGTGGGAGATGCACTACCACGCGGTCGGCGAAGAGATCCGCGATCACGTGGAACTGGCGGTCTACTTGTACCCCAAGGGGCAGGAGCCAAAATATCGCACCGTGTTGACCGCGTTCTCCGGAGCGCCCGGTACCGCTGCCGGAGCCACCCTCGACATCGCGCCGAATTCGCTGGTGCAGACCGAAGGAAGCCGCATTTTGACGCAGCCGGCGCGTCTGGAGAATTTCCAGCCACACATGCACCTGCGCGGTAAGTCGATGACGCTGGAAGCCATCCTGCCGGATGGCACCAAGCAGATCATCAGCAGCGTGGATAAGTTCAATTTCAACTGGATGACGAATTACATCTACGCCGACGACGCGGCGCCTGTGCTGCCGAAAGGTACGCAGATCCATGTGGTGGCCTGGCATGACAACACGGTCAACAATAAGAGCAATCCCGATCCCAACCAATGGGTGGGATGGGGCGACCGAACGGTGGATGAGATGGCGCACGCGTGGGTCAATGTGACGTACATCACCGATGAAGACTACCAGCAGTGGCTCACGGCCCATCCGCAATCGCGCACGGGCGTCGCCGCGAAGTGAGGTTCATGTCTCGATCCACGCGCCCTCAATTACGGTCGGAAATTTGTTTGGCTGCGGCCGCTTTGGCGGCGGGAGTCCTCGCTCTGTCGGGTCAACAAACGAGTTTGGTACAACCCACACAAGAGAGCGGGCAAAGCGTTACTCCCGCCTACGAGGGTTGGTTCGCGAATCCGGATGGAACGTTCAGCATTCTGTTCGGATACTTCAATCGCAACACAAAACAGGAGCTGGATATCCCCGTCGGTCCAGCGAATCGCATCGAACCCAGCGGACCCGATCGCGGCCAGCCGACACATTTTCTGACTCGGCGGCAGTGGGGACTTTTTGCGGTGAAAGTGCCCAAGGATTTCGGTAAGCAGAAAATCACGTGGAGTCTTACCTCTAACGGCAAGACTAACGAGATCCCTGCAGGTCTCGACCCGCTGTGGGAGCTTGCGCCTTTTCTCGACGCGACTAAGAATACTCCGCCGTATCTGGCGTTCGCTGCCGACGGCCCGTTCGCGAATGGCCCGCTGGGTACTGTGAAGGACCTCTCGGTTGTGCTGCCAGATCCCGTCACTTTGGACCTTTGGACCGCCGACGACGCCAGCGTAGTGCCGGGCGCGGTGCGGCCACGGACCCCCGCGGTCACACTCGCCTGGAGCAAATATCGCGGACCCGGAGCTGTTCGTTTTGTGAATGAGCGGCCCAGCATCGAGGCCGTGCCGTTGAAGGCGCCTGCGACAGTCTTCACGGGCAAAGCATCCACCACCGCGACTTTCAGCGAGCCCGGTGAATACACCTTGCGAATCCAAGCCAATGATTGGTCGGGCGATGGCGGACGCGGCTTCCAATGCTGCTGGTCCAACGCCCAGGTGAAAGTTTCCGTGAAGCCCGCACGCTAGGGCTGTGCGGGTAATCCGCGTGATTGAGAGGACTCATGAAGAAATTCACACTGCTTGCCGCCGTAGTCGCAGGACTTGCTGGTTGGACCGCGTTGCGCAGCCAACAAGGCGCGCGTTTGCCCTCCACCGCGAACGGCGAGTGGCCGTACTACACAGCGGACCTCAAGGGCACCAAGTATTCGCCGCTGGATCAGATCAACTCCGCCAACTTCAACCAGCTGGAAGTTGCCTGGCGTTTCAAAACCGACAACCTGGGAACGCGCCCTGAGTACAAACTCGAAGGCACGCCGTTGATGGTCAACGGATCGATCTACGCCACCGGGGGGACCCGCCGGTCGGTGGTTTCTTTGGACGCCAAAACAGGCGAGATGAACTGGGTCTACAGCTTTCGCGAAGGCAATCGCGCGGCCATCGCGCCACGCCAGTTGTCGGGACGCGGCGTGTCGTATTGGACAGACGGCCGCGGCGATGATCGCGTTGTCTTCGTCACCACGGGGTATCGTCTGGTATCGCTGAATGCACATACCGGACGGCCGATGGGCGCTTTCGGCAAGGACGGCATGGTGGACCTGAAGGTCGGCATGGTTAGCGGCGCAGGAAGACAGATCGATCTTGAAACCGGCGAAGTAGGACTGCATGCGACGCCCCTGATCGTCAAGGACGTGATCATCGTCGGCTCGGCTTTCAAAGAAGGCATGACCGTGGCCACGCACAACAACACCAAGGGTGTCGTGCGAGCCTTCGACGCACGCACAGGCAAGCTGCTGTGGACGTTCAACACGATCCCGCGACCCGGCGAATTTGGAAATGAGACATGGGAAGACGGCTCCTGGGCCACCAATGGCAATGCGGGCGTGTGGACTCAGATGACCGTCGACGAAGAGTTGGGCCTGGTCTACTTGCCGGTGGAAACACCGTCGTCGGATTTTTATGGCGGGCATCGGCCGGGCAACAATTTGTTCGCCGAAAGCCTGGTATGCGTGGATCTGAAGACCGGCCAGCGCAAATGGCATTACCAGATTGTGCACCATCCCATCTGGGATCACGACCTGTCATCGGCGCCCATTCTTGCCGACATCGTCGTGAATGGCCGCGCCATCAAGGCCGTCGCGCTGCCCTCCAAACAGGCGTTCCTCTACGTCTTTGATCGCGTCACCGGTCAGCCGGTGTGGCCCATTGAGGAACGGCCTGTACCGCAATCCGACGTGCCCGGCGAAAAGACCGCGGCGACGCAGCCATTCCCCACCAAGCCGCCCGCCTACGCGAAGAATTTCGTGGCGATTCCGGATGGCTTGATCGACTTCACGCCCGAAATGCGTGCCCAGGGGCTGGACAATGTTTCGCGCTACAAGAATGGCGGATTGTATCTGCCGCCGGTCGTTGGCAATTCGCAGATCGTGGCGGCGATGGAGTTGGGCAACGCGGCTGGCGGTACCAATTGGCCCGGCGCGGGATACGATCCGGAGACGCATATCGTGTACGCGCAAGCCAGCCAATCGTCTCTGTTCCCGCTAAGTCTACGCACGCCACCCGAAGGCTTTTCCGACATCCGCTACGTGATGGGACGCAACGATACCGCCTTCCGTGTTTCCGAAGGACCGGGCTTCGGTAGCGCGGCGGACGCTCCGCAACCTGGACGTCCCGCCGCGCCGGCCAAGCCCGCGGCTGGGGCTGCCAAGCCACTTGCGGCCGCACCCGCAAAGCCGGTCGTAGCCGCGGAAGCCCCGGCGGGCGGCCTCACGGTGCAAGGTTTGTCCATCGTCAAGCCCCCCTACGGAGTTATTTCCGCAATCCACCTCGACCGCGGAGACATTCAGTGGCAGGTGCCCTACGGCGAAACTCCGGACGCCGTACGCAATCATCCCGCGCTGCGTGGCATGAACATTCCGAACACAGGACAGGGAGGAAGTGTCGGCCTGGTGGTCACGAAATCACTGGTGATCCTCGGCGACAGCCAGCTGACCACTACTCCCCAACATCCGCGCGGGGCGATGCTGCGGGCTTATGACAAGGCCACCGGGAAGGAAGTGGGCGCCGTGTGGATGCCCGCGCCGCAGAGCGGTTCGCCGATGACCTATAGCGTCGATGGCAAGCAGTACATTATCGTGGCGGTCAGCGGCGGCGCATACTCGGGCGAATACATCGCCTACAGCTTGCCCTCCGGCAATTAAGAATGAGGAAGCTCTTCGCCGCGCTGGCCGCGACTCTCTGCGCCGTCGCGCAAACGCCCACCCGCACGGTCTGGGACGCCGTCTACACCAGTGAGCAGGCCACTCGCGGCGAGGCGCTCTACACATCCACTTGCGCCGGATGCCATGGGAACAGCCTGCAAGGCGGCGAGTCCGCGCCCCCGCTTTCCGGCGTCGAGTTTTTTTCCAACTGGAACACGCTGAGCGTAGGCGATCTGTTCGAGCGCGTGCGAGTCTCGATGCCGCTGAACAAGCCGGGCAGCCTGAATCGCGAACAGAATGCCGCCATCGTCGCCTACGTGTTACGTTTCAGCAAGTTCCCCGCTGGATCGGCCGAATTGCCGCAGCGCACCGAAATGCTGAACGATATCCGTATTGAAATGTACAAACCTGAAGTCAAGAAATAGGAATCTTAGGGCCGGCTGGAGCGCGTGGGAACCCCGGTGATCAGGTGATCGTATTGCGTGAGACGTTCGCCGATGACGACACCGGTGGCGTTGATTTCGTATTCGCGGATGTCCTTACTGTGGGCGCCTCCGCGCATCTTGACGATCATCATCACCTTGCGAAGCTGGCCTTCGATCTCCACGTAGCGGAGCCGGATCAGATCGTCCGTGAGAAACGAGATCGAATAGGTACTGAAGAGCAACTCCGTAAACGATTCCTCCATTTCCACTGTGCTCAGAATCGTGACGCCGAGGCCGGTGAGGGAGTAGATCATGCGGTAGAGCGATTCCCGGAAGTCCGCGCGAAAGCCTGGCGATAGGGCCATCTCGAAACCGGCCAGAGAATCGATTACCAGCCGCTTGGCCCCCATGACTCGGATCGCGTCCAGGATCTCCTGCATGGTTTCATCCACGGAAAGGTCGAGCGGGCGGAGGTAGATCACCTTGAGCTTTCCGTCCGGAACCGAGGCATGCAGATCGAGGCCGAAACTATCCGCGCGCGCGATGTATTCTTCGGGGCGCTCTTCAAACACCGCGACGATCCCTGGCTCCCCTTGTTGGATGCCCGCATTAATAAATTGGGTCGCCATGAGCGATTTCCCGGTTCCCGCGGGCCCTGCAATCAAGAGGCTATCGCCTTCGGGGACGCCGCCACCCATCATCTCATCCAATTCCGGAATCCCCATGGAGAGACGCTTCGTGCCGCGGATTTTCCCGCCCTTGCGCGCGGTAAGTCCAAGAGTACGCGAGAAAGTCTGTAGGCCACTATCGGTGATACGAAAGGTGTGCAAGCCAGGAACGGATGTTTGTCCACGCAACTTCATGACGTGAATCTTGCGTACAACCGAATTTCTTTCGACTATTTGATACAGCCAAAAGAGCCCATCCGCGACGGTGAAAACGGGATTATCGCGCATCTCCGAATCGACGTACTCGCCGATCAGAAATGTTGTGGCTTCACAAGTGGTCAGCAGTATCCCCAGATTCTGGACGAAGGACTGCACCTGTGCTTCGCTCTCCAGGGTCTTCCGCACTACCGTCCTGAAGGAATCCACTACCACAACGCTGGGGTTCGCGGCCTCTATCTCCTTGGCGATTCTTTCCAATATTCCGGACAAGCCGTGGTCCATCAGCTCCTGGCTGAGATTGATAAAGCGGATGGAGTTGTCCAACTTGGATAGGTCGAAAAACGAATACTGCTGCTGATAGCGCAGCATCTTCAGGGCGGGTTCACCGAAGACCGTGAAATAGAGCGCGGGACGTTCTGGCGTCGCGTTGGCGAATATGAATTGATGCGCCAGCGTAGTCTTGCCACAGCCCGGCGCTCCCGCGATGATATTAAATGAAAATTCCGGGAGTCCACCGCCCAGGATCTCGTCGAGGCCGGGGACTCCCGAGGGCAGCTTGTTAATCTTTACTTTATTTTGCGGGGTCATTGATCGTTTCTTCTCCAAGGTTCCGTATCGGAGACCGGAAGGTCCGGCCACGCGGTCAGTACTAGATGCAGGGTCAAGCCTTCGCCTATGAAAACGGCCAGCAGTCCCAACAACTGGGCGATGAGCGTAACGGCTGCGTCATCAGAGGGGTCCTGACGCGCCTGGTTCCTGGGGCCGTTTCCGCTGCTGTGTTCACTAACGAACCCTTCCAGCGAGCCGTCCGCGGACACCGTTATAGCGCTCAACGTGGGCGCTTGCACTCTTGCCAGCGTGAGAGTTCGCGCCAGCAGCGTGCGGTAACCCATGAGGCCGATGAGTGTGATGAGCAAACGGCGAAACTTCTCGGATACCCGTAGAATCGCCTGCTCATTCTCCTGGCTGCCAGCCGTGGATTCACGAACAAGCAGTCGATGGGCGAGCTCGCGAATCTTCGGGTTCGAGGTAGTCGGGGTGGTCATTTCCGCTTCCGGGTCACGACCGAGGCCGATGTTGTCTCATCAATAATTAAGGATACTCCGAAAGGAGCGGGCAGCCCGAGGGGGCAGGAGGGCTGTTTGTTGGTTAGAACGGCTTCTTTGACAACGTGTCGGCCTCGAGGGCGCAACCCTGCAGCGTGGCTGTCGACGCCCCGCGGAGCGCAGCCAACTCCGCACGCGCCGCATCCGCATCCGCGCGGAACGCGGTGGATCCATGCACCGCCGCAATCACGACCGAGGCGACCGACCAGCCCGCTTCCACGGCAGTCAGGTTGTGAGCGCCGCAAACCACGCGGCTCTCGCCGTAGGCGCGCGCTCGCGCCAGGATGTTGCTGGCCGCATCGGGAGCCAGTTCCGCCAGGACCAAGCCCGCGCCCCACCCGATGGTTGCATGACCGGAAGGATAATCGGGACTACGCTCCAATGCAGCCGTCCGGGGAATACAGATGTTGCCCTCGGCTACCTGAAACGGCCGCTTGCGCTGATACTTGTCTTTCAGAACGGTCGCCGCAGCCGTGGTATCCACATTCACGCGCGCAATCAACGCGGTGGTTAATGGCGCGGTGGTATTGGTTACGGAGGCGCCCAGCGCACAACTCAGGGCTTTCAGAACACCGGCCGCCGTGAAGTCGTCATCGGCACGCGCCAGAGTCCAGCGCGGGGAGCCTTCGAGAGATCGCGTCGCCCGAAAGATCGCCTGGTCCGCAGCGTCCCGGCTATCGCCTGGGCTGGGCGCGGCGGGAACGATGCGGACGATATCCGGCATCTGAGCGGAACTCAGATACCCGGTTCGGGCAGGCTTGGCTGGAGCCGCCGCGGGAGCGGGGGTCTGCGCTGCCGCTAGTGCAGCCAAGAAGCAGAAAGCCAACGATAGTCCAAGCCGCATGTTAGAAAGTGAGGCGTCCAATCAGCGCGCCGGTGCGCATTCCGGCTACACCGTTGCCGGAAACTGGATTAATGATACCGCTCCAGCGCCTGGGTCCGGCGTTGGTGAGCGCGTGCGACTGAGCGCATTCTGGATTCATTTATGTCATTGCGCAATAACTAGGTCAGGGCACAAAAGGTGTATTGTAAGAATAGTATGGACAAGAGACTCGCAAAGCGCCACAAGCGTCAAGTCGCCCGCGCGAAAGAACACGTAAAACTATCCGAGCCGGATTTGAGAACCCCGGAAGAGATCAAGGCCGCCCGCGACGCCAGCCGGCCCACTGGTGGCGGAGGCAATGAGGGCACCGCGTTCAGCGCAAAGCCGTCGCGCGCCAATCAATCTGTGGGAACCGGCAGCGCTGCCAAAACTTCCGTCTGACGCGCAAGTTTCGCCGTCGTAATCGCTTGCCCCAAATGCCGCTGCGTATGTTCGGCGAGATGAACCAGTAGTCCCAACACCGTTGTCGGCAGCCGCTTCCGTCCGATGTACCGCGGTTCGTGAATCGTGGCCGGATCGATGCTGCGCGCTCGCTCCTCCGTCGCCTGCAAAGTCGCATCCACGCCCGCCAATAATTCCTCCAGGCTGGCGCCCGGCTCGGCTTCCCGTTTCAAATACGCCAGTTGTTCCGCCGAGATCGGCTCGTTCATCAAATACGTGGCGAGACGATCGACGCTGCCCGCGATGTGCCGCAGGTGAAATCCAAGCGAGGGCAGCGGCCCCACCCGCCGCCACACTTGCCCGGTGCTGAGTCCCGCGGTGTGCAGGGTCAGATCTTCTCGGACCATGGTGAAGCTGAAAAATAGCGGCTGCACCAGCGGATCCACGCCGTCTAGTGGACCGCGCATCCATGCTTCAATTAGGGGCTCAACTCGGGGCGCAATCGGATCGCTCATAGCAATAGCCTACTGTATGCGCGCCTCAACTTCGCCGGAGCGCGCGCTTTCGTTGCCTGCCGTATCCACCGCCGACACCACATAGCGATAGCGCTTCCCAGACTCTACCTTCGTATCACTGAAGGCCGGCAATGCCAGACGTGAGGCAACCGGCTCGAAGGGTCCGTTATCGGTGGCGCGAAACAGGTTGTATCCCTCCAGATCCTCTTCCCCATTTCGCGTCCAGGAAAGATCGATGGAGCCTGCTCCCGCTACGACGCTCGGCACTCCGGGCACCGCGGGTGCGAACACATCCGCCGGAGTGATGGACGCAGCCGCGGAAGGTTTACTCTGTTGCTTTTCGCCCCCCAGACCCACCACGACGTACTCATAGCGCACGCCGTAGTTCGTACTCTCGTCCACGTATGTGTTCGTTGTGCTCTCGCCGAGCACTTTGAGATCCCCCGGCAAATCTGCAGGAACCGCGCGCAGGATGCGATAACGAGGGGCAGACCCGTTCCACCGTAGCGCCACTCCGTTTACCGCATTCGCCGCCGCAACGTCCGACGGTGGCGCCAGAGGAGCGCCCACCGCGAGGTATCCGTAGTTGGACCAATCCGATGCGCGTCCCGTCCGCCCGGTCGCGCGCACCGCCAGCACCAACGCTTGCCCCACGAAGCCGGTAGCCGGAATCTCATGCTCATAGGCGCCGGGACCCTTTGGCGAAACCTGGTAATGCTGTGCCGTCGCAGCCCAGCCGTCGCGCGAAAATGGATCGCCCCCCGGCCCTACCAGTAGTTCTATCTCTTGAACACCAATGAGAGGCAATCCATCGGTGGTGAGTTCCGGCAGCGTGAACGCGATTTCCAGCTTGTCCCCGAGTTCGCTAGCGCGCAAATCAACCACTGGCATTGGCGTATTCAAGGCGGGTGGCAGAGGAGCTCCCACATAGCCGCAGCCGGATAGAAGAACAAGCGCCGCGGACCATCGCTTCACGGAACACCCCGGCGCTTCACAGAATGCCCCAATGCGTCACAGAATATACCGGCTGAGGTCCTGGTCCTTAACGATATCGGCGAGTTGCTTGCGAACGTAGGCGGCGTCCACCTTGACGTTCTTGCGCTTCAGATCCGGACCTTCAAATGACACTTCTTCCAGAAGTTTTTCCAGGATCGTGTGCAGCCTGCGGGCCCCAATGTTTTCCGTACTCTCATTCACCCGCGCGGCGAAGCCAGCGATGGCTTCGACAGCATCTTGCGTGAACGTGAGTTTGATTCCTTCTGTATCCAGCAGGGCTTGGTATTGCTTCAGCAGAGCGTTCTTGGGCTCCTTCAGGATGCGAATGAAATCCGCCTCGGTCAAGGCCTTGAGTTCCACGCGAATCGGGAAGCGGCCCTGCAATTCCGGGATCAGGTCACTGGGTTTCGAAACGTGAAACGCGCCCGCCGCGACGAACAGAATATGATCCGTACGAACAAAACCGTAACGCGTATTGACGGTAGTGCCTTCTACAATTGGCAGAATGTCGCGCTGCACGCCTTCGCGGCTGACGTCCGGACCGTGGCCGCCCTCGCGCCCTGCGATTTTGTCGATCTCGTCCAGGAAGATAATGCCGCTGCGCTCCACGCGTTCAATGGCCACGCGCGTCACCTGGTCCATGTCCACCAGCTTCTGCTCTTCTTCCTGGATCAAGTAATCGATCGCTTCCGCCACCCGCATTTTGCGTTTCTTGGTGCGTCCGCCGAACAATCCAGGCAGGACATCTTTAAGATTCGTGATGTCCATCTCTTCCATGCCGCCGGGCGTGGAAATCTCAAAGGTAGGACCGCGATCGCGCACGTCCAGCTCCACCAGCCGGTCATCCAGTTTGCCCGCGCGCAGCCGCTCCCGCAGCTTCTCCCGCGTACGCTCCAGACTCTCGCTGGCTTCCGCTTGCGTGGGCATCAACAGGTCCAGAAGCCGCTCCTCCGCGTTATGTTCGGCGCGCTCCTCTACTTCATCCAGGCGCTCTTCGCGGACCATGTCGATGGCGATTTCCACCAGATCGCGAATCATCGACTCCACGTCGCGGCCAACATAGCCGACCTCAGTGAACTTGCTGGCTTCCACTTTCAGAAATGGAGAATTGGCAAGCTTCGCCAGCCGTCGCGCGATCTCCGTTTTACCTACGCCAGTAGCCCCGATCATGAGGATGTTCTTGGGCATCACCTCTTCCGCCATCTCCGGCTCCAACTTTTGGCGGCGGATGCGGTTGCGGAGCGCGATAGCCACGGCGCGCTTCGCGGCGGCTTGTCCAATCACGTAACGGTCCAGCTCGCGAACAATCTCGCGTGGCGTCAATTCGTCCAAGGCGGGCGTGTCTTCGTTGGCCTGTGCGGGCAGATAGATAACCATCAGCTCAGCTCCTCGAAGATGACGCTCTCATTTGTATAGATGCAAAGTTTGCCCGCGATCTCCATCGCCTTTTCCGCGATCGCCCGCGCCGGGAGTTTGGTATTTTCCAGCAAAGCGGAAGCCGCCGCGCGAGCGAACCCGCCTCCCGAGCCGATGGCCGCTACCGCGTCATCCGGTTCAATCACGTCGCCATTGCCGCTCAACAGATACGTGTTCGCCACATCGGCAACTAAGAGCAGCGCTTCCAGATGCCGCAGCATCCTGTCCGTACGCCAGTCCTTCGCCAGTTCCACCGCGGCGCGCGAAAGATTGCCGTTATGCTGCTCTAACTTGGTTTCAAAGCGCCCAAACAACGCAAACGCGTCGGCAGTGGAGCCCGCGAACCCGGCCACAATCTTCCCGTTGTACAAACGGCGCAGCTTCTTGGCAGAACCCTTGAGGACTTCCGACCCGAGCGTCACTTGGCCGTCTCCGGCCATCACTACCTTGCCTTCCCGGCGCACGCACAGGATGGTAGTGGATCTGATTTTTGCTTTCATGAGGTTGAAATTCCAGTGTAGCGCGATAGGATTAAATTCCCCGCCCTGTCAGCACAAAAGGTCCAACCCGGTGGAACCAAAGTAGTTGACCCGTAGTCCAGAATCAAGGCCGGCCCCCGGCGCGCCGCACCCCCTAAATTCTCGCGCTGCAGGACGGGAATTTCTCGCCACACGCCTCCCGTAAAGATGCGCCGCATTTGCTTGGGGGCTGCCAACGGCGCCGAACGTGTCAAGCGCGGCTTGGCTGTTGCGGTCCTGGCGCGCACCCGAATTGCAACTACTTCGACCGCCTGCTGCGGTTGCGAGTAACCATACATTTTATGATGCGCCCGGTGGAAACGTGAACCCACCGGCCAGGGAACATTGATCTCATAACTCTGGCCGTGATAACGCAGGTCGGCACTTCGTTCGATGCGGGCGCCAGGCGATTCCCGGCGGGCTCGCCGCTCGAGTTTTCTGAACTCCCCTTCTATTTTTGTTCGCCCCAGGACGCCGATCGAGTAATCGCGAACGGCATCCGCCATCAGCATGCCCAGGGCCGAGAGCGCTCCGGCATATTGCGGCGCAATCACCGTTTGGATGCCCAGCTCCTCCGCGATTTCGCAGGCATGCAATCCGCCGCAGCCCCCAAAGGCCAGCAACGCGAAATCGCGCGGATCATATCCTCGTTCGACGGACACCACGCGGATGGCCCGCTCCATATTGGCATTTGCCACACGCAGGATACCCGCCGCCGCTGCGTCGCAGCTGATCTTCAAAGACCGCGCGATGCGGTTCACAGCGGCGCGGGCCCGGTCCAGATCAAGTGTCATCGCCCCGCCTAGCAAGGCGTCCAAACGGCCCAGAACAGCGTGAGCATCTGTCACGGTAGCATCTGCTCCCGTGCCATAACAGGCTGGGCCAGGAACCGCGCCCGCACTCCGCGGACCCACTCGCAGCAGCCCGCCCGCGTCGACCCTGGCGATGGACCCGCCCCCGGCCCCCACCGTATGAATATCCAGCATCGGAATCCGGATCGGCAAGCCGTCCACCAGCGCTTCCGTCGTCTCGCGCGGCGTCCCGTCGATCAAGCTGACGTCGCTGGAGGTGCCGCCCATGTCGAATCCCAGCACCCGCCGGAATCCGCTGCGCCGAGCGGTCTCCATCGCCCCAATCACACCGCCAGCCGGCCCCGAGAGCACGGTCCGTACCGCCTGTTTGCGCGCGTCCCGAGCGGACAGAAACCCGCCGCTCGATTGCATGATCGCAACCCGGAAACCGCGAGCCTTCTCCAACTCGCCCAAGTATGCGTCCATCAGCGGTCCCACATAAGCATTGACGGCGGTCGTCGACGAACGCTCATACTCGCGAAATTCAGGACTGATCTCATGCGAAGCGCACAGATAAATTCCTGCGCGAGCCAACGCCTTCGCCACCGCTCGCTCGTTAGTGGCATTGCGGTACGAATGCAGGAAACAAATGGCGATGGACTTCGCGCCGCTGCGCTGGATCCTCACCGCCAATCGTTTAAGCTCGGCCGCCGAAGGACGCCGGGCAATCGTCCCATCGTGATAAGCGCGTTCGTTCACGCCGAAACATAGCTCGCGTGGGATTAGCAGGGTCCGTAGGGTTGGCGTCAGGTTGTACAGCTCTGGCCGGTTCTGGCGGCCGATTTCAAGAATATCCTCAAATCCCGCCGTGGTGACAAACGCCGTTCGGGCCCCCTTGCGCTCCAATAATGCGTTGGTGGCCACGGTCGAACCATGCACAACGTCCACCCTTCGCCCACCAGCCGCCTGACGTAAACCGGCGAGAATCACTGCCGCCGGAGCGCTGGGATTCGACCTTAGTTTGAAGGTCTCCACCCGCCCGTCGTCGTGCAAGACGACAAAGTCCGTAAATGTCCCGCCCGCGTCCACCCCGATGCGCATGTTAACTTTCGATTGTCGCACCGCGAAATCCTAAGTTACAGCGGCCAGATTGCGGCATCATAGTATGTAAGTGATCGCACTCCGTGGTGTTTCCAAACATTTTGCCGGCAAACGGCAGGTAACGGCGCTGCGCGGTATCGACCTGCACGTGGGCAAGGGTGAGATGACGGCGATTATCGGGCCCTCTGGGTCCGGTAAGTCCACGCTGCTCAATCTCATAGGCGGTCTGGATCGCCCCAGCGAGGGGGAAGTGGAGTTGGACGGGCAGGCCCTCTCGCGGCTGAGCGATGACGACCTGACGCGCGTCCGGCGTGACAAGATTGGCTTTATTTTTCAATTCTTCAACCTCCTGCCAACGCTTTCCTGCCTGCAAAACGTCTCCCTGCCGCTGCATTTGCGTGGATGGCCACGAAAAAAGGTGGAGGAGCGCGCCCGGGAACTGCTCGACGTCGTGCAACTGACGCCCCGCATTGACCATTTGCCGGACGAACTCTCGGGTGGCGAGCGCCAGCGGGTGGCAATCGCTCGCGCCTTGAGTATTTATCCTCCGATCCTGCTGGCCGATGAACCGACTGGTAATCTCGACACCGCCACTGGCATCGAGATCCTCAAGTTGATTCACGACTTACATGAACGGCTGGGGGCGACTGTGCTGATGGTGACGCACGACACCACCATCGCCGAAAGTTGTCCCCGCACCATTCACATCCGCGACGGCAAGGTCTTTGAGGACGTTCGCCGATGATCTTGCTTCGGCTGATCAGTTGGCCGTACGCGCGCAAACACGTACTGCGATCCGTGCTTACCATGGCAGGTATCGTGCTGGGCGTGGCTGTTTTCGTCGGCATGCATACGGCGAACCAGAGCGTGCTGGCCGCGTTCCATCAGACCATCGACCGCATTGCGGGGTCCACGCAGTTGCAGGTTTCCTCCGGCGAAACAGGATTCGAAGAAGAAATTCTCGACAAAGTTCGCAGCATTGAGGGGATTCGCGCGGCTGCGCCTGTCATCGAGGCCAGCGCCAATACTGGACAAGGCAATCTGTTGATTCTGGGCGTGGACATGCTCGGCGACCGCGGTCTGCGCAATTACGATCTGGAAGGCAGCGGCGACGCGATCGACGACCCGTTGGTTTTTCTGGCCCAGGCGGATTCCATCATCATTACCAAAACCTTCGCCGATGAGCGCGGGTTGAAGACCGGTTCGCGGATTCCGATGCGCACCATGCAAGGCGATCAGGTTTTCACCGTACGCGGCATCATGAAGCCCGGCGGCCTCGCCAGCGCGTTCGGCGGAAGCCTCGCCATCATGGACATCTACGCCGCTCAAAAAGTGTTCGGTCGCGGCTACAAGTTTGACCGCGTCGACCTGGCCCTGGAAGACGGCATCACGCTGGATGCCGGCATTGCAAAACTCAAAGCCGCTCTGGGCCCCGGCTTTCAAGTGGAGCCGCCCAGTTCGCGCGGGCAGCAATTCGAAGCCACATCCCGCATCTACGCACTGGCCTCCAGTCTCACCAGCGTATTTGCGCTCTTCATTGGGATGTTCATCATCTACAACACGTTCGCGATCGCCGTCACGGAACGTCGCTCCGAAATTGGAATCTTGCGCGCTCTGGGTGCGACGCGCGCGCAAATCCGCACGCTGTTTCTGGCCGAGAGCGCCATCTCCGGATTGGCCGGAACCGGCATCGGCGTGCTATTCGGCATCCTGATTGCCCGAGGCATGGCAAACTACGTGGGAGGGTTGCTCTCCGACGTGTATGGCGTGGCGCAAAGTATTGGCGAAGTCAGTCCGGAGCCTTGGCTCATCGCCGCGGCAGTCACCATGGGGTTGGCAACCAGTTTGGCGGCGGCTGTACTGCCCGCTCGCGCGGCCGCGGGCGTGGATCCCGTGAAAGCATTGCAGAAGGGCCGGCAGCAGAGCTTGAGTGCCGGGGAAAATCGTACCCGCAGGCGGTGGGCGTTCGTGTGCGCGGCTGCGTCGCTAGCCGCGTTCCTGCTGAGCAGTATCGGCTGGATTTTCTACACCGGATATCTTCTCGCGGTCTTGACAGCAGTACTGCTTTCACCCGCGCTATCACTGTGGCTGGCGAAACTGCTGCGTCCGGTGCTCGCCCGCATTCGCCCAGTGGAGGGAACCTTGGCGGCGGACAGTTTGATTCAAGCGCCCCGGCGGACCTCCGGGACCATCGCCGCTTTAATGCTGTCGCTGGCGCTGGTGATTTCGTTGGGTGGATTGGCGCGGGCCAGTTACGATTCGTTAGCCGAGTGGATGCGCGTCGCCTTCAACCCGGATCTGTTCGTCACTACGACCGAAAGCCTGACCGCGCGCAGCTTCACTTTCCCCGCCTCCCTGGGCGAAGCTCTGCGCAAGCTGGACGGAGTGGAGGAAGTACAGAATGTCCGCAGTGTCCGGCTGCCCGTAAAGGGCACGCCCATCATGTTGATTGTGCTGAATATCAGCTCCATCGAGAAACACGCTAAGCTGCCGCCCGTCGAAGGCGATCCCGCCACCATGTACCAGTTGGCCGCGCAAGGACGTGGCGTGATCGCGTCTGAGAATTTTGCTCGTCTGCACGGCGCCAAGTTCGGCGAGACCTTGGAAATCGCGGGCCCCGCCGGGGTGGTTCGCTTGCCCATCGTTGGCATCGTGCGTGATTTTTCCGATCAGCAAGGCAGCATCTTAATGGATGCCAGCGTGTACCTCAAGAATTGGAATGACGATTCCGTCAATATCTTCCGCCTATACTTGAAACCCGGCGTGGAACCTGCGGCAGTGCGGCAACGGATTCTGGATCAGTTCGGAACGCAGCAGCGCTTGTTTGTCCTCACCAACAAGGAAGTGCGGGCATTTGCGATTCGCATCACCGACCAGTGGTTTGGCCTGACCTACGTACAAATCGCCGTCGCGGTCCTGGTAGCGATTCTGGGCATCGTCAATGCCCTGACCGTCTCCATCACCGACCGCCGCCGGGAATTAGGCGTGCTCCGCGCCGTGGGCGGCATGCGGAGCCAGATCCGCCATACCATTTGGATGGAGGCGGTCGCGATCGGCATTATTGGCTTGGCCCTGGGGATGGCCCTGGGCGCCGTGCAACTTTATTACAGCGTGGAGGTGGCCCGCCGCGATCTGATCGGCATCGAAATCGGTTACGCTTTCCCCTTCCAGGTGGTCTTGATAATGGCGCCCATTATGATCGGCGCCGCCTTCATCGCGGCCCTTGGTCCGGCGGAAAGCGCAGTGCGAGGATCTCTAGTTGAGGCATTGGAGTATGAGTAAACAGCTTTTAGCATGGACACTGTTAACGGCCGGATGCGCCCTCGCGCAAGACCCGCGCCAGATTGTCGCGGAAGTGCAGAAACGGCAGCATTCCGATTCGCAGCGCTACCAGGGAACCCTCGAAGTGATCGGAGACGGCAATCGCGTCTCCACCAAGAGCTGGACCTACCAGCGCATCGGTTCCTTTGGTGATAGCAAGGCTCGCCTGCAATTCACGGCGCCCGCGGATGTGAAGGGTGTCGGCATGTTGATCGTGAATCATCCGGACCGCGCCAGCGACCAATGGATCTGGCGGCCCAACATCGGCCGCGATCAACGCATCGCCTTGCAAGACCGCTCCACGCGATTCTTCGGCACCGACTTCAGCTTTGAAGATCTGGAAGAACGCGACGTGGAACAGTACGAGTTCAAGCTGGTAGCCGATGACGGCGCGGCCTGGAAAATCGAGTCGCGCCCGCGGAAGAAGTCGCAATATACCTATTCGCTACTGTGGATCAAGAAGGACAATTACACGTTCACCAAAGTGGAAGCCTACGACGCCAAGGGCTTGGTGCGCACCACAGATTACAAAGACTATGCCCAGGTGAAAAACATCTGGACCGCAATGACTACCGAAGTGTTTGATGTACGCCGCAAGAGCCGCACGATTCTCAAATACGAGAAACTGGAATACAATCTACCCTTCAAGGAAACCGACTTCACGCTGCAAGCACTGCGGCTCGGTCTATGAGGGGTCCGCTCATCAGGGGCGCGGGTGCGCTGGTGGCGCTTGTGTTCGCGGCCACAGGGTCCGCGCAGGTATTCACGCAGCGCGGCTTTCTGGAAACTAGGGAATTGGGCTACGCTCTTATCGCTCCCGGCGATAGCGGCCTCATCGTGGGCGAGGCACTGCTGCGCTGGGAGTCAACCTATACGCCCAATGCGTGGCTCTCGATTTCAAGCTCGCTTGACGCGCGCACCGATTCTCATCGCCAGGTAGCCCGCCAGTGGCAGTTCGACGTCGATGGACGCAGCACGCAGCGCCCTTCCATTTCCATGCGCCGCCTCAGCGCCACAATGCACGGCGGTGGCTTTAACGCGGAAATCGGCCGGCAGTTCATACGCTGGGGTAAAACCGACATCCTGAATCCCACGGATCGTTTCGCACCCAAGGATTACTTATCCAGCGTGGTCGACACAGACTTCCTGGGTGTCAACGCGGCGCGCCTCACCTACGAATACCGCGGCGATACCATCGACATGGTCTGGCAGCCGATCTTCACGCCCAGCCGCACGCCGTTACTGAATCAACGCTGGTCGCCCTTGCCTCCCGAGGCTCAAGGATTAACCATCCGCGATGGGGGAGCTCGCTTTCCAGGCGGTTCGCAATATGGCCTGCGCTGGAATCACGTCGGCTCCGGCTATGAATTCTCGCTCAGCGTTTTCGACGGCCGTCAAAATCTGCCGTCCTTAAATACAACAGTGACGTCGAATCTCCCACCCACTATCCTGCTGGAACGGTATTATCCTCGCTTGCGCATGTATGGCGCGGATACAGCGGTGCCGCTTCCCTGGTTTACGGTGAAGAGCGAGGCCGCTTACCTCACGTCCTCCACGCCTGGCGCACAGGAATACATCTTGTACGTAGTGCAACTGGAGCGCCTGGTAAAGGAATGGTCGTTTGTAGGCGGGTACGCGGGCAGCTACACCACCCGCCAAGCGGCGAACCCGCTGCAGTTCGCCGCCGACCGCGGCATCGCCAAGTCCTTCGTGGGACGCGCCGGCTTAACCATCGACGCGAATCGTAGCCTGGCCATTGAGACCGCCGTGCGCGCCGCTGGCTCCTTCCTGCGCTTTGAATTGACTCAGGCCATGGGCCAGCATTGGCGCACCACCTTCGGCGCCGCCTGGATTCGTGGCGACATGACCGACTTTCTGGGACAATACCGCCGGAATTCCTACGGGTCCGTGGCGATTCGCTATAGTTTTTGAAGGAGTTCCTATGTCGTTGACCGCTTCCACGATGATGCCCCTGGGGATCCAAGTCCCCTCGTTTCACCTGCCCGATGTCCGCACGGGGAAATCGATTTCCCCAGAGATTTCCGGCCGGCCCCTGTTGGTCATCTTTCTCTGCCGGCATTGCCCCTTCGTCGTGCATGTGCGCGAAGAATTGGCGCGCATCGGTGGCGACTACAAGAACAAGGTCGACATCATCGCCATTTCCTCCAACGACGCCGCGAAATATCCCGACGATTCCCCGCAGCGCCTAAAAGAAATGGCCGAGGAATTGGGCTTTGCCTTCCCCGTGTGCCACGACGAATCCCAGGACGTGGCGCAAGCCTTCACTGCCGCGTGTACCCCGGACTTCTTCCTGTTCGACGCGGATCATCGCCTGGCTTATCGCGGACAACTCGACGGCAGCCGTCCCCGCAATGACGTGCCCGTCGATGGCCGCGATTTGCGCGCCGCTATGGATGCGCTGGTATCGGGCGATCGGCCCGCGGCAATCCAACTCGCCAGTGTCGGCTGCAACATCAAGTGGAAAAGCGGCAACCAGCCGCAATATTTCGAGAGCGCTCTCGTCAAATAGACATGCAGTGGATTCGCGCCCTTCCGCTCCTCATCGCTGCGCTGCTTCTGGCGCCGCAAGTCCAGCACGCGCAGCAACCCGGTGAGATCCTGGTTGAGCGAATGACGACGGGGTTCCAGTTCACCAACGGGCCCGCCTGGACTCCGGAAGATTACCTATTATTCAGCGACACCCCCACCGACCGGGTATTCAAACTCACCCCCGGCAAAGCGGGCGCGACGGAGATCGGCAGCCGCGCGGGCGGCGTCAGCGCAACCACCTACGACACTAAGGGCAACCTCTACACCGCCCAACCGCGCGCCCGGCGCATCACTCGCGTGGACAAGAAAGGGAAACTGGACGTCCTCGCCGAGCGCTTCGAGGGCAAGCGTTTGAATGCCCCCAATGATATCGTCGCCCGCCGCGATGGCAATGTGTACTTCACCGACCCTGCGTTCGGCGAGCAACAGGACACTGCCGAACTGGGCTTCTACGGCGTGTTCCGCGTGACGCCAAAAGGCGAACTGTCCGCCATTGCACGCTGGACCACTCGGCCCAACGGCATCGCGCTATCGGAAAACGGCCGGCTTTTGTACGTCACGGATTCCGACACACAAACCGTCCACGCGCTGGATCTGGATAAGGATGGCGCCGCGTCCAACGATCGTGTGTTCGCTTCGAAAATCCCCGGAGCGCCAGCGGGCATTCGTACCGATCAAGCCGGCAACGTCTACGTAGCGGCGCGCGAAATTTTCGTGTATTCACCCAAGGCTGAATTGATACGCACCATTCGCCTGGGCGAAACACCGTCCAATCTCACCTTCGGAGATGCGGACCTGGAATCCTTGTACGTCACGGCACGCACCTCGGTGTACCGCGTGCGCTTGGGCTTGAAGGGATCGGTGTCTTATCTCCCCTAGAAGTTCACCTCGAAGCTCCAGACGCTATCCGAAACATCCTCTACCCGGCGTAGGCGCACTCATCTTCCGGTATCCCAGGCGTGGCCCGGGCCGCCGCGGACCTATCTTGATGGTCGAGCGTGCCGGGAATCCACTGAAGGGCTGGTGGTCGCTACCCGGTGGATTGGTCGAGACCGGGGAAACGCTGGAGGCGGCGATTCAACGCGAGGTGCTGGAAGAAACCGGCCTGCGTGTAACGCCTTTTGAACTCTACGGAGTGTTCCAGCGCATCATGCCCGATTCCCGCGGGCGCGCCGAATATCATTACATCCTGGCGGATTATCGGTGCAAAATTGAGAGTGGCACCATCGTCGCAGGCGATGACGTTTCGCGCGTGGAATGGGTGCCGCTCGCGCGGCTGAAAGATTATAAGGTGACGGAAGGAACGCTCGCCGTCATTGAAGAGGCGGCTTCGGCCCTGTTGAAAGCATGAATTGCGAAAGCGTACTTGAGTTCGAACAGCTACGGGACCTTCTCGCGCGCTACCTTCGCAGCCCCATCGGCCATGCGGAATTAGAACGCGTCGAGCCCGTCTCGGATCGCGCGGCCATCGAGGCCACCTTGAACGATACCGCGGAAGCGATAGAATACCTGCGCGCGGCCTCCCATCCGCAGCCCGCATCGCGCGGCGCGGCCATCCGCCTGCGCTTCGATTTCGATGCCGATCCAAGTGTGTTGGCGGCCCGCTTGCGCATTGAAGGTGTAACCCTCGACGGGCTGGAGATTTATCACCTGGCTCGACTCTTAGACCTCGCCGCCGAAGTGCGCTCGCTGATTCTAGCCGGAGCGGCGCGCTACCCGCGTCTGGCAGCCCATGCCGCCACCATCGCCGACCTTCGGGATCTGGCCCGCGATCTTAGCGGCAAGGTTTTGCCGGATGGAACGCTGGCCGACGATGCCAGTGTCGCCTTGGGACGTTTGCGCCGCGACGCCGAACGCCAGCGCAAGCAAATCGAGCAATCGCTGGAACGTTTCATGCGCGCCCATCATGAGGATGGCACGCTGCAGGAAGACTTCATCACCATCCGCAATGACCGTTGGGTTGTCCCGGTGATCACCGGCCGCGAGCGGCGCGTCGACGGCGTGATCCACGGCTCCAGCGGCTCCGGCCACACCGTATTCGTCGAGCCCTTGGAAACCATCCAGCTCAACAACGAGCTAGTGCGCCTGCACGAAGAAGAATTGCGCGAGATCCACCGCATTCTTCGTGAGTTCAGCAATCGCTTGCGCGAGCACTCCCAGGAAATCGGCGCATCCGCCGCAGCCTTGGGACGCCTGGAACTGCTCTTCGTAAAGGCCGAATTCGCCGTGGACTTCGAGTGTTCCATGCCCCGCCTCGGCACGCGAATCCTGTTGCGCGATGCGCGTCATCCCTTGCTGCAGGACATTCTTCGCAAGTCGCGTAAAGCTGTAATCCCGATGTCCGTCGAACTTCGCGATCCGCAACGCACGCTGCTCATCAGTGGACCCAACACCGGCGGCAAAACCGTCGCGCTTAAAACCGTAGGACTGCTGGCGTTGATGGCGCATGCAGGCTTGCCGGTCCCGGCGGCGGAAGCGGAATTCCCGGTTTTCGACCAGGTGCTCGCCGATATCGGGGATCACCAGTCATTGGCGGAGAGCCTCAGTTCGTTTTCCTCCCACATCGTGGCGGTCAAGTCGATGCTGGAACACGCTACCCCCGACTCACTGGTATTGATGGACGAGTTAGGCCGCGCCACCGACCCTGAAGAAGGCGGCGCCCTGGGCGTCACCATTCTTGAAGCGTTCCGGCATCGCGGAGCATTTACCGTAGCGTCCACGCACTTGATGGCCATGAAAGTTTATGGAGCATCGACGCCCGGGGTTCTAAATGCGTCCATGGGCTTCGACGACTCCACGCTGGACCCCACCTACGCGCTGCGCGTGGGTGCGCCCGGAAAATCCGCCGGCCTGGACATCGCTAGCCGCCTGGGCTTGGAGCCGTGGCTGATTCAAGAAGCTCGGAGCCGCATGAGCAATACCGAACGCGACGTGGCCCACTTCATCTCCGAGCTCAATCGTCAGCTGGAAGAATTGAAAGCCGAGCGGTCGCAGCTCGAAACCCAACGACGTTCCCTGGACACGCGCGAGATGCTGCTGGAGCAATCGTGGGAGCGGAAGTACGCCAACAAGCTGCGGGAGGTCGAGGATCACGCCGCCAAGCTCGCCGCACAGTTCGCGGAGCGCGCGCAGGAGACCATCGAGGATCTTAGCCAGAAGGCCAAGACGCGTATCGCCAAGACGCGGCGCGAATATCAGGAAGCCGTCTCGGCCA
Source organism: Acidobacteriota bacterium (assembly GCA_039931205.1). Classification (GTDB taxonomy): domain Bacteria; phylum Acidobacteriota; class Terriglobia; order Bryobacterales; family Bryobacteraceae; genus Palsa-187. The sequence continues at coordinate 242,947 of JBDTSJ010000046.1, forward strand.
TTGCACCTGCTCCCGTGAAAGCGGAGGCTCCCCGCCTGCGCATCGTGGCAGGGGCGCGCGTACGGCTGAAAGGGATCAGGCAACCCGCCACAGTTCGCCGTCTGCTGGCCGACGGCGGCATCGAAGTGGAGGCCGGCTTCATGAAGCTGCAAGTTCCCGAGAGCGACGTGCAGGAGGTTCTGCCTCCGTTGGACGCACCCGCAAAACCATCCGGCATTACCCTGCGCCAAGGCCCCAGCTATAGTGGCAACTTCCGCGAAATCAATCTGGTGGGCCAGCGAGCCGAGGAAGCCATCAGCGTTCTCGACAAGTTCCTGGACACGGTGGCGCTCGCGGAAGTAGAGCGCATCCGCGTCATCCACGGCCACGGCATGGGCATACTGAAGCGCGCCGTGGCGGACCTGTTGGCCACAAACCCGCACGTCGCAAAATTCTACGTGGCTCCCCCGGAAGAAGGCGGGTCGGGTTCCACGATCGTGGAGTTACGATGAACCTGACTTGGTTACGAGCGCAGTGCCTCGCCCTTCCCCACACCACGGAGCAGATCCAATGGGGCGATCACTTGCTATTCAAGATCGGCGGCAAGATGTACGCGGCTACATCGGTAGACGAAGCCAAGGCGGGCATGTCGTTCAAGTGTTCCCCAGAGGAATTCGCGGAGCTGATTGAAATGCCCGGCATCATCCCCGCCCCCTACCTCGCCCGGGCCCATTGGGTTGCCCTTGAAACAGAAGATGCCCTGCCGCGCACGGAGCTGAAGAAGCGCTTGACGCGATCTTATGAGTTGGTCCGCAGCGGACTCACCAAGAAGGCGCAGGCCGAGTTGGAGAAATCTGTTTCCATCAAAAGTAAGACGAAGAAGAAGGGCGCCTAAGCTTCCGCTTGCTTGGAGGCCAGTTCGCGAGCGCGCTCGAAGGCCAGCTTGCCTTGGTATTCATCCCACAACGTCGTGAATGCGGCCCAGTAATATCCGCCCACGAACAGCAGCAGGAATGGGACGGCCAGGAAGTTCCACGAGTCGATCGCGTAGTAAATCATCGCCACGAAAAACGTTCCCGCGAGGATTTCCAAATACGGCAGCCAGCCGCTGCGGCGCCGGTATTCGGAACTCGTCATCTTCACCTTCTGGTTGCTGCCGATGGCGTACTTGGCGGTGCGCGCGAACGCGGTCTGGTGTCCGATCAGTGCTTCGAAGACAGCCTTTGCGTTGATGATGGTAAGTGCTACGCCGGCGGCCATCAGCGCGGGCAGGAAGAGAATGCTGCGAGCCCAGGTTTTCGGATACAACTCGCGCTGGGCCACCACGTAAAACAAGGAGATCGACCAGAATGACGCGATAATCAGCGGCATATCAATCACCAACATCTCAAACCAGCCCATGTAAAACCGCACGATCATCACCGGCAGCATTAGCGCGCTGACCACGATCATCAGCGGATAGGAAATGTTGGGCGTCAGATGACAGAACGCTTCCAACTTCACGCGGAACGGCAAATCTGCCTTAAGTATGTTGCGAAGCAGTTTAATCGCGACCTGCGTCAGTCCTTTGGCCCAGCGCGATTGCTGCACCTGGAAACCATACGTTTCGACGGGCAGTTCCGAAGGGCATTCCACATCCGGGCAATACGCGAAGCGCCAACCCTTGAGCTGCGCGCGATAGCTGAGATCGGAATCTTCCGTCAGCGTGTCATGCTGCCAGCCACCGGCGTCTTCGATCATCGTGCGACGCATGATGCCGGCGGTGCCGTTGAAATTGAAGAACAGCCCGCCTCCGCAGCGGGCCACATGCTCCAGCACAAAATGCCCGTCCAGCAACATTGCCTGGACCTCAGTCAGCACGTTGTAATGCCGGTTCAAATACGTCCAGCGCGTCTGCACCATGCCAATTTTGGGATCGGTAAAATGATGCACCGTGCGCCGTAGGAAGTCCTGGGGCGGCACAAAGTCCGCATCGAAGATTGCGACGAATTCGCCCGTGGCCGTCTTCAGGCCATTTTCCAGCGCCCCTGCCTTGTAACCGTGGCGATTCGTACGGTGAATGTATTCAATCGGGAAGCCGGCGTTCTGATATTCCCGCACCAAGGCTTCCGTGAACGGATGCGTGTCGTCGGTGGAATCGTCCAACACCTGGAACTGAATCAGTTCCCGCGGATAATCCATTTTGGTGGTTTCTTCCAGCAGCCGTTCCACCACGAAGCGTTCATTGAAGATCGGCAGCTGGATCGTCACGCGAGGCAATTGCGCGAAGGGCAACGGTGTTTGCGCGGCAAACTGCTTCTTGTGTTTGAAGTATTCCCAGATGACTTTGTAGCGGTGCAGCCCGTAAAACGACAGCACGATCAGCACCGTAAAATAGGGCACTAGAATCGCGTAGTCGAACGGAGCCAGATGATGGATGCCCTTAAAGGGGTCATCGAACATCGCGGTCATCATGCGGTCGGCGAAGGTGGGGGCTCCCACTGGGGCGAAGAAAAACGCTGGTAGCGGAACAGGTGTCATTGTGGCTTGGCACCGTGCCGGAAAGAACGTGGCTCCGTCACGTGAAACTCGTCTCATTATAAACGATTTAGGTGCTCCAGTGTTATACTTTAGTTGCGGCCTGCCGCGCTGCACCCGCACCACCGCCCGGAGGAGCACCATGCGTTTTTTTCTCGACACCGCCAACCTGGAAGAACTGAAAGCCGGAGCAAGCTGGGGAATCCTGGACGGCTGCACCACCAATCCAACGTTGATCGCCAAGGAAGGCATCCCCATCGCCGACCGTATCAAAGCGATTACTGAAATCGTGGACGGTGACATCAGTGCGGAAGTGGTTGCCACCGATACGGAAGGCATGCTGAAGGAAGGGCGTCCGCTGGCGGCGATCCATAAGAACGTAGTTGTAAAGGTACCGCTGACTCGCGATGGCATTCGCGCGTGCTCCATTTTCAGCCGCGAAGGGATTCGCGTCAACGTGACCCTGTGCTTCTCCGCGGGTCAGGCGATTCTGGCTGCGAAAGCCGGTGCATATTTTGTCAGTCCATTCGTAGGCCGCATCGACGACACCGGCTGGAATGGCATGGACCTGATCCGCGACATCGTAACCATCTATAAGAATTACGGATTCTCGACGCAGGTCTTAGCTGCGTCCTTGCGCACCACGGGTCACGTGATCGATTCCGCAAAGGCGGGCGCCCATGTCGGCACCATGCCGTTCAAGGTAATGAACGCCCTGTTCGACCACCCGCTGACGGATCGCGGCTTGGAGCAATTCTTGAAGGACCACGCCAAGGCCTTCAAGGATACTCCCGTCGCCCGCTAAGCGCCGAATGTTGGAGGGCCTTCGGAAGTTTTGGCAAAATCCTGAGAAGCGTGAACGCAAGCGCCGGCTCTTAATCCACAAGAGTGGACGGCTGGGCGAGGCCCTGATTGTCGACGCCACCGATTCGGCGATCTATTACACATACTCCATTGGCGGTGTGCAATACGAAGCCTCGCAAGATATCTCCAGTCTTCGTGAACACGTGCCCGCTGAGCCGGAGCGTTTGGTTGGCACAGCGCGGCTGAAGTACGTCAGCAACAACCCCGCCAATTCCATTCTGGTGTGTGAAGAGTGGTCTGGATTGCGGCCTCCCCAGCGTATACAGTAGTACTCATGAAGATTTTGGCTTCTGCTCTGTTGCTGCTCGCCTCTTTACTTCCGGCCGCGACGGTCACCACGCTGGTAGGCACGGGCGTCGCCGGTTTTTCAGACGCGCAGGTGAACAATCCGTACGGAATGGCCATTGGGCCGGACGGAGCCCTCTATTTCTGCGACCTCGGCAATCAGCGCATCCGCCGCCTGGACCTGACGACCCGGAAGATGACCACCGTCGCGGGCACTGGCACGCGCGGCTACACCGGCGATGGAGGTCCTGCGACGGCAGCAACGATCGCCGCGCCTCACGAGATCCTCTTCGACAAAGCTGGCGACCTCTACTTTGCCGAGCGCGACAATAACGTGATCCGCAAGGTCAACATGAAGACGGGCATCATCTCGACCGTGGCGGGCACCGGCAAGGCGGGATTTTCCGGCGATGGCGGCCCTGCGACCGCCGCGTTGTTCAACCAACCCCACAGCATCTTCCTGGATCGCGACGGAACCATGCTGATCTGCGATATCGGCAACCATCGTATCCGCCGGCTGCATCTGGATACCGGCATCGTGGAAGCCTGGGCGGGCACGGGGGAAACCAAGCCGACGCCGGATGGTGCTCCCGTAGCGGGCACGCCGGTTACAGGTCCGCGGACCTTCATCATCTCCCCTGCAGGCGATCTGTATCTGGCGCTGCGCGAGGGCAATGCGATCCTGCGCATCGATGCGGCTACCAAGACCTACAAGCGTGTCGCCGGGACCGGTGAGATTGGCTGGACAGGTGACGGGGGTCCCGCGCTGGCGGCGAAATTTGGGGGTACTGCCACCGGGAACGTAGCGCGGCTTGCCGGACCGAAGGGATTGGCCTACGGCCCCGGCGATACGCTCTATATCGCCGATACCGAGAGCCATGCCATCCGCAAAGTGGACCTGAAGACCGGCATCATCAGCACCGTCCTGGGCACTGGCAAGCTGGGCGACGGAGCCGATGGGGATCCGCTGAAATGTGACCTGAATCGCCCGCACGGCGTGTTGTTTGCCAACGGCGTGCTCTACGTCGCGGATAGCGAAGCCCACCGCATCCGAGTGCTGAAGTAGATAGATGCACTTGAGCCGCCACTAGTGAAGCCTTCTTAATATAGCTTCCTGGGTCTCGCAGGCCCCGCACGGATTGCATTGCCGTCGAGATTGTATTTGTCGATCAATTCGTTGAGTGTTAGACGGAGAGCCCTCCGTGAGAAACCGGACAGATAGGGTCGAGGTGATTTTGTTTTTGCCTATTTTACTCGCTCGACTCCGATAAATCAGTGTCGTCCGGACCGCGAGAGTTCGCCAATAGCAAAACGCAATTCGTCGCTCCGCCGGGCCATGAAGTTGCTAATTTTGTACCGAAGTTGAGCTCTCGAGATTCGTCCCTAGAATCTGCGTTACTCTCGCCAGCAAAGCCGGCAAGTCCAATTCGATCACTCGCCATGCTTGATCCGCATCAATTTCAAAATAGTGATGCACCAAGATGTGGCGCATCCCCGCCGCTTTGGACCACGTGTCATCGGGGTAGCGCTGCTTAAACTCCGGGGATAAGCAGCGGGCGGCCTCGCCGACTACCTGCAAGTGATGCAGTGCCCACACTTGAACCATCTCATCGGCCTCAAACAAAGCCCGCCCCGCCCCAGTCTTCGATAGGATCTGCCGGATCGCTTGAACGATATCCTGCAGGCGCTCCCGGTCATCCCTCATAGTTGGACGGCGTCGCGTAAGGCCCGCTCGCGGACTTTAGGACGCAGCATGGACTCCGTAGCCACATCCACTGGTTCGCGAAGCGTCTCCTGCAGGTCCACGAGTAACCCACCGAGGTCCATCAGCGTGCGGTCCGGCGCGAGATCGACCAGGAAGTCGACGTCGCTCGATGCGGAACTTTCGCCACGGGCGACGGACCCGAAGACTCGCACGTTACTGGCCCCGTGGCGCTGCGCGAGGGCCAGAATCTGGGTTCGCCTCGTTTCGCGCAACTCCCGAAGTGTCATGATTCCATTTTCCCACGCCGCAGGGACAAGAAAAAGGGGCACGCCGCATAAAGCGGGTGCCCCGTGAATCTACTGCGGAAATGTTCTACGCCCAGCTAAAGCCGGAGTTCACCATTGGCAGGTCGCGGATACGTTCACCCGAGGCCCGGAAGATGGCGTTGGCAATGGCCGGCAGTACCGGCGGCAGGGAAGGCTCACCCAACCCGGTCGGGTTGTTGTTGCTCTTCACCCACGTAATCTCGATGGCGGCGGGAGTATTCGCTAAGCGCGCCAGCGGGTGCTTGTCGAAATTCTTCTGTTGTACCCGGCCGTTCACCAGCGTGATCTGCCCGCCCATCATGGCGCCCATTCCGTCGATAATGGCGCCTTGCACCATGTTCTCAGCGGCGGAGGGGTTGATGATGGTATGGCCTACGTCGGCGGCCACCCAAACTTTGTTGACCTTGATCTTCTTGTTGCTCACCGTTACGTCGGCCACCTCGGCGATATAACCGGAATGGCTGAAGTGGAAGGCGACACCCAGAGCGCGGCCCTTCGGCAACTTCGTGGTGGACCATTTGGAGATCTCGGCGACCTTGGATACCACGCCCTTGGCGCGTTCCGCGTTAAAACCGCCACCGCCGCCGCCAAACGCACCCGCCACGACCGGCGGCAGCGCCTTGGGGTTGTTGAGGATGTCGAGCCGGAACTGCACCGGATCCTTGCCGGCCGCGAACGCCAGTTCATCAATGAAGCTCTGAATGACGAACGCCAGTACGTTGCTGCCCGGAGCGCGCAATGCACCGGTACGCACGCCGAGAGGCTGCACGTAGGTGTGGATCGCGAAGTTTTCAACGAAAGGCTGCGGCCATTCGGTACCGCCCATGTTCGCGGAGCTGACCGTAGTGATCCGCTGGGCAGGACCCTTGCCTTTGCCTTGCGCCGCGGCCGCCGGATCGTTCTTCTGACCCCACGTGGCGAACTTGTTTTCCCAAGCCACCAGTTTGCCGGACTTGTCGACGCCCCCCTTGATGAACTGGAAGCCGCCCGGACGATAGTAGTCGTGCGACATATCGTCTTCGCGGGTCCACAGTAGCTTCACGGGAACGCCAACCTGCTTGGCGATGTATCCTGCTTCCGCGCAATAGTCGTTGGTCAGCCGGCGTCCGAAACCGCCGCCGCCGCGGACCATGTGCAGCGTCACTTGGGCAGGCTGCAATTCGCACGCCGCCGCCGCCAGATTGATGCCGTTGCCGGGGATCTGGCTGTTTGACCAGAGTTCCAGCTTGCCATCATGGAAGTGCGCAGTGCAATTTTGCGGCTCTAGGGGAGCATGCGAGATCATCGGATAGCTATAGTTGCCCGTAATCACCTTGCCGCCGTTGGCCGGCAGCTCAGCGAAGGCCTTGGTTACGTCACCGTCATTGCGGGTAACGTCGTGCGGCTCTTCCTTCACCATCGCCGCGGCCTTGGTGGCGTACACGGCGCCGGTGTGTTCGGGCGTGCCGAACTTGCCTTCATTCCAGGTGACCTTCAGAGCGTTGCGGGCTTTGTTGGCCTGGAACCAGTAATCGGCGACAATCGCAATGCCAGGTTCCAAACCCGGGTCGCCATTGATGATGTTCGGCTGGAAATCCGGACGGTCGACGACGAAAGCGTGTTTCACGCCCGGCATCTTCTTGATGTCGTCCAGATTGTGCGTGTTGACCTTGGCCCAGAACGAGGGACCCTTTTCGTAAACTGCATACAACATGCCCGGCAGCGTCACGTCGATACCGAAGATCGGCTTACCGGTGACGATCAGCGGCAGCTCCTTGGCAGGCAGTGGTTTGCCGATGATCTTGTAGTTGGCCGGATCCTTCAGCGTGATGGAAGCCACAGCCGGCAGCGGCAGAGTGGCGGCTTTCGCGGCGAATTCGCCGTAGCTGCCCGACTTGTTCGAGGCCCGGTGATAGACCTTGCCCGCCTCAGTAGTGATCTGCGCTTCCGGAACGTTCCAGGTCTGCGCCGCGGCGCTAACGATCAGTGCGCGGCCCAGGGCTCCGACGTTGCGCATCGGGGTCCAGTTGGTCGGCGTTGCCGTGCTTCCACCCGCGATTTGCTGCAGATACCTGGTGCTGTCGAAGTCGGTCATCTCGATCTTCAACGTGTTCCAATCCGCATCCAACTCTTCGGCGATCAGCATTGGCAGCATGGTCCGAATGCCCTGGCCAACGTCTGGATTCTTGGCCACAATCGTAATTGTGCCGTCCGACGCAATCTTGATGTAGTTGTTAGGATTCGTGGTGTTATTGGCCGGACCACCCTTTGCGCCGCCGGGGCCGCCAGGAGGGCCTTGGGCATCCACTTCCGGAAGGGTCACCAAACCAAGCATGAGCCCGCCACCGGCGAGCGATCCTACGCGTAAAAAGGAGCGGCGATCAATTTGTGTAGTTTTTGTCGTCATGATATTCTCCTTTTTCCTTAGACAGCCGCCGCGCCGCTACCGTTGGGGCCCAACGTAGCCGCGATGTGAATCGCCTGCCGGATGCGGAGGTAAGTCCCGCAACGGCATAAGTTGCCATTCATCGCCGCATCAATCTGTGCGTTAGAGGGCTTCGGGGTCTTCGCGAGAAGGGCCGACGCCGACATCATCTGGCCAGCCTGGCAATAGCCGCACTGCGGAACGTCCACCTGCATCCAGGCACGCTGCACCGGATGGGTGCCTTCCGCCGAGAGACCTTCGATGGTCGTGATGCTCTTGGTCGCAGCCGTTGAGATGGGCGTGACGCAGGAGCGCGTTGCCGTACCATTAATATGTACGGTGCAGGCGCCGCATTGCGCGATGCCGCAACCGAACTTTGTGCCTTTGAGATTCAGGACGTCGCGGATTACCCACAACAATGGGGTATCTGCGGGAACGTCAACGGTTTGAGACTTGCCGTTAACCGTCAGGGTATAGGCCATGGCGTCAACTCCTCGAGGTTTAAATTACAGAACGTGAAATAAGCAAACGAACCCACGCCGGGACGGACTGCTCCCAGCCGGTTTAGAGTATCATCGCTGGAACGCCCATGTCAAGGCCTGAAAAGGGGTTAGGGGTTCCAAAACAGAACCGGCCCACCGCGTTTGCGGGGGCCGGCAAATGCTACTGAACTACGGTTTGGTTAGAAGGTGAAACGACCCACCAGCAGGCCCGTGCGGGGACGGGATCCAGCACCGTTCAAGGTATTGACGAAGCCGTAGCCGGCCGAGAGGGCGCCGCCCGGGTTGTTGTTGGCCGCCAACGTGTTGGGATTGCCCAGGCTCGGCTGGCCATAGAAGTGCCGGTTCAGGATGTTCTGGAATTCAGCACGAACATTCAAGTTCATCCTGCCTTCCTTGCCTACCCGGAAATTACGCCCGAAGTTGAAGTTCTCGGACGGCTGCCGCTGCCAACGATAGTTGTTGTAGTAAGCCGCAGTCACGCCGTATTGTCCTGGACCCGCATCCACCCAGGTGGACGGGCTGGCTACCAGACTCCGTGTGGGATCCAGACATTGGCCAATGCAGTTCGGATCGAAGTTGCTTTTCCAGTAGTTTCCATCCTTGCCGCTGGCAAAGTTGTAATACGTGGAAGCGCCGCTGAACAATCCGCCGCCCAGGTTTAGCTGGCTGAACAGCGCGTTGTTGGAGTTGGGCACTTGGATCAGTTGCCCGCTCTGATATTGCAGTACCGCGCCGATCTGCCAGTCGCGTAGAACCTGCGAGGTGAGACGAGACGCCATATTGCTGGCGCTCATCCGAGGCGTCGTATAAGTCCCCGAGATAACCACGCGGAACGGCTGGCTCAGAGGAGAGATCTGCTTGTTCTGCGCGCGATTAAATACGTCATTGATACGGGTGGTGGCCGGAACGCCCAGGTAGCCGGTGTCGGAATTGGCGCCCATGCTCAGTTCCTTGCCGTAGGTGAACGAACCCTGCATATCCAGACCATGCGAATAGCGCTTGGTGACCTTCACCTGCAGCGAGTCATACCAGGTGCGGCCGAGCGGCGGTCCCAGGAACGGAGGAATCGTCGCGCCCCACTGCGGTCTCGGAATCAACGCGGTCACCAGGTTCTGGCCCAAGGGGAAGCCTTGATACGGCACGCCGAGGCCCTTCTGGATTACGCCGGCATTCAGAGTTTGCGTGATGGTGCTGCCGATCGGGCTGGTCAGCAAAGTCCGGTCCGAGAGAAGGTTGAGATCGAAACCCATGCGAGCCACGTCCGCGGGACGCAAGGCGTTGAAGTTGGTGGTGTTCAGAGCCGGTGCTGTAAACCACGCGCCGCGGTTTCCGACATAGGCGACTTCCACCACCAGGTTGCGGATGACTTCCCGCTGCACCGTGATGTCGTACTGGAAGATGCGCGGCGGACGCGAATCGTCGTCGATCGAAATGAACGGGCTCTGCGGAGTGTAGCAGGTGGTGTTCAGCGTGCCAGCGCACACCGTGCGGATCGGGTACTTGTTAGGGTTGAAATCCGGGAACACGATCGGCGCGTTGCCGTAGGGGTTGCCGGGACGGTACGGATTGCCTCCGGCCAAGCCACCCTGCAACGCGTTCTGCCCGAAGCCGGGAGCGTTAAAGGTGTAGAAGTCCAGGATACTCAGCGACAGTTGGCTGTTGTTGGAAGTGGTGCCGTATTGCAGCGCCGCGCCGCCACGAATCACCGTCTTGGAGTCTAATTGATACGCCACGCCGATGCGCGGTCCGAACGCCAGCGGATAGTTGTTCGAGAAGTTGCACTTGCAGTTGCCTTCATACTTGACCGTCCCCTTGCGGTTCACCAGCGTGTTGACGGTTTCGAAATCCGCATTCTGCATGCGGCCGTACTGCTCTTTCAAGTAGGTCTGGAAGTCGTAGCGCAGACCGAAGTCGACTGTCAGCTTACGCGAAGCCTTCCATGTATCCTGCGCATACAAACCAATTCCGTGATTACCCAGACGCATCGTACCGGTGGCGGATGCCACCAGGCTTTGCGCTTGGCCCAGCAGGAAGCTGGCGTACGGGAATCCGCTGTTGCCGCTGATACTGGCCTTGCCGTTTTCCCAGACGTTCTGCGTCTGCGCGCTGCCGAAACTGAAGTTGCCGTTGGCGCGCTGGCGAGTCTTGTTGATCACGCCGTCGGTCATGGCCTCGCCGCCAAACTTCAGCGTATGATTGCCTTTGACCCAGGTCAGGTTGGCATTGGCCGTGGGTTTCTGATCCCACTGCTGGTAGTTGGAGAACGCGCCGGCGCCGATGCCGATGCCGTTTCCTCCCGTGCTGTTGCCGCCCAGCAAACCCGTAAAGTTCGGGAAGGCTCCGTTGTCATAACCCACCAAACCCAATGTCGCCGGATCGTATTCCGGAGTCTTGGCCGGATTGTACGTATGCAGGTAACCAACACCCACGTGCAACAGAACTGTCGGGGCCAGAGTCTGATCGTAGTTGACACGAATCGTCGTTGACTTGTTATTGGTCGGCGCAACAGCAGTCAACAACTCATTCAAACCGTTGTGGTTGGGGTTGGTGGTCAACTGCTGCGAGAAGTAGCCGGATAACTTGATCGTCGGGCTCAGGTTGTGATCGATCTTCAGCGACGGATTGCTGGTGACCTTCTGGTTGGAATACGCCGGAACGTTGTAATTGTTGATCAACTGGCGCGTAGGATCGGTGCTGTTCGGCAGCGGCAGCAGAGCCTGCACTTTTAGAGAAATCGGGTCCATGTTCGCAAGCGGGACTTTAAAGAGAGGAAAGAGGTTGCGCGCAAGCGATCCATCGGGCGCGGTGAAGTTGCTGAGGGGATCGTATACGCCGCCGACGGGAATCACGCGACCCAACTGATCCCTCGCCGCCACACCGCTCTGCAACACAATCTGACCGCCGCCAACCCCATTGGGGCAAGCCGCCGCGGCGGTAACCGCCGAACAAAGCGGCTGCGCTGTCGTAAAGTCACCGAGGCGATAGGCCGCGGTGGGCACGGTTTGCAGGGCGTTCACGACACTTTGCGTTTCCCGGAATTGCTCCCAGTTAAAGAAGAAGAAGCTCTTGTCATGACCATCGTAGATCTTCGGGATGGCAATGGGCCCGCCGATCGTAAATCCATAATCATTACGGCGCTGACGGTTGCGGACATGCTGCCCGGCTTTCGCTCCATCCGGATTGGCGGCAGTAGCGTAATTCGTGTGCGGCGTGCCCGCGTTCATGAACTCATTTACAAAATAGTCGTACACGCTGCCGTGGATTTTGTTGGTCCCAGACTTCATCGTGAAGTTGAAGTATCCACCAGCGGCCTGTCCGAACTCGGCGGCGTAATTGCTGGTCTGGATCGCCACTTCCTGGATGGCTTCCTGCCCTTGCTGATTGATGTCAGTAATCTGACGCCAGATACCGTTGGAGGCATCCTGTCCTTCTACGCGGATGGTGCCGGTGTTGCTCGGCAGCCCATTGACGCGCAGGTTGAAGTTCGAGGAGTATTGAACACCCGGCAAAAGCGAGGTTACCGCCAGGGGATTGCGGATAGAACCGAATCCACCGCCCGTGCCGATCGTCAGGACCGGCAATACGTTGGCCTGGTCGGATGTCACCACGGTGCTCATTTCAGCGCTCTCCGTTTTGATCAGAGGCGTGGTATCGACAACCGTAATCGTATCGCTGGTGGCGCCGACCGCAAGCGTGATGTCTTGCCGGACCGAAGTGGCAGCGTTTACCAGAATTCCGGTGCGGGTATATTTCTTGAATCCCGTGACCGTCACCGACAGGTCATACGTGCCCGCCGGAACCGAGACGACGTAGTTACCCGTGGCGGAAGTGCCGACCGTGAAAACGGCGCCGTTGGCAGGATTCCGAACGTCAATAGCCGCATTTGGAATCACGGCCCCCGCTGGATCTACAACGGTGCCAGTGATAGTGGAACGATCCGTCTGAGCAAACAAAGTCAGAGCGGAAAATAGCAAGCAAGCAACAAACGACACGCGAACAGAGCGCATAGCCGACCCCCCTAAGGTCCTGAAGCAATCCCGGTGGCGAGTTTAAACCCTTTGTTTGTGGGGAGTCAAGGGAAAATCTTTTAATGGCATATATCCCATAAACCACAGAGAATTAACCCCACGGGAGGCCGGAATCTATGAATCTTAGTAGGTTTTGTTGATGTATACCGGCATCCCGTAGGTTGGGATGCCGGAGACTGATCTGCCGGAGAAATGATCTATCTAAATGATCAGAACGTGAATCTGGCCACGATCTGACCCCTGCGCGGCTGGGCGCCGCCACCGTTGAAGGTATTGACGTAACCATATCCACCCGTGTACTGCCCCAGCGCGTTCGCGGAAACGGGCAGGTCCGGATTCGTCGTGCTGGGCGCACTCAGGAACAATCGATTGAAGACGTTCTGGAATTCGGCCCGCACTTGCAAAGCATACTTGTTCTCCGGTCCCATGCGGAAGATGCGTCCGAAGGCCATCGACTCAGCTGGCTGACGCTGCCACCGGAAATCGTTGTAGTACGCCGAGGACACACCGAATTGCCCAGCCGGCGCATCCGTCCAGGCTTTGCCGTTCAAAACAAGTTGCTTGGTGGGATCGATACAACCGCAATTCGGGTCTTGCGCGAACAGCGGCTGTCCACTCACCCGGTTGTAAAGGCTGGTGGCTCCGCCCCACACGGCGGGGTTGTTGGTGAAGCTGCGGCCCAGCTGCGCCAGGATCTGGTTATTCGAGCTCGGGCTCACCAGGATCTGTCCGGTCTGATAGCGCAACACGCCACCGATGGTCCAGTCGCGGGTGATATAAGACAGCGTCCTCATCGCCATACCATTGGCCGCCATGGCGGGAATGGTGTAGTTGTAAGAGAACACGAACGTCAGCGGCTGGCTCAATCCCGAAAGCTGCTTGTTCGCGTTGCGGTTGAACACGTCGTTGATGCGATTCTGACCCGCCGTGAAGTACGAGGTGTCGGAGTTGGAACCCAGCGACATTTCGTGCTGCCAGGTGAATGCACCCTGGAAGTCCAGCCCATTCGCGTAGCGCTTGATGGCCTTGAGTTGCAGCGAATCGTACCAGGTGCGGCCCAACGGGGGACCCAGGAATGGCGGCGCGCCGCTCGGGCCGGACCCATTGCCCCATTGCGGATACGGCACCAGCGCTTGAATCAGCGGCTGACTGAGAGGGAACCCGGCGTAGGCGGGGCGATTCAAACCGCGCGCGGCCACCAGCGGCGAACTCATGGGCGTCGTCAGCAGGCTGCGCACGGCGGGGTCGGAGAAATCCAGCCCGAAACGCGTCTGCAGATCCTGCGGCCGCAAGCTGTTGTAGTTAATATCGGCGAGCGTGGGAGCGCTCCAATAGGCGCCGCGATTGCCGACGTAGGCGGCTTCGATCACCAGATTTTTCGCCACTTCGCGCTGCAGACTGACGCTCCATTGCGCGATGCGCGGCAGCTTGCCGGCATCCCTGTCGATCGAGATGAACGGATTCTGCGGCGTCAAACCGTTGGCCGTGGGGAACGGGTACTTACCGATATTGAAGTCAGGCCATACCAGCGTGGGGTTGCCAAAGGGATTGCCGGGCCGATACGGATTGCCATCCCGCAGCAGCGGGGCGGATTCCGCATAGCCGGATGGATTGGCGGTAAAGAAGTCGGCCACGCTCAGAGAAAGGAACGCGTTGTTCGCCGAGGTTCCGTAGTTCAAACCGAAACCGGCACGCAACACAGTCTTTTCGTTGAGCTGATAAGCGGCGCCCAGGCGCGGACCAAAGGAAAGTTTGTAGGCATCGTTGAATCTGCACTTGCATCGGCCCGGACCGTCGCCTTCATAAATCACCGCGCCATTGCGTCCCACGGTCGGATTTAACGTATTGAACGCCGCATTCTGCATACGCCCGTATTGCTCGCTTAACACCGTGGCGTAGTCGTAACGTAAACCGTAATCCAACGTGAACTTGCGGGTGACCTTCCAGTTGTCCTGCGCAAAGAAGCCGAAGGAGTGGTTGCCCAAACGGGTATAGTTGATCGGCGAAATCTGGATGTTGCTGGTACGGCCCAGCAGAAAACTGGCGTACTCAAACCCAGTGCTGCCGTTTAGCGGCTGCCCGTTCTGCCACGGCGTTGCGGTCTGCTGTGAGCTGAATCCGTAAGACCCGTTGGTCAGGCCGAAGTTCTGTTGCGGGAAGCCTTCCAGGGTCATTTCTCCGCCGTACTTCATGGTGTGGTTATTCTTTACCCAGGTCAAACTCGCGTTGGCGGTGGGCTTTACGTCTTTCAAAATATAGCCTCCAAAGCGCCCCACACCAATGCCCGAACTAAAGGGGTTGTTCGCCACGGCGACTCCGCCATATTGGAAGTTGTTCATGCCGGCCATCGCCGGGAACAGCGTGGAGTAATATCCCACAATGCCGATCAGGTTCGGATCGAAGTTGTTCTGCTGTGGGATTACGGTCCGATTGGTGTAAAGCAGGCCGGCGCCAAAATGCAAAAGCACTGTCGGCGTAATCGTCTGATCGTAGTTCACGCGCGTCGTGGTGGAGGTATCATCGCCCGGGGTGGCATCCGAGAACGGCAGATCCTGGAATCCCGTATTGCCCGGCGAATACGTCCGCGTGCGGCCGAAATAGCCAGAAATCTTGATCGACGAACTGAGCGAATGGTCCAATTTGATGGACGGAATCGTCGTATGCCGGAAGTTGTTATACGCCGGAACCGAATAGTTGTTCGTTGCGGACGTAGCAAACGTCCCACGCGGCTGCGGGAACAGCGCCTGAATCTTGAGAGCAACAGGGTCCAGGTCCGCCAGCGGGATGCGATTGCCGGTGTACATAGTGCGAACCGAGATACCGTTCACCACGGTAGTCGTCTTCGGGTCATACACGGCGTTCTGGAATACGGGACGCCCCAAGGGATCCACGGCCGGAACTCCAGCAGCGCTCAACTGCGGTCCCAGGGCCCCGCTAAAGTCGCCGATCCGGTACAAAGCGGTGGGCACCGTGGCCAGTCCGGTGCTAATTGTCTGATTCTCGCGAAACTGTTCAAAATTGAAGAAGAAGAACGACTTGTCATGTCCGTCGTATAACTTGCCAAAGTTCACAGGACCGCCAAACGTAAAACCGTAATCCTGACGGCGCTGCTTGTTCCGCAAATGATTCCCAAAACCGTCGGTCGTAAACGGAGTGCCCGCGTGCAGCGACTCGGTCACAATGTAGTCGTAGGCGCTTCCGTGATAGGCATTAGTGCCCGATTTCATCGTGTAGTTGAAATATCCGCCGCCCGCTTGTCCATACTCGGCTGCGTAATTACTGGTTTGTACCGAGACTTCCTGGATGGCTTCCAGCCCAGCTTGCGATTCCTGATTCTGCTGCCGCCATAAACCGTTGGTAGCATCCTGGCCTTCAATGCGCACGGACTGGGAGTTGGACGGCATACCATTGATGCGCAGAATGTTGTCGTTGCTGAATTGAGCGCCTGGCAGCAACGTGATTACTTGCAGGGGATTGCGAATGTTGCCCAGGCCAGTGGATGCGCCGAGCGTTAGCACCGGAAGGTTGTTGGCACGCTCGTAAGTAACGTTGTGGCTCAACTCACCGCTCTCCGTCTTCAGCAGCGGCGTGGTGTCGACCACGGTGATGGTCTCGGTCGTCGCACCAACCTCCAGCGTTACGTCCTGACGAACCGTAGTGGCAACCGGCACGCCGATACCTTGCCGGACATACTTCTTGAAGCCTGTTACCGTGACCGTTAGTTCGTAGGTTCCCGTTGGTACGGAGAAGACGAAGTTGCCCGTCGCCGAAGAACCGCCTTGAAAGAGGGCGCCCGTGGCCGAGTTCTTCGCCTCAATCGCTGCATTCGGCACAACGGCGCCAGCTGGATCCAGCACGGTGCCTGTAATTGTCGAGCGATCCGTTTGGCCAAACGCCAAAGGAAGCGACATCAGCAGACACACAACCCCGAGGACGCGATAGGAACGCATCATAAAAAATAAACCCCCACTTTCCCAATACTGAACAGGATTCTACAGCCATATGGCAGGAGTGGCCAGTCAAAAATAGGTCAAAACATCTTGCGTTATGTGGCGCAAGATGAACAACCGAATTTGCGATTCGTCAGCCGCCGCGACCTCGCGAAGCTGAGGCTGAGGTCGAAGGCTTGATGACAGCACTGCGACGCAGGTCGGCGCGGGCACGAACCTGGGTCCTTATCTGACTGAAGCCCTACTCGGCGCCGGCGGCGCGGGCGTTAACCAAATGAGCGGGCAGTCGGCCGCGGCGAGAGATCGCGCGGTCGAGCCACTCCATATCAATAACACTAGTCATTTTGTAAATAACACTTGACACGAACCGGTATCGGGGCCATACTTCTGGTGTCAACTATACTTTACATTGCAACAACGAAAGAGCTTATGAATCAATCAATACCTCGGGAGGGCTATCAGTCGCGGATTCGCGCGACCACGCTGCGCCTCGCGATATGGACCTTCGCCTGGGTTGTGACCTGCGCCTTCATGAATTTCGGGCCGAAATTTCTTTGGGACAAGGCGATCGTGTTCACCGTGCTGGCGATTGCGTTAAACGTTGGGGTGGGCGCGGGCATGATCCTGGCCAACAAGAATTACATCATGGGACTGGATGAGCTTCAGCGGAAGGTTTATCTCAACGCCCTGGCGATCACGGTGGGAGTCGGCCTGATCGCCGGCGTCCCGTTTGAAGTCATGGACACCTACGACGTGATTTCCTTCCATGCGAAAATCTCGCACCTGGTCATGATCATGAGTCTGACGTTTGTTGTGTCCATCCTATACGGCTCGAGGCGCTACCGATGAAGAACCGGCTCAAGGTGCTGCGCGCTGAACGCAACTGGACGCAGGCCGAATTGGCTGACGCCCTCGATGTATCCCGTCAAACCGTCAACGCCATCGAGACGGGGAAGTTCGATCCGAGTCTGCCGCTGGCCTTCCGGGCCGCCCGCCTCTTCGGACTGCGAATCGAAGAGATTTTTCACGATGAAGAACGCCCGACTCTCACCACGGAAATCAGAAAGGATGCATATGTCTAAGACTCTTGTCATTTTCGCGCTGGCCGCCGGGCTTGCGACCGCCCAATCGCGCGACTTTCAATTCGACGTCGCCACGATTCGTCCCGCCGCGGCCTTCAACCCACAGGATGTGCTGTCCGGCAAGCTGACGCTGGGCGTTGCGGTAGCGGGTAACCGGGTGACCATCCATTACGTGTCGATCAGCGATCTGGCTGCAACGGGATGGGCGGTCAAACCGATCGATGTGAAAGGTCCGGCGTGGATCGGCGAACAGCGCTTCGATATTACGGCGCTGCTGCCGGAAGGCGCCACCGCCAAGGACATGCCCCAACTGCTGCGTTCGCTGCTGCGCGACCGCTTCAAGATGGTGGCGCACAAAGAGTCGAAGGAGACCCAGGTGTATGCGCTGACGGAGGCTCGCGGTGGACACAAGATGAAGCCGTCACCCGAGCTGGCCCCGCCACCTCCGCCCGATACCAATCCGCCCGAACCTGATCCTGCCAAGCAGACTGGTCCCGGCATGACCGTGAACGGCCAGCGCATGGATGTCAAGCAGACCGCAAGCGGTCCCAACGGCACCAACGTCTCGATCTCCGGCGGAAACAACGGCGCACAGAAAGTATCCGTGGCTGCGGACGGCTCGATGCACATGGAGATCGAGCGTTTGACGATGGCGGAGTTGGCGGAACAGCTCGCCTTGCTGCTGGATTTGCCCGTGCAGGACCAAACAGGATTAAGCGGCTCGTTCCAGGTCGGGCTGGATATGTCGAGGGCCGACTTGCTGGGAATGATGAACAAAATGGGCATGCTACCGCCTGAAGCACAAGCCCAGCTGGCGAAATCGGCGGCCGCCGACCCGGGTGGCGCGGTTCTGGCGAGCGTATCGAAGTTGGGCCTGCGATTGGAGAAGCAGAAAGGCTCCGTCGCAACGCTGACCATCGATAACACCGAGAAGACCCCAACCGAGAACTAGGCGCTCAGGGGCACGGTATCGCCCAGGGTGAGGCACAATTAGAAGGGAAAATTCATGGAAACAGATACCAAGAGCACGGTAGGCGCGGAGAGCGCCACGTCCAGACCCTTCACTCGCCATCTTCCTACGATGGCTCGTCTCTTGATGGGCGTTCCATTCTTGATCTTTGGTCTGAACGGATTTCTCGATTTCATCCCACAGCCCGAAACGCCGCTACCCGAAGGTGCGGCGGCTTTCGCGGCCGCGCTGATGAACAGCGGCAATATGATGCAGCTTATTGGTACGACGCAGTTCATCGCCGGAGCGCTGCTGACGCTAAACCGATTTGTGCCGCTGGCTCTAGCCTTGTTGGCGCCATTCCTCGTCAACAGCATCGCGTTTCACGTCTTTCTTGAGCATTCTGGCCTCCCCTTCGCCGCCATTTTTCTGCTCTTGGAGATCTACCTCGCCTGGGTTTATCGAAGCGCCTATCGCCCAATGCTCGCGATGCATCACTCCATTTAACGACAGGGGCGAATCTAGCCCGCCTTTAAAGGAATGCGCACCGGCTTCGAGAAATCTAAGCCAGGAAAACGAATGGTGGGCGCGCAGGGATTCGAACCCCGGACCCCCTCGGTGTAAACGAGGTGCTCTAACCAGCTGAGCTACGCGCCCGGTCCCCCCATTCTACTGTGTGGCTGGCCCGACCGCTATCAGATTCGGCTCACAGCTTTTCATGGAGGTGTATACTAGGTGCAGGTTGGGCGGTAAAGAGCAGTGGGCGAAAGCCCACTTTTTTATTTGTCCCGGCTAAAGATTTCAGATTATGGCAGACCGGAGCACAGTAGTGGAAAGGATTCAGGCCATCGCCGAACGCGTGGCCGCCAGCGAAGGGCTGGAAATCGTCGACGTCCAACTTCTGGGCGGAGGCGGACATCGTATGCTGCGCCTATATATTGACAAGCCGGATGGCGTAAGTCACGCCGACTGCGAACTGATTTCGCAGCAGGTGGGGACGATTCTCGACGTGGAAGACATCATTCCTGGTGGCCAATACACCCTGGAAGTCAGCTCTCCCGGCGTGGAGCGTAAGCTCAGCCGTCCGCGGGACTTTGAACGCTTCGTAGGCAACAAAGTGAAGCTAGTGCTCCGCCAGCCAGTCGAAAATCAACGTCAGTGGGTCGGCGCGTTAAGCAGTTACTCGGACGGAATCCTTACTCTGGAACCCACCCCTGGGAAAAGCGTGCAAATCCCGCTGGACCAGGTGGAGAAGGCCAACCTCAAGTTCGAGTGGTAACACTCGTACTTTCTCGTATCAACGGATAGAACACGGATCTAAAACCATGAGCAGCCTGGCAACTATTTATCAGTCCATCGAAATCCTGTCTAAGGAAAAGGGCATCGACCCTAAAATTATTCTGGAAGCCGTCAAAGACGCGATGTTAGTCGCCGCGCGTAAGCATTTTCATACCGAAGAGAACTTGATCGCCGAACTGGACGAAGCCTCCGGGACCATCATCATTTACGGTGTTAGAACCGTAGTGGAGCAGGTCGAAGATCCCAAAACTCAGATCTCGCTCGAGGAAGCGCGCGGTTATAGCAAGGACGCGGAAATCGGCAGTGAAGTGCGTTTTCCGAAACCCACCGACGTATTGGGCCGCATCTCCGCGCAAACCGCCAAGCAAGTCATCCTGCAAAAAGTGCGGGAAGCCGAGCGCGAAAACGTTTTTTCGGAATTCTCCAACCGCATCGGGGAAATGGTCACCTGTATTATTAAGCGCATTGAAGGACCGGACCTGGTGGCGGATCTCGGCAAAACCGAAGCTCGCATCCCACGTAAGGAACAATCCAAGCTGGAAAGTTTCAGCGTGGGCGACCGCGTGCGCAGCGTCATCAAGACGGTAGAAAAAACCGGCAAGAACGCCGGAGTCATCCTGTCGCGCGCCGCGCCGGAACTGGTGATGCGCCTGTTCGAGCAGGAAGTACCGGAAATTTACGACAGCACGGTGATCATCAAAGGCTGCGCGCGGGAAGCCGGAGAGCGCACCAAGATCGCCGTGAGCAGCCGCGATCGGGACGTGGATAGCGTGGGCGCTTGCGTAGGCATGAAGGGCATGCGCGTGCAATCCATTATTCGCGAACTGCGCGGAGAGAAAATCGACATCATCGAATTCAGCGATGACCCCGTGGTGTTCGCGACGCATGCGTTGAGCCCCGCGAAGATTTCCCGCGTCTCGGTGATCGACGCCGCCGGCCGCCACATGGAAGTCATCGTCGACGATAGCCAGCTTTCCCTCGCCATCGGCAAGAAGGGCCAGAACGTTCGCCTGGCAGCGAAGCTCCTTGGTTGGCGCGTCGATATCAAGAGCGAAGAAGAAAAACGCCAGGAAGTGGAATCGCAGATGGCCGCGATGGTTGTTCCCGGCGCGCCTGTATCCGTACTGACGGAACATGGTATTCCGGATACGCTCATCGAATTATTGATGGCCGCGGAAATCGTTACCGTCGAGCAGCTCGGCGGTATGACGCCGGAGCAGTTGCAGGAGATTCCCGGCATCGATCCGGACATGGTGGAGGCCATTCAATCCGCCGTAGTGGCCTATTATGGCCAGTTTGAAACCGAACAAGCCGAAGCGGCGGCCCTACTGGATGGCGCCGTGGAACCCTCCGCCGAGGCCGCGACGGAGCCAGATAGCACTGCAACGGAAGCGCCCGAAGAACAATCTGTTAGGATAGAAACTCAGGATTCCGCGCCAGGCGGGGAAACCAAGGGAGAGTAGTTAATTTGGCCGGGCTGAACGGGTATCCGTTCAGGTGGTCAATTCCGTTATGAGCAAGATCCGAATCAACGAGCTAGCAAGGGAGCTCGAGGTAAAACCGACCGTCATCCTCGAGGTTTTGCCCGAGTTGGGAATTACCGACAAGAAGACCCACTCGAGCTCGCTCGACGATGATCTCGCGTTGGAAATCCGCAGACGTGTGGCGGCCGGCTTTGGCCATGAACACGGCGCTCCGGACGACCACCCATCGGCGGAGCCAGCCGGCGCCGCGGAGTCCTCGCATGGCAGCGCCCACGCCGCGCGTCCGGCGGAAGAGTCGCATGCCCCGCCGGTCGCCCGGCATGAACCTGAGAAGAAAGAAGCCGCCGAAGAACCTGCACCCGCCGCCCCTCGCGCCGCGCAGCCGTTGCGGCCGCCGTTGTCGAGTGGTTCACCGCTGGCGCCCCCGTTAGCGCCGCGCGGGATGCCGATTCCCGTGCGCCCCGCGCCACCACCGCCCAAGCCCGGTCAAATTATTTCGGGACCCCGGCAGCCCATGCCGCCGCTAACACCGCATGTACCGCCTGCGGCGACTATTTCGCATCCCGTGAGCGCGAAACCGAGTCCAGCGCCGGCAGCGCCAGCGCCCGCAGCACCTGCACCGGCGGCGTCGTCGCCTGCGGCCCCGGCCACCGATGTATCGCCAAGAACACCGGTCACCACCCCGGGTGCGCCACGCCCCAGCCCTCTGCCCAGCATGCCCGTCCCGCGTCCCGCGATGCGGCCGCCGGCCGCTACCGTTGCGCCCGGACCGGGCGCGCCATCGCATCCCGCCCCGCACGTGGGCCAACACCAGGCTCCGCATCCCGGACAACATCAACATCCAACCACCCAGCACCCAGGCCAGCATGCCGGGGCCCATCCGGGCACGCTAGGCAGTGGCGGACCTCTGCGCCCGCCAGCCAAATCGAATCTTGCCGGACAGCCGGTGGCCCGCCCCGTGGTACCGCCGCGCCCCGATCTAGTCGCCAAATTAACCCGGGCGCCCGGTGCCCCCGCGCCCGGCCTGCCGCGTCCTGGAGTTCCCACCCGGCCGGCTAGCCCCGTGCCCGGCCAACCGATTTATCGCGGCACCGTGCGTCCCGGCCAACCTTTGATGCGCGCCCCTGGCGGCGGCCCTGGAATGGGTCCGCGGCCCAGCGGCGGTCCCGGCGGTTATCGTGGACCTACAGGTCCGGGTGGTCCCGGCCGTGGCCGGCCGATGCATCCGACCTCCGAACCCGCGACGATGCCTGTCGATCCAGGCCGTCGTCATGCGACGAAACCCGGCAGCGGAAGAACCGACAATCGCCGCCGCGACGTGGACAGCCAAGAGGGACGTTTACGCCCCGTGGCCCGGCGTCAGCAGGAATTCGTTCCGCCCGACATCGATCGCGAGATCACTCTCGCCGAAGGCATTACAGTCAAAGAGTTGTCCGAGAAGCTCGGCGTGAAGGCCAACCTGGTGGTGAAACGCCTGGTAGACCGCAAAATCTTCGCCACCATCAACCAGACCATGGACGTGAAGCTGGCCGAAGAATTGGCGCGCGATTTCGGCGCGTCCACCAACCGCCTCAGTTACGAAGAAGAGACCACGCACGATATCCAGCAAACCGAAGTCGATCAGGATCGCGAGAAGCGTCCTCCCGTGGTCACCATCATGGGCCATGTCGATCACGGTAAAACGTCGCTGCTCGACGCCATCCGTTCCGCTAACGTCGCAGGCCGCGAAGCCGGCGGCATCACCCAGCATATTGGTGCGTACCACGTAGAGAAGAACGGTCAAAAGATCGTCTTCATCGACACTCCTGGCCACGAAGCGTTCACCCGCATGCGTGCCCGCGGAGCCAAAGTTACCGACATCGTAATCTTAGTAGTCGCGGCCGACGACGGCGTGATGCCTCAGACTCTCGAAGCCATCGATCATGCCAAGTTAGCCGGCGTGCCGATCATCGTCGCGATCAACAAGATCGATAAACCGGATGCCCAGCCGGAGCGTATCAAACAACAGTTGGCCGACCGCGGTCTTCTCGCGGAAGATTGGGGCGGCGACGTGGTTATGGTGCCGGTTTCCGCGAGAGCGAAAACCAACCTGGACCTGTTGCTGGAAATGATTCTGCTGGTGGCGGAAATGCTCAACCTCCGCGCCAACGCGGCGCGGCCCGCCATGGGCAACGTGCTGGAAGCCAAACTGGATCGCGCGCGCGGCCCCGTGGCCACCGTGCTGGTTCGCAATGGCTCGTTGAAAGTGGGCGACCACTTCATCTGCGGTTCCGTATTCGGAAAAGTCCGCGCCTTATTCAATGACCAGGGAGAGGGCGTGCGCGAAGTGGGCCCGTCCATGCCGGTCGAGGTACTTGGCCTGGACGCGGTTCCCGATGTGGGCGACACGTTCCAGGTAGTCACGGATACCGCCAAGGCCAAACAGATCGTCATCTACCGCGAAGCCAAGGCTCGCGAAGTGGCGATGTCCAAGAACAATCGCCTGACTCTCGATCAGCTGCACACGCAGATGAAAGAGGGCGAGGTCAAGGAACTCAACATCATCCTGAAAACGGATGTGGGCGGTACCGCCGAGGTCCTGACTGACACTCTGCAGAAGCTCTCGAACGAGAAGGTCCGCATCCGCGTGTTACGCGCGGGCGTGGGCGCCATCACCGAAAGCGACGTGCTGCTGGCCACCACGTCGGACGCGATCATCATCGGGTTCAACGTACGTCCGGAGCGCAACGCGCAAACCATCGCCGACCAGGAAAAAGTCGACATCCGCCTGCACACGATCATTTACGAGCTTGCCGACGAGATGAAGCGCGCCATGACCGGCATGCTGGATCCGGTCTTCAAGGAAGTTTTCAAGGGCCGCGCCGAAGTCCGCGACGTGTTCCGCATCAGCAAAGTGGGTGCGGTGGCCGGCTGTATGGTCAACGACGGAGTCATCACGCGCAACTCGCAGGTCCGCCTGCTGCGCGACAACGTGATTGTGCATACCGGCAAGGTCGAAAACCTGAAGCGCTTCAAGAACGACGCCAGCGAAGTGAAAGCTGGTTTTGAATGCGGCATCTCGCTGGCCAACTTCAACGACATTAAGCCCGGCGACATCATCGAAGCCTTCGTGACCGAGAAGGTCGCGCAAGAGGCCCTGGTTTAGCCAGCAACGTGCCGGCCGTCGGGGTCATCACGTTTGAATTATCGATCCCCGACGCGCATTCGCTGAAAGACAAGCGCCACTGGGTTAAGGGTCTCAAAGACCGCCTGCGTGCACGCTGCAACGTGGCGGCCGCCGAGATCGACTATCAGGAAGCCTGGCAGCGGGGACTGGTCGCCGCCGTCACCGTCTCCGCCGATCGCGCCTTCGCCGAGAAAGTCCTGCAAGCCGCCGAACACGAAGCCGCGTCCCTTCTCGGCCCCCTGCTGGTAGGCGTCACCGTCGAGTGGCTGGCGTAACTCTACTGCGGTAACGCAAACACATACACCGCCGCATGCCCCCGCGGAGCCTTCGCCGCGGCGCCCAGGTTCGACATCAACGTATCGCCCGTGGTCACGGCCACATATTGCCGCCCGTTGACCGCGTAGGTCATCGTGTTCACTGCGATCGGGCCGCCCAGGATCGTCTCCCACAACTGTTTGCCGGTTGCCGCATCGTAGGCGCGGAAGCGGCGGTTCAAGTCGCCATGGAACACCAGGTCGCCCGCGGTGGCCAGCGTCGACCCGTTGCTGGGAATCGGACCTTTTCCAAAATGCAGAATCTCCCCGGTCTCCAGGTTCACCTTTGCGATACCGGCGAACTCCTCCGGCTTGCCCTCCGGACGCTGCTTGCCCACACGCCGCTCATTGCCCTGCGGACCCTTGCGCGTCATATCCAGGCAGTTGTCGACGTACGGAATATAAACCGACTTCTGCCCCGGATGATACGACGACGGCCAGTAGCTGGTCGTATTGAAGTAGCAGATCAAGTGATTCTCGCCCGGCGTCTTCAGCACCAGGTCCCAGTTGATTTGCGTCTTGCCCGTCGCGCCATCCACGTTCGAAATCAGAAACCGCGGCGTGTCGAAGGGGAACGGCGTCGCCCACAGGAATTCTCCCGTGGCACGATCATTCACGAAGATCCCGCCGCCCTCGCCCATCATCACCGAGACATCCCGTTCCTCGCCGCGCTTGATGTTTGGATTGATCCACTTCACCCACTTCGGATCGGGATTGAACTTGATGCGCGTCAGGATGCGCTCGTTGGTGAAATCTTCATCCCAGTCGTCGCCGGGCAGATGCTGGTAATACCACACCAGTTTGCCAGTATCCGGATTGATCGCCAGCGTTGAGTTGCTGTAAAGATCCGACGGCGAAGTCCGCGAAGTTGCGTCCGGATTCCCGTCATGCCGGTCCGCGCGTGAGTTCGGCATCGGATTCGCCACGCCCCAATACACCAGATTGCGCACCGGATCGTAGGAACCGGGCAGGCCCCAGGTGGAGGCCATATTTTTGTCGTGCACCGCTGCCGACGGATTGCCCCAGCTCTCATACCCCGGCTCGCCTGGACCCGGCACCGTATAGAACTTCCACAGTTCCTTGCCGGTCAGCGCGTCGTGCGCCACGATGAAGCAACTGGTGCGCGTCTGCGCGCACGCACGTCCTGAAATCACCTTGCCGTTCGCAATCACCGGACCCGAGGTCTGCCCCGCTGTTCCGGCGTAGGTCTCCCAGCGCTTCTCACCGGTGCGCGCATCCAATCCAACCACGAATCCATCCGGAGACGTATACGTCACTATGTCCTGGAAAATCGCGATTGTCTTCGAGCGCGCCTGACTGGCCACATTCGCCGCCAGATTGGGACGCCGGTATTCCCACAGGATGTCCCCGTTGGTCGCGTTCAACGCCTGCACGTTGCCGCCCGGAACAATCAGGTACATCGTGCCGTCATGCACGATCGGAATGGACTCCGTAGTGCCCGTGCCCAGCCCCCGCACCCACGCCAACCCCAGCTTGCTGACGTTGCCGCGGTCAATCTGCGTCAGCGGACTAAACCGCTGGGCGTCCTGAGTACGGCTGAAGGACAGCCAGTCGTTCGGGCTGGGATTCTTCAGCATCTCCTCGGTGACGGGCTTGAAATTCTGCACCTGGGCGAAGGCGGCCGTGCTCAACGCGCAAATAGCGATCCAGTTTCGATTCATCTGCTGCATTGTATCCCCTTGACGATCGGCAAACAATGCGACACGCTATCAGAACCATGATTTCCCGTCGCACTCTCTCGAAAACTCTACTCGCCGCGCCGTTTGTTTTGCGCGCCCAGCAAGGGCCGTTGCGCGCCCGCGTCAAGATCGACACGGAACGCGTCATCGGTGACATCGATCCGAAGATCTATGGCAACTTTACCGAACACCTCGGCCGCTGCATCGACGGCGGCATCTTCGAGGAGGGCTCACGCCTGTCGGACGCCAACGGCTTCCGCAAAGACGTGATGGACGCGGCGAAGAAGCTGAACGTCACCCAGCTACGCTGGCCCGGCGGTAATTTTTCGTCGAATTACCATTGGCGCGATGGCATCGGTCCCCGGGATCAGCGGCCTCCCCGGCTGGAAATGGCCTGGGGCACCGTGGAATCCAACCGCTTCGGCACGCATGAGTTCCTGGATTACGCCCAGCAGGTTGGCGCGGAGCCTTACATCTGCGCGAACCTTGGCACCGGGTCGTGGACGGAAGCGCAGGAGTGGGTGGAGTATTGCAATTCCTCCGAAGACACCGCCGTCACCCGCGAGCGCAAACGCAACGGCCGTGCACAGCCCTGGAAGGTTACCTATTGGGGCCTGGGCAATGAAATGGATGGCGGCTGGCAAATGGGCCACCGCGATGTAGTGGAGTATTCCAAGTTCGCCCTCGAAACCGCGAAGCTGATGAAATGGACCGATCCAAACATCAAACTCATCGCCGCTGGCTCGTCGAACTATGGCGGCGGCGCCGATTGGATCGGCTGGAATCGAACCGTCCTCGACCACCTCAAGAATCATGCGGATTATCTGGCGCTGCACCTCTACGTGGGCAACAACCAGAATGACTACGGCGATTTCGTCGCCTGCTCCATGGAGCTGGAGGAGCGTATCA
The DNA here is from genome assembly GCA_039931205.1 of Acidobacteriota bacterium. Classification (GTDB taxonomy): domain Bacteria; phylum Acidobacteriota; class Terriglobia; order Bryobacterales; family Bryobacteraceae; genus Palsa-187. Next base: position 270,411 of record JBDTSJ010000046.1, read on the forward strand.
AAACGGCGGAAGGCATCATCGACGCGGCCATGTCCACGGTGCGCAATCGCAAGATCTACATCGCCTGGGACGAGTGGAACGTGTGGTATCGCGCGCGCCAAAACCAGAAAGGCCGGAACATTCTGGAAGAGCATTACAACCTGGAAGACGCGCTGGTGATTGCCACATTCCTTAACGCCTTCGTCAACCACGCGCACATTCTCAAGATCGCCAACATGGCCCAACTGGTAAACGTGATCGCGCCCATCTTCACCAACGCTACGGGTATGTATCTGCAGACCATCTACTACCCTCTGCAGCTATTCGCCAATAACACCAAGGGCAAGGCGCTGGAACTATTCGTGGATACTCCCCGCTACAACAGCCGCCGCTTCAACGGCGTCCCTTACCTGGATATTTCCGCGGCCTTCGACAACGGCTCGCTGGTCATCAACGTGGTGAATCGGCACCAAACGGAAGCCATCGAAACGGAATTCGAAGCCCAGGACAAAACCTTCACTGGCGGAGTGGACGTGGTGGAAGTGAACGGACCCGACATCAAGTCCGAAAACGACTTCGGCAAATCCCCCGTGGTGCCGGTGACGCGTTCCGCCAGCGCGCAGCAGAATCGCCTGCGCTACAGCTTCCCGGCTCACTCTTATACGATGCTGAAAGTGAAGCTGGCCTAAATACGTCTACGGCTTTGCCCGCCGGGCCTCGACGGATTCGACAATCCGCCGGAAGCCCGGTTCCTTCTGGATGTTCGCCAGATGCTGATGCTTCTGGAAATAACCAACCCGCTCATCGCCGTTGCGCACCGCCTTGTCCACCCACTCAATCGCTTTCGTCTTCTCATCCAGCAGGGCGTAGAAGTCCGCCGTCACCGCCGTAGATACAAAGGCCACGGCGGCGAACTTCAGCGTCTCTTCGTCCATGAATTTGAAAGCTTCCCCTCGCTTTCCCTCCGCCGCCAACAACAAAGCCCAACTTTGCCGCCACATGTAATTGGCGGAATACTGCGACTGCATGCCTTCCAGGAGTTTTCGCGCGTCGGCCAATTGGTTGCGATCCAAGTACGCGTGCACCAGGAATTGGGTCGCGGAAATGTTTTCGGGAGCCGTATCCAGCACCTTTCGTTCTTCTCGAATGGCCCCTTCCATGTCGCCGGTGGTGCGCAGAAGTTCGCCTAGAAACATGCGCATCGCGCCTATCACCGGATTGCCCTTCAAAGTGCTGTCCGCGAGTTCCTTTGCAGCGGCGTTCTGCTCCGTCATCAGACGGATGATCACTAACCAGATTCTGGTGGCTATTTGCTCGGGATCGCGCGCCTCCCGATCCAGAGCTTCGAAGGGCACTCGATCCCTCTGCCCTAGCGCCCAATACAAGGCGCTTTGGCTGAGAGTAAGGGCGGGCAGGCCGGGCGCTTCCAGCGCTACCTGGCGCAACTCCTCTTCGGCTTTGTAGAGAAGGCTAGTGTCGTTACTATAGCCGTTGAGTAAGAGAATCGCATAATTTGCCGCGTGGGTCCGGCGTGCTTCGGCGAAGTGGGGGTCCAAAACCAGAGCTTGTTCGAGCCTCTCCTGCGCCTTCGGAATATCGTTAGCGTTTGAGAAGGTCTGAGCCACCTCGAAGAGTTCGTTAGCCTCTTGATTCGGGGATGGCGGGGCACCCGTAGACAAAGTGCGTTCGCCGCTCTTGGCATATTGTTGCCAAGACAAGATTCCTGCGACGACAGCGACGACGACCGCGGCGGTGGCCCACAGCCATGTCTTGCGTGCCGGCGCGGTGTTTAGAGTAACCAGTGCGAGCTGAATGCCGTCCGCGTTTTGGAAGCGTTTTTTTGGCTTCTTCTCCAGGCAGCGCTCGACGATGGCGCGCAGCGCGGGCGGCACGCTGGCCGGTAGAGGAGGCGCTAATTCCTTCAGAATGCCGGAACTGATCTCCAGCGTCGTCGCACCTCGAAATGGCGGCCGACCGCTCAACATCTGATACAGCACCACACCGAAGGCCCATAGATCGGAGCGTGCATCCGCCTTCGCGCCTTGCAAAACCTCCGGCGAGAGATACGCCGGAGTACCCATCACGTGGCCAGCCTGCGTCTCCATGCCCAACGTCAGCGTCTCGTCGGCGTCCCCGAAAACCGTCTGCTTCGCCAGGCCAAAGTCCAGCACCTTGACGTGGCCGCGCCCGGTAATCATGATGTTGCCGGGCTTAATGTCACGATGCAGGATGCCCTTGGCGTGCGCGGCGTCCAATGCGTCGACGATCTGTTTTGCGATGGCCACCGCGACACCGGTTTCCATGGGCTGCCCGCCGATGCGATCTTTCAGCGTCTGCCCTTCCAGCAGTTCCATTACCAGGTATGGCTGCCCGTCGGCTTCGCCGGTATCGAAAACCGCGCAGATGTTGGGATGGCTCAGCGCCGAGGCCGCGCGCGCTTCACGCTCAAAACGCTCCCATGTTGCTCGATCCGCTTCCTCATGCTGGATCACTTTGATCGCAACATCACGACGCAGACGGGAATCGCGGGCGCGATACACCTCCCCCATGCCGTCCGCGCCCAGCGCGTCGACAATCTCGTAGGGTCCTAGCTTTGTTCCGGGGGTTAAGCGCACGTTGACTTGATTGTATAGTAGTGTCAACATGCCGTATCCCTGTTCCTCGGCGTTCCTCTGCGGTCTCTTATTCCTGGTACCTGCGGCCGCACAGTGGACCTACAAGTCCCCCAACATCCCGCGCACCAAAACGGGCCAGGCCGATCTCACGGCGCCTGCTCCGCGAGCCGGCAATACGGTGGACCTCTCGGGCATCTGGCTGCCCAACATCAAGTTCAACGCGAACCTGGCGGCGGACCTCAAGGCCGATGCGGTTCCGATGTTGCCTTGGGGGCAAGCACTCTATCAGGAACGCCAAAGTAATCGCGGCAAGGATGATCCCGAAGGCTTCTGCCTGCCTCCGGGGGTTCCGCGCGTTAGCGGCGTTCCCTTCCCCAACAAGATCCTCCAAATGCCCAACCTGGTGGTGATTCTGTATGAGACCCGAACGACGTTTCGGCAGATCTTTCTGGACAGCCACGCGGTTGTGAAGGATCCGCAGCCCACATGGATGGGTTATTCCACCGGCAAATGGGAAGGCAGCACGCTAGTGGTGCAGACGACGGGCTTCAACGACAAGACATGGCTGGATGACGACGGACATCCTCATTCCGAGGGGCTGAAGGTTACCGAGAGATTCCGGCGTCCGGATTTCGGGCACCTGTTCATCGACGTCACGATCGACGATCCGAAAGCTTACTCCCATCCGTGGACGGTCACAGAGGATTTCGTTCTCGCGGCCGACGATGAGTTGCTGGAATACGTGTGCAGCGAGAACAATCTGGACCCCCCGCATTTGGTGGGCAAGTAAATCACGTACGGTAGGCGGCTACGCGCCGTACTTCTCGAGTTCCAGTTGATCGCCTTTTTGGGTTCCGGTCTCGTCAATGGTGCCGGCGGGCAACTCCACCACCGAGTGGGCCAGCAGGCTGAGCGAAATGCGGCGCTTGACCATGTGAGGACGAGTCTTCATCACCACGCGTTTCTTGCTAAGGAACAGCACGTCGATGGTGAAGTTCATGGCGAAGGTATGCACACCCTCGCAGGGCACGATCCACAAGCCCTCGCCGGGGTCCAGACCCTTGTGCTTCAGCAAGCCGGTGCGGCGCTTGGCGCTGGTATCGGCGATGTCCGCGCGATCGGCTAGCAATCGCCCACGAGTTTTGTTAGTGACGCGTAGTTTAGGCACTGTCCATCATCCATCGGCCGGATAAGGGCATTGCTGTAACCGGCTACTTCTTTGGCAGAGCGAACACGTAAAGCGAATTCGCGCCTTTGGGCGGATTGGTGCCGGGAGCGTAGCGGAGTACGCTGCCGGTGAGCAACCCGTCACCGGTGAGGATGGCTACGTATTGCTGGCCATTCACCGAGTAGGTGATGGTGCTGTTGGCGACGGGGCCACCGACCACTTGATCCCACAGAACCTTGCCACTCGCGGCGTCGAGCGCGCGGAAGTGGCGGTCTAGATCGCCAAAGAACAGCAGATCGCCCGCCGTCAACAGCATGGCGCTATTGATGGGCGCCGGTCCCTTGAAGATGTGTTCGACCTTGCCGGTGCTGGCGTTGATTTTGGAAATCCCGGAGAACTCCTCACGCTTGGAGCCTTCGCGCACCACGCCGTCGTGTGCGGAACGTACGCCGACGTCCTTGGTGTGCACGCTGTTGCAGGTGTCGACAAAGGGGACGTAGAGAGAGTTGGTGACCGGGCTGTAGCCCTGAGACCAGTAGCTGCGCGTGTTGAAGAAGCAGAGTATACGATCCTGATTGGGACCGGTGAAGAGCAGGCTGTCATTCAGATACGTCAGTCCGTTCTCATCGATGTTTTTGAGCCAGAAGTTGGGCACGTCGTAGGGCCACGGATTGGCCCACAGGAACTCGCCGGTGCGCCGGTCGAGGGCGAAGACGCCACCCGGTTCGCCGGTGACGAGAACGATATCGCGCCGCTCTCCGGCTTTCAACTTCTTGTTGAACCATTTGGCGGTGGCTGCGGTGGGATTCAGCGCCGTGCTGACCAACACGCGGTCATTGGTGAAGTCGGAGTCCCAATCGTCGCCGGGCAGGTGCTGGTAATACCACTTGAGCTTGCCGGTTTCGGCATCGATGGAGATAGTGGAGCCGCTATAAAGATCCATCGGCCCATGATTGACGGGGGATGCCGTATACTGCCCGCCGTGGCGTTCGGCGCGGCTGTTGGGCGTGGGATTGGCGACGCCCCAGATGATGGAGTTGGTGGTGGGATCGTAAGTACCTCCCAGGCCCCAGGTGGAGGCGGTACGTTTTTCGTCGGGCGTGTCACCCCAGGTGTCGCCTCCCGGCTCGCCGGTGGCGGCGGCGGTAAAGAACTTCCACAGCAGCTTGCCGGTCTTGGCATCGTGCGCGGATATGTAGCAACTGGCATGGGTGGGACACGTACCGCCGGAGATCACCTTGTCGCCCGCTATGACGGCGCCTTGCGACTGGCCGCGCGCGTCGGTCTTCGCTTCCCAGCGAAGTTCGCCGGTTCTGGCGTCGAGCGCGACCACGGCATCGGGAGCCGTCCAATAGATCATGTCCTCGCCCATGGCGATGGTCTTGGCCTTGGCAGCGGTTTTCTGTGCGGCTGGGACGTTGCGCACGTACTCCCACAGAAGGTTGCCGTTGGTGGCGTCCAAAGCCTGAACGGCCGCGCCCGGAACCTGCAGGTACATGATGCCGTCGTGAACCAACGGAATGGTTTCCTGGGAACCGGCGCCCTGCTGTCGCGACCACGCCATGCGCAGGTCGCCGACGTTGCCCTTGTTGATCTGGTTCAGTGGGGAGAAGCGCTGCGAATCATAGGTCCGGTTATACATGATCCAGTCATTGGGACTGGGGTTCAGAAGCATTTCCTTGGTGACGGGGACATAGGTGCGTCCCTGACCGAGCAGCAGGAGAGAAGCCGCGAGGAGCGTGGCGGAGGTGGCGGCGATGACGGTGATGGCTTTCATGGCTAGCGTTGATTATACGCGAGGGCGGAGACGGGCGCAGCGGGTAGGGCTCGAAATTTTGGCGGGGGGAAGTGACGCGGGAAGAAGGAGATGGCGTTTGCAGTCGCGCGGCGGGCTTGGGTTCGTTCCGTTAAATTCGATGGTTTTCCGGGGTGGGCAGGAGGGCGATTCGGTGTCTGGGCATCGTTACTAAGGGTACACCCGGATGTAAGGCAATTGGCCACGGATGCACACGGATGCACACGGATTAAAAGGCTACTTTGGAGAGGAAATCCGTGAGTAGCTTGTTGAATTCGGCGGGCTTTTCCAGCATCAGGAAATGGTTGGTGGCGGGGATTTCGTGGGCTTCGCTGTTCGGGAATACCTTCTTCATGTATTGGGGATCGTTGGCGCTGGAGTGATCCGCATACAGTCCCAACACCGGAAATTGCATCACCTCTTCGGTCCAAATCTCAGGCTCATACATGGACGCCATGGCCTGTACCGCAGTGGCTTCCGGCGGCGCGAGCATCATCTTCAGGATGTGCTGTTGCATTTCCGGAGTCGTGGATTTGCCGAACATGCCGCGGATCATGCCATTCCGATTCTTCATCCCTTCCGGACCCTTAAACATGTCGAGGCTGGTGGGGTTGCCGGAGCGGTGCAGTACGCCGTCCACCAGCGCCAGAGCCGCAACGTGCGAGGGGTACAGGCGGGCGTAGTGGCGGATGACGGGGACTCCCATGCTGTGGCCGATGAGGACGACTTTAACGGCGCCGGCCTCGGCTCGTACGGCTTCGATGGCGCGGGCGAACAGGGTCATGGTGAGCTCGCCGGTTTTGGGTGCGCCGGACTGGCCATGGCCGGGCAGGTCCATGGTGATTACGCGGTAATTCTTTTCAAAGGCGGGGACTTGGGACTGCCAGGAAGTTTCGTCGCAGGTCCAGCCGTGGACGAAGATGAGAGTTTTGGGGCCTTTTCCGTGGGTGGTGGAATGGATCTGTATACCGTCGACGGTGGCGGCGGAGGCGTAGCAGGCGAGGGCCAAGGCTAGGAGGGTACGCATGCGGCGATTATATCCAACTGGGGGTTGCGATTCAGGGACGGGCGTGTTGAAGTATCCTAAAGGAAACGCGGTTGGTACCGCGAAGGAGCTACGTCATGAAACTTCGTCTTCTTATCGCTACATTTTGTCTGGGCATGCTGGGGGGATCTTCGCTATGGGCTCATCACTCCCTGGCTGCTGAATATGACACGAAAAAGCCCATAAAGCTGGTCGGCAAGATGACCAAGCTGGACTGGCGCAATCCGCACGCGTGGATCTATCTTGAGGCCGAGGTAAACGGCAAGATGGAGAAGTGGCAGTGCGAGCTGGGTTCGCCCAACGCCATGACCCGGGCCGGGTTTGCGCAGGATTCCATCAAGATTGGCGATGAAATTGTGCTGGACGGCTCGCTCGCGAAAGACGGATCGAAGACCTGCAGCACGCGTAGCGTCACCGACAAAGAAGGCACCGTAATACTGCGGCAATAGCCGTGAGCTTCAGCAGGAACTAAGGATTATTGCCATGAAGAATCGTTTGGTACTCGCCGCCGCGGTCCTGTTTGCTTCGGCCGCGTTCATGATTGCTCAGCCGCCCGCTGGTGCTCCCGCTGGAGCTGGTAAAGGGGGAGGCGCGAAGGGCGGAGGCAAGGGCAAAGCACCCGCGTATCAGCCGCCGGAGGGTCCTGCGCCGAAGCTGGCTTCTGGTAAGCCGAGTTTTAACGGCGTATGGCAACGGCCCTTCATGCAGAATATCGAAGTGAGCACGGGACCTCTGCCTTATACGCCGCTGGGCAAGCAGCAGTTTGAATCGTATAACGCCGAAACGGGCGACTACACGGGTTCGTGCCTGCCGTTCGGGCACAATCGGTCGATCAACGGACCCGATCCAGTGCAGTTTATGCAGACGGACGACCAATTTGCGTTCCTGTACGAGCAGAACACGTGGTTCAAGGTGCTGCCTCTGGATGGGCGCGCGCATAATCCCAAGAAGGTTCCAACCTGGTATGGCGATTCGGTGGGCCACTGGGAAGGCGACACGCTGGTGATCGTCACGAAGAACTTCAACGGCTTTACCAAGCTGGATACCAATGGGCATCCGCACAGCGATCAGATGGTTTTGACGGAGAAGTTTACGCGTCCCGACCTGGGTCACATTAATTATGAAGTGACGATCGAAGATCCCAAGACGTACACGGCGCCGGTTGTCAGCAAGCGGGTTTTCACTCTGCGCACGGATTGGCAGATTCAGGAATACTCTTGCGAAGAGAACAATAAGGGCGTGGTTGAGGGACGCATTAAGGTCCCGGACTTCGGCGGCAAGTAGTAGGTTTTTGGCAGGCTACAATGTAGCCATGCAGGAAACCTCTAATCCAATTCTCGAAAAAGCGACGTTCGGCGCTGGATGTTTTTGGGGCGTCGAGGCGACGTTTCGCCGGCTGGCGGGTGTCCGCGCCACACGCGTGGGCTACGCGGGCGGGGCTACGGACAATCCTACTTACAAGCAAATCTGCACGGACACGACAGGGCACGCGGAAGTGGTCGAGGTGTCCTTCGATCCCAGCGTGGTCAGCTATCACGACCTGCTCGAAATCTTCTGGGACAACCATAATCCGATGACGATGAACCGGCAGGGGCCGGACGTGGGGACGCAGTACCGCTCCGCGATCTTCTTTCATTCTCCCGAGCAGGAAGCGGAAGCGAAGCAGTCACTGGCTGCGGCGCAGGCTCGTTTTCCGCGTCCCATTGTTACGGAGATTACTCCCGCGCCCACGTTCTGGGAAGCGGAAGACTATCACCAGCAGTATCTGGAAAAGCGCGGCTTGGCATCGTGCCACACCTAAGAATGCGGAAGCGCTAGCGCGGATGCTGATCTGTCCGGTGCGGGATTGCCGCAGGCCTTTGCGGCGCGAGGCTGGGCGCGTGGTTTGTCCCCAGCATCATTCCTTCGACGTGGCGCGCAGCGGGTATGTGAACCTGCTGCAGCCGCAGGACAAGAAATCGAAAGAGCCGGGGGATAGCGCGGACGCGGTGGCGGCTCGCGTTCGGTTGCAGGCGCTGGGGGTGACGCGACCGCTGCTGGATGGCATTGCGGAAGCGCTGGCGCCTGTTTCGCAGGACGTTATCTTAGACGCGGGCTGCGGGGACGGGTTCTATCTGGCGACACTCGCGAAAGAGGCTGGCTTCGAAGCCCACGGAACGGACCTTTCCATTCCTGCGATTGATGGCGCGGCTCGACGGTATCCGGAATGCGAATGGGTGGTGGCGAACGCGGACCGTTTCATTCCCTATGCCGACGGGTCGTTTTCAGCGGTGATCTCTATCACCGCGCGGATGAATGCGGGCGAGTTCCGGCGGGTTCTGCGCGACGACGGGCGGCTGCTGGTGGCGATTCCAGCGGCGGATGATTTGATTGAATTGCGCGGGGCGGGGCGCGACCGTGTGGAACGGACCGTGGAAGCGTTCGCGCCCAGCTTCCGGTTGCGGACTCGAACCCGCGCCACAACCACGGCCGAGTTGGATGCGGCGGCGGTGGATGACATCCTGCTTTCGATTTACAGACCCATGCAAAGCGAGGCCGCGCGCGGGGGCAAAATCACCTTCAGTCTGGACCTGCTGGTATTCGAACCAGCCTGATCAGCGGCCTTCGACGATGTAGAACACGTTGTTGCCGGTGCGCAGGTCTTTGCCATAGATGAACGCGAAGCCGACGCCGAGTATCCTTACCTTGGCCTGGAGGCCGGTGTCGAAGAGCCATTTTCGAGAGCCCAGGCCGACGGAGGAGTCCATGGAGCCGACGTCAAAGAAGGGGCTGAGGCGAAGGCTGAGGAGTCCGTTGTCGTAGAGAATTTTGTCGACGTCCCAAGTGGCCGCGAAGTAGCGCTGGCCGAGAGGCGCACTGCCTTTGCGGCCGTCGCGGCTGCCGACGTGGGCGCGCAGCCAGAGGTCATTATCGCGCTCCATTCCAAGCATGAATAATTCGTCGAAGGGCGCCTGACCGAAGATCTTTCCGGCGCGGGTTTGGAGATGCGTGGCATAGTCTTCGCCGCTGATGCGCGGGAGCCACAGGGAATCGAGAGTGAGTTGCACGCGGCTGAACACGCGCGAGGGGGCAGTCCACAGTTTGGCTACGTCGGTGGAGAGGAGGGCGCTGCTGGTGAAGCGGTGCTCCGGCAAGACCAATAGGGTGCGGCGAAGTTGCGCGGACTGCTTGAGTTGGAATGCTTTGACTAATGTGGAGGCGGGCGCCGCGGGCCACGGCTGGATGTCGCGAGGATTGCGATGCGAGAATTCCCCGCCCGCGGTCCACGACCAGAGGCCGTTGCCCGCTGAGGAGATGGCGGCGCTGGACGCAACGCGCCGCATATGGAGCGATCCAAGGGGTTTGGAAGCAGGATTCTGCAGATTCCAGTTTTCGTCGCGCACGTCGACGCAGGCATGGTAGCGATACCTGGCGTCCCGGCGGAGGGGGCCGGAGACTGACACTGAGCCGCGGCGTTTATTGGAATCCCAGCGCAACAGAGATTCGACGTTCACGGACGCGTTGGCGAGGTTGTAGTATTCGGGGCGGATGGCTTGGTAGCCGATGCCTCTAAACGTGGAGACCAGGGCGTTCAGCTTTCCGCTGCCGAAGCCGTTGCGTTCGGCGGCGTCGAAGCGCGCGCTGAATTGCTGGTCATTTTGTGCGTCGAGGCGAATTCGATACGAGGGGAAGATGCCTAGTGCGTCCAGGCGGGCGCGCGTGGCTCGCAGATCGGAGAGCTGGAGGGTGGCGGCTGGGGAAAAGCGAAAGGCGTGGTCCAGCAGGATGGGATCGACACGCAAAGAGGGCGGAATCGCGAGGGCGGTGATGTGCGGTTTGCCGATGGGGTTCCAATACTTCAAAGCGGCGTCGAGATTGCCTTCCAGGAAATAGACGGTGGCGAGGAATTCGGCCGTGTAGGTGTCGGAAGGATCGCGATGCAGCGCGCGGCGCAGCCATTTCGCGGCTTCCGCGTTGCGTTTCTGTTTGAAGGCGACGCCGCCTAGTTCGAGGGGGAAGCGGGCGTCGCTGGGATTGGCACGCTGCCCGGCCAAAAAAGCGGTGCGGGCCTGATCCCAATGCTGCTGTTGGGCTTGCGCGAGCCCCTGGTTATAGAATGCGTCGGGGGTTTGGGCGCGCAGGGACGCGGCGAAGCAGACAGCGACTATTGCGGTACGGCGAGCAGCATCCAATGGCCAGCGGCGCTCCATTCGCGTTCGAAGTCTTGTTGCCGTTGCTTGGCTAGCTTGCGGTCCGCCGGATCGTTCTTCAGCACCACATCGTTTTTCCAATCAAGCCCCGCTACGACTACATAGTGCAACTCGCCTCCGCGAGGTTGCAAGGCGACGATCAGAGGACGGCCTTTTTCCAAATGGCCGCGCAGGTCGGCTGCGGTGCCTTGGACGGCAAAGGTACGGAAGCCGTGCTGAGCAAGGTAACGGTCCATTTGGGAAGCATATATTCCGCCGGCGTTTTCTGAATACAGAGCCCGCAAGATTTCTTCGGCGGCAGGTGGGGCGGTCCGGTCAGGCTGCTGGGCTTGCCAGTATTGCATCAGCATCGAAATCACGGCCGCGCCGCAACCGGCTTTGGTTTGCGCGAGCGATGCCTGGTTCACGAATGGGACGTCCAGCCAGACACCCCCTTCGCTGGCGGCGAGGAGCACGCCAGCGAAGAGGGGTACCAGGCTAAGTTTGATCCAACCGGCCACAGGATTTAACGTACAGCAATAATGATCAACACCAGGACGGCAATGCCGACCACGATCCACAGCAGGTCGCGATCCGAGATTCGGCCGGCGGCGAAGTCATTCTGCGCCTGGGCGGACTGGGCGGCCAACTTTGCCAGATCCTGATCATCCAGGGCGGCGACCGCGGCCTTGACCTGGGTCATATTCATCGCCGAACTCTCGATAACCTGCTGGGCCTTGGGCGAACTGAGGAAGCTATTTACCGCTTCGACATTCTGCTGGCGGGTTTGCGTGGCGCTGACCGCAGCCTGACGCATCTCCGTGGGGCTGACGACATGGGTTTCCGCGGCAAACGACGTGCCGCCGATTACCGGGACCAAAACGGCCACCAACATCATCCTTGTTGCGCTGATTATCCTCTGAAGCTTCATAGTTCCACCTTTCTCCTTGAGGGCTTTTTGAAGAGTCTGCCCGTATAATGCAGAGGCAGCACAAGATACAAGTGTTTCCGGGGCCGCCGCGGGTGCAAACTCAGGCTCCGAAGGCTGCGGTCCGCTAAATGCTACGATTGGGCCATGTCGCGAACTTCGAGGATCAGTTTACTTGTTGGCGTGTCGCTGCTAGCGCTGGTCTGCGCGGCAGGGCAGCAGGTTGGCGTTAGTCCGACCTATGGCCAAGTGGAAGCCGATATCAAGGCGTACGTCGGGAAAAATGTAACTTGGACTGGCATCCTGGCTTCCGAATACGCAACCACGAAGGCGGGCCGAACTGAACATATGCACGTGTTCATCATTACTCCGGCGCCGCCTGCGGGCAGCGTTAACCGATTCCGGGTGAGATTGCCCGAGGCGCTCCAGTATCCACGCGGGATAGGGAGCATTCTAAAGATCACGGGCACGGTGTCGGGCGCTTATAGGGACGGCAAAGGGAATGAATCTCCAGAGCTGAAAGATGTGAGTATCGCTCGCTGAGGGGTAGTGTCTCAATTGAGACACTACCCGCTGAGGCTTGAGCTTGACACGCCCCGCCCACCCGCCCGCGGATTTGTTCCAGAAGGTTCACATGATTTCCAGTAACAAATGTCGCTGGTGTGGATCATCAAGCAAGCTAGTCCATCTTGAGTTCAAGATCCCCGTACCTGGCGGAGGAGCGGGGCGGGGATCTTGTGTTACGCGCAGGGACTCTCCGCGAGCGGAGGCGGCCAGTCCAAAGCGCCGTTTCTCAGCTTAGGAACACCGGCCACTCACATTTAGCGCACTACCGGCCTTTGACACGCCCCGCCCGAATCGGCTAACCTAACAAGAGCTAGCATTAGCACCAGAGAAGGTCTGTCTCCAAATGAAAACCGTATTCCCTTCCGCCCCCGCGATCGTACGTAGTTGGCACGTGATCGATGCCAAAGGCGAGGTCCTCGGCCGGATCGCCAGTCAGGCGGCTTCGATCCTGATGGGCAAGCACAAACCGAGCTACACGCCGTTTATCGACACGGGCGACCACGTCATTATTGTGAACGCGGCCACCGTTCGCCTTACGGGGCGCAAAGAAGAACAGAAATTGTATCGCCGCCATTCCGGTTATCCGGGCGGTTTGACGGAGACGAAGGCGCGCATCGTGCGCCAGACTCGCCCGACCCGCATGGTGGAAGAAGCCGTGCAAGGTATGCTGCCCCACACCAAGATGGGCAAGCAAATGTACCGCAAGCTGAACGTATATGCCGGCGACAAGCATCCGCATCAAGCGCAGAAGCCCGTCGAGATGAAAGTAGCAGGTTAGAAGGAACATCATGGCAGCAGCATTAGTGCAACATCTCGGAACCGGGCGCCGCAAGACGGCAGTCGCTCGCGTCATTCTTCGCAGCGGCGACGGGAAGATCACGGTGAATGGCCGGGAGTTTGAGAACTACTTCCCGAGTCCGGCGGCGCGTTTCCTGGTCAAGCAGGCACTGCTGGCCACTGAAACGGCGGACAAGTTCGACATATTGATCAACACCCATGGCGGCGGTCCTTTGGGCCAGGCTGGTGCGGCGAAGTTGGGTATTGCCCGCGCACTGCTGGAGTTCAACATTGAACTGCGCGCCAAGCTTAAGGAACTGGGCATGCTGACCCGCGATGCGCGGCAGCATGAACGTAAGAAGTACGGACAAAAGGGCGCCCGTAAGCGCTTCCAGTTCAGCAAACGATAGCTGTTTGGCCCCTGCTACCCTTCCGGTGCAGGGGCTCTTTCGGACCGCGCAAGCGATCCACCATCGACCCTGGGCCACAAATCCCGCTTTGGACCGTGGCTGAGGTAACACATCCGCACGGATGACCCACTAAGGAGGCTATTTTTGCCTGCAATTAGTATGAAAGAATTGCTCGAAGCCGGCGTTCACTTCGGGCACCAGACCAAGCGCTGGAATCCAAAGATGAAGGAATACATCTTTGGCGAACGAAATGGGATCTACATCATAGATCTACAGAAAACGCTGAAGCTGTTCAAAGACGCGATGCGGTATGTCGGCGACATGGCCGCGCAGGGCAAAACGGTGCTGTTTGTGGGCACCAAACGCCAGGCGCAGGAAGCCATCGCGGAAGAAGCCACGCGCGCCGGGATGTATTACGTGAATCAGCGTTGGCTGGGCGGATTGCTCACCAACATGACCACCGTCCAGAAGTCCATCAAGCGTCTGAAGGAACTCGACGCCATGGCGGAAGAAGGCAACTGGGACGGCCGCGCCAAGAAGGAAGTCATCCGTCTGGAGCGGGAACGTAAACAGCTGAATCAGAACCTGGCCGGCATCAAAGACATGCACGGCTTGCCGGACGTAATGTTCGTGGTGGATTCCAACAAGGAAGCGATTGCCGTGGAAGAGGCCCGTAAGCTGGGCATCTCCGTGGTAGGCGTGGTCGACACGAATTGCGATCCGGACAAAGTGAACTACGTGATTCCCGGCAATGACGACGCACTGCGCGCCATTCGGCTGTTCACCAACAAGATCGCCGAAGCTTGCATCGAAGGCCGGCAATTGGCCACGGAACACGATTTCGCCGCCTCGCAAGTGGTGGTGGAAACCGCCGAAGACGGCGAAGTGACCTCGGTCGAGGACATTCCGGAATACGCCAAATTCGTCGATCCGCAGTACGCGCAGCAGTTGATGTCGGAGAGCATGCCGGACGAAGATCTGCCCTCCACTTCGCGTAAAGCGGTTGTTGAAGCGGACGCGGTCTAAGCGCGCCGTCCCAAGTTCATCGCGCGGTCCGCTAGCCCGGGCCGCGTCCAAGCTTTGTTCATTACGAGGATTCTATGGAGATTACCGCCAGTTTAGTGAAGCAACTCCGGGACCGTACCGGGGCCGGCATGATGGAATGCAAGGGCGCATTGGTGGAAGCCAAGGGCAACCTTGAGGAAGCGGAAGTGGTCCTGCGCAAGAAGGGTATTGCGTCCGCCGGTAAGAAATCCAGCCGCATTACCAAGCAGGGCGTGATCACCAGCTACATTCATCCGGGCTCGCAATTGGGCGTGCTGATCGAAGTGAATTGCGAATCCGATTTCGTCGCCCGCACGGACGACTTTCTGGAACTGGTGCACGATGTGGCCATGCAGGTGGCGGCGGCCGATCCTCAATTCATCCGGCGCGAGGAAGTTACGCAGGCCGCGATGGATAAAGAGAAGGACATCCAGCGTGCTCGCGCACTGGCCGAAGGCAAGCCCGAGAAGATGGTCGACAAGATCGTCGAGGGGCGCATGAACAAGT